>SXHN01000013.1 GCA_005773635.1 Actinomycetota bacterium
AGAAGGAATTCACCCGAGCTATTGGGGCCAAAAAGCCCTGCGCAACTGTCTACGCCAGGCTTACAACGGCGGCACAGTTCGCGGCGGTACCTGCAACCGCGGCACGGGTCTCAACGCCTACGGCGAACCCAACATGACGCTCGTTTAATTTTCGCTTGTTGAACTGGTCGGTCGGCTCGGCTTGCTCCGCTGCGCCGGACGGAGTAGGCGCAAACTAAAAGTGCCAGGGGTAGGGCGACCAGTCGGGTTCGCGTTTTTCGAGGAATGAGTCGCGGCCTTCAGCGGCTTCGTCGGTCATGTACGCGAGGCGGGTTGCTTCGCCTGCAAAGACTTGTTGACCTACGAGGCCGTCGTCGATGAGGTTGAAGGAAAACTTCAACATTCGCTGCGCAGTGGGGGACTTCGCGTTGATCTTTGCTGCCCATTCGAGTGCGACGCGTTCGAGATCGGCGTGGTCGACGACCGCATTGACCATGCCCATGCGGTGCGCGTCTTCAGCGGAATATTCATCACCAAGAAAAAAGATCTCGCGTGCGAATTTCTGGCCGACTTGACGCGCGAGGTAAGCGCTGCCGAAGCCGCCGTCGAAGCTTGCGACGTCTGCGTCGGTTTGTTTGAACTTGGCGTGCTCACGCGACGCGATCGTGAGGTCACTCACCACATGCAGGCTGTGGCCGCCGCCTGCGGCCCAGCCGGGGACGACGCAGATAACGATCTTGCCCATGAAACGAATCAGGCGTTGCACTTCGAGAATGTGGAGGCGTCCGGTCTTGGCAGTGTCGACAGTGTCGGCGGTGTCACCACTTGCGTACTGGTATCCCGATTTGCCGCGAATTCGTTGATCGCCACCCGAGCAGAACGACCAGATGCCGTCTTTGGGCGAGGGTCCGTTGCCGGTGAGCAATATGCAGCCAACATCGGTGCTTTGACGAGCATGGTCGAGCGCCCGGTAGAGCTCATCGACGGTGGCGGGCCGAAACGCATTGCGAATTTCCGGACGGTTAAAGGCGATCCGCACCGTGCCCTGGTCGTTGGCTCGGTGGTAGGTGATGTCACCGAAATCGAATCCGGGTACGGAATGCCATGCTTTGGGGTCAAAAATCGCAGAAACCATCTAGCGAGATTACGGTGCTGGCGCACACCTATCAGCACCCGTACAAGGAGTTCAACAATGTCAGCCGCCCAAGATGCTTTTGCCCTCGCTTCCGCTCTGGTTGGTACCCAAGAAGGTACCGGTGAATGGTTCGAGATCGATCAAGCCCGAGTGAATGCTTTCGCCGATGCCACGCTCGATCATCAGTTCATCCATGTCGACCCTGAGGCTGCGAAGGCGACGCCGTTTGGCGGCCCGATCGCGCACGGATTCTTGACATTGTCGATGCTCGTGCACCTGTCGAAGACAATTCAGCAAAACCCTGAGGTCTTCAAGGGCGCGGTAATGGGTGTGAATTACGGCATGGACAAGGTGCGCTTCATTAGCCCGGTGCCAGTTGGGTCCCGCGTGCGCGCTTCGAGCGTGATCTCCGACGTGGTGTTGAAGGACGCGAACACCATTCAGATGAAAAAGACGTTGACGGTCGAAATCGAGGGTGTCTCGAAGCCTGCGTTGATTGCCGAGTGGATCACGCTGACGGTCTACGGCTAGGACACCGCTGCAATTTCAACGCGATGTCCCGTCGGAAACTCGGCGCGGCAAGGGTTGCTGCGCTCACCTTTTGGTGAGCGACGATCTTGCCGCGCCACGTGTCGTACCACATGGCGCACCAATCGCCGGCCCGCAGCTGCGGCAACTGCACTGTCACATTGCGCGCCACGCGCGGACGACGGGCGTCCCATGTGTCGGTGGTGTCACGCAACCAATACAACCCGGTGCGTTCGCCCTGTAAACCATCGACGGTGAACCCAGAGTTGTTGGTAGGCAATGTCGTTGCGGCGAATCGTTCACGGTCCCAGCGCACTCGAGCTACGAAACGATGCACTGACCCGAACATCGGGTAATAACGCTCGGCCTCGACGTCGGTCAGGTTGTCCCACCACCACGGCATCGCGGTTCCGAAACCTCCCGATACCACGCCGCCCCAGAGTCCGTCGTGGAGACCCTTTCCGTCGCGATCAGCCGCGCGGGTCTCAGCCGGGCCGCGTGAATCCACGCCGAGCTCGCCAAAGAGTGTCGGTAACCCGGTGTCGGCTATCCGTTGGCGAGTCCAATCGATGACGTCGCGTCCTAGGTCGGGAAACAACACAAACGCACCGTTTCCTGCGTAGAAATGTAGTTGGGCGAGGTCGAGGTTGGCGTTGGTGTACAGCTCGGCATTGGCGTACGGAAATGCCATGCTTGTGGTTGCGAGGTGACGTGCGGGATCGATGCTACGGATGTAGTCGCCCATGCGCTTGTGCCAAGCTGCGACGGTGGGTTCGTTGAAGCCATCGACGAGGTCGACTTCGTTCCACAGCTCCCAACTCATGAGTGCCGTCGATGCACCCCACCGAGCAACGATGTAGCGAATTCGTTGACGCATCAATGCTTCGGTAGCTGGGTCGGTAAAGACATCCTGAGGGTTCGTCAGCGGGCCGCCGTTGGCAGCGTTGTACGGATTGTCGGCCCATTCCGAATTGAAAACTGTTGAAAATGCGCCGTGGTTGAACAACGCGAGCATCACTTCGATGTTGTGATGTTCGGCGAGATCCATCACATAGTCGAGTTGCCACGCACGATCGAGACGTTGGGTGTAATCGCCGAGCGGCGTGTCGTTCCACTCGATACCGAATGCCCACGACGGCATCCAGAGGCGTGCGTAGTTGGCCCCTTGCTCCGCGAGTCGTTGAAACCACCGGTCGTAGTCGTACGTGCCGCCGCCGTTGTACCAGCTTGTGTTTTCGCCGACTGCGAAGTACTGATCGCCATTGTCGAAGCTCAGATATCGAGCGTCGCGGGCGCTACGGCGCACAAACCCACGACGATCAGATCGGCGCACTTCAAGTGGTCGAGGTTG
>SXHN01000071.1 GCA_005773635.1 Actinomycetota bacterium
ACTCACGATCCCGCCCACGCGTGACGAGGTCGCGAGCAGAGAAGCAGTTTTTCCTTCGATTGATGAAATGTATGACTCGACGGTTCGATTCGCGTTGAAGAGGTATTGCAATTCCAGTACCTGACCTCGACATAGTTCGCCGATTGTCGCGCCAATCAGGCCGGCGACTTCCGCGCCGAGTGATGCGGCCAAGACCGATGCTTTTGCCAATAAGAAGTCGCCTGAGAGAATTGCCACAATGTTGGACCAGCGAGCGTTAACAGAAGGGACACCACGCCGCGTGTCGGCTTCGTCAATCACGTCGTCGTGGTACAGCGATCCCACCTGGACGAGTTCCACGCACGCTGCGCCGGTGATTGCGTCCGGGTGCGCAGTGTTTGCACCTTTTGCGGCGTATGCCGAACACAGGGTCATGACGGGTCGGAGTCGCTTGCCGCCAGCCTTGATGAGATGTTCGGCGACTTCGCCCAAGAACCGATCTTCGACTACGACCGCATCAAGCAGCCGAGCCTCGACCCGCCCAAGGTCGTTCGCGAGCGGCACTAGCTCTAAGTCATCGAGAATACTCATGTACTTGTGACACTATTGGAGGTACGGCGGCGGTCGGGAAACCCTGTGGGAATAGAAACCTCCTCATCTTGTTTGACCAAAGTACGCACCTGCAGTTCCCGGAATTTGGACGCGTCCGCCAACTCGGCGGTCTCGACGCCAAAGTCTGGGCTGGAGCGGCCGATAAGATTCCCAGACTCCGGCATCCAATGGGTCGATCACCATCGAAGCATTGGTAGACGGAACCATCCACAGAAGGGTTGTCAACGTGTTCGAGCGATTTACCGATCGGGCCCGACGAGTTGTCGTGCTGGCGCAAGAAGAAGCGCGCTTGCTGAACCACAACTACATCGGGACAGAGCACATTCTCCTCGGTCTCATTCATGAGGGCGAAGGTGTCGCCGCGAAGGCGCTTGAATCACTCGGGATCAGCCTTGAGGCGGTTCGTGCTCAGGTCGAGGAGATCATCGGCCATGGTGGTAGCGCACCGTCGGGACATATTCCGTTTACGCCAAGAGCGAAAAAAGTGCTCGAGTTGTCATTGCGCGAAGCGTTGCAGCTTGGGCACAATTACATCGGAACTGAACACATTTTGCTCGGTCTCATTCGAGAGGGCGAAGGTGTTGCTGCACAGGTGCTGGTGAAACTCGGCGCCGACTTGAGCCGCGTTCGTCAGCAAGTGATTCAACTTCTCAGCGGTTACGCAGGCGGCAAAGAGCCTGCGGGTGGCGCAGCAGCAGGTGCAGGCGCGACTCCGACGAGTCCCGAGGGCCAGGGTGGCAGCCTTGTGCTCGACCAATTCGGTCGCAATTACACCCAGCTGGCACGCGACAAGAAGCTCGATCCAGTCATCGGACGAGAAAAAGAAATTGAACGCGTGATGCAAGTGTTGAGCCGCCGAACCAAGAACAACCCGGTTTTGATTGGCGAACCAGGCGTTGGAAAAACGGCAATCGTAGAAGGTCTCGCGCAACAAATTGTTGATGGTGATGTGCCCGAGACGTTGCACAACAAACAGCTCTACACACTCGACCTCGGCGCATTGGTTGCGGGCAGCCGGTACCGAGGCGATTTCGAAGAGCGGCTCAAGAAGGTATTGAAAGAAATCCGTACGCGCGGCGACATCATCTTGTTCATCGACGAGCTGCATACGTTGGTCGGTGCGGGCGCGGCTGAAGGAGCGATTGATGCGGCGAGCATCTTGAAGCCCATGCTGGCCCGTGGAGAGCTTCAGACCATTGGCGCAACGACGCTCGAGGAATACCGCAAACACCTTGAAAAAGATGCTGCGTTGGAGCGACGATTCCAGCCGATCAAGGTTGAAGAACCCACAGTGGTGCACACGATTGAGATTCTTAAGGGTCTCCGGGATCGCTATGAGGCGCATCACCGCGTCACGATTACCGATCAAGCGATTGTGGCGGCCGCGAATCTCGCCGATCGCTACATCAGCGATCGCCATCTGCCGGACAAGGCGATTGACTTGATCGATGAAGCGGGTTCGCGTTTGCGAATTCGTCGTATGCAAGCACCGCCTGATTACCGCGAAATGGAAGACAAGATCGCGCAGTTGCGCAAAGACAAAGAGGCGGCGATCGAAGCTCAGCAATTTGAACGCGCCGCGAACCTGCGTGACCAAGAAAAGGAACAACTAGAAGCGCGCAGCGAAATGGAAAAGACTTGGCGAGCCCAAGGCGTAGATCTATTCAATGAGGTCAACGAAGAGAGCATCGCTGAGGTGTTGGCGATGTGGACCGGTATTCCGGTGTACAAGCTCACCGAAGAAGAAACTGCGAAGTTGCTTCGGATGGAAGAGGAACTTCACAAACGCATCGTCGGACAAGAAGATGCGATCAAAGCAGTGAGTCAGGCGATTCGGCGCACAAGAGCTGGTTTGAAAGATCCGAAACGACCGTCCGGTTCGTTCATTTTCCTCGGGCCGTCCGGCGTGGGCAAGACCGAGACTGCGCGGACGTTGACTGAGTTCCTTTTCGGTGATGAAGCGGCGATGATCACCCTCGACATGTCTGAGTACATGGAGAAGCACACAGTGAGCCGTTTGGTCGGTTCACCTCCTGGCTATGTCGGTTACGACGAAGGTGGTCAACTCACCGAGCAAGTTCGACGCAAACCGTTTTCGGTCGTGCTGTTTGATGAGATCGAAAAAGCGCACCCCGATGTGTTCAATACGTTGTTGCAGATCCTTGAAGAAGGTCGCCTGACCGACTCGCAGGGTCGTACCGTCGACTTCAAAAACACAGTCATCATCATGACGTCCAACCTCGGCACTGCGGATCTTCGCAAGACCTCGCTCGGTTTCGCAAAGGTCAGTGAAGCGGCAACGCACGAACGGATGAAGATCAAAGTCAACGAGGAACTGAAGCGCAGCTTCCGCCCGGAATTCCTCAACCGCATCGATGATGTCATCGTGTTTCATGAGTTGTCGACTGAAGACATCACCAAGATGGTTGATCTCATGATCGTGCGTCTGAAGAGTCAGCTGGCGAGCAAGGGCCTCGGCATCGAACTCACCAATGAAGCCAAGATTGTGTTGGCGAACAATGGCTACGACCCGCAACTAGGTGCGCGCCCGTTGCGCCGAGCTATTCAACGCATGATCGAGGACCCATTGTCGGAGAAAATCCTGTGGAAGGAATTCAACGCCGGCGATTCTGTACTCGTGGACGCGGAGGATAACGAGTTGGTATTTCGTACCCTCGAAGGCATGGTTGCCAATCCGATCGAGGCCGTCGAACCCGAAGCGGCAGGATCGGCCTCACCTGAGGCTTGATGAGTAATCGGTGCTCGCCCCAGTGAGCTGACCGAGAGATTGAGTTATGTAGCTGGCGGGCCTCGTGAGGCCCGCCACTTACTTTTCGAACAGCACCATCAAGATACCGACGGTGGTCAAAACGAGGCCCCAGAGCACCACCCACAAGGCGTTCGTGCGCTCCTGTGCTCGAGTGTGGTCGGTACGCACAACCGGAAACAAGAATCCGAAGATCGCGCCTCGTAGCGCAATCCAGCTCGACAGCACCCACCAGTCGCCGCTTTCCCAATCTGGGTCGACTAACACTCGTCGTGCGGAGATCAAACAAAACACTCCGAATACGGCGAGGATCATCCAAAGGATTGCGAACACGGCGGTGATCATAGGTGTCGCACCTCTGGTGTACTCTGGCAGTATGACTCGAACGCGTGTTCGCTTTGGCTGTGAACAATGTGGCGCCGAAGCGTCGAAATGGGTGGGGCGCTGCGCCGATTGTGGTGAGTGGGGCAGCGTCGTGCAAGTCGCAGCGGACCTTCTCGAAGCTACGAATTCGGCGGTGATGCTGCCTGATTCGGTCGCCCGGCCAGTGCCGCTCGGCGGGGTCGACGTTGCATCGTCGCAGCGGCTATCCACCGGGATTGCCGAGCTTGATCGTGTACTTGGCGGGGGGCTGGTTCCTGGGTCGGTGACGCTGCTTGGCGGCGAGCCTGGTGTCGGCAAGTCAACGATCTTGTTGCAAGCGTTGTTGGCGATGACGCGTCAAGGTCACACAGCATTGTTGATTGCGGCAGAAGAATCTCCTCAGCAGGTGCGTATGCGAGCCGAGCGACTCGGTGAACTGAACGATCGGTTGCTGGTGGTCGCAGAAACCTCAGTGCCCTATGTGCTTGCTCACGCGGCGTCGGTAGCGCCACAGGTGTTAGTTGTCGACTCGATTCAAACGGTTCACGACCCAGATGCTCCGGGCGTGCCGGGGTCGGTCACCCAGGTCCGTGATTCCGCGCAAGCATTGGTGCGGTTCGCAAAAGAGTCCGGGACTGCGGTGGTGTTGGTTGGCCATGTCACCAAGGAAGGTTCGATCGCCGGCCCCCGAGTATTGGAACATTTGGTTGATACGGTGTTGCAGTTCGAAGGCGACCGCCATTTCGCGTTGCGGATGTTGCGCGCACTCAAACACCGTTTCGGTCGCACCGATGAACTCGGGTTGTTTGAGATGCTTGAGAGTGGCCTCGAAGAAGTCGTTGACGCGAGTGCAATGTTGCTCACGGATCGTCAAGCTGGAGCTACTGGCTCAGTTGTCGTGCCGCTCATCGAGGGATCTCGCCCCTTGCTGGTGGAGGTGCAGGCGCTGGTGGCCCCAACCAGTGCACCGATGCCTCGCCGCCAAGCGCAGTCATTCGACGGTGGTCGCCTCGCGATGCTCACTGCGGTGTTGCAGCGGCGTTGCCGCCTTTCGTTGGCACAGATGGACGTGTACGCGAGTGTTGTCGGGGGAGTGAAGATCGCCGAAACGGGCGCAGACCTTGCGGTTGCGATTGCGATCGCGTCTTCGGTATTGGAGCGCCCATTACCGGCACAAAGTGTCGTATTGGGCGAAGTCGGGCTCGGCGGAGAGCTTCGATCGGTGCCGCAGGCGGCGCGGAGGCTGCAAGAAGCCGCCCGTATCGGGTTTCTTCGAGCCATCGTGCCGGAGTCCACGCCTCCAGTGCCGGGTATCGAATTGATCCGAGCCCGCGACGTCAGCGAAGCGTTGCACCTCGGCCTGTCGCCAGCACCGAGGAGCTAGGCCGAGCGAAGTGCGCTCAGCGTGAGTACAAGCTACGACGCTGCGATAAAGCGGTGGCTTGTGGTGCCGATCATTGCTACGGTGCCGCGCGTCCTGCAGCGCCCGACTGCTAGCACCGATGTGTGCATCGATATGGGTAAGGAGGCTGAGTTGGTGACCGATCACGACGCTGATCTGTTCATTGCCGCCTTGCGCCTTGTGGCCCCTGGCACTCCACTGCGTGAGGGCATCGATCGTATTTTGCACGCCAAGATGGGCGCGCTTGTTGTGGTTGGCGACGGTGCGGCGGTGCAGGAACTGTGTTCCGGCGGGTTCCCGTTGGATGTCCGCTTCACGCCACAGCGTCTTTCGGAATTAGCGAAAATGGACGGCGCGATTATCTTGACCCCGGATGCGAGCCGCATCGTGCGGGCCAATGTGCACCTTGTTCCCGACTCGTCAATCGCGACCACTGAAACTGGAACCCGCCATCGCACTGCGGAGCGAGTGGCTCGTCAAATCAGTGTGCCGGTCGTAACTGTTTCTGAAGAGATGTCGTTAGTGTCGATTCACGTGCGAGCCCAAAACAAGACGCTGGAGCCGATCCCGCGTGTTCTTGCTCGTTCCGATCAAGCGTTGCAAATTTTGGGACGGTATCGGCAACGGCTCGATACCGCGGTGAGTTCGCTCTCGGCACTCGAAGTCGAAGACCTTGTCACCGTCCGCGACGTCGGTGAAGTGCTGCAGCGTGGTGAGATGGTTCGCCGCATTGCCGACGAAGTTGCGGGCTATGTGATCGAATTGGGCTCCGACGGCCGGCTGGTACAGCTCCAGCTCGAGGAGATGACTGCGGGTGTTCTTGAAGAATTGCGCTTCGTGTGCAAGGACTATTTCATTGCGAGTTCGGCGTTTGTACTCGACCGGGTGATGCGCAGTTTGCAGTCGCTCGATGATGAAGAAGTCATCGATCTTCGTACCGTCGTTTCGGTATTGCAATTGCCACGCGACAGCGAGGTCGATACATCGCTGAGCCCGAAGGGCCATCGGCTGCTCGCGAAAATCCCGAGGCTGACCGAGGAACTCGCGGACCGTGTTGTTACACATTTCGGTGGGCTCGCCAAGTTGTTGCGGGCAAGCAATCATGATCTTGTCGATATCGAGGGTATTGGTGATGTACGGGCGAGGATGATCAAAGATGGGTTGGCTCGCCTCGCCGAAGCGAGCATTCTCGAGCGTTACAGCTGATTTGCCGTCGTGACGCTGAACGTTGATGTGTTATCGGCGTGCATCAACGGCCTCGATGAGATCGAGGAGGGCCTGTTCCACGACCTCGCTCAGTGCCGGATGAATGAAGATTTGGCCAGTCGCAAGATCATCAATCGTGGCACCCAGGTGCATTCCTTGCACCAAGAGCTGCAACAGGTTTGATGCCTGCGGGCCAATGATGTGCGCGCCGATGAGGGTGCGAGCCGCAGGATCTGCGAGCAACTTGACGAAGCTCGTGGTGTCTTCGAGCGCCCATCCGTAGGCGGCATCTCGGTAATAGCGCGTCGTCATGACGTAGTCGATGCCCTGTTCTACGGCTTGTGCTTCGGCGAGCCCGATCGCGGCGACTTGCGGTGTGCTGAATACCGCGTGCGGTGCTGGCCGCAGATCCCTTGTGCGCAGTGGCGCGCCATTCGGGCGCAAGTTATGGGCGACGATTTTCGCTTCGATGTTTGCGGTGTGTTTCAGTTGGTGATATCCCACGATGTCGCCGAAGGCCCAGATGCCAGCAGCATCGGTCGCGTAGGTTGCATCGACGCGGATATAGCCTTTGGCGTCTACTTTCACGCCGGCGGCTTCTACGTTGAGCACATCACTATTAGGGCGTCGGCCGATCGTGACGAGGAGCTTGTCGCCCTCTATTACTGTCGTCCCGTTGGCGGTCGGCACTTCGACCGCGATGCCGGATTCGGTTGCCCACACTCGCTGAGGTTCGTTACCTACTAATAGGTCTGCCCATTCGTTGGCCGCGTTGGTAAACGCGGTTGCGATGTCGTGGTCTTCGGCGGGCAGCAGCAGTTCACGACGCCCGACGATCGTCACTTTGGCGCCCAACGCCGCGAACACGTGACCGAGTTCGGTGGCGATGAAGCCGCCGCCGAGCACGATCAGATGCTTGGGGATTTCGGAGAGTCGCATAACCGTGTCGGAGGTTTCGTACGGCACGGATTCGAGACCGTCGAGTTGTGGGATCGTGACCCGTGCGCCTGCGGAGATCACGAAGCGATCGGCAGTGAGAATGTGTTCTCCGACCTGGATGGTTTTTGGCGCGATGAAGCGGGCGTAATCCTGGAAGACGTCGATGCCGTTGCGCCGCCGATACTCGATGCCAGACTGGTGGATTGGGTCGATCCGATCCCACAGTCGAGTGGTGATGCCCGGCCAATCAACCTGTTGGGTAGACGCCGTAATGTTGTAACGACTTGCGTGCGCGATTGCATCCGCGACTTCAGCGGTGTACACCAAAATCTTGGATGGGATGCAACCTCGGTTGAGGCACGTGCCGCCCATCTTGGATGCTTCGATGATTGCGATGCGCCAATCCGAGAGGTCAACTTCGCCAGGAATCATGTTCCCGCTGCCGGCGCCGATGATGATCAGGTCGTAATGATGAGAAGTCACAAGGTGCAGTATTGCCGACTTGGTGCCGCGTTACCGCACTTGACGGACGCGTTGCGTTTACGATTGCGCCATGGGATTGTTGATCGAAGGACGCCAGGAAACCATCGTTGAAACGCGAACGATTGACCGGGAGGATTGCGACCTTCCGGTCATTCATGCTCGGCCTGAAGGTATGCCTCGCGCAGGTATCGTGTTGCATCCCGACATTTTCGGGGTGCGCCCGTTGTTCGAAGACCTCAGCCGTCGTTTGGCGTCGCACGGTTTCTCGGTCGCATGTGTTGAACCGTTTGCGCGCGTGGATTCTGATGTGCGCTCGGCGGCCGCAGATGATGTCGCCACGCGTATGTCATGGGTTTCGGGTCTGCGCGATGTCGATCAGTTGGGTGATCTGGAAGCGGCCGCGAACATGCTCGTCGTCGAAGATGATGTCGCGAACATTGGAGTGCTCGGGTTTTGTATGGGGGGTATGTACGCGTTGCAGGCCGCCAAGCTGGACCGATTCGAAGCGAGCGTCGCGATGTACGGGATGATCCGGGTACCCGAAGCTTGGCGGGGACCAGCTGTCGGTGAACCGTTGGACAACATCACAGATGTAGTGAAGACGCTTGCGATCTTTGGGTCACTCGATCCTTGGACGCCACCCGAAGACATCGCGGCGTTGCAATCGGCCTGGCGCGAGCGACCTGATTGCGAGGTAATCGTGATCGACGGTGCCGAGCATGGTTTTGTGCATGCTCCAGAACGCCCGGCGCACCGTCCCGATGATGCGGCTCGCCTTTGGCAACGCACCCTCGATTGGTTTTCGTCGCTATGAGTCCCCACGACGACTGACGGCAGCCGCACATGACGAGCCTGTTCGTTTGTATGCGTGCAGCTTGTCGATGTCCTCGATCGGTCGGTAGCAGACGTCGATCAGCCGTTGTAACGGCAGTCGATCAATTGAATAACGCTGCCAGCCTTCGACGATTGGGCTTGCATCAACGATGATCGCTGGGGGTGCCTGCACAAGCCCAGCGAGATACTGGTTCCACCGCTGTGCGTACGGTGCTGTTTCGGCTGGGTCGGCTACGCCATCCACTGAAGCCCAACTCCCGGTTAGGTACGCCTGATGGACGAAGCGTCCGGTCGGGGTACGGCGAGCCTGTGCCGCGGCGTCGGGCAGCCGCCCCCATATCAAGACACGGTCGTTCGGCGCTGTTTGCTCGGCCACGCCGCGCGCGAGCGCAGGCGGCGCAGCATCAAGACCCGCGAATCCTGGAACCCATGCCAGGGTCCACAACAACGGCGCGAAGCCTGCGGCGATTGCCGTTCGCCGACGTGCTCGCTGGTGTTGCGCGTCAAGTGCCGTCGCGGCAAGCAACGCCAGCGGTGGAACGCATTGCTGGAAGTAGTGACCGAAGAAGCGCAGCCCACTCGCGACGCCAAGCATTGCAGCAGCGAACCACAAGAACCCTATGCGCCGCGCGACAAGTTGTTCAGGCGTGGGGTGGTGGATCTTCGCGGTTGTTGTGCGCAGGCTCGCCAGCACGGTGGTCGAGAGCGGCCATTGCACAAGCATGAACACGAGGCATTGGCGAACGGCCAACGTCGCGAGCGTGGCGCCACCGATGTTGATGTAGTCGCCGTTTTCGAACCATACCCATTTCCAATACCTAGCCCATCCACTGAGAATTGCGACCAATCCCGTTACCGTGAGCAGGCCCGCTGTAGCAATCGTCGACCGCAAGACTCGGTGACCACGCGGAAATATGAGCGCGATGACGATCAGTGTAAAGACATAGGGCTGTTTGCAATTGGTTGCGACGCCTGCAAGTGCGCCACTGGCGAATATTCCGCTGAACCGTGCGAATGACGCTTGGAAATTTGTCGCGATGAGTGCACAGAGCACGCTTGCGCTTGCGGCCGGAAGTCCCCAGACTTCGAAGTTCGCAGCTTGGGCATCAGAAAATCCTGCGAGGGCGGAACCAATGATCGCTAGCGCTCCGGCTGTTCTCGCGCCATTGTGGCTGAGGCCTAGGCGTTTCGCGATCGAGTACAACACCACACCGTTGAGTGCAATGAGCAGCGTTGTTACGACTCGAATCGGTCGCATATCCCAGCTTTGTGGCACCAGGAATTGATACGCCCAAATCACCAGTGGAGGTTTGCGATCGATTACGTCGCGATAGAGCACGTCTCCGGCCCTGAGCATCTTGCCCATCGAGGCGAGATAAGTCTCGTCGTCGTCGAGCGGTCGGGTATTGAGTAGACCCGGTAAATGCACGAAGGCCGCTACTGCGATCGCGGGTAACACCATGCTGATTGGCGCAAGGCGATTTCGGCGTGTAGCAGTGTCCATTGAGTTAGTGAGCCGTGTCAGCTAGCCGCGTCGCGGCGGCCGAATAAGTGCGCAGTTTCATTGATACTTTGCACAGATCTGGCACCGTTGCGGGATGCGACAATTCTCGAAATCGACGTATACTCAGGACGAAACCACAGGTGACGTTCGAGGCCTGCGACGATTGCCAAGGCCAAATTCACTACTCCGCCGTGGCATACCGCGATCACGCGTTGCCCAGCGTGTTGCGCGATAATCGTATCGAGAGTCATAGAAATTCGCGCGCGGAACGCGGCTGGCGCTTCGCCTCCGAACTCCTCCCACCGACCTTCAATCATTGCCGCGAATCGGGGGTCGCCGTTGGCTTGCATCTCTTCAATGGGAATGTATTCAGTGGCAAGGCTGTCGTATTCGATGAGACCGTCGACGACGAGGGCTGGCATCGCTAGTGCGTGAGCAATAGGTGCTGCCGTTTCGATCGCGCGGCGCTTGGGCGACACTAAAATCGCGTCGAAGTGCTCGTGCCGCAACCAATCGGCAAGTCGATCGGCTTGCGTCCGACCGCGTTCGGTGAGCTGCGGGTCGGCAGGATTGCCGTTTGTTTCGTGGGCTTCCACCCTCACGGGTTCCGCGTGTCGCACGATCACCAAGTCCATTAGTGAAGCCGCACGTTCACGATGAGCCCGAGTTCTCGAAGTGCTTCGTGATGGTCCACCACTTTGACTGTTGCCATGCCCATGGCTCGGGCCGGCTTCAGATTGATGCCGAGGTCGTCGAGGAACACGCACTCATGTGGTGTCACGCCGAGTTGTTCGCACACGAGTTGATAGATCCTTGGATCGGGTTTTCGCAGACCGACCTTGGCGGATTCAACGATGGTGTCGAATATTTCAAGCGCTCCAAACCCGCCTGGAGTGGTTTCGCCGCGGTCGTCGGCCCAGTTGTTGGTGAGAGCACCGACTTTGTATTTATGTTTGCGCAGTTGTTCGATCGCGTGCAGCATCGCGGGGCGAGCCCCTCCCGCTTCACCGATGGTCGCCATGACTCGCGCGGCGTCGATTCGTACGCCGACCGATGCAGCTTCTACTTCGAGTGCGGCATGAAAGTCGGCGGTTGTGAGTTCGCCACGCTCGAGTGCAGCCCATGCTCCCGTTTCACTACTGGTGCGAATAATGGATCTGGTCGTGCCAACTTCAAGACTGTTGCGACTGTCGTAGAGGTCGAACGCCTCGAACGGAGAAGGGAACACCACCCCGCCGAGGTCGAAGATAACTGCGGTTCGGGTCATCCTTGGTCCAGTAGCTCGTCGCCTTCGCGCAACTCTGCGGCTCGCTTGTCGACGAATGCTTGTCGCAACTCATCAGAATCACCGTAGAGGTTGATTTCGAAGGTGAATCCTTGTTCCATTCGGTAGGAGCGCTTGACGTCCACGGGGTCGATCATGTTGATCGACTCTTTGGCGCGGCGCATGACTAGCGGGCTCTTGGCTGCAATGATTTGCGCGATCTCGAGCGCCGCGCTCAGGAGTTCCTCTCGCGGCACCACTCGCTCCACCGATCCGTAGTGTTGAAGTTCGCTTGCCGTTGCCATCGCGCCAGTGAAAAACATGGCGCGCATTTTGTGTTGCGGAACGAGTCGTGCGAGGTGGGTTGCTGTACCTAACGCTCCGCGGTCGATTTCGGGTACCCCGAACGTCGCGTCGCTCGATGCCACGACAATGTCGGCGTTGCCCGCGATTCCGATACCGCCTCCGAGGCAGAAGCCGTTGACCGCAGCGATTACCGGCACTGGGCAGTCGTATACAGCGGCGAAGACGTCGAAACATCCGCGGTTCACGCCGATCATGGACTTGTTTGTTGGGTCGGCTGCGAGTTCTTTGATATCCACACCGGCTTGAAAGCCTTTGCCCTCGGCCCGAATAATCAGGACGTGCACCGAAGGATCGTCGCCGGCTGCCTTGATGGCATGGGCGAGCTGTTGCCAACCCGCGACAGGGAGCGCATTGACGGGAGGGTTGTCGATTGTGACGATCGCGATTGCGTCTCGCCGTTCGGAACGAATCATGGTGGGAATCTATCTGGGTCGGTCGGCGCGACGTTCTATGACTCGTGCTGCGCGGCTGCAGCTAGGCGGCGCATCCCGTCACGCCAGTTCACAGTGCACGGGCCGGTAATTGCGGCGCGGCGTGTCGTGTCGCACGCGACGCTCGCAATTGTGGTGGTAGTGGGTGCGAATTTGGCCGTGAGCCCGCACACGTCAGCAATGATTCGGCACCACTGTTCGATGCTGACGACGTCGTCGCCAGCCCAGTTCACGACTGTGGCCGGGGACGTCGCCGCAGCCAGTAGGGCTGGGATTTGGTGGATGATGTCGTCGATGTGAATCGGGTTGTATTCACTGGGTGCATCGGTGTGTACAGGTATCGGGTTCCCAGCTCGCATCATGGCGAGCTGAAAATGTGGCCAGCCGAAATCGTCGCCGTACGGAACCGACAGTCGTGCAATTGTTGTGGGGACTCCGTACGCTCGCGCTGCGAATCCGGCGACGGTCTCGGCTGCGATCTTGCTGATGCTGTAGGTAGGCATGAATCCGAACGCTCGATGATTGTCGCCGAGGGGATCTGACTCAACGAAACGATGATGTCCATTGGGTTCGTAGACCGCTGTCGATGAACAATGCAGAAACGCACGTGCTGCTGAGCACCGCTGCATAAGGAATCCGAGCGATTCCGCATTGGCGATGAGGTCGCGTTCGAAATTGTTGGTCTTCGCCACCGCGAAATTTAGGGCGTAGTCGAAATCACCATCGACTTCGGAATAGTCGCAAGCCTCAAAATCGACCTTGGTGCAATGGATGCCGTGGGCTTCAAGGTCGGCACGCGCAGCATCGTCGCCGAAGCGGGCGATCGCAACCACCGAGTTTGTCTGAGCCAGTGCCTTGGCCACCGGGCCGCCGACAGATCCGGTGGCGCCGGTGATAAGTATGCGTTGGTTTTCTAACATCACCATGGTTCGAAACTAACGGTAATGGCACCCGAATTCCAATGTGATGAGGGCGACCGGCTTGAACGAGAGGTGCGAGATGGCCACGGCCGACGACTACGAAGCGATCCGCGCTCTGATTCACGAGTATTGCTATCGGATCGACTCGGGCGACCTAGATGGAGTTGCAGCGCTGTTTGAATACGCGGAACTTGGAGCTTCGACCCACCCGCATCGAATGCATGGTTCGCGCGAGGCCCGACAGAACTACGCAGGTGTCGTCATCTACGACGATGGCACGCCCCACACAATGCATTGCATTACCAACATCACGATTCATTTTGACGATGACGCGGGCATTGCCGGTCTCACTGCAAGCAGTCGGAGCTATTTCACGGTCATGCAAAGTACGCCGGACTCGGGTCTGCGTGCGATTATCGGAGGTCAATACTCCGATCGTTTTGAACAGGTTGGCGGCGCCTGGCGATTCGCTGAACGCATTATCCACCCCGATCGGGTTGGGGATCTGAGTTTGCACATGGACCCTCGATGGATGCCGCCACGAACATGACGAGCAACCGCGCGGTCAATTTTGGTGACGAAGTCG
>SXHN01000072.1 GCA_005773635.1 Actinomycetota bacterium
AAAAACGCTTACAAATTGCTCTTGTAGTGGTCGTATGGGGCGTCGGGTTCGCCTGTGGGTTCGAAGTGCATGAGTGAATGGTGGGTACGTGTGAGCTTTTCAGCCCACTTCGCTTTCACCCGCATACCCATGCGCACTTCGGCGGCTTCACAACCGCGAATCAACGCCATGATCGTGTTGTCTGCACCATCGAGCAGCACGTGCGCACTCACAAACGGCACTGGTGGCGCCAGGCCCGGTAAACCCGGAATGTTCACTACACAAAACGTCGTGATGCATCCGGTATCGGCGACGTCCACATCGATACTGGTGGGCTCTCCAGTTTTGGGGTCTGTGCCACGCGACGCGGCGTACACCTCAGTGGATCCGGGTGCGCGGCCGCCTGCAATTTTGCCCTCTGCCATACCATCGAGGTAGCGGGTCAACGCAACACCCGCGGAAACCGTGTAGTGCAACTTGATCGGCTGCACCAGGCCATTGACCGGACCTTCACCATCGGCATTGACCGTCCGCGGCGGCGCGGCTACGGACGCCAAACCATCGGGCAACGGTATCCATGCTTCGATGTCGCGCACAGAACCTTTTCGATCGATTTTCCAATGCGGCATGACCCGCATTCCAACGTGTAGTTCGTCGGGAGAATTCGCAACGACCGCGTGCAACATCGCGGTGTCGGCGCCATCGGGTTTGATCATCGCAAACGCGAACGGCTGCGAAAATGGTTGCTTCTCCGGGCGCACTCGCCGCACCCAAGTGAAGCTCTCGATGGTTCCCGCCGGACCGACTTCAACCCAATCGGCATCCGACTCACCAATCGCCTCTGAAGTTTGCGGATCGTACTCAACCGGCGGAACGAGCACGCCGGCCGTTTTGGAACGCACGCCAAGGATGCGTCCATCGCGCAGTCCGGTGAGGTACCGCGAAATCGCTGGCCCAATCGAACGGGTATAGCCGCCCGGGTATTCAACAACATGATCTGCGATCATCGGTTCAGCCACAAGGGCCTCCTTGGTGGTATCGAAGTAAACAAGCAGGCAGCCAAAGGCTAAGGACCTGCTCAGTGTCAAATGCTGGACTGATTAGATCGCGCGGTCGCGACCTTCCCAATACGGATCACGCAATTTGCGCTTCAGTAACTTGCCTGTGGGTTCGCGAGGCAATTCATCCATGAAATCAAGAGTTCTCGGCCACTTGAACTTCGCGACTCGCCCGCGTATGTGTTCCATAATCGATGCCCGCAACGCATCGTCGCCCGCAATGCCCGCGACGGGTTCAACGATCGCTTTGATCTGTTCACCCATGTCGTCGTCAGGGATACCGAATACAGCTACGTCGCCCACCGCCGGATGTTCGAGAATCGCTGCTTCGATCTCAGCAGGATAGATATTGATGCCACCCGCGATGATCATGTCGGATTTGCGATCACACAAGAACAAAAACCCATCTTCGTTGAGGTAGCCCATATCGCCGACGGTGAAGAAGCCGTCGGCGTCATGACTGCTGCTGGTCTTGGCTTTGTCACCCTTATATTCAAAGTCGCCCGAACCCATCTTCATCCACACGGTTCCAGGTTCGCCTGCGGGGACGATGACGCCATCGTCGTCGGTAACTTTGACTTGAGAAATAGGCCATGGTGACCCAACAGTCCCGGGGTACTTCAACCAATCTTCGGG
The DNA here is from genome assembly GCA_005773635.1 of Actinomycetota bacterium. Classification (GTDB taxonomy): domain Bacteria; phylum Actinomycetota; class Acidimicrobiia; order IMCC26256; family PALSA-610; genus F1-120-MAGs023. The sequence continues at coordinate 1,674 of SXHN01000072.1, forward strand.
TGTCGCCGTTGTGCCGCCGCCTTCGGTAGCGCCGTAGTACTCCCAGATAACCGGTCCCCACCAGTCGAGCATCTTGCGCTTCACATCAATCGGGCACGGCGCCGCGGCGTGAATCGCCCACTTCATTGATGAAACGTCGTGCTTGGACTTCACATCTTCGGGAAGTTGCAGCATGCGGTGGAACTGCGTTGGCACCATGTGGGTATGTGTGCACTTATAGGTTTCGATGAGCCGCAGCGCTTCGGCAGGATCCCACTTATCCATGTACACAATGCCGTGCTTCGCGTGAATCGAGTTGCCCGCAAACGTGGTCACGGCAGTGTGATAATTCGGCGACGTCGAAAGATGAATGTTGTTGTCAGCTTCAGGGATACCGAAGAGTGCGAAAAACATCGTGCCCAGTGACGCTGCAGTATCGGGGTCGATGGGTGGCAACGAACGCTTGACACCTTTGGGAAAACCCGTGGTACCCGAGGTGTAGTGCATCGCCGCGCCGGTCGCAAGCAGTTCGGGGCGGGTGGTCGGGTGCGGAGCAACGAAATCGTCGTAGTTCGTGAAGCCGTCGATGTGGCCAATCGCAATGCGCGACGTCGGCGCAAGGTCCGCCTCGTCCGCAGCCGGCCCGATGACCGCACCAAATTTTTCGTGAGTCAGCACGGCCTTGGCATCAGAATCTTTGAGAATGTAAGCAATCTCGGGCGGCGCCAACCGGTAATTGATCGGGACGTAATAGAAACCGCCTTGTTGTGCCGCAAGCAGCGCGGTTAACGGTTCCACACCGTTTGGCAACACCGCGGCCACCGCATCGCCCGGTTGGAGGCCCAGCGCCTGGAGCGCGTGCAGGAGCCGATTGCATCGGGCGAGCAGTTCACCGCCGGTGTACTGGGTGCCGTCAGGGTCGACGACCGCGAGATACCCAGGGTCGTCGGTCGCGTGCTGCCAAAAGCTCATGACTTCGATAGTAGAACGTGTTCCACTTGTGTGGCAACCGGACCGAACAGCACTGGTCGACGAGAGGCGACCCGGCACGGAACGCGCGGGCCTGACACCGGCCTAGAACGTGTTCTAGCCTCGCGCCCCATGCCGATCCTTGAAGCTCTCACTACTGCACACTGCACCGTCGAACAAAACGGCCATGTCGTCACCATGACGATGAACCGTCCCGAAAAAAAGAACGCACTATCTTCGGACATGCTTGCCGGCCTTGTGTTGGCGTACGAATACATCGACGCGACTCCGGAGGTTCGTTGCGCAATCCTCACCGGAGCCGGCGGAGCATTCTGTTCGGGTATGGACTTGGTGTCGATGGGCCAAGAACCCACCGACCCTCGGGTCAAAGAAGTGATGGCCCGTGGCAATAGCCCGCACTGGAAAGCACTGTTGCGCGATTACCGGTTGTCGAAACCGCTCGTCGCGGCTGTTGAGGGCTACGCAGTTGCCGGAGGTACCGAGATTCTTCAGGGCACGGACATACGCGTCGCCGCCGAGACCGCGATCTTCGGTGTGTGGGAAGCAAAACGTGGGCTCTTCCCACTCGGCGGATCGGCGTGCCGGCTCCCCCGCCAAATTCCTTACACCCAAGCGATGGAAGTGCTGTTGGCGTGCCAACCAATTTCGGCACTAGAAGCGCAGCGCATGGGGCTCATCGGCCGCGTTGTCCCCGAGGGACAAGCGCTGCACGTTGCACGCGAAATCGCAGACCAAGTCGCGGCGTGCGCGCCGTTGTCCACGATGGCCATCTTGCGCGCTTGGCGTGAAACTGAACACATGTCCGACTACGACGCGATGCAGCACCAAGACAAGATTGGCTGGGAAGTATTCGCGAGCGAAGATGCCCAAGAAGGGCCAAAGGCATTCGCTGAAAAACGACCCGCGAATTTCTTGGGCAAATAAACCGTGAGCGAAGCTGCGCCTGGCTACCCCGACGAAATCGCGTACGTCAACCCACAGCGAGCCCGGCTCGCGGCATCATTGCGAGCGATGATCGAAACGATGATGACGACGGCCGATGCGACCGACGCTGAACTGGACGCGGCCGCAAGCGCAATCGAAGCCGCAACATCATCGCTCGCGGGCGCTCGAAACACGACGCCGGGAGCCGGATATTCACCGAGAAGCCACGGCGACTATTTGCCCCGATCTCCGGTCGTGGGAGCCGCGTCGCCCATCGCGCCCGGTTCCATCGAATGGCAGATCGAACCCGATCCCGACCGCCCAACGTTGAAGCGCTGTGTCGCTACTGGAAATATCAACGCGGCATACGAGGGCCCGCCGGGCTACGTTCACGGCGGAGTCATCGCGTTGATCTTCGATGAAATGCTCGGCATCATCAACATCTCAAACGGTTGCCCTGGCATGACTGGATCACTCACGATTCGCTATCGCAAACCCACGCCGTTGTACTCGGATTTGCGCTGGGTGGCATGGATCAACCGCATGGAAGGGCGCCGCGTGCAATCGACAGCACAGTTGTGGCACGGAGGTGTGCTGTGCGCCGAAGCCGACGGTTTGTTCATTCAACCGCGCGAAGAGGTTCGTAAGGCATACTTCGGTCCATGAAACGCGCGATCCGCGAGCTTGTAGTTGGCGTTACCCTGGCGCTTGCATTCGGAGGCGTTGCCACCGCCGTACTGAGCGAAAGCTTCGATCAGCAGCCCCGGCTCGCCGTCTCAAACGAGACCGAATCATCAACCAACGGCGCCAATATCGACCCAGACGGCATCGACGACCTCGACCGCCCGCTCTTAGTCACACCAAGAGTGCCGACCACCAAAGGCGAACTCCGCTTGGTGAAAGTCTTCGAGCCGTTTGATCTTGCCCGGGGGAGCGAATCCGCGTACTCAGTGGTCACGCTGGCACAGCTCGGCCAACAGTTCCCGGCGATCGGATTCGTACGACCAGACCGACCGTCGATGAGCGAGGGCGAAGTGTCGGTACTCATCGCCTCGCCAGAAACATTGATTCTCGCCACCCTCGATGCCACCGGTTGCGTGTGGCTTCACGAACTCGGAGGAGGCCCCGAAATCACGCACTCCGAGGATCCGTCGATGTGTTCAGCATCGAATTCGCCAATCGATGGGTGGGCAGGGATCACCTCGGCGTGACATGCTGCAGCTATGACATCACTCAACCAGCAAGGCCGCAGCAAAGAGGAACTCCTAGCCGCGCTCACTACCAAACGCGCCCGCGATGCGCGTTGGCAAGACGGACGAACGTTCGGCATGGTCTATGACGGCGGCCCTGAAGTTCACGCGGTCGCAGAAGCGGTCGCCAAGATGTACTTGCACGAAAACGCCCTCAATACCATTGCATTCCCAAGCTTGGGCGAAATCCAAAGCGAAGTGTGCAGCTGGACCGCAGCACTGTTTCACGGCGAAACTGCAGCGGGATTCATGACGAGCGGCGGCACCGAGTCGATTCTGTGCGCGGTCAAAGCCGCGCGCGAACGGGCAAAAGCCGAACGAGGAATAACCGCTCCGGAAATCGTGCTCGCGGAAACCGCACACGCCGCGTTCCACAAAGCTGCGTACTACTTCGGATTCCAAGTCCACAAGGTCAAAGTCCGCGACGACTTTCGCGCCGACGTCGAAGCCATGGCAGACTGCGTCAACGCAAACACCGCACTCGTGGTTGGTAGCGCCCCACAGTATCCACAAGGTGTTATCGACCCAATCCCCGACCTCGCGCAACTCGCGCTGAGCGTTGGCGCGTCGATGCACGTCGACGCGTGCATGGGCGGCTTCGTCTTGCCCTTCATGGAACAGCTGGGGTTCGACGTGTTGCCGTGGGACTTTCGAGTCGAGGGCGTCACGACAATTTCCGCAGACATCCACAAACTCGGATACGCACCGAAGGGTGCTTCGGTGATCCTGCACGCCAACAAACAGCTCCGCCAGTACCAAACCTTCATGTTTGACCAGTGGCTCGGCGGCTTTTATGCGTCGCCCAACATTCAAGGCACACGGTCTGGGCTCCCAATGGCGTGCGCTTGGGCAGTGATGCAACACCTCGGCATCGAGGGCTACCAACGCCTCACGAAGCTCACCATCGACACCCGAGCCACCATGGTCGCCGGAGTACGAGCGATTGACGGACTCATGGTTTTGGGCGAACCTGAGGCACAGCTTGTGGCAATCGCCACGCGTCCGCACAGCGATCTCGATGTGTTCGCAGTCGGCGACGCACTCAATCGCCGAGGCGGGTGGTTTCACGACCGTCAAACCCCTCCGGACACGCTGCACGCGACCGTGTCGGCAGGAAACGCACCAGTAATTGATCTGTACCTTGAGGATCTCGCCGCTTCAGTTGCTGAAGTGCAAGGCCTTCGCGCCGAAAATCGCAGCACAAGCTACGCGACGTTGGAATAGTCAAACGTGCGTCGCCTACAACGCCTCGTTTACGCTGCCACGTCATGACCGAGAGCAGCGCTGCGACGAGCGACCTCGCAATTCCTTCAGCCCGCCGCACCGGCACGCGGGCTGCAGAAACAGTCGCCCGAAAACAACGGATCTTGCGCGCGGCAGTGTTGATGGCTCGCGAAGGCGGCTACGACGGCGTGCAGATGCGAGATGTCGCAGCCCACGCCGAAGTGGCGCTCGGCACCTTGTATCGCCATTACGCATCCAAAGACCAGCTTCTCTTGGCCGTCATGCTGGATCAAACCGAAACGTTGCGGCAACGACTTGAACAACACCCAGTACCCGGCGGTTCGGCTGCAGAGCGAGTGAGCGAAGTTCTGCGCAGAGCCTGTCGGTCGCTTGAGCGCGAGCGCAACGTCACCGGTGCGTTAGTGCGCGCGATGTTCGCCACGGAACCCGAGGTCGCGCAAATCAAGGCCGACGTCCATGACGAAATGAAGTCGATTATTGCTACTGCAATCGGCGACGAAGAAGCAAACCTCGACGCCATCGTCGACGTGCTCGGGCACGTTTGGCTTTCCACAATGGCATTCTGGGTCGGCGGCGTTTCCCCAGAAACCACGATGAATGAACGGCTTGCGACCGCCGCGCACTTGCTGCTGCGGTAACACTCACCCGCTACCTTGTTACCAGCGAAAATTCTCCTGCACCACTGCGCACCACAACGGGTTATACGCATTCGACGCATCGACCGGAGCCAACACGCATACCTCTGCGTCGCTTTCCTCGTAGCGACGAAGTTGTTGGGCGACCGTCTCTGCACTTCCCACAATCGCATTGGATGGTGCTCGTAGTCTTCTCGCTCGCTCGTGAGCATCATCGTCGGTAGCCCCGAACACGACAAGACCACCCCAGGTTGCGATTGCGTCAGGGTTTGCATCATGCAATTCGCGGGCGTACACAGCGAATTGATCAGGGGAAGCACCCCATACATTCAACCCGCCAAATTCTGCGGCGACCGATCGCAGTTTGTGATGAGTTCCGGCGATCCACCGTGGAACTGTTGGCGCCGCGACCCCCACAGCCGCCGCAGTAGTTCTCAATGCCGCGACACGTTCGTCGAGCTGTGGAAATGGAATACCGAATGCGTCGTGTTCTGCAACGCTTTGCGAGTCACCCGCACCGATCCCCATGATCAGGCGAGTGCCACCCGCAACTGCGACAAGTGCCGTCACGTTCGCCGCAACCACCGCCGCGGGTCGCAATGATGCGCGCACCACCATCGAGCCCACCTTGATGTTGCGGGTCTCGCCCGCGACCGCCGCCATGAGCGCAAAACACTCGATAGCCGGACGGCGCACGCCGTCGATTCCAGTGCGAAAGAGATGGTCGTACGCAAAAACGGCGTAGACGCCAGCCCGCTGTGCGCTCACCGCCATTTCGATCGGCGTCTCAATATCGCGAACGAACGACGGAAGCGTGAGCCCGATCTTCACGACGCACGCAATTGTGATGCCTGCAGTGCCGCGCCAATCGCTCCCGCACGTTCTCCAAGTATCGCGGGTCGCACCGGGATATGCGGTCGATGTGCTAGTCCTTCGAGGTGCCGAGTGAACGCAAGATTCACCGGATCAAACAACAAAGGCCCCATCTCTACGAGACCACCTGCAATCACAATCACTTCGGGGTCGAGGATATTTGCGAGCCCAGCGAGCCCCAATGCCACATTGTCAGCGAACGCAGCAATCACCGCAATCGCGAATGGATCGCCTGCGGCGGCGGCGGCCGCAACGTCTTGGCCGGTCACTTCCGAGCTATTGGCTGCAGTGATTGCGCCGCCTTGCCCGACAGAGATGGCTTCGCTACCCATCCGACCCAATGCGTTGCCACACGCGATTGCCTCCCAATGCCCTACCTCTCCGCACGCACACACCGGGCCTTCCTGGCGCACGGTGAAGTGTCCGATCTCGGCCGCGAATCCGTTCGCACCGCGATAGATATCTCCGTGCACAATGATCGCTCCGCCGATGCCGGTTCCCAAAGTGACCAGCAACGCATTACGTGCACCCCGGAGTGCGCCCATCTTCAGCTCGCCATAGCCCGCGCAGTTCGCGTCGTTGTCCACGCATACCGGCACGCCAGTCGCTGCCTCCATTAGCTGTCGTACTGGCAGTGCCAAAACATCGGGAAGATTCGGCCCGAAGCGCATGCTTCCTTCACCGTCGACAAGCCCAGCGATGCCAACACCTACGGCAGCCGCGGGTCCGCATTGGCGAGTGAGATCGCCCAACACAAGCGCAATTGCCGCTTCTACACCGCCTGCTGCCACGTTACTTGCGGTACGCGTTTCTGCGACGACCTCAGACGCGGCATCAACAGCAACTCCCAACACCTTCGTGCCGCCAATATCTATCCCGTAGACACAATCAGACACCGAGGCGCTCACACAATGTCGATGCGCCGCACGCGGCTCGTTTGCGATCGACGTTGTTCGCGCTCCGACCGCTGATGTTCGAGCGCGCGGTCAGCAACGTCGATAGCGCTTCGAGCAACGTTGAGCAGTTCTTGAGCCGCCAAAAGGAGATGCTCCGTCGCGTCCGGTTGTGCATCCTGCAAACCGACAAAAAACGAACCCACGGGGCAGGCATAACACTCATCATGAACCTTCGGATTGTTCGTCATCAGGTCGCCCGAGTGCGAGGTTCGACGCGGACAAACACGATTTCCAATCGACCATCGATAAAGGTTGCAGTCGTCGCTTGGCGGTTACGAAGACTGTCGGGCAACACGATGGCTCGACGATACGGGCCGAGCGCGATCAGCACTTCATCGACGCTCTGAGCCAACTCCACATCGTGCTTGCCGGAAAAGGGTAGATGCACCGAAAGCACGAACTTGTCGCCGCGGGCTTCGACGTGCAACGGATCAATCTCCGCTAACCGTTGCGCCGGATCGTTCACACCGTATATTGCGCTCGAGAACCCATGAAGTTCTTCAACTCCAATAACCTCGCGTTGCACCAATGGCACTCGCAATACGGGCAACGGTTCAAAGGCCTCATCGATGATTGCCAATTGGGCCTTTTGATCAATACGCCACTCGTCGAAAAACGGGTCGGAAACCGCGTCCGGCAACATGCGATTCACAACCACCGCATCGACGTGGTAGCCAAAGAGCGAAAGGTACGTGAAAGTACGGCGAGCTTCGGCGACCACCATGCGTTGAGGGTTCACTACGAGTCGAGCACTCGTAACCTCACCGTCGATCAACAAGTCGCGCACGCCATCGAGTCGGTCATAGAAACGTCGTATCGCTTCGAAGACTTCGGTGCCGGCAATCGGCATATTGGTTAGGCGGCTTACAAACGGTCGAGCAAACTTTGTGAGTTTGCGTTGGCGTTCGAACAGCTTGCCCATATACCAACTCAACACATCAGGCAGCGAAAGTAATCGCAGGGTCTCCGCGGTCGGAGCGCAATCCACAACCACAACGTCAAAGTTGCCCGACTCTGCGTGGTCTTTGATATCAGCGAGTGCGAACACTTCGTCGAGTCCTGGTACGACTGCGAGCTCCTCAGCTTCGACAGCATCGGCTCCGACCCATCCGAGCATCTCTACCGCGAAATCACGGATTTCAGCCCATGCCTCTTCGAAGCGAATGCGGGCATCTAGTTGCTGCGCAACCAAATTCACTTCGATCATGGTTGGTTCGTCGTGCAACTGCACGTCGAAGGCATCCGCGAGAGAATGCGCAGGATCGGTCGACAAGATAATCGTGCGCAATCCGCTGCGAGCACAGGCGACGGCTGTCGACGCGGCGACGGTGGTTTTACCGACCCCACCTTTACCTGTAAACAGCAAAATCCGCATCGGTGCCGAGGTTAGCGGCACTGCACGCGATGCGCGCTTACGCGGTCGCTTCGATGTGCGCTTTCAGATCCCGCAAGGCGCTGCCCATGATGATCCCGGTCGCACGCCGGACAATCATGCCGGGCAACGGCGCACGCAGTTCAGCTGCGAGGTCGTAATGCACCCTTGTGCCGTCATCTTCCGCCTCGAAGCGATAGCTCCCGTCGAGACGGCGAAGAAGGTCACCGTGGTCAAGGCGCCACGAAAAGGAGTGTGGAGCGTCAGCAAAATCGTAGAGCAACACATAGGTGATGCTTTTGCCGAGTGCGGCTGCTCGGTATTCCACCGACGTCGCGCGCCCATCGCTGTCGCGCGTCAATGCTGTGGCCCGTTTAATATCGCGTACCCACGACGGGTATTGCTCGAAATCGAGCGCCACATCCCAACACCGTTGCGAATTCGCGGCGATACGAATTCGTTCACTTACTTGGTCGGCCACGCGACGCTCCTCTGGCTGATCTTGGGCTGACTGTCCGGGCAGGGAACGTACCGTGCCTTGCGCCCCAGAGCGCGCTCATCGCAAGCGGCAAAAGGTTCGCAAGCCAGACAAATGGACCCGCGGCAGTCGTCGCGAGGGTCACGAACAATGTGAGCAGCGCCACTCCCAATAAATGACGGCGCACGGCGGTGGGGGCCGAACCGGCGAGGAACACCCAGTTACTGACCGCAATCTCGGAACCGTTCGCAGTGCGTGCCAAGGCTTGAAAGAACGCCACAATCCATACGACAATCCCTCCACCAAACGAAGCCAGCCCAACCGCCGCCGTCGGCGTTTCAAATGCGTCCACGCCGAACGCGAATGGCACGGCTACGGCGATAAGGATGAATAACGATGCCCAGGAAACGACAACGATAGATCTTCCGGCGGGGCTGGCCTCGGGCGGGCGCGTTTCAGGTTCAAGAACCATTATCGATCGAATTCCAACAGTTGCGAGAAGTCGCCCAGCGCAACCGGTTGTAGCTTCGCCATCAGCACCTCGTACGAGAAGTCTTCGCACGCACGCCGTCGAGCAGCTTCGCCCATCTTGGCGCGCATCCCAGGATCATCCAGCAACGTCCTCAGCGCGCTGCGCACAGCGTCAACGTCACGAGGTTCGACCACGATGCCAGTCTCGCCGTCGGCAACTGCTTCGTGCGAGCCCCCACTACGACCGGCAATCTGCGCGACCCCGCACGCTGCAGCTTCCATGAACACGATTCCAAAACCTTCAACCTCAAGACCGCCCCAACGGTCGCCCCGACACAACATCGAAAAGATGTCAACACACCCGAACAACGCAGGGAGATCGGCGTCCGCAACGCGTCCAAGAAATCGCACCGCGACATTGTGTTCGTTCGCAATCTTTTCAAGGCGCTCGCGATCTCGACCAGACCCGCCGATCGCTAGCTGCACATCACGCCCAAGCCCCGCAACCGATTCAATCAAAACATCAAACCCTTTTCGCGGCACCAGTCGCGATAATCCGAGCACCACCGGAAGATCCAATGACAATCCGAAACGGGCTCGAGTTGCTATGCGAGTTTTCGCATCGATCGGCTGAAACCGTTGCGTGTCAACACCAGGAGGAATCACGACACCGCGTATAGACCGCCCGGCCGCACGTACACATTCCGACATTGGATAGTGGCCGAATGCGACCACACCCGAGGCTCGATTCAACACTCGCCGTGCTAGCAGGCTGGCCGGTGGAACCCGTCCGTACCCGGTGATTTCAGCGCCGTGAGCAACAACGATGTACGGGGCCACATCCAGGCTCGGGCCTATCGCGCCGAGCGGGAGCATGGGATCAACAAACACGACATCCGCGCCCACTTCACGAGCAATTCGTTGTGTCGTTCGCTTCACCCACGGCGTTGGCAGCAACACTTTTTCACGGCTCCGCACCACTCGGAACGCTTGGTCCGCATCCCACTGCGCGTCGCCTGGATACGGCGTGGTGAACACAGTGGTTTCGTTGGGCGGCAGGCGACGCCACATCTCCCACAGCACCGACTGAATCCCACCCAACTTCGGCGGAAAGTCGTTGGTCACGAGCAACGACGGCATCGCGTTGATATTACGGGCGCAACCGGCCGGGATCGTTATTACTGGTCAACTGCGGGAGCGTGCTGCGTTTGTGGAAGTACATACAGCACAACCAACCCAACTGCCGCGATGCCTGCCCCAGCCCAAAACACTGCGGAGTATCCGAACAAACCTTTGAATACGCCGCAGATCGCCGCGCCAACACCTTGGCTCATGTCAAAGAACGACGACACAGTTCCAATCACTGAGCCCCGCTCGTTGGCTGGGACGCCATCAAGCGCCATTACCAAGATCGCGGGATACATCAACGACATACCCACGGCGAACACGACGGTGCCGATGTACAGCCCCGCAGGCGATGACCAAAGCGCAATGACGGACATGCCGGCTATACCCAACGTCAACGCGCCTGTGCACGCCACTTTGGCGCCGAGTTGATCGGGAATACGAGCCCCGATCACCCGTATCAGCAGAATCACCACGCCGTATACGAGGAACACCGTTCTGGCTTGCTCGAGGCCAAGCTCATCACGGGCGTAGAGCTTGACGAATGTGGCCCAACCCGCGAGGGCAACTAAGCCGGAAAAGAGCACCAAACCTGGTCCGACCGCATTGCGATGTATCAGCCGAGCCTTGACCGATGATTGGGAGGCTTCAAAGCCTCCGACTTCCCGAGTGAACCACCCAATTGCAACCGCGAGCACAGCAAGCCCTGCGCTTACAAACCATGCTCGTGCGAAATGCTCACGCCCTGTCGGGCCAAGCACAACCTCGCCCAAGAAAGGCCCGAACGCAAGGCCCCCGTAGACCGCCACCGACCAATAGCTCATTGCCTCGCCCCGGCGAGCTTCGGGGGCGAGATCCGCAATCATCGTTGCCGCGCCAACAAAGAATGCGGCCTCACCGATGCCAGCGACGAAACGCACAATGCTCAGCCACCACAATGCGTCAACAACCCCATACATCGCAGTCGCCGCCGCTACCACCAGCGCACCATCAAGCAACAGCACGCGTCGGCCGACGCGATCTCCGATGCGCCCGGCGAACGGGCGCAGCAGCACCGCGCCAAGTGCAAAAGTGCCGACCCCAATGCCTACCTGGATGCCGTTACCGTTGAGCGGCCCGTCGATGTACACCGGCAACACGGGATTCAGCATCGCAAGACCAAGAAAATACGCGAGTCCGCTCGCAACGATCAAAACAAACGGAACGGTGAGCAGAGGCTGCGAGTCGCGATCGACGTTCACACTACGCATTGGCCGCATTCACCGCGTCGGCGTACGACACGCGTTCCGCGATCTGACGCCGCGCGATCATCACGTGGCGCGGCTGGCTGAAGCCAAGCGCCCCCGTCAAGCGGCCGTTGCGGCCAAACAGCGCAACAAACTTGCGGCTTTCAAGGCTGCCCCGAACAATCGTGAACTCGTCGTCGGCGCTAAATCGACCGACACTTTGAATCTTGCAATCGTACTGATCACTCCAGACAAACGGAACTGGAGCGAACGACGTCGGTTCGCCCGAAACGATTGTCTCAGCTACGTGGGCGCCCTGTTCAACAGCATTCGTCCAATGTTCGAGTCGCATCAGCTCACCGTCGAACAAAGAGTTCGGCCACCGCGCAACGTCGCCTGCTGCAAATACGTTCGGTGCTGCGATGCAAAATTCATCGCACACGATCCCATTGTCGATTTCGAGTCCGGAACCCTGCAACCAACCCGTGCTTGGCTCAACTCCAATCCCGATCACGACGACATCGCACGCAATGTCGGTCCCATCTACGAGCCTGACTCCATCGACCGTTTCCTCACCGTGAACGCTGCTGATCTGCACACCGAGTCGAACATCAACGCCATGATCACGATGAAGCTGTGCGCACACCGACCCGAGCGTTTCGCCGAGTCCTCTGATCATCGGCTGTGCTTGTGCTTCGAGCATCGTCACAGCAACGCCCAACGCTCGACACGAAGCCGCGATCTCGGCACCAATGAAACCCGCACCGATGACGCACACACGACCAGCCTGCACGATGTCGCGGCGCAGGGCTACCGCGTCGTCGTACGTGCGCAGATAGTGCACACCATGTAAATTTGGGTCACAAATTTCCGGCGGGAGCCGACGCGGCTCGGTCCCTGTGGCAATGATGAGCTCGTCATACTCGACCGCTGATCCATCATCAAGAGCAACGGAGTGTTCGACGACGTTGAGGCCAACCGCGCGAACGCCGAGCCGCAGTTCGGCGTCAAAGTTGTCGTATCCCTCACGCCGGAGCGAAATGTCGGCGAATGAACGTGTCTTGGTCAGGAATTCTTTCGACAATGGCGGTCGGTCATACGGCACCCACGACTCCGCGCCGATCGCAGTGATCGTCGCGTCGAAGCCCGATCGCCGCAACGTCTCAGCGGCCCGCAGACCAGCCAAACTCATACCAACAATGGTGACGCGCTTCATACGGCGACGACAATAGGGGCCAAGCCTGCGACAGCCTCAACCAGTTTTGCGCGCGGCTCAGCGCCCACAAGGGCGTTCTCTGCGGATCAGAACTGGTTCATCGGGGGCGACCACCCGTGTCACGGCCGATATCGAACGCTTGGTTCTCTCCCGGCGCCGCGATTTCCACGCACGGCTCATCCTTGTCGTCAAACTCGGTTCGCAGTGCACGCGACATTCGCGCGTGCATGTCGTACAACGACGTGATGTAAGTAAGTTCGAGAATCATCTCTTCGGTGAGATGTTCACGTAACGCAGCAAACGTGCCGTCGGCAACCCGACCGTGGTCGTATACAAGTGCGTCGGTATACGCCAGCACTGCTCGTTCGGCGGCGCTGAAGCAGGTCGCAGTTTGCCAACTCGGGATAGCCGCAATGTGTTCTTCGGAAAAACCCACGGTGCGCATCGATTTGCAGTGCTGAGAGAATACGAACTGCGAGCCATTCGCCCACCCTGCGCGCGTCTGGCCCAATTCGCGCAATTTGGGGTCCAAGAAACGATCCGGGCTTCGATAGACCACAAACCCGCCAACCGCATGGTTGAACACGTCGGGTACTTGTGCGAAAACAGTCCACCAATCACCGGGAGTTCCCGTAGCGGTGCCGGGGTCGGCGACCGGGTCTCGGTCGCCAAACAGCATGTCGTACAGCGGGAGCACAGAAGGCGCAGCTTCAGCGCGGGCAACTTGTCGGAGTCGAGGCATACACCGATACTTGCACGCTCGGAGTTGCACGCGCACAACGAGGTCGCGCAGTATGGCCGCGTGACTGACACCGATTTCGCTGCCCTTGCCGACCAAGACCTCCTGACCGTGCTCGATAATGGCGTGTTGTGGCTCACCATTAATCGGGCCCAGGCCGGAAATGCGATCCCGTTCTACGTGCGTGATCGCCTCATCGAGCTATTTCGTGACGCGCATACCAACCTCGCGGTTCGAGCCATCGTGCTCACCGGCGCAGGCGAGAAGCATTTCTGCACCGGCGCCGACCTCTCCGTGCGGCCTCCGATGCCGCACCGCCCAGCAACCGCGCCGGAACGAGTGGTTGGCACCGGTATCGACATGATGCGCCGCGGCTTCCAAACGCTGATGCAAACCATGCTGGATTGCGAAAAACCCATCATTGTTGCACTGAACGGCACCGCGGCAGGCGGCGGTTCAATGTTCGCACTCGCCGCCGATCTCGTGATTGCGGCGGATACCGCGAAACTCATTCAGGTGTTCGTGCGCCGAGGGCTTGTACCCGACGGTGGCGTGGCGTATCTCCTGCCGCGCATCGTCGGCATGCACAAAGCTAAGGAACTCATTTTCTTCGGCGACGACCTCGATGCCCAAGGCATGAAAGAGCTCGGCATCGCAAACAAGGTTGTGCCCGCTGCAGAACTGCACAGCGCGGCAAAGGAATGGGCAGACCGGCTAGCGAGCGGACCGACCAAAGCAATCGGCTGGTCGAAGAAGCTGCTCCAGGATGCCACCGAACTCGATCGCCGCACATTGCTGGAACAAGAAGCAATGCTGGTGGAAATCAACACCTCTACCCACGACGGGATGGAAGGCGTGAACAGCTTTCGGGAGAAGCGTCCTGTCGAGTTCACCGGTTGGTGAGCACGTGACAATGAGCATCAAAGACTTGACCGCGGTTGTGGGCATTGGTCAAACCGAATTCGGCAGGCTCGAACAGAATGAACTTACGCTCGCTTGCCGAGCAATCAGCCTGGCCCTCGATGATGCAGGTATCGCACCGCACGAAGTCGATGGCTTGGCGAGCTCAACCATGGAACCGAATCGCGAAGTCGAAGTTGCCCGTAACGTTGGCCTCGGCGACATCACTTTTTTTAGCCAGGTTGGCTATGGCGGTGGCGCAGCCTGCGGCATTATTGGGCACGCGGCGATGGCGGTGGCGACGGGGCAATGCAACGTCGCAGTTGCGTGGCGCGGCCGCAAACGCGCAGCAAAGTCGAGCCGACCGTGGACCCAAGCGAGTACCCGTATCGCCGACAAAAACATGTGGAGCCGCCCGTTTGGCATGCTGCGACCCGTCGATGAGATCGCGATGCTGACGCGTCGATACATGCATGAATACGGCGCCACTCGCGACCACCTTGCGAACGTCGCGCTCGCCTCGCGTGCCCACGCCAACCGAAATCCCAACGCTGCGATGTACACGAAACCCATGACTCGCGATGCGTACATGGACTCGCGGTGGATCAGCGAACCCCTGTGCCTGTTCGACAACTGCCTCGAAAGCGACGGTGCGCTCGCAGTCGTCATCGCGCGGCGCGATCGGGCGGCAGATACCCGCCATGAACCCGTCATTGTGCACGCGGTTGCGCAAGGGCTGCCACCGCAACACCAAACGATGACCAACTTCTTCAACGACGACCCGTTGCGCGGCCCCGCATGGGTGACCGCCCGCAAGCTCTGGGAACGCGCCGACGTTGGGCCCCGCGATGTCAATGTGGCGCAGCTGTACGACGCGTTCAGCCCGCTCATTCCTTTGTCGCTCGAAGGCTACGGATTTTGCGAACGAGGCGAGGGCGGTGCGTTCACCGACAACGGCAACACGCAATGGGGAACGGGCGCCTTGCCCGTCAACACCAGTGGCGGAGGAATGAGCGAGGCATACGTACACGGTTTCAATTTGATTGTTGAGGGAGTGCGCCAGATTCGCGGCACCTCTACGAGCCAAGTTGAAAATGCCCAGGTGTCGCTCGTAACTAGCGGCGAAGGCGTCCCAACATCCGCGGTCCTGTTCACAAAGGCGCGGTGACGACGTGTTGGAAACCAACGATGATCGATTGTTCGTCCCCGACCTCGATGATGATGACTCCCGCCCGTTTTGGGAAGGCTGCGCCCTCGGCGAACTGCGAGTGCAAGCGTGCGCGAGTTGCTCGCAATGGCGGATGCCACCACGCCCAATGTGTCCGCGTTGCCGGTCGCTCGACGTTACCTGGGTGGTTTCCTCAGGCCGCGGAACCGTGTGGTCGTTCGTGGTTCCGCATGCCCCCCTGCTTCCGGGCTACACAGAACTCGCTCCGTACAACGTCATCGTCGTCGAGCTCAATGAGAATTCGTTGATTCGTTTCGTCGGCAACCTGGTCCTCGGCCCCAACGCACCAATCAACAGCATCGACCCAGCAACCATTGCCATCGGCGAGGCCGTTGCCGTCGTATTTCAGCGCGTCAATGGCATCGCTCTCCCCTTTTGGATCCGCGCACCGAGCTGATGCGCAGCGAACTGGAATCGTTGCCATGCTCCAAGGACGCGAAAAGGCCCAGACCAATTGGTCTGGGCCTTCGCTTATCTGGGCACCTACAACCGGGGGGAGATTGCAGTGCCTCGACGGCAGCCTGGGCTCGGGGGATGCGCCCGGCGGCCGGATCTAGCGACCGATCACCGCGCTATGCAGCTTTGCGGACCTTCACCGCGGGTCGAACGACGTTGTTGGCGGAACGAAGCTGATCAAGTCGGGACTCCCAGATGATCTGCTTGGCCAGCCATGCGATTGCGTTTGCGTTCATTTCGGACCTCCCGGTCTTCATCTGATCGAAATTCATGCGATTCGGACTCAGGAACGGGTCCGAAAGGTGAAACTGTTGCTGAACACTTGCCTCTGGAGCAAAAACTCCGTAAGTTGTGGATCTTGGCGCACGAACACTGTAAGTAAACACTCTCAGCGTATCGACTGTCAAGTCATTCACGTATCGAACCAAGAACTTTCTCAGGGAGGCCTTGTGGCCGAATGCAGTTGGCGTATCGACGACCTCGCGCAGCGGGCGGCGCTCACCGTCGACACGATCCGCTACTACACCCGAGAAGGCCTCCTTCCGGCCGCCATCAAGGCCGGCAAGAACAAGCTGTATGGGCAATCTCACCTCGACCGCATCGCCTATATCAAACAACTCCAAGAAAAACGATTCTCGTTGGCTGCGATTAAGGCGATCGTCACGACGGACCGACCGGGGCTCGACGGTCTATTTCTTGGCGCTGAGCACCAATTCAGCCTCGAAGAACTCATCGAACGCTCCGAACTGACATCGGAGTTCGTCACCAAGATTTCCGCGATTGGGTTGCTCGCAGACCCCGAAGGTCTGGGTCGCCAGAGCTACGACGATGCCGATGTCGCCCTATTGCGCAACGTCGCTGAACTCCTTGCGGTGGGCATGACCCAGGACATCCTCGTGGAGTTAGGCCGCATTTACGTCCGTCATTTCAGCGAACTCCAACGCGAGGTGCACGCGATGCTCGCGGGTTGGAGCCACCCCGAATGGGACCCTGCAGAAATGGAAACGATGCAACGCGAACTCACGGCGAACGCGTCGCGCATGCTTCCTGCCGTTGACAAAGTGTTGAACTACGTGCACCAACGAACCGTGCAACGCCTCACCATTGAAGCGCTCCGCACCGCCGCGGCAACCGGCACAGGTGTTGGAGGCGTCAAGAACTCACCGTCAACCAGCGGTCCCCCCGACTAATTCGCAAACCTCGCGAACCATTGGCAGCGACTAGATACGCCAAATCCGCGCCGCATTGCCGCCCGAAATCTTCGACTTCTCTTCCTCAGTGCACTGCCCCATCGAGTCGTCAATCACTTTGCGCGAATACGGCCAGTCGTTGCCGTGATGCGGATAATCACTCGACCACATCATGTTGTCGACACCCACCCGATGCCGCAACTCGACGCCACTGCGGTCGGTGATGAAGCTCGCAGCGTTATTGCGATACCAATAAAACGACGGAGGATTCGATATAGGCAGGTCGCCCCAAACCCGGTTGCGCCACCATCGGTCGTCAACGCATTCCAAGAAATGCGGAATCCAACCGACGCCAGTTTCGATCCAACACACTTGCAAGGTTGGAAAGCGCTCATAGACGCCAGTGAAAATCATGCTCGTCATGGCACCAGTGGCCATCGCGAACACGTGGCTCATTCCGCCAATAGCTTTCGCTCGGGTCGCTTCGCTGTTCATGTTGTACAACGCGTTGCCTTGGACGGCAGCAGCTTTGCGCGATGCCATGCGGGCGTTGCGCGAAATGATGTTGATGTGAATCGACACCGGCATGTCGGCTTCCGCGGCGGCAGCCCAAAAAGGGTCGTCGTCGCGCGACACGACTTCGCCTCCGGCCGGCCAGTTCGAAAGCAATACGCCCTTCGCACCGCGGGCTTTGGCCGCGTGTAAACCGGTGATCGCATCGTCAATGCCCGTCGACGGCATTTGCGCGATTCCGATAAGCCGCTGCGGATCAGGGGCACAGAACTCATCGAAGAGAAAGTTGTTGTACGCCTCGACACCTGCAAGCACGAAATTCGGGTCCTCATCACCGAGAAAGTGGCTCAGGGTGCGCTGCGGCGGAAAAAGCACCTCGGCAAAAACGCCGTCGATGTCCATGTCAGCGAGCCGAGCGTTGCCGTTGTAGCAGCCAGTGCGCGCCTGCTCGTACGTCACTCCGAACCAGCGAAACTGGTCGAACGGCATCCCCGGAGTAGCGGTAAGGCCGATCGGGTCAGGGTCGCCGCCAACTGCGGTGAGCCAAGCATCTCCGCCTTCGTGGTCTTTGACGAGCTTCGGAGCTTTGTCGGCGTATTTCGCGGACAAGTGATTCGTCCAGATGTCGGGCGGCTCGAGCACATGGCAATCAGCATCGATAATTCGAGCGTTCAACGGTTACCTCCAACAGTGGAAATACATTTCGATCCCTACACTGACACGCGCGTCAGGTTGGCGCCAACTGCCACATCATTGTTGCGCGACCGCACCCCATCTCGGAGAAACCCATGCAAGACGCATTACTCGAAGGAATGAGAGTTCTCGTGCTCGGCGGCGAACCGGCGGTGCGCACAGGGCGAGTACTCGCCGACCTCGGCGCCGAGGTCATTCGGGTAACACGCGCCCTCGATCCACTCGTATCGACATCGGTGTCCTGGCTTGCCTGGACCGCCGGCAGCACCGTCGTGATCGGCGACGAGACCAGCGCGCTTGCCCTGGCTCGCGACGCCGACGTCGTGATCGACACACCAAAAGACCCTGCGTCGCTCGTCATTGATCCAATGCAAGCGCCAGCCGCGAGTTGGGTTCACATCACACCATTCGGAATGACGGGTCCGCGCGCCGACTGGCGAGCGACCGACCTCGGAATCATGGCCTCCAGCGGCAACATGTATTCCACCGGATATGCAGATCGGGCCCCTATACGCGCAACGGAACCAACCAGTTATGCCCACGTCGCCGGCGAAGCCGCATTCGCTGCGATCGCCGCGATCAACAGTGGTCGACGCCAGATCGCAGATGTCTCGACGCAAGAGTGCATCTGCATTGCATCGATGGGAGCGGCGGGACGCCATTTCCGCGCGCCGAGCCGAGGCGGTCGCGGCGGTGCAAATATTGGTAGGACACGAGAGATTTGGCCCACTCAAGATGGTTACGTCAGCTTCGGCATCCGCGGCGGCAAGGCACGGCAAGCAAGCATGCGACTCATCGCACAGCTCGTGCACGATGCAGGCATTGAGTGCGCAGCACTCGATCAAGATTGGAGTTCGTGGAGCCAAGTAACTGCACCACATGAAGAACTCATGGCAATGGAAACAGCTGTCGGCGAGTTCTTCTCGCGCAACAGCATGCAATCGCTCTACGACATCGCGTGCGAAAAAAACTTGATGCTCGCACCAGCCAACTCGCCAGTTGAAATCTTTGCGTCTGCGCAACTCGACGCACGCGAGTTCTTCACACCGCTTGGAAGCATCGCGAAGTTCCCACGATCGTTCGTCAAAGTGCACGGGGCCGCAGAAGCTGGACCTCGCGCTCCCGCGACCGTTCGCACTTCGGCCGCGTTTGAGTCGCCGACACGATTCACTTCGAAATCGACTGCATTAAACGGCGAAGCAGTATTCCACGGGCTGAATATTCTTGAATTCGGATCGGGAGCTGCAGGCCCCATCGCGACGCGATATTTCGCAGAACACGGGGCGACCGTCGTGCGCATCGAAAGCAAGACGAGACCCGATTTCCTACGCACGATGGCGCTAGGGCCCAACAATCCACATGGTCTCGAAGGTTCCGACCTGTACGACGCGTTGAACTGCGGCAAGGCGAACGTCACTTTGAATCTGAAGCACCCAGAAGCGGTCGCGCTTGTGAAGCGACTCGTCGTCGAATGGGCCGACGTCGTTGCCGAAAACTACGCGCCGAAAGCCATGATGGGTTTCGGCCTCGATTACGCGACCTTGCGCACATTGAAACCCGACCTAGTGATGGTCAGCGCTTGCCTCAACGGACAAACCGGCCCGCATAAGGACTATCCGGGATTCGGTGGCCAAGGGTCTGCGCTTGCGGGCTGGAACTGGGTAACGGGCTGGCCCGACCGCGAACCCGTTGGACCGTACGGAACGATCACCGATTCGCTCGCGCCAAGATACGTCGCGGCTGCGCTTGCTGCCGGGGTGCTCCACCACCGCAGAACCGGCAATGGCTGCTATCTCGACGTATCCCAGGTCGAAGCAGGGCTGTGGGCGCTGAGTCCTTGGCTATTGGAATACCAACGGGATACAACGGTCGGGATGCGCGACGGCAATCGAAGTCGCCATTGCGCCCCGCACGGCGCGTTTCGCTGCGCGGACGAATTCGTCAACGGCGAGACCATCGACGATCGCTGGATCGCGATCGCGTGCCATACCGATAAACAGTGGCAACAGTTGGCTGGTGTTATCGGCGCCGACTCCCAAAGGTTTACAAGCATCTCCGCACGCATCACCGCAGCCAACGAAATCGAGGAAGTTGTGAACGCCTGGACCGCAACCCGAACACGTGATGAGGTCGCGACGCAGCTACAGGCACTGGGTATCGAAGCCGTCCCGGTGGCAGATTTCGCGGACGTTGCCCTCATCGATGCACAACTCCAACACCGGAAACACTTCGTCGCGCTACAGCACCCGGTTCTCGGTGAAGGTCGGTACGAACGCAACGGGATTCGCTTCAGCCAAGCGCGCTCGGGGTACGAAAACTCCGGGCCGATGCTGGGCGACCATAATGACTGGATCCTCAACCAGGTGCTGGAAATCGACCTCATGCACATTGCCGAAATGCGCGTATCCGGAGCTGTCGAATAACAGATACACATCCTGAACACCAGGTGCTGCTCCCACAAACATCAAATCTTCATTGCGCGAGCATCAATTTGCAAGACCGTGGCCCGCACTGACAGGCGCAGGCAGCGCCGCGTGCGAAGATATCGGGGACATGCGAACCATCTTGCGGATTATCACATTCAATGCTGCGGGGATGGTCGCGCTCGCGACGCTAGTTGCACGACTTCGTAGCTCCATGTGGCCATTCGAATGGTTCGCCAACTTCAGCGTGCAGCTATTGGTCGCGTCCACCATGCTCCTGCTGATCGCGGGCGCGTTGAAATCGAAGATCACGCTGGCAGTTTGTGCGTTCGCGGTAGTTGTCAACGCCACGATGGCCGCAACTGTCCTTCGTTCCGATCGAATCACACCTCCGCATGGCACAACAGTCGTGGTTGGGCACTTGAACGCGCAAAGCGGCAAGATCGACGTCAATGCCTTGCGCTCTATGTTGCGCAGTGAACGACCCGACGCATTCGTCGTGCTTGAACCGGCACAAGGTGACGTCCGGGCGCTGCAACGCGATGCAGCGCAGTACACGGTGCACACGACGGCGACCAAGGCATCGCCACCATGGGTGCGAACCATTGTGCTCGCTCGCGTTCCAGTGGCGAACGTTGTACACCGCGAAGCAAAGCATCTTCCGCCCGCCACGGTTGAGTACACCATCTTGATAGATCGCCAACCGGTCAACATCCTCGCGTTGCACACCGCCTCCCCTACGACGCCGGACCGCATGCGGGAACGCAACCGCGCACTGCGAGCCACTGTGAGCTGGAGCACTTCACGCGACGGCGATCACATCGTGATGGGCGATCTCAATGCGACACCGTGGTCGCCCGAATTTGGTGACACCGAACGCGGCGCGCGCCTACGAAGCTCCCTACGCGGCTTTGGACAGCAAGCGACGTGGCCAAGTGAGTTGGGATGGCTCGGGTTACCCATCGACCATGCACTCCTCAGCGCAAGACTCGTGACAGTCGATCGTCGAACGGTAAGTGGCTTTGGCTCCGAACATCGCAGCTTGTTGGTGACCGTCGCCCGGAAAATCTAAGTAACTACGATGCTTTAGGGAGCCCCGTAGTACTCGATGATTGATTGCGTCATGGTGTCGTGCGGTGTCTGCTTCCATGCGTCCACCATTGATTGCGCCATGTCGTCACAACCCACACGCATGAGTTGCGGTGCTTCGGTTTGAGTACACGCATCCGCGATACGGCGAGCGGCTTCTTCCGCCGGCGTGTATTGATCGATGATTTGCTGACGGGTGACCCACATTGCATCAGCGAGCCGCGCGTACTCCTCATGATCACCCGCCGCGGCGCGGCGCTCCGATGCCGCGAGCATGTCAGTCACAATCGGGCCAGGCATCACCTCTACGATGCGGATACCGAACTGAGCAACCTCGGCAGCTAACGATTCACCCAACGCCATCACTGCCGCCTTACTTGCGCGGTACATCGCGAGAAAGGGAACCGGCGCCAAAATCGACGACGATGTGATGTTGCAAATTACTCCCCCTCCGTTCGCCCGCAGCACAGGAATGGCACGTTGCGTCACCCGCACCAATCCGAACACATTCGCTTCGAAAAGATATTTCCAGTGTTCGTCGACGTCGCCGTGCTCAACGCTGAGATTCTCTGTCTCGACGCCCGCGTTGTTCACAACAATGGTTACATCGCTGCCTACCGAGATCGAAGCTGAATCGTTCACGTCGAGCCGTTCAACCCGTAGCGTTCCCGCGCAATTCTGCGCGTCTGAGATCAACGAAGCTCCCGCGTCGGGGTCGCGCATCGTGGCGATGGTCGCGTGTCCGCGGCGAGCGAACTCCAGCGCCGTAGCCCGGCCGATACCGCGCGACGCGCCCGTTACCAACACCGCGCCTTGTGTGTGTGATCCAGACATCAATCCTCCCGGATTTTCTTGGCTCGACGAATCGCGCTCACGAGCCCGGCGATAGCAACCGAGGCCAGCAGCCCGATCATGAGCCACAACGTTTCCTTTTTGATGTTCGACTTGGGTGGCGCCGACGTGGCGCCCAAATTTTCAACGACACCAAAAGCAGCCCACGGCGCCGACACCACCGCGAGCGCTTCGGAGCTCACGTGTCCTGCCGCGACCATCGATTTCGCAGTTGTTGCGTGGCCGTGGGCTGGGGTGGAGTTTGGAATTGCACTCCCAAACCACATCACAAGTATCGCAAAGATCAAGGTCATCGAACGACGCATTGCTGCAGTCTGGCACCGGGGTTAGCCGCGTCCGCGCTACACCAACTACTTTCGCATTCATGGACCTGCGCTTCTCCCCCGAGCAGGAGGCGTTTCGCCTCGACGCTCGCGCATTTCTTGAAGATCGGCTCGGGCCCGGGGGCCCATTTGCGGATGTACATGGCCGCGGAGGACCAGGCGACGAACACGAACTGTTCGAAGAACGTTGGGCATGGGAACAAGAACTCGGCGCTCACGGATGGATCGGGCTGGGCTGGCCGACATCGGTAGGGGCGCGTGGTGCAACGCTGCTCGAACAAGTGGTGTTCTACGAGGAATACGCCCGCGCCGGGGGCCCAGGACGCATCGGGATTGTCAGCGAAGGCCTCATTGGCCCGACCATCGTGCACTTTGGCAGCTCAGAACAGCAAGCCAAATTCCTTCCCGGCATTTTACGGGGCACCGAGATCTGGTGCCAGGGCTATAGCGAACCCAATGCCGGTAGCGACCTCGCGAATCTCGCAACTCGAGCGGATCGCGACGGAGACGAGTGGGTGATCCACGGACAAAAAGTTTGGACTTCGCTTGCACATTGGGCGCAGTGGTGTTTCGTGCTGTGCCGCACCGATCGCGACGCGCCGAAGCACAAGGGCATTTCCTACGTCCTGTGCCCTATGGACCAACCGGGGATCGAGATCCGACCGATCGTGCAAATCACTGGAAATTCCGAATTCAACGAAGTTTTCTTCGACGGCGCGCGAGCCCGTGTCGACGACACGATCGGCGGGCCAGAAGGCGGTTGGAAAGTAGCGATGGGCACGCTCGCGTTTGAACGCGGCGCATCCACGCTTGGGCAACAACTCGCATTCGAAAACGAGTTAACCGTCATCACCGCAGCAGCCAAGGCCAACGGTACAGACCAAGATGGCGCTACCCGACAACGCCTTGCCGATGCTTGGATTGCGTTACGCATCATGCGGATGAACGCGATGCGATCCCTGAGCGCATTGGAGACCGGCGGCATGTCGCGGGAAAGCTCGATTCACAAGTTGTACTGGGCCAATTTTCATCGGTCGCTCGGCGAACTCGCGGTCGATATTGCGGGGCCGAACGCGATGATCGCCGATGGGTTGGCGGATGAGCCGTATCCGCTCAACGCGGCGCAACGACTCTTTCTCTACTCGCGGGCCGACACAATCTACGGCGGGTCGAATCAGGTTCAACGCAACATCATCGGCGAACGCGCCCTCGGACTTCCACAGGAACCCAAAGTATGAGCACTCAACCTCCATACGTCAGCGGCCACGGTCTGCTCACAGGCAAGACCGTGTTGATTACCGCAGCCGCCGGTACCGGAATCGGCTTCGCGACAGCCAAACGATGCGCCGAGGAAGGCGCTCGGGTCGCTATTGCCGATATTCACGAGCGGCGGCTTGGCGAAGCACGCGACGCTTTGGCGGAAGTGTTAGGCAGCGTGCCCCCCGCGTTTATCGCAAACGTCACCAATGAAGCAGACGTGCAGAACCTCTTCATGAATGTGATTGCGGAGTTTGGCCACATCGACATCTTGATCAACAACGCAGGCTTGGGTGGTACCGCGAAGCTCGCGGATATGACCGACGAACAGTGGTCGTCGGTCCTTGACGTCACACTCAACGGCACAATGCGCATGATGCGAGCAGCGATCAATCACATGGCACCCAGAGGCGCTGGAGTGATCGTCAACAATGCGTCGGTGGTGGGTTGGAGAGCACAGGAAGGCCAGTCGCACTACGCCGCCGCCCAGGCAGGCGTGATGGCGCTCACCCGCTGCGCGGCCATGGAGGCCGCGCACGACGGGATACGCATCAACGCAGTGTCGCCATCGCTTGCGATGCACCCGTTCCTCGCAAAAGTAACCACCGAGGAGCTGCTCACCGAGCTCACCAAGGGCGAAGCCTTCGGACGCGCCGCCGAGCCGTGGGAGATCGCGAATGTGATCGTGTTTCTCGCGAGTGACTACAGCTCGTACATGACGGGCGAGGTCGTGAGCGTCAGCTCGCAGCACCCGTAGCGCAGGTTTCGGTTTGCTACCCCTCGACGTTGGCCTGGTACCACTGCACCCGTGGTGGCTGTTGCGAACTCAACTGAAACTCGATTCGCAATGTCGCATCGTTCGCCGTCCCGCGAACTACAACGTCACCTTCAGCCCACGACATCGGCTCGACCGTGTGAACCTTCAGCAGGCCATGAGTACGCACGAGCTCGCGTGCAGCATCGGCGCGACGCTCGTACGGCTGATCCATTGCAACGTTGTCACTGAACAGCGCATCGGCATCGGCATCCGTCCAGGCATTCAATAACGCGACCAGCCGTTCACCACACGACTCAACCGCGGGAGCAGACAAACATCCACGCCGGGCCTGTTTCGTACCTAACAACTCGATGGCGGCCGCCGCGGCATCCGACATTCTGGCGTACGTGATATTCGCCAACGCGATCACGCCGATCGAGCGGTCGGGCACCCAGCGCATGTTGCTGCCGTACCCCGGCAATCCTCCCGAATGAGTCACGGCAGTTTCGAACGTGTCGCTGAGCACGCGCATGAGCCCCATGCCGTAGCCGCCTTGAATCAGACGCGGCTGGCCGTCAAGGCCGCGCCGACTCTCGGGAACGAACTGGGTGTGAGCCTGTTGCATCTCTCGGCGCGTAGCCCGCGATAGCGGGGCATGATCGATGTCGTCACGAGCGGGGAAAGCATCGCTGAAAAACGCAACCCATTTCGCAAGGTCGTCGACCGTTGTGAATAAGCCGCCCATCGGAGCAATCCCGCCATCGCCTACATGGTCAATTTCCTGGTATTCGCCGTCGACTCGCTGTTGTCCAATAGCAACATCGTGGGCGCTCGAATAGTCGTCGATGGTCCAATGGGTGTTCAACATGCCGAGTGGCTGGAGCAACTCTCGACTGATGATGCTCTGCACCGATTCGCGGGTCGAGCGCAGCACGATTCGACCGAGCAGACCGTAACCAAGGTTGGAGTACTGCATCGCGGTGCCCGGAGCGACGGCAAACAAAGCTCCCTGTGTCAACTCCGCATCAAGTTCCGCGTCGCTGAAATCCATATGACGGTCAGCCCATGGGTCGTCGGTGGCTAGGCCAGAGCTCATCGTCAGGAGTTGACGGATCGTAATGGGACGCGAATCACCGGTAGGGAGTTTGATGGTGGCGAGCTCGGGCGCATGTTTCGTGATCGGGTCATCGAGCGCGAGCACATCACGGTCACGGAGCCACAGCACCGCGGCCGCAGTGAAGCTCTTCGTCATCGATGCAATACGAAACACCGTGTCTTTGTTGGCATCATGGCCGCCGGACGCCTTCAACCGGCCGTCACTCACCACACCCCACGCCAAGCGAGGTGCTCCATTGAGTATTCGATGCGTCTCAAAGAGCGCGTTCAGTGGTGCCGAGAGTTCGAACTCGGCGTGGCTTGTCATGTCATGTCTACCGTTTCGCTATCGCCCGAACGCCTATCGCACCGTTAGATGATGTTGCACGCGTCCGCGACCTTGGCTGCGTATGCCTCATCGCCGAGGACCACCACGCCCTCGTCGCGCCAAGGTCGGCGCTTCGTGCCCCATCGCACGAATGCGTCGGGGGTTGAAACAATCGTTGCAATAGGTGTCCCAGACGCGTCACCGATGAGAAACGATCCGCCGCCTGGACCGTCGAGTTGCAACACCACGGGCTCGCTCATGAACGCAACTTCGTTGGCGCACATTTGTGGAAGACCGGCGAGCATCCACTCGACGA
Source organism: Actinomycetota bacterium (assembly GCA_005773635.1). Taxonomy (GTDB): domain Bacteria; phylum Actinomycetota; class Acidimicrobiia; order IMCC26256; family PALSA-610; genus F1-120-MAGs023. The sequence goes on from SXHN01000072.1 coordinate 28,573, forward strand.
TTGGCGCTAGGTGCTCGGCCGAGGCCTCAGGGGCGGGCCGTTCGAGTGGACCGAATGGTGCAATGAGGTCGTTGCGCAGGTGACAGTAAGCATCAAATACAAACGCGTTCGCAAGCAAGTGCAGCGGATGCGTACCAATGTTGCCCATCGGTATCTCCATCGCGGCAATATCGCCAGTTTGCATGCCTGCGAAGTTGTCGCAGGCTTTGCCCGAAAACTCTTCAAACTCTGCGACCAGGTCAGCAATCGACCATTCACGTCGCTCAGCAACACCGATTTCCATCGCAGCTTCCATATCGTTGGGGTCATCACCCGCACGCATGAAGCTGGGGTCAACCAATCCGTGGTACACGCCAGCGATGTGCGCGTACACGTCGCGCACCGTCCATCCCGGACAGTCACTTGGAAGCATCCACTCAGCATCGGTGAGCGACCTCGCGATGCTCAACGCCTCCTGTTGCAGGTTGCGCAGTGCTGGGATTGCGGCTTCAGTCATGTTGAACTCCCAATCGCAAAATGTTGTGCAGCGTTTGAGGATTTGCGTTGATGCGCAATTCAAACCCTTGCTGCGTCGATGTACACGGGCTTCTCGCCGCCGCCATGGACCACGATGTTGGCGCCACTGACGTACCGAGCGAGCGGCGAAGCAAGAAATAGCACGACGTCGGCGATCTCGTGGGGCTCAGCCATGTGCCCGAGTGGCACGGTGTTGCCAACAGCAGCCATTCCGGCTTCGTCGCCATAAAACAAATGCGACTGCTCGGTCACGATGTATCCCGCGCTCACGGTATTGACACGAACATTCGGACCAAACTCGACCGCAAGCGTCTGGGTGAGGTTGATGAGTCCTGCCTTCGCCGCACCGTACGCAGCCGTACTCGGCGACGGGCGGATGCCACTCACCGAGGCGATATTTACAATGGAGCCTCCGCTCGCTTGGGCGGTCATCACTCCGAAGGCAGCCTGGGCACACAGCAATGGTGCTACGAGATTCAACCCCACGATGGCGTTGGTAAACTTCGCCGACGCGGTGGCGGTATCTGCCGGTGGCGCTCCGCCAGCGTTGTTTACCAACACGTCAAGGCGACCGAAGCGTTCCGTAATACGCGCAGTCATCGCAGCCACGCTCTCGGCATCACGCACATCAGCAGCCAAAAACGTGATGCCAGCCGCATCGGTTTCGGGCTCCTTGCGCCCGCACACAACAACCGTCGCGCCGGCCTGCGCGAAGCGGTCAGCAATACCGCGCCCGAGCCCGCGGGTCCCTCCGGTGACCAGCACAACCTGATCAGAGAAATCAAGTACACGGGCAAGATCAGGGGCTTCCATCAGGGCAACTTATCGTGACCGAGTCACGACGAAGGCTGCTGATGAATGACCAAGCACTCGCAGTCGGCTGTTGCGGCGCGCCAAGCTCTAATCTGACGGCCCGTCAGATTGCGCGAAGGAAATGCTGTGGCAGCACCAGACAAGCGAGTCACGTTTGATGAGATCGTTGGCGAGATCGACGATGGAATGACCGTAGGAATCGGCGGTTGGGGTTCGCGCCGCAAGCCAATGGCACTCGTGCGTGCGCTCCTGCGATCGCCGGTCAAAGACCTCACAATCGTGAGCTACGGCGGCCCCGATGTTGGCATGCTGTGCCGCGCTGACAAGGTCGCCAAGGTTGTCTACGCGTTTGTGTCACTCGATTCGATCCCCCTTGAACCCCATTTCCGCAATGCCCGCCAGCGTGGCGCAGTGGCAACCACGGAACTCGATGAAGGCATGTTCTTGCTTGGCCTACAAGCTGCTGCGTGGCGCGTGCCGTTTCTTCCCACTCGCGTTGGGCTCGGCTCCGACGTCCTCGCGAACCCTGACCTCAAACTCGTTACATCGCCATATGGCGAACAGGAACAGCTCGTTGCGATGCCCGCACTCGAACTCGATGTCGCACTCGTGCACATGCACCGAGGCGATCAGGGCGGCAACGGGCAGTTCCTCAATGTCGACCCCTACTTCGACGATCTGATGTGCTCGGCAGCAACCAAGAGCTTCATGAGCGTGGAACGCATTGTCGCTACCGAAGACTTTCTCAAAGAAGGCTCGGTGCACACGCTGCGGATCAACCGACTCATGGTGAGCGGCGTCATCGAAACTCCCAATGGCGCGCACTTCACCGACTGCCCACCCGACTATGCACGCGACGAAGCATTCCAAAAGGAATACGCCGCTAGCGCCAAGTCTGATGAAGCGTGGGACGCCTTCAGGGCGAAGTACCTAGATGTTTCCGAAGCCGACTATCAGAAAGCGGTGACGTCATGAGCCACTCGGGGCGCGTAACGCAGCGCAGCGGGGGTGCAGCATGAGCGCGCCTACGCGTGCCGAGGTTGTTGCCGTTGCTGTCGCGGAAGCCTTTCGCGGCGATGGCGAAATTCTTGCCAATCCAATCGGCACGATTCCCATGATTGGTGGGCGGCTCGCGAAAGCGACGTTCGAGCCCTACCTGCTGATGACCGACGGCGAAGGCCTTCTGATCGAAAACATCATGCCGGTTGGAGTCGAGAACCCCGAGAAAGTAATCGCCGCTTGGAATCCGTATCGGTCGATGTTCGACATCGTCTGGAACGGCCCGCGGCACGTCATGATGGGCGCAACCCAGATCGATCAATACGGCAACCAAAACATCGCGATGTTGGGCGGCACGATCGCTCAACCAAAAACACAATTGTTGGGTTTTCGCGGCGCACCCGGCAACACCATCAACAACAAGACGAGCTATTTCGTACCGAATCACTCAACCAAATCGTTCGTTGCGCACGTTGACGTCGTCTCGGGCATCGGCTACGACAAGGCCGCGAAACTCGGTGCACACGCAGCGCGCTTCCACTGTTTGCCCCGAGTGGTGAGCAACCTCGGCGTATTCGATTTCGAGACTCCTGACCACCGCATGCGCCTTCGCTCGGCGCATCCCGGAGTGTCAATCGACGTCATCGTCGCGGCGACTGGATTCGAGTTAGAGATCCCGAACGGGTGCCCCGAAACGCGCCTCCCCACCGACGCGGAATTGCAACTCATTCGCGATGTGATCGACCCCAACAGTTGGCGCGAGCAAGAACTCCCCAATCCGTCGTGAGTATGAACGACACGCTGCAGACCGCAGCATGTGCCCTCTTCGGAATTCGTTACCCGATCGTACAAACGGGAATGGGCTACGTCGCTGGCGCACGCCTCGCAGCGGCAACCAGTGAAGCGGGTGGGTTGGGCATCATTGCATCAGCAACGCTGAATTACGACGAGCTCGAAACTGCAATTCACAAAGTCAAGGAACGCACGAACAATCCGTTCGCGGTGAACCTGCGGGCCGATGCCGAAGACGCCACGAAGCGCATCGAATTGCTCATACGCGAGCAAGTGAAGGTTGCGTCGTTCGCGCTTGCCCCGAAAGAAGCACTCATCAAACAATGCAAAGACGCAGGCGTCGTCGTGATGCCATCGATCGGAGCACGACGCCACGCCGAAAAGGTGGCAGCATGGGGCGCCGACGCGGTGATCTGTCAGGGCGGCGAAGGTGGCGGCCACACAGGCTCGGTGCCTACAACGTTGTTGTTGCCACAAATCATTGACGCGGTCGACATTCCGGTCATCGCCGCAGGAGGATTCTTCAGCGGGGCCGGTCTCGTTGCCGCACTCGCGTACGGAGCGGCGGGAATTGCCATGGGAACCCGCTTTCTGCTCACCCAAGAATCGACCGTGCCCAACGACGTCAAGGCGTTCTATCTCGACAAGACTGTGAATGACACCGTCGTCACCACCAAAGTCGATGGCGCGCCCCATCGCGTGTTGCTCACGCCGATGGTCGAAGGTCTTGTCTCGGGATCATCAGTCACAGCACTCCCCCGCGCACTCAAAAATGCGATCGGTTTCAAGAAGATCTCGGGCTTGTCGTGGCAAGCGATGATTCGAGAGGGCCTCTCGATGAAACAAAGCGGCGAGTTGTCGTGGGCCGCGGTACTGATGCAGGCCAACACGCCGATGCTGCTCAAAGCGGCGATGGTCGATGGCAACCTCAAGGGTGGCGTCATGGCCAGTGGCCAAGTGGTCGGCGTAATCGACGACGTTCCAACGGTTGAAGAAGTAATCGAACGCATCATGAGCGAAGCGCGCGCGTCGCTCACACACCTAGGAGTCTCACCGTGACCCGAGTCTTGCCATGACAAGAGTGCCGGCCATAGACGGTTGGTTCACCGCGGATGAAGCGAATCCTCATCTTCTCGGCACCCGTGGCGTCACGAGCGGGAGCTACTTCTTTCCGCCGTCGCTTGCCGTTTCCGCAAACCCAAACGCGCCGTTCGAAAGTCGCGAACCGGCGGAGCTGTCGCGCACTGGCACCTTGTGGTCATACACCACCAACCATTACTCCCCTCCCGAACCATCAGTGCAGAAAGCGCCGTACACGGTGTGCGCGGTCGAACTCGTCACCGAGAAGATGGTGGTTCTCGGACCCCTTGCGACCGGGGCTGACGCGTCGCGGCTCAAAGTCGGAATGCAAATGGAACTTGTCATTGGCCCACTCTTCACCGAAGACGGCGTCGAACACACGATGTATCAGTGGGCGCCGCTCACGGATCCACAAGGAGGTGTGCGATGAGCCGCGACCGCGACCTTGCGATCATCGGTGTTGGTATGCATCCGTGGGGCAAGTGGGGCAAGAATTTCGTGGAGTACGGCGTTATCGCGGCACGCGAAGCACTCGCTGATGCGGGGGTGGACTGGCGCGATATCCAATTTGTCGCCGGTGCCGACACGATGCGTAACGGGTATCCGGGTTACGTCGCCGGAGCAACGTTCGCGCAGGCACTCGGCTGGCAGGGTGCACAAGTGGCGTCGTCGTACGCCGCGTGCGCGAGTGGCGTCACGGCAATGTCGACCGCCCGAGCACAGATCCTCGCCGGTATGGCAGACGTCGCGATGGTCATTGGTGCCGACACCACGCCCAAAGGCTTTCTGGCTCCCAATAAGGGCGAACGCGGCGATGACCCCGACTGGTTGCGGTTTCGGCTACTTGGCGCTACCAACCCGACGTACTTTGCGTTATACGCCCGCCGTCGCATGGACCTCTACGGTGCGACTCGCGAAGATTTCGCGCGGGTCAAGGTAAAAAATTCACTCCACGGTCTTGAGAATCCCTACGCGCGGTACCGGCGTGCAGCTTCGATCGAAGACGTTGTGACATCTCCGCTTGTCGCCGACCCGTTGTCGTTACTCGACATTTGTGCCACATCTGACGGTGCGGCGGCGATGATCGTCACCTCCATGGACTGGGCCAAAGCGCACGGCTACGACAAAGCGATTCGTATCCGAGGCGTCAGCACAACAACGCCTTCGTATCCCAACACCGTGATCGAAATGCCGAACTTTGCAACCGACAGCGCGGCGGGTATCGCAACTCCTGGCGCGACGGGCATTGGCTTTAAGGATTCCATCGCGCTACGAGCGTACGAAGAGTCTGGGCTTGGCCCTGAAGATCTGTCGTGCGCCGAGGTATACGACCTCTCGACTGCGTTGGAGCTGGACTGGTACGAACACATTGGTTTGTGCGCCAAAGGTGAAGCCGAAAATCTCCTGCGGTCCGGTGCGACCGCGCTGGGAGGACGTGTGCCCGTGAACCCGAGTGGCGGCCTCGCCTGCTTTGGCGAGGCCGTGCCGGCGCAAGCCATCGCACAGATTTGTGAACTGACTTGGCAGCTACGCGGTACCGCGGGGGCACGTCAAGTCGACGGTGCAAAGGTTGGCCTTTCAATCAACCAAGGTCTGTTCGGCCATGGCAGTTGCGTCATCGTCTCGCAGTAACCGCACCGATGAGCCAGCTCTGATCAGCTGGCTTGTTCTTCAGCTTCATTGATCGCCCGCAACAACGCAACAAAATCCGGGCCAGCTTTCGTTGGCGACCCACAGTCGAACGGCGGCTGCGGGTCATATTCGATGCCAAGCTGAATTGCCTTCGCGACGTCGTCGCCTTGAATACGCGACACTAACGTGAGCGCCATATCGATCCCGGCAGAAACGCCAGCGCCCATCATGATCTTGCCGTGTTCTACTACGCGCTGTTCGGTGTAGATCGCGCCCGTGGTCTCTAGCAAATCCGTCGAGGCCCAATGCGTGGTTGCGGTCAAACCGTTGAGTAAGCCCGCAGCACCGAGCAACAACGATCCTGTGCACACCGATGTCGTCCACTGCGAAACGCCGTGCACTCCTCGAATCCATTCCATCGTGTAGGCATCGCTCATCAATCTCCGTGTTCCGAAGCCGCCAGGAATCAGCAAAACGTCGGGTGACGGAATTTCGCTCATCGCAACGTCGGCCGTTATGCCGAGCATCCGCGAGTCGGTTCGTATTTCACCGCGTTCGCGAGCACAAAACACCACCTCTACTCCAGGCATGCGACATAGCACGTCGTAGGGGCCGATGCAGTCGAGTGCAGTGAAGCGGTCATACAGCATGATGGCTATTTTCATTGTGTTTTCCCTTGATGTCATGCGGCACGAAACCGCGAACGGTAGTCAGACGGGGCGACGCCAAGCTGGCGATGAAACGAGCGCCGCAACGTTTCGGTTGAACCAAAACCCGCGGCGCTCGCGACGTCGTCAAGCGACAGCGCCGATTGTTCAAGCAATCGACGCGCAGTTTCGACGCGTACCCGCTCCACGTATTCGCCAGGAGTTACCCCAGTCTCGTTCGCAAACACCCGTGCAAAGTTCCGTTCGCTCATCGCGGTTCGTTGTGCCATCGTCGCAACCGACAGGTCGGCTCCCGGTTGTTCCAATATGAACTGTTGAAGCTCGCGGATCGGCCCTCGTTGCGCGGTCTGGGCACTGAGTTGTGCGCTGAATTGCGCTTGTCCGCCCTGCCGATGCACGAAGAGCACAAGCCATCGCGCCACGTACAGCGCTGCGTCGCGACCCAAATCTTCTTCCACCATTGCCAACGCCAAGTCCATGCCAGCGGTCACTCCGGCACTCGTGAGATACTTGCCGTCACGCACAAAAATGGGGTCGGGTTCAACCACGATTGAGGGAAACAAGGTCGCAAGCCGTTCGCATTCACTCCAATGCGTGGTGGCGCGGCGACCTTTGAGCAAGCCGGCAGCGGCAAGCACAAACGAACCAGAACAGACGCTTGTTGTTCGTGTCGTCGTGGCATCAATCGTCTGTATCCAATCCAGCAACCGCGCATCGCGCGACGCGACAGCAGTGCCTTCGCCGCCCGCCACGATTACCGTGTGCACCGGCAACGCAACTTCGTCGAGCCGGCACCGCGGTGAGATTTCTAGACCGCTTGGCGTCGAAAATGGCGTGCCGTCACACGTCGCCACGATCGGGTCGTACCTAGTCGCCAGACCCTGCTCCGCTGCCCACCGGTCAGCGCGCGCGAACACTTCGAGTGGTCCCACAACGTCAAGGATCTGGACGTCGGGATAGGCGACGATAACGACCGAACGGTTCACGAATAGGAGTTTTACCGATATTGCATGTGGCAGCAATGACAATATCCGGTCATTTACTGCCAGAATGGCTGTCCCCGGTGGCCGCCGCCCTATCTCCAGTCACTACGCTTGCAGCGATGCCTTTTCAGCGTGGCCATGCCGATGTTGATGGTCCCGCAAACTGCACCCAGAACCATCTACAGGTTCAACGCCATCGCGCTCCACACCTGGGCCGAGCGCGGATCACGCTCCCAGTGTTCGCAGCCTCAATCCTGGCGCTCCTGGCAGCCTCAGTCGTTCCCGTCACCGGGGCCACGACTGCGGAATCGCTCGCGCAAGCCAAAGCGCGGCTACTCGTGCTGCGCGCCGAAGGGCGGGAGTTCGCTCAGAAGTTTGATGTTGCTGAGGAGCGGCTCGATGAACTCGACGATCAGATTGCGGCGACAACAGCCCGGCTCGATTCACTCACTCGGGCATCAGCGGCGCAACGAGCCGACCTGGCGAGAATCGCGGCACGGCTCTACGTCTCGGGCTCGGCTTCGCAGCCTCAACCAAACCCGCGCGCGCTCGATGTCGCGCGTTCTACTACGTACGAACAAACGCTCGCCGATCGCGACCGTGCAGCGATAGAGCGCTACGGACGCACAGCATCAGAGCTACGTGACCGAAAAGCGACGTTAAACGAAGCAAAAGATCAGCAGCAGGAGTCGTTATCCGAGCTTGCCGCGCAACGAGCGCAGCTCGACAAGCGCCTCGCCGAAACCCAAGCGATCTACGACCGCTATGGCATCAAGCTTGCCCAAGAAGCAGCCGCGGCAGAAGCCGAAGCTGCCGCCGCCAAAGCACGCGCGGACGCGGCCCGTACAGCTACAACCCGTCGGCCGTCGTCCAATCCGGGCAGTGGTTCCGGAACAACTCCACCCACCCGGCCAACCGCGACAACAACACCAAGTGGTGGTGGTGGTGGTGGTGGCGGAGGCACGCCGGCCGGCGGCGCGTACGGTATGACCACGTGCCCAGTACGCGGCGCGAACTACTTCACCGATACCTGGGGCGCACCGCGATCGGGCGGACGCCAGCACAAAGGGGTCGACATGATGGCGGCGCAAGGCACGCCGGTCGTGGCGGTCGTCAATGGCACGATTGTGCAGCGTTCCGGATCAAACCAGGGCCTCGGGATCTTCTTCGCAGGCGATAATGGCAATAGCTATTGGTATTTCCACCTGGTTCGCTACGAAGGCGGCCCTCGTCGCGCATCTGCTGGCGAAGTCATCGGATACGTCGGCCACACCGGCGCTACCCGCGCCGACCACCTCCACTTCGAGATTCACCCCGGTGGTGGAGGCCCCGTCAACCCAACCGCTGCCGTCCGCGCCGTCTGCTGATCTCTACAAACAAACTTGCCAGCACGCGCGGCAACATGCGAGCGCGTTGCAGATACGCGCAAGATGAACTGCGAGAACTTCACCAGAGCGACGATGGCGCGTTTCTTTACCGTGGGCGGTCGAATCTCGCGCCAACCAGACCCGACGAATTCGGCATGGTTGTCACGACGACTTATGATCTGACGCCCCGTCAGATCAGCCTTCAGGTCACGTGAATCCGGAGCTATGGACCTCAGTTTTTCTCCCGCAGAAGAAGCGTTCCGCACCGAGCTACGTGCGTGGCTTGCGGCCAACGTTCCCAGCCCATCGCTCCCCTCGGGCGACACCGCGGAGGGCTTCGCGTTACACCTTGAGTGGGAGCGGAAGCTCTTCGCCGCGCGATACGCAGTTGTGAGTTGGCCCGAGGAATTTGGTGGTCGCGACGCATCGCTCTGGGAGTGGCTGATCTTCGAGGAAGAATATTGGCTCGCAGGCGCGCCACAACGCGTCACGCAGAACGGAATCTTCCTCCTCGCACCCACCATCTTCGAATTCGGCACATCTGCGCAGCAGCACGCAATTCTGCAGAAGATGGCGTGCGGTGAACAGACCTGGTGCCAGGGCTGGAGCGAACCAAACGCGGGGAGCGACCTCGCCGGCATTTCGAGCACCGCGACACGCGACGACGCCGATGACGGATGGCGCCTGAACGGACAAAAGACGTGGACAACTCGCGGCGCGTTCTGCACCCATCTCTTTGGATTGTTCCGCACCGACCCATCGGCTGAGCGTCACAACGGCATGACCTATTTGTTGGTGGATCTTGATCAGCCCGGTATCACAGTGCGCGGCGTTGAACGTCTCGACGGCGACGAGGGATTCGCGGAAGTGTTCTTTGACGACGCATTTGTGCCCGACAGCATGGTGCTCGGCGAAGTGAACAAAGGGTGGGGTGTCGCAATGGCGACAACAGGTTCCGAACGAGGTCTCACCTTGCGGTCGCCAGGACGTTTCCTCGCTACCGCACACAAGCTCATCGATCTCGCGCAACAGCTGCCGCACGACGCGACTCCCGAACTTCGCGATCGCATCACCCAAGCTTGGATTGATGCGCAGGCCTACCGCTGGCAAACTTTTTGGACCGTCACCAAACTGGTGGAAGGCGGCCATACCGGCCCGGAATCCAGCATGGTCAAGGTGTTTTGGAGTGAACTTGACGTGGAACTCCACGAAATCGCGCTCGACCTGCTCGGGCCGCATGCTGAGCTCGTCGACGGCGAATTCGCCCATTGGATGAAGGGCTATCAGTTCGCACTGTCGGGCCCGATCTACGCAGGCACCAACGAAATCCAACGCAACGTGATCGCCGAACGAGTGTTGGGACTCCCCCGCAAATGAAGTTTTCGTTCACCGACGATCAAGACGCGTTTCACGATGCGGTGCGCGACCTCTTGGCGCAAAGGTGCACAGCTGCAAAGGTGCGCGCCGCGTGGAGCAATCGCACCGGCCGCACGCCCGATGCTTGGAGTGCACTCAGCGAAATGGGAGTGCTCGACGCACTGCGCCCAGAATCCGACGGCGGGCTCGGGCTGAATGAAGTCGACGTCATTCGCATTCTCGAAGCCACCGGCCGCGTGGCACTGCCTGAACCGATCGTCGAGACCATGATGGTCGCGGCGCCGTTGAATTTGGCGAGCGTCGGCCAATCGGCGAGCGTCACGATTCCCGAATCTCCGCTTGCCCCTTGGGCCAATAGCACCGATGTGGTCATCTCACTCGCAGCCGACGGATTGCGAGCACATGCGGCCGCGGCGATTACGTGCACATCAAGGGGGTCGGTAGATGGAGCCCGACGACTGTTTCAGGTCGCGCTCGATGATGTTGCGGTCGCGTCAACACATGTGGCGATCGCATTTCGTCGCGGTGTACTCGGGTATGCCGCGCAGCTGTGTGGGCTCAGCGACACGATGCTCGCGCTCACCGTGGAGTACGCGAAGGAACGCAAACAGTTCGGCGTACCCATTGGTACGTTTCAAGCGGTGAAACATCAGCTCGCAAACGCGCGTATCAAACTCGAGTTTGCGCGGCCGCTCGTATATCGCGCCGCGATGTCGCTTGCCACAAATGACCCGGCGGCCTCAATGCACACGAGCATGGCAAAGGCGGTCGCAGGTGACGCCGCAATGGCGAGCGCGAAGGCATCACTGCAATGTCACGGCGCGATCGGCTACACAACCGAACACGATCTGCACCTCTACATGAAACGGGCGTGGGCGCTGAACGCGGCGTGGGGCGACGCTGCATGGCACCGTCGCCGAATTTCCAACGTGTTGTTGAGCGACGCTCAATAGCCAATGATTACAGGAGTATTCCATGGCTGAGGCCTATATCGTCGACGCAGTCCGCAGCCCCGTGGGCCGCAAGAATGGTGGATTGAAAGACATACACCCTGCGGATTTGGGCGCGCACAGTATCGCTGCACTGATGCACAGAACTGGTCTCGATCCAATGGCAGTCGATGACGTGGTGTTCGGCTGCGTCGATACGATCGGGCCACAAGCCGGAGATATTGCGCGCACTGCGTGGCTGGTAGCGGGGCTGCCCGACGCGATTCCTGGCACGACCGTCGATCGCCAGTGTGGTAGCAGCCAACAAGCGGTCCACTTCGCAGTACAAGCTGTCATGAGCGGGACTATGGACATCGTCGTCGCCGGCGGCGTGCAAAACATGAGCATGATCCCAATCAGCAGCGCGATGACAGTCGCACAACCAATGGGATTTGAGACTCCTTTCAGCACCTCGCCGGGTTGGCAAGCGCGTTACGGTGACCAAGAAATCAGCCAGTTTCGTTCGGCCGAAATGATCGCTGAGCATTGGAACATCTCGCGCGTCGAAATGGAAGACTTCGCAATCGAATCGCATCGCCGCGGGCTGCGAGCAATTACCGAAGGCCGCTTTGAACGAGAGATTGCTCCACTCGCGGGCGTCGCCCACGACGAAGGCCCGCGGGAACCCAACGTCGACAAGATTCGTTCACTGCGCACGCTCGTTGAGGGCGGTCGCCTCACGGCCGCGGTCAGCTCGCAAATTTCTGATGCTTCAGCCGCGTTGTTGATCGTGAACGAAAAGGCATTGAAAACACATGGCCTCATACCCCGTGCCCGCATTCATCATCTCTCGGTGCGCGGCGCAGACCCAGTATGGATGCTCACTGCGCCAATTCCCGCGACGCAGTACGCAATGAAAAAGTCGGGTATGACACTCGATCAAATTGATCTCATCGAAATCAACGAAGCCTTTGCATCTGTGGTGCTCGCCTGGCAACGTGAAACCGGTGTCGACTTATCCAAAGTCAATGTCAATGGCGGTGCCATCGCACTCGGTCACCCACTTGGGGCAACCGGAGCGCGCCTTATGACAACGCTGCTCAACGAACTCGAACGCACCGGCGGCCGATTCGGCATGCAGACGATGTGTGAAGGCGGGGGCCAAGCCAACGTCACCATCATCGAACGCCTGTAAATCCAGAAGTGGTGATATATCCACCGCCGGTCGATCACATTTCGTTAAGGTAAGCCATGACTTCCGTGCCGCCACCGCCCCCCGTCGACGCCCAGCCATGGGGCGAACCCATTGCATATCAACCCTCCATGCAAATCGCGTACGCGAGTTGGGGAGCGCGTTTGGGTGCGCTTTTGATCGACAGCTTCATTGTTGGAGCGATGAACATCCCGGCAATCATTGCCGTCTTTGCGGGTCCTAAAACCACCGAATCCTGCTCGGTCGGCAGCGATGGCAACATCGACTTCAGTGGTGGCGTCAATAACGCGATCTGTGAGGTTCCGAGCGGCACGACCTGGGCGCTTTGTGGCCTGCTGTTGGTCGCGGCTTTCGTCGGAGGTCTCGTATATCGAGCCAAGACCGATGGGGTGACCGGCCAGACGATTGGCCGAAAAGCCGTCGGAATCAAGCTGGTCGATATCAACACCGGCCAACCAACTGGTGCCGTTCGAGCCGTCGCCCGCCAGTTTGCCTACACAATCTCGGCAATTCCGTGCTACATCGGTTTTCTGTTTCCGCTCTGGGACGCCAAGAAGCAAGCGCTACACGACAAGGTGCTGTCGACCGTCGTTATCAAGGCGTAGCCCCGACGATCTAGTCGTCCTTCAACGCAACTGCGTTTGGGGTTACGTTCATCTTGGGCACGTATTCGGCTTTGTCGATGTCTTGGGCACTCGCGGCAAACTTCTCACGTAGAGATTCCGCGCAGGCCGCACAAGGCCCATGGAATCGCTGGTGCACAACTGCACCACAGCGCGGGCATCCGCACTCGACATCGGGATAGTCGTTGGCATTGATGACGTCGAGCACTCCCATTCCCATGGCCGCATACTCGCGCGGCAATACCCTCAGTGCGGGTATTTGTCACACCGACGATGCAGCCATCTTGTCGCCGATCTGCACACACTGCATGCTGCGACCATGGCGAACCGGTTGGGTCTCATTGGGCGCGGGACGCTCCTCGGCATGCTGTGGGGCATCACCGCAGGCACTTTCTACGGCACCACTTGGCAACAGGGTGCCCTCGTTGGCCTCGCGCTCTGGGGTCCGTGCGTTTTCGTCGCCGTACCAGGGCCGCACCCGACCGTATACGACCCAATCCGCGTCGAATAGGGCTACGCGCGCCACAATGGCACTATGCGCGTTGCACAAGTCTCGTTTGGGTTAGCCGTCGCGGTGGCGTTGTCGTCGTCGTGTGGTGTGTTCCAACGCGATCCCGACCGCCGCGAATCAAGCACACGGCGAGCATCAGCGCACACAGCCGCGACGACTCCTCCCACGGCGCCCCGTCGAATTGTCATCCCTGCGCCTCAAGGAATGGTCGCGGACTCAACCCATCGGTTCAGCTACACCTCCGACCACATCTCCGCAGCCATAGCCGCGCGAGTGTCCGGCAGTTCTTGGCGGCCCGGTTGCCCAGTGCCTCTCGAACAGCTTCGCTATGTGCGGCTGTCCTACTGGGGTTTCGATGGCCTCCCGCACACCGGCGAGCTCATCGTGCACGCCGACGCCGTTGGCACGATTGCGACTGCGTTTCGACGCATGCACGCAGCTCGCTTTCGGATCGCGAAAATGCAGCTAGTCGACGACTTCGGCGCCGACGATGATCGCTCCACGCAAGCGAACAACACATCGGCATTCAATTGCCGGGCTGTGACTGGCGGCGGACGATTTTCGCAACACTCCTACGGTCGAGCCATCGATATCAACCCGGTCCAAAACCCGTATGTGTATGCCGACGGAAACGTGCTCGACCCTGCGGCACGCCCGTACATCAGCCGATCGCCGGTGCGGACGGGCATGATTGTCGACGGCGATGTCGTAGCAACTGCATTCTCCGAAGCCGGGTGGGGCTGGGGTGGAAACTTCAAGAGTTTCAAGGATTATCAACACTTCAGCGCCAACGGCGGCTAGCCAGCTGGCCCACTAACTCATGAACACGGTTGGTACCGTAATGCCCAACGGTTTGTGGCGCAGCGTCGCAATACGACGCCCCGTTTGTACGGCGTCTTTCGGCGGACTCAACGCGTCGGCGAGTAGTAGCGCGCAAGCATCAAGATCTGCGGTGGTGAATGCCAACCCCCAAAATGTCGCAGGCCGCGCCGCGACATCCGGGTCGTCGGAAACTGTTGGCGGCCCAATGATCTCAAGAATCACTTCGCCTGCGCGCACAAACACTTGACGAATCGGCATCGACTCCGAGCCACCTTTCCGTTCGCGCTTCGGATCGCAACCGGCGACGACGAATGATGCAACGGTCCGGTCTACGTCGGGAGTTGCGATCACGACGTGGTCGATGATCGTTGCGCCATTCGCGTGAACCGCCGGCGTTCCCAATGCGCCGTCGGTCACCGTCGTGGGAAGGCCATCAAGAACCGTTCCTATAGGTATGCCGCGCACAGTCCAGCCGACAACTCCAACGCCGGATGCGCCGCAACGCATGGCAACGGTGCCCACCCTGACGGTGTCCCCCTCGACGGTGAACCCGGCGCGGCCCCATGATTGTGCATCATCGCCCATGTCCAGTGCGACAATCTCCAGCATCGAAGCACTCTGTGCACTCATAACAGCGCTGCGAACGAGTCGAGGTACGGCAACACTGCATCACGACTTCCCCCCGGGAGCCGCAGCACAACCTCCTCGATCCCAAGGTCTGCGTAGTAACTCAGTTTGCCGGCCTCGGGAATCGTGCCAAATGGGATCACCGCGAGGTCTTCGACATTCCGGCCGTGCTGGTCACACAACGTGCGCAGTTGGTTGAGCGCGGCGCGCACACCGGCACCTCCGATTGGCAGCCAACCATCGGCGTACTCCGCAACATGCGACAGCAACTTCGGGCCTGGTGCGCCGCCGATCAAAACGGGTGGACCTTTTGGATCACTGCACTTGGGCCACGACCACGAAGGCGAAAAGTCAACGTGGATACCGTGATATTCGCCTTCATCGTTTTGCCACAACGCCCGCATCGCGGCAATTCGTTCGCGGGTCACATCACGTCGGTCTGGCATCGCAACGCCGTGGTGTGCCAATTCATCGGCATTCCAACCGAACCCGATGCCGAGACGAAAACGTCCGCCTGATTGTGAGTCGAGCGTAGCAATCGCCTTGGCGGTAACAATGGGGTCGCGTTGAGCGGGCAACAAAATACCGGTTCCGACTACGAGATCCGTCGTGACTGCCGCAGCCATCGCGAGTGCGACCAACGGGTCGAGGGTCCGCTTGTATTCCTCCGCGAGTTGCGATTCTCCCGTCGGTGGCGGCGTCTTACGACTCGTAGGTATGTGGGTGTGTTCGGGAACATACAGCGAGCACAAACCCCTCGCTTCGACTTCGCGGGCCAAGTCCATGACGCGAATGGTCTGATCGGTTGCAAACATCGTGACGCCGATTCGCACTGCGACTCCTTCGTGGCCCGCTGACAGCGGAAGTTAGGGTATCTGACGGGCCGTCAGAAATTGCATGGCCTCGTGGCATCGGGTCGAACCAAAGGAAAACAAGTTGGGTATCTGCGAAGGACGCGTGGTCATCGTGACCGGGTCGGGCAATGGCCTCGGTCGGGAACACGCATTGGAGTTCGCCCGCCAGGGTGCGCGTGTAGTGGTGAACGACCTTGGAGTCGATCGCACGGGGCACGGGCGAGAATCCGACGTTGCGCAATCTGTCATTGAAGAGATTCATGCTCTCGGTGGCGAAGCGGTCGCCAACGCGAGCGACGTTGCCGACTTTGCGAGCGCTGAAACGCTCATCCGAACCGCGATCGAGACTTTTGGACAACTTGACACCCTCGTCTGCAACGCCGGGTTCGTACGCGATCGGATGTTCGCAAATACTGCAGAAGACGAGTGGGACGCCATTATCCGCGTGCATCTCAAAGGCCATTACGCACCGGCACGCCACGCGACAGCGTATTGGCGGGATCAAGCCAAAACCGGTCAACCCGTCGATGCGCGCATTATCAACACCTCGTCGGGCGCGGGGCTGATGGGGAGCGTTGGGCAAGCCGCATACTCGGCGGCAAAAGCGGGGATTGCTGCGCTCACACTCGTGCAAAGCGCCGAACTTGGCCGTTACGGCGTGACCGCGAATGCAATTGCGCCGTCGGCGCGTACCCGCATGACTGAGAGCGTTTTTGGTGACCGCATGGCCGTTCCTGAATCTGGATTCGATCCGAACCACCCCGAAAATATTGCACCATTAGTGGCTTGGCTCGGATCCCACGACAGTGCGGACGTCACCGGCCGAATCTTCGAAGTGGAAGGCGGCATGATTTCGGTGGCAGACGGCTGGCAACACGGAGAGGTCGTTGACAACGGCGCTCGTTGGCAACCCGTTGATATCGGTGCGGCGGTTCGGGGTCTCATCGCCCGCGGCCCCACCCAGACTCCGGTGTACGGGGCCTAGGTGCAGCTAGATAACTGCGGCTACAGCAATCCCACATCAACAGCAACCCCGGCGGTAACCCCCAGTGCCGCGGCGACATTCGCGGGAAGTGCACCGCCTGCACCCCGACCGACCGAGGAAGTCGAAAGTGCGAAATTTCCGGTACTGGCCTTCACGAAGAAGCCAGTAGCGACCGTCGCTTCACATGCAAGACCATGAGTCTCATTACCGGTTCCAGCGCGAAACGCGCTGACCGAGTTGTAGTTGGCTTGCGTTGTATTGCTACGTGACCAATCCACAACCCGCGACGGCGTGCCCGCGACAGATCGGCAGTAAGCGTTGTAGTCCGCAGTTACTCCCATCTCCGCGCCGGACAGTGTGTGCGTTTTGTCATCGACGTCAAGCAACGCGGTCGAGGTCGCGCGTGCATCCATCAACACGTTATTGCGGATCGCGATATTACCGACCAGATGGGGCCGCGATCCGTCCCACACTGTGAGTGCCACATCATTCTTGTATACGACGTTGTTGTAAACGTCGATATTCGTCGATTCAATGATGTGAATACCAACGTCGGTGTTGCTACGAACAGTGTTTCCGGCAATGATCGCGCCGTCGGAAATTTCGAACTGGATTCCGTTGCGGTTGTTCGAAAACGCTTCGTTTCGAACAATGACCGCGTGATCAGAGTCGATATCGAACCAGATGCCATTGCCAATATTGTTCAACACGTAGTTTCCGGCGAACTGGACGTTGACCGACTGCACAAGCTTTGCACCACCCGCCTCTTGGAACTGATCAAAACGTTCGGTGTTGTTGTTATTGATCTTGTTGTCCTCAATCACAGCACCGTCGGTCTGGAACGCGTGCAATCCCAATTGCCCGTTAAACCCAAACGTGTTGCCCGCCACAACGGTGCGGTTTCCGCGCAATGACAGGCCCGAAGAGGCGTTGTCTACAAAGATATTGTGTTCAAACGTCACATCGTCGGACAGATCAACAACCGCTCCGTGGGTATTGACCGGAGTCGCGAACCGTTCAAACTGCAGGCCGCGAACAATGCTGTTGTCAGCGTTATTCAACATCAAAGCCGTTTGTAGGTAGGACCCTTCGAGTACGTGACCAACGGGATCAATCCCGATAAACAGTTGTGAAGTTGTGTAGTCAACGAAAAAGGCCTTGCCCGACACTTGCGAAAGCTTGGAAACCTGGCGAAGCGGCTGCCCGTCGTAGAACACCATGTCGGGCGCATTCGCCATCGGATAATTGGCGGCAACGGTCTCAGGTGCTTGGCGCGGGAATTGATAGTTCCATCCATCGCGGCGCCAATCGCCACCTACCGCAATGAAGCTTGACAACGTTCTGCTGCCGCGGATAATCACCGCTTCGTTGGGATACGGCTGCAGCGTTAGCCGCTCGTTCGAAATCGTGAGCGACTCGCGATACACACCCCCGCGAATCACAACAGTTCCGCCATGAGGTGCCGCCGTGATAGCGCGACCAATGGTTTTCAACGGCGCGGTCTGGCTACCGGAAGCGGAGTCGTTGCCGGCGGACGACACAAAGATCGCGCCAACGGGAACGGGGTACGTGGTGGTACCGAGTGGCTTAGCGCCCGCGCTGCGCGTGGACGCCGCGGATACTGGGTCGAGTGCGTCACTGAGTGGGACACCGATCACGACGCCGCCAACCATCAACGTCACAACGCATCTCGCGCCGAATTTGGCGGCGAATTTCATGTGTAGCTCCCGGTCCGCAGGCAAGGCCCGCCCTACTCCGCAGTGGACAGTACTGGCCACCCACCGTGAGTGTCCACTGGCAGCAGTGATACTGGCCAAACCTTTCCATCGTTCGCTCGGCGCCCACTCAACCTCGACTGTGGCGCATGACACTGCAAGAATCACCACAGTCGTGCGTTATGAGAGCGGGCAACCACTCCAGCAGAACAGGAACCAACATGGACCCAGCAGCAACTGCGAATTCTGGCGATGTCACGTCACAGACCCGGCCAGAAAGTACGCGACGCCGCTTTCTCGGGCTCGGCGCGATCTTGGCGACGGCGGGCGTAGCAAAAGTCATCGCGGCCGACACCGCGCACGCGACCGTTGGAGCAATGCAGTTCGGCAGCAGTAACAACGCCGGCGTATCGCAGACCAGCCTCTCATCAACGAGTGCCAAAACGCTGTACGTCGACAACTTGGGTACTGGCATCGCGATCGAGGCCTTTTCAGCCAGCGCTACCGCGAGCACAATTCAGGCATTTCATAGTGGTTCAGGTGGCGATCCAATCGCCGCCGCGGTGTATGGCTATACCAACGCAGGAATTGGCGTTCATGCCCTCGCATACGGACCTGGCGTCGGACTTCGAGCTCGCTCGAACGGCCAGCAGGCCGGGGTTGCAATAGAGTCGGTTTCTGAGAGCACTTTGAATCCCGACACCAACGCCACCTTCACGCACGAAGGTTTGGGTCACGGCATCTACGCGTCGCTCAACAATGCAGTGAGCAACAGTTACGCGATCGTGGCCTCCACCAAGGGCAGCGCGTCGGCGCTCTTGGCCAACGGCTTAACCCAGGCCCGAGGCATCAAAATACGAAGTCAGATTGCACACTTATGGCTGGTGCCCGCAGCCACTGCATCGCACCCAGCTTCGGGAAACGCAGGCGACCTGTTCGTCGACAAATCGAAGCGCCTCTGGTTTTGCAAAGGCGGGGCTTCGTGGGTGCTAATCGCCTAACAGGTGACGCCGAGCGACCGCCTGGCAAGTCATCGGTATTGCAGCAGTGAGAGAGCCCGCACGAGCCCTCTCACTGCAACTGCGCTACTCCACCGCGCCGAATTTGCGACCGTTTGATCTACCTGTTCTCGTCGGTCAATTGCTGCAGCAGATGAGGGGTTACTCACCCGTTTCCTGGGTTGCGAATACCCTGTTGCGATGCTCGGACCAACAGTCGCGGAAGCCGCACGGCGATTTGGTGAGCGAAAGGCCTACGTGGCGCGGCTCCCGGACGGCGACTGGGCCACAGCACTGCGCTTGTCGTATCTCGACCTCGATCGGATCTCTGATGAAGTTGCGGCCGGTCTGGCCCATCGAGGGATCGGCATCGGCGACCGAATTGGCCTCGTCACGGCGCCGGGGCTCGAGTACGTCGTGGCTTACCTCGCGGCTGCAAAGCTCGGGGCCGTGACTGCTGGTGTCAATGATCGCCTCGCGCCCGAAGAACGCGATGCCGTACTCGCCAAGCTCGACCCGAAAATCGTATTGTGTCAACCGGGATACGAAGCCCGTGGTTTCAACTACGAAACTACTGAACGCGCAGAAGCATGCGACTCGCTGCTGTCGGCGTTTCGCAGCGCTGGCTCCGACATACCGCATCTCGCTCCCGATGCCAACGCCGACACGGCAATAATCTTCACATCAGGCACCACCGGCCAGCCCAAAGGCGCGCGCTACACCAACCGCCAACTGCAGTTCATTACCGAAACCGATGTTGGCGATGCCTGGGGCACAGGCGGCCGGAGCTTCACTGGCACATCGTTCGCGCACCTCGGCTTCATGACGAAACTCGCAGGCAACCTGCGCCGAGGTGGAACCAGTTTCATTGTTGAGCGGTGGCGTGCCGACGATGCATTGCATCTCCTGAGCTCACAACGCATGACCACGGTGGCGGGAGTTCCAACGCAATTTGCGTTGATGCTGCATGATCCAAACTTCGACGACTACGACCTTTCGTCTGTGGAGTACATCGTGACCGGAGGCGGACCCATCACCGCTGGGTTGGCTGACGAGTGTCGCCGTCGTTTCCAAGCGAAACTCCAAACTCGCTACTCCTGCACCGAAGCTGGCATCGGGCTCGGTACGGCATTCGACGATCCCGAGATCGACGCGATCGTCTCAGTCGGGCGACCACACCCCGCGGTGGCGCTAGCGATTCGCGACTGTGCCGACCCGGCTCGTACCGCTGACCTTGCGACCGGAGACATCGGCGAAGTGTGCTTACGATCCGACGCATGCATGCAGGGCTATTGGAATGACCCCGACGCCACCCGAGCAGCATTCACACCGGACGGCTTTGTACGAACTGGCGATCTCGGCTACATCGACGACCAAGGCCGTGTACGGCTCGTCGGCCGCACAAAAGAGATGTACGTCCGAGGCGGCTACAACGTATATCCAGTTGAGGTCGAAAGTGTTCTTTCGGAGCATCCCTGCGTGGCAGCGGTCGCCATCGTGCCGCGCGCCGATGCCGTAATGGGCGAAATTGGCGTTGCCTGCGTCGTGGTGCGCGACAACGTCGAGCCCCCTACGCTTGATGCGCTGCGCAGCTTCTTGGTTGATCGCGTCGCCCGCTACAAAGCGCCCGAAGCGCTGGAGCTCATCGACTCGTTGCCACTCACGCCCATGGACAAACTCGACCGCGTAGCCCTGCGCCAAAAAGTGACGGAGCCGTCAGCTTCTCATTAGTTTGGTGCGCAATGGACCTCGAACTTACCGACGACCAACTCGAATTGCGCGCGTCCATCAACGCCGTGCTCGCGAAGGAATGTCCACCCTCGCTGGCTCGAGCAATCACCGAAACCGGTGCGTCCACCGCTGCGTTGTGGGCCACATTCGTGGATCTTGGCTGGCCCGCGCTCACCGTGCCCGACCGGTTTGGGGGGATCGGCCTCGGAGCGATCGAAGCTGCGGTATTGAGCGAAGAACTGGGACGAACGCTTGCGGCGACGCCATTGCTCGCCACCGTTACGCAGTTCATCCCACTGGTGATCGCGTGCGGCGACGAACAGCAACAAGCCCGTTGGCTCGGCGCGGTCGCACGCGGCGAGTGTCGCGGCTCCGCGGCCATCGCCGAGGCGACGGGGAGCTTCGACCCGAGTCATACCCAAGCAACTGCAGTCGCGGCCGGTGCCGGCTGGGTCTTGTCCGGCAGGAAACGCTTCGCATTCGCCGCCAACGAAACCGACGCAATCGCGTGCACGGTCGCAATCGACGGGGCGCCGAGGATCGTCATCGTCGACACGGCCGCGGTCACGGTCACCCAGATGCACGCCATCGACTTCACTCGCTCGCACTGCGACGTTGTCCTCGACGGTGTCATCATCGCCGACGACCAAGTCCTTTCCAACAATGCTCCGCACGCGATCGCCGATGCGCTGCAGCACGCAACGCTGGGCGTCGCGTTAGAGACCGTCGGCGTGTGCAATTCGATCTACGAAATCACGTTGGAGTACGTGAAGCAACGCGAACAATTTGGTGTGCCGATCGGTTCGTTTCAGGCCGTCAAGCACAAGTTTGCAGATCTTGTCATTGCGCTGGAGCGAGCGCGCAGCATCGGCTACTACGCTGCGCTGTGCGTGGCTGAACACGACGACCGGCGCCACATTGCGGTTGCCGCCGCGAAGGCGGCCGCGGGCGACGCGCAACGGGCTTTGGCCAAAGAAGGTATCCAACTCCACGGCGGGATCGGCTACACGTGGGAACACGACATGCATCTCTACGTGAAGCGAGCCAAAAGCAACGAACAACTCTTCGGCACCGCGGCCATGCATCGCGCGGCGATCGCCGATCTCCTCAACGTCTAACGAAGCGCTGCGGAGAACGCGGTGACCCGAAACGCAGTGATGCCCCGCCAAAGCGGGGCATCACTGAAGTTCGATCGATGTATCGGGATCAGGCTTTGCCCAGGAAAATTTCGTAGAACAACCATACGAACACCATGAGCCCAAGACCGGTGTACAGCGCGGCTTGGTGCGTGTCGTAGATCTTCGTGTTGGGCTTGCCGACCTCAGTCCCGAACTTGCCAAGCGCGTTCAGCTCCATTACGACGGCAACAGCAATCATCAAAATGTAAAACAGCGTCCGCACTCCACCTTCCGCTTGCTCAAACAGTGGGAAAAAGTGTTGCGCTCCGACCATGCCCAGGAACACTGTGAACGAGAAAATCGTGTTCTGACGCGACGCCATCGCGCCACGACGCGCAGCTTTGGGTGCTTCAGGATTGGCTTCTCCACCGGCGGCAACCGCGCGGGCGTTCGCAATCACAATTTGTTGGTTTGGCCAAATGACCATCCAAACATTCGCAGCCATGATGGTGGAAAAAACGATGGCTGTGGCGAGCACGCCGCCGCTCGGCGATTTCCAAAATGCACTGCCGTATCCGTCATCGCCCATGTTGACGGCCAGAATCAGCAGCCCACTGGCAAATGTGGCCATCGCGGCCCACCGAAACCACCACAACGCTCGCCACGTGACTTTGTCGAACGCATTGTTTCGAGCGGCGGGGTCCATTTCGGCATACCCCGGGGTCTGCACGAAGTTAAAAAACCACAGCAGACCCATCCACATCACCGCAAAGATCACGTGGGCGATCCGTAGTTCGCCAGTGAATCCGTCTTTCGAAAATAACACCATATTTGTCTCTTTTCCAAGCCTATTGAAGTGCGCGGAAACTAACACAGGTGCTCCGATATCAGCGGGATCTCAGAGCGGCGCTGCGGATTCGTCGAGGCCATCCCACCAATCGAACAGTCGCCGCACATCACCGTCAGCGCGCACCGCGCGTATCAACACGCCTGAGGCGTTGACAGTCCAGAGCAACTCGGAGCCGCGCTCCGTTGTCCCACACGCAAATACCCCAACTGCCGCATCCGGGCCAGAAGGACGCGCCCAGGTCGAGACCGGTTTGCCCACTTCACCGCACGGTGACTCCACCACCGCGAAAGGTTTGGCATGCGCACCAAACGCTGATTCTGCGATCGTTGCGCTCGGGAACTGCAGCATTTCCACGACGATGTCTGGCGTCACCTTGCACGACCATTGCGAAGTCGCATCGCGATGCAATGCAGCCGCCTGCCGACACAATTTTCGCCAACCGGCAGGCACGTCAAACTCAGATGCCCCAAGCACGGTAGAAGTAGTTGGAACACTTGTCGCCGTGCTGCTGGTTGCCATTTGGCCGACTCGAGGCATCGCCGCGTGCGCTTCTTGCTTCGAGTCGCCGCGCTCGAATCGCAACGCAACACCGAGGCCGACGACGCCGACTGCCACGACCAGCAGAGCAGCGTTGACGGCTCGCGGTGAGCCAATACGGTGGCCACGAAGAGACCGGCGCCGAGAGGGCCGGGAGCGGCGAGTCTCCCACCAGATCTCGCAACGTTCGCGTAGGCCGGGCTTTGGATCAGCGTCCACGGCCAGGACTCGTTCGCGAACTCGGGCGACAAGATCTTCAATCGGCTCATCGGGATCGATCAGCCGAGGGTCGATGGCTTCCTCGTCTTCAAACATTTACCCACTATGACACAACTTGACATGATTTCAAGTGTTCAGGCATGATATGACCATGACACGACGACATCGCTGGATTCCCGCTGCAACATTCTTCACCGCCCTCGTTGCCCTCGGCGTAGCGCTGGCTCGAATGTTCGACACCGCAGTGCAACACCCCAGAGGCGGCCAGGCCGCACAAGCTGTCGCAGCACTGTGGTGTCTGTCGGCGATCGTTTGGGTATGGCTCGTGCTCAGCACGACCTTGTCAACCCTCCGACGCGCCGTCCCCGCACTCCGAGGCTGCACCGCCCTCGATCGCGCAACGCTTCCGCTCGTACGCACCTTCTTCGACCGAGTTGCAGTTGCGTCGCTGACGGCGGTCGCAATTATCCCAATGATTTCCCCACCCGCCCACGCACAAACTGCACAGTTGACGACAACTTCCGCGGCTCCATACGTGCGCGGCACAGCTTCGGAGACTGCAAAGGTGCCACCGCGCATACGAGGCTCTCAACGTTCCACACCATCGACCCCGCGCACGTCTGCCGCAAAGGATCCAGCAACTCCTTCGGAATCGAAACCGCAATCCCTACAGCAGCCAGCCGCCGATCCCACCCGTCCCGCCACTCCACACGCGCCTGGTGCGCAGACCAACCTTGGCGCGACCCACCTCGTGATGGCGGGTGAAAGCCTGTGGTCGATCGCGCGCGACGAACTCCATCGTAGAGGCGAGTCGACGAGCAACCCTGCGATCGCTCGGTATTGGGGTGGACTCATCAGACTCAACCGCAATCAGCTCCGGTCGGGTAATCCAAATCTGATATTCGTCGGCGAAACGGTTGTGCTCCCCTCCTGAGCCGCAGAGTCGCCAACCGCGGTCGCAGCCCGGCGACTCCGGGCGACCGCGTACGCGCAGTGTGGCGCGATGTCACGGTGGTTCATTACGCTGGCCGCCATGGCGTTGACAGAACTCATTGGTACGGCTCTCGGCAGCCAGACTGTGCATATCGAACGCGGCCCAGTTCGCGTATTCGGACAAGCGATCCTGGACGATTCGGGCATGTACGAAACCGATGACGCTCCCGTTCCTCCGACGTTCCCGTTCGTGATGAGCTATTGGGGCTCCATGGGCCAAGGCGGCGCCGCAGGGTTGCCGATCGAAAATCTGCGAGGCAAGGGCCGAGCGATTCTGCACGGCGAACAGGAATTCATCTACCACACCGACCGGTATCCACACGTTGGCGACACACTCGTCGGCACTGGCATCGTTTCCGAGGTCTACGAAAAGCCGAAAAGCGATGGAGGAAAGCTCGAATTTTATGTCACCGAAACAACTTGGTGTATCTCTGGCAGCTCCGACCCGGTCGTAACCACGAAATTCACCCTTGCAATTAACTGCAAGCCGGGGGCTCCCGAGGCCAAGGCATTGGCCTAATGGGTTACTCGCACCAAGACGTTGCTGATCGACTTGCAATCCAAGACCTCCTTACCCGCTACGCGTGGGCGGTCGACACCCAAGATTGGGATCTGTTTCGCACCGTATTCACCGCGGACGCGCACCTCGACTACACCGCGAATCCTGGCGGGGTCAAGGGTTCCCTCGACGAAGTCGTGCCTTGGCTGAAACAATCGCTATCAGCATTTGCAGTATCACAACATCTGCTCAACAACTTCGACATCGTGCTCAACGGCGACCTCGCGACCGCACGCACCCAAATGACGAATCCGATGGGCGCAAAACTTCGAGAGGGCGGACTCCACTGGTTTTTCATCGGCGGCAGCTACCACGATGATCTCGTACGCATAAACGGGGCCTGGAAAATCACGCAACGGATCGAGAAAACCGCTTGGTTTCAAGGATCTTTTCCCCCAGAGTTATTGTTCGATTAACAACAGCCGATTATTTTCGCGTGCAATTCACTCCGCCCCTGGACACCAATGCCGATGTCTATCGACGTCGCATCACAATTGCAGTGGTCGAAGGTCTCGCCGCACGGTGCGAGTTGCAGGACGATTTTCATCACTTCATTGTGACGATCTCGCACGACCACACCACTGTTACGGGTACTGCAGTCGAATCCCGACGATTCCCGTGGGCGACGTGTCCTCATGCCGAAGTGGCGTTGCAAGCACTCATCGGAATGCCGCTCTCAGAACGCTTTACGGCGGCGGCTCGTTTCACCGACGCCGCCCAGAATTGCACGCATCAATTCGACGCGGCCGCGCATGCGATCACCCATATCGCGCGGTCCGAACGCGAAGGATCGCACACGCCTCGCCAATACGACTGCGAAGTCGGAGCCACGCTTGCGACAAGTGCAGCCGGGCCTGGCCGCAATCGACTATGGGTTGACGGCAAACTCGCTCACGACTGGCAGATACAAGCCGGGCGCGGGCCGGTCAATATCCCAGCGCCGTTCGACGTAGCCCCGTGGCGCGGCGGCTTCATGCGGTGGGCCGACGCGACGCTGCCGGCCGATGAAGCCGAAGTCGCAATCGTGTTGCGGCGAGCTTGTGATATTGGCATGGGTCGAGGCATGGATCTCGACGCCGTTCCCGAGGCCGGTCAACTACTGCAAATCATGTCCGGTGTTTGCTACACAATGCAGCCTGAAACCGCGGTCGGGTCGCTACGCAACGTCGGCTCAATCGAAGACTTCGCGAGCACACCACAACGTTTACAGCACAACGTCGGCGAATCGCCGTAACCCATCGACAGCATCAGGGCTACGCGTCCACGGCGCCACAATCAATCTTGTAATGCCGGCGCGTTCCCATCGGAGCACGTCATCACGATGCTCCACGGGCCCACCACACACAAATTGAAAACCGTCGATATCGCGACCGTTGTCTTCGAGCAGTGCCTTGAGCTTGTCGACCTGCACAATCGCCGATTCAACGGTGTGGCCCATACCTACCCACCCGTCGCCTAATCGCGCCGCGCGCCGCAGCGCCGCAACCGACTCTCCACCAATCAATATTGGGGGCCCAGGTCGTTGCACCGGCTTCGGTTCAAACACAACCCCTTCGAACACGAAGTGCGATCCTTGGTATGTCGTCACAGGCTGAGACCAAAGCTGGCGGCAAATCTCGATGCATTCATCCACACGCGCTCCCCTACTCGCGAAATCGAGTTGCGCTGCGTCCCACTCTTGGTGCAGCCAACTCGCGCCTACCCCAAACTCCACCCGACCATTGCTCACGATGTCAAGCGTCTGAACCGCGCGCGCCGTCGTGAATGGATGTCGGAGTCCGATGTTGAAGACATGTGTGGCGAGCCGTATGCGTTGCGTCTTTGCCGCGAGATAGCTCAGATACGACAACGCATCAAATATTGGAGTTTCTGGGGGCACCGGCGGGTGCGTCGCACCCGGATACGGTGAGTTACTCATCGCCGTGGTGAACACCAAGTGTTCAGGCAACCACACGCTTTCATACCCAAGTTCGTCTGCTGCCACTGTCACCGATTCGAAGAACGCGGGATTGAGGCGGCCCAGCGCAATGCCGAATTTCATTGCTGATCCATTGGATCGCCATTGTTGCGAACACTGGTGCTGAACGAGCCGTTCGGCTGCCGCATCCACCCCGAGGCCGCGAGGTTGCCACCGTCGACGTGAATGGTCGTGCCAGTCACGAAGCGCGACCAATCGCTGGCGAGATACACGAGTGCACCCACAACGTCGTCGGTATCGGCCCGCATGGGCAACGGCGAGTGATCGCCCATGTCTACGCCGATTCCTGGTGTTGGGATTACGTCCATCGCGATGCAGTTCGTACGAATGTGGCGACTTCCGAGTTCGAGTGCCAACGACTTCGACAAACTCATGAGCGCGGTCTTCATTGCGGCGTAGACGGCAAAGCCGGGTGCTGCGCGATGCGCTTCGATGGATGTCATCGTCACGATGCTGGCACCAGTTGACGGAAACAGCGCATCGCATCCTCGAATGAAATTCGTGACCGACGTGAAATTCTCTCGAATCAACGAGTCTTGACCCTTATCGTTGACGTCGAGGAAGTCGGCCATGAACCCGCCGCCAGCGTTATTCACAAGCACATCAACTTGGCCAAACTCCAAGCCGACCCGAGCCAGATGCGACCTCACGGCGTCGCCGTCGCGAACATCGAGTACGTCCATCACACACCGACCGCCGAGCGCACGAATCTCGTCGGCAACGTCACGCAGCAACGGTTCGTTGCGATCACAGATTGCGAGGTCGCATCCGAAACGGGCCAATGCCAACGCGCAGGCCGCACCAATGCCTTGCGCGGCACCGGTGACGACCGCAACCTTGCCGTCGAGTCGAATCGATTCGGGAGTAATTGTTGAGGCTTCCATCATGGCGACGATAGTTGTTGCCAATGCATCCTGTCTTGGACGAAGCTGCATTCCATGACCTACGACTTCAGCGACAAACGCATCCTCGTCACAGGTGCGACATCCGGTATCGGAGCGGAGCTTGCGCGGGCGTGCGCCGCACGCGGCGCGACAGTTGGCGTGTGCGGGCGCCGAAGCGAACGTCTCGATGCTCTGCTTGTTGAACTACACGCCACATCACCAGGCTCTCGAGCGTGGACAATCGACCTATCCGAGATCGAAGGTATCAACAACTTCGCACAGTCGGTACTCACCGAATTTGGCGGCATCGATGTGCTCATCAACAACGCAGGCATCCCGAAACGGCGCACCGCAATGTCGGTCACGTACGACGAAGTTGAATACGTCAACCGCATTAACTACCTATCGCCCATAGCGTTGACAATTGCGCTGTTGCCATCGTTGATCGAATCATCGGGCGAGATCATCAACATCTCGTCGGTAGCTGCCCGTTTATCACCGCCCGCAGAGTCGGCGTATGCAGCGACGAAGGCCGCGATCACCGCGTACTCAGAGTCGATGTTGGTCGATCTTGCGGTTGCAGACATCAATGTCGGAGTCCACATCGTGAACCCAGGTGTTGTCGATACCGAGCTCTTCACGCTGCCTGGCAACGACGACTTCACCTCACCCGTCGAAATGCTTGCGGTGAGCGAAATGGTGGAGCCCGTCCTGTCGCTCCTCGGCACCGACCAATTCGAGGTGTACGTACCCGCATGGTTCGGCGACGTTGTCGGCCACAAGTTCCCCGATACAACGGCGTACCTCAAAGGGAATATCGCATACGCCAAAGCACAAGCTTCGACGTAAACCGCGCTCCAATGCTCACTGTCTCACCCTCTCGTTAGTGTCACACCCGACTCCGCGATTGCGGGATCCCGATCGAGGCCGTGGTCAAGAAGCCTCCCGAATTCGTTACCTATTTCGGGAGTTTCGTCATGCTTGCTGCTATTCCATCCGCCGCGGTCCTGGGCATCGACGGCTACCCCGTAATCGTCGAAGTTCATGTCGCAGCAGGGCTCCCGGCCTACGATCTCGTTGGCCTCCCCGATGCCGCGGGCCGCGAATCACGAGAGCGCGTCCGGGCCGCGATCCTGAGTAGCTCGCTCGAATGGCCCATGCGACGCATCACGATCAACCTGGCGCCTGCAGTGCTGCGCAAAGCCGGAACCGGTCTCGAAGCCGCCATCGCATGCGGGATCCTGGCGGCATCGGAACAAATCCCTGAAGGGGTGCTCAATCGCACTGCCGTGATCGGCGAACTTGGGCTCGACGGCACAATGCGTCATGTACCGGGCACCCTTGTGATCGTCGACACGCTGGCCCGCCAAGGCGTCGAGCGGGTGATCGTGCCGGTGCCGTCGGCTCGCGAAGCAGCGCTGGTTGAGGGCATCGAGATACTGCCCGTTGCGACCCTCGCCGAACTCGTTGCATGTCTCAAAGGTGAATGGTTGTGGGCCAATATTCCCGAAACCGCGCCACAGGTCATCGAGCCTTGCCTCAATGACGCCCTCGATCTTGGCGAAGTGCGCGGCCTCACCAACGCAAGGCTCGCGCTCGCCGCGGCGGCGGCAGGCGGCCACCACCTCTTGTTCGTTGGTCCGCCCGGCGCCGGCAAGACCATGTTGGCCAAGCGATTCCCAACGATTGTCGATGATCTCGATCAAACACACGCGCTCGAAGTCACGAGGATTTCCTCGGCTGCTGGCATTCCTACTCACGGCCGCCTTGTCGCTACTCCCCCATTCCAGACGCCGCACCACAGTGCTTCGGCCGCGGCGCTGATCGGCGGTGGCACAGGAGGGCGAGTCCGGCTCGGCGAAGTCACCCTCGCGCACCGGGGCACACTGTTTCTCGACGAGCTTGGAGAATTCAGCCCCTGTGTTCTGGACGCCTTGCGACAACCCCTCGAAGACCGCACTATCCACATCAGCCGTGCCGGAATTTCTGCTCAGCTACCAGCCGACTTCACGCTCATCGCCTGTTGCAACCCGTGCCCATGTGGCTTGGGTGGCAACTCATGTCGATGCAACGAAGTGATGCGGGCGAGGTACCGCCGTCGGCTGTCCGGCCCATTACTCGATCGCTTCGATCTACGTATTTTGGTCGAAGGTCCTGGCGCGAATGACCAGCGCGGCGCTACATCGAATGAAACCAAAGCGGTCGTCCTCGCGGCCATCGCGTTGCAGCGCGAGCGGTTTCAAGCGACACCGTTTCGACGAAATTCCGAGATACCGCAGCGTTGGCTCGATCGCTTCGCTCCACTCGATCATGGCGCGAGCAAGGTGCTGCGCGATATCTCCGAGATCCGCAGCCTGACTGGGCGCGGCGTCGCTCGAATTTGGCGGGTAGCGCGCACCTTGGCAGATCTCGAACTTCATCCCACGATCGCGGCCGAACACATTGATGCTGCATCCAACATGCGCGAGGAAATCATCTAATGGGTTGTTCAGACAACGAGATTGCCGCGGCTTCGCTCTGTGCGCTGCCCGGCGCCACCGCACAACGCCTCAATCAGCTTTGGCGCATCTGGGGCAGCGCAACCAATGCGCTGAAGGCTGTGCGTGAGGGCGAGACCGACTACAAAAGATGGGAGATATTCAAAGATCCTCGTGCGTGGCCACGAAGGGCAGAACCGGAAATCATCGCGGCCACGATGCTGCGCAGAGGAACCCGAGTATTGCTACCGGACGACGCTGATTGGCCCGACACCGCGGGCCTCGACGACCCACCCGCGTTGCTCTTCGCCGAGGGCAATCGATTCGAAGCCCTTCATACCCATGCGGTCAGCATCGTTGGTACGCGCGCAGCATCGCCGCACGGGCTAGCAGATGCCTACGAACTCGCGACGTTGTGCGCGAAAAATGGCGTGACTGTCGTGAGTGGTCTTGCGATCGGAATCGATGCTGCCGCGCATCGCGGAGCCATTGATAGCGAAGGCGTGACTGTCGGCGTCGTGGCGACTGGCGTCGACGTCACCTATCCACGTCGCCACGTCGAGCTGTTCGCTCGTGTGCGCGACAACGGGCTCGTCATCGGCGAATACGCGTTTGGAACTGGCCCTGAACAGTGGCGGTTCCCGGTACGAAATCGTATTATCGCAACGCTGGCGGGAACATGCGTTGTAGTCGAAGCAACGCACAGCGGTGGTGCATTGAGCACCGCCAAGCGCGCACTCGACCTCAACCGCGCGGTGTTGGCGATGCCCGGATCTCGCCGCAACCCGGCAGCTGCAGGCACCAACGCGCTGTTACGCGATGGTGCAACGATGCTGTTGGAGCCCCGAGACTTGTTCTTGGCCATCGATACCGCGGCGGCAGTCAGCACGCCGTGGGCGATCCAACACCGAGTACCGCTATCACCAAACGCGCAGCGGATACTCGATGGATTGGCGGGTGATGCGGCCAACGTCGACCAACTCATTAGCGCGACCGGCCTTGAGCCCGCAGGCGTCGCCGCCGCGTTGCGAGAACTCGAACGCTGCGGCCGCGTCGAACGCAAACACGGCAAATTCTGGCCGCGTTAGCGGTGCTTTGCAGAGGCCGAGTGTCGAAAACGGGTTTCGGGGAGCTCCTGCGCCGATTCGTTCGGGGAACGGGCCGCGCCTGCGTCCAACATCGCAGGATCCGAATCGTCGTCGGGAGTCACTCCATCAGTGCCATTGTGGGCAGGCGGCGTACCGTAGGACACATGGGCTACAACCCGTATCGCAAAGCAGTCCGCCGTCGTTCCGACTACGTGTTTTTGCTGGCCGCCATTTTTGTTGCTGCTGGTCTCGTGGCCTGGGCGCTCTTCGCGTAGCGCCTGCAACTATGTATCTCCGCGACGACGAGCCAGTTGAAGTGCGCCACGTGCAGCCGTATGAGGCCGTGAAGGCCTACCGCTGCCCCGGATGCGACCACGAAATTCAAGTCGGCCTCGGGCACAAAGTCGTGGTGCCCACCGACGCTGCGGATTTACGACGGCATTGGCACGTGGGCTGCTGGACGCAGGCCGAAAAACGTCGCAAAAACGCCCGCACTCAGCGCTAACCGTCCACCCACCGCGGTCCCACACAAACCCCGCAAACCACCAGATCGTGGGACCACCCAAGCCCCGGCGATGGCGCGTTTAGAACGCGGCTTCGATGATCTCGACCTTGGGCCCCGCAGCGCCTGGCATGACGGATGCGACATCGAAACGCACTCCGCAGCCTGGCTGCGGTTGCGCCTCCAAGAACAGCCCGGCGAGTTTGCGCAATCGCAGCTGTTTGGCACGAGTGATGGCTTCCACCGGCAGGCCAAAGGCGCTCGACGACCGCGTCTTCACCTCGCAAATCACGAGCACGCGACCGCGCCGCGCGACGATGTCAATTTCGCCGCCACGGACCCGCCAGTTGCGCGCCACGATGGCATAGCCCGCCGCGACATACCAAGCTGCCGCGGCTTGTTCTCCGAGAGCGCCCACTTCACGGCGATCCACCACGACATTCACGCTTCCTTAACGGGAAGCTCCTCGATGTTGACGTCTTTAAAACTCAACACGCGAACGCTTTGGACGAAACGCGCCGGGCGATACATATCCCACACCCAAGCGTCGCTGAGTGTCAGCTCGAAGAATGTCCGACCGTTTTCGGTCCGCACCTCCGTAGCCACTTCGTTGGCGAGATAGAAACGGCGCTCGGTTTCGACAACGTAACGAAATAGAGGCGCGACGTCTTTGTACTCTTTGTAGAGCTGGAGCTCGATCTCGGTTTCGTATCGTTCCAGATCTTCTGTGCTCATAGTCCCATCCTAGAAGCCGACGTTGCTACTTTCTTCGGTGGTTCGCGCAGACTTCTGACAATTCCGGCCCACAACGAAAAAGTGCGCCCTCGAAAGGGCGCACTCGACGACATACTGATCGCAATTTGGGCTAGAAGCGCTTCTCTTTGATCTTGGCTTTCTTACCAATACGGTCGCGCTGATAGTAGAGCTTGGCGCGCCGAACGTCACCGAGGGTGACGACTTCGATCTTGGAAATCGTTGGCGAGTGCAGCGGGAATGTGCGCTCAACGCCCACGCCGAAACTGACCTTGCGAACAGTGAATGTCTCACGCAGCCCGCCACCCTGGCGACGAATTACGTGGCCTTGGAACAGCTGTACCCGCTCACGGTTACCTTCAACAACCCGGACGTGCACCTTCAGCGTGTCGCCGGGCGCGAATTCGGGAACGTCGTCTCGCAGGCTGTCGCGATCGACTAGATCAGTGCGGTTCATGGCGCAGGGCTCCTGTAGTGGCTTCGTTGAGTCGCGGTCGCGAGGATCCCAACCGAGTGGGGCAACGTGCAACAGGTGGGTATGTTACCGGTCTGGTGTCGCTGACGGGAACTCGCGCAGCAGCGCCTCATCAGACTCGCTTAGGCCACCAGCGAGTAAGTCGGGCCGGCGAGCAATCGTGCGCCGGAGTGCTTCGGCCCGCCTCCAGCGGGCTACGCGAGCGTGGTCGCCGCTGCGTAGCACCTCAGGGATCGTCCAACCTCGGAACTGCGCCGGGCGGGTGTACTGCGGATATTCCAGTAGTCCGTGGCTGAAGCTCTCATCGGCAGCCGATGCATCGTTACCGAGCACACCAGGAACCAGCCGAGCAACGGCCTCGATTATCACCAACGCGCCAGGCTCCCCGCCTGCCAACACGAAATCACCGATCGATACCTCGTCGTCACAAAGATGGTCGGCTACGCGTTGATCGACACCCTCATATCGTCCGCACAGCAACGAGAATCCTTCCAGCTGCGCCAACTCTTCGGCATACCGCTGATCAAAGCGACGACCACTCGGACTCAGCAACAACAACGGGCGCGGAGGCTGTACCGTTTCAACGGCTTCGAAGAGCGGTGCCGGCAGCATCACCATCCCCGCACCTCCACCGAACGGCGCATCGTCGACGCTGCGGTGCCGATCGTGGGTGTAATCCCGGGGATCGTGCATCCGCACGTCGAGCACCTCCGACTCGATCGCACGGCTGAGAACGGTAGTTTCAAACGCGCCCCGCAGATACTGCGGAAAGAGCGTGAAAACATCGATTCTCATTGGATTATTCGAACAGTTCAAAGAGTCCGGCGGGTGGGTCTATCGTCACAATTCGCGCCGCTCTGTCGTGGCGCACCACAAACACCATCGGCACCAACGCACCGCCCGATAGCGACAAAATATCGTGGGCGGGGTTTTCAAGCACAGTCTCGATGACGCCGCACTCGGTGCCATCAGCCAGCCGACACGTGCTACCGACGAGTTCGTGCAACCACATTTCGCCGTCGGGCAACTCGCCGAGCGGGTCGCCATACAACAACGTACCCCGCAACGCCTCGGCAACCTCACGAGTACCAATGACATCAAGACGCACGACATACTTTTCTGACTGCAACCGGCTCGCCATGATCACATAGGTGCGATCATGAACATCGAACAACGTCGAACCGACTTGGAACCGCTCCGGGCGATTGGATATCGGTGCAATCACAACATCGCCTTTCAGCCCGTGAGCTTTGGCGATGCGGCCTACTTCGAGGCGATCAGTCAACAACTTCGAGCGTAACGCGCTCATTGTCGGCGGCACCAGCAGCCCGGGCCACCTGTCGCAGTGCCTGAACTGTGCGGCCTCGCCGCCCGATCAAACGACCGACATCGCCAGGTGCAGCACGGACGGTGAGCACCGCTTCACCATCGCGACCCTCTTGCAAATCAACGTCGATACCGGCGGGTTCGTCGACGAGTGCTTTTGCAAGAAACTCCGTGACGCGATGCGCACGCGCACCAACGACACGATTGCCTGGCGCACCAACTTCGTCGAGTTCATCGGCTTCTGCGTCGAACGCTTCGCCGTCGATGCTCACTCGGTTGCGGCTTTCGGCTTCGGAGCCGAGGTCCGCGGCTTGGGCTTACACGCAGCCGGTTTGCCATGTTTGGCTTGGTAGGAATCCCAAACGCCGGCGATAGCAAGGATCTTGCCTGCCTGCTCTGTGGGCTGTGCGCCTTTTTCAATCCAGGCAAGCGCGGAATCGGCATCGATGTTGATGAGCGAAGGCTCGCGACGCGGTTCGTATTGGCCGAGGATTTCAATAAAGCGCCCGTCACGCGGGCTGCGCGAATCGGAAACTACGACGCGATAGGTCGGCTGCTTCTTCTTGCCGACGCGCATTAAGCGGATCTTGACCGCCACAGTGGATCTCCCTGGTACAGGTTGAGTTACGGGTGAAACGAGCTAGTTCGCACGAACGATAGATACCGTGCGGACCGAGAGAGTCTAGGCCACCGCCCGGCCCAATCCCCGACCCGACTCAACGCCGCGGACCCGACCCGGGAAATTGCGGTCCGCCCAAGCCCCCAAAGTCGCCCAAATCGCCGAGCTTGCTGAGATCGCTCAAGTCACCAAGTTCGCCCAGGTCTGGAAATCCTGCGGGCAGGCCCGCACGCCCCTGACCTTTGCCCTTGGGGCTCGTGGTGCCCGCGGCAGTCACCCGCCCGCCCTTTTTCTTGTTTTTCTTGCCCTTGCGCGTGACCATCTTGCCCATCACACCCATTTGGCCCATCATCTGCTGCATCTGCTTGAACTGCTTCAACAGATTGTTGACGTCGTTGGTCGTGGTACCCGAGCCTTTCGCAATTCGGGCACGACGCGACCCGTTGATCAGATCGGGTTTGCGGCGCTCTTCAAGCGTCATCGATTGAATAATTGCCTCGACGCGCCCTATCTCTTTGTCGTCGATATCGGCATTCTTGATTTCTTTGGGCATGCCGGGCAACATCCCCATCACGTTTTGCAACGGACCCATTTTCTTGATTTGTGCGAACGCACTAAGAAAGTCTTCAAGTGTGAAGGTGCCGTCGCGCATGATCTCTTCCGCGCGTTCTTGCTGCGCAGTATCGAAGGTGGCCTCCGCCTTTTCGATCAACGTGAGGACATCACCCATCCCGAGAATGCGACTCGCCATCCGGTCGGGGTGAAATACTTCGAACTCGTCGAGTTTTTCGCCGGTGCCAGCGAACAAAATGGGCTTGCCCACAACTTCTTTGACACTCAAGGCCGAACCACCGCGAGCGTCTCCATCAATCTTGGTGATAATCACGCCGTCAAGACCGATTTGCTCGTTGAATTCAACCGCGACGTCAACGGCTTGCTGGCCGATCATCGCATCGATCACTAACAACGTGTTGTGCGGCTTGATCGCATCACGAATCTCGCGCAATTCATCCATGAGTTCGGCATCAATTTGCAAACGGCCCGCGGTGTCGACAATCACGATGTTGCGCCCAAGTCGAGCCGCTTCTTCAATACCTTTTCGAGCAACCGTTACGGGATCGCTGCTCTCACTGAAGAACGGCACATCGACGCGCTGTGCCAGGGTGCGTAGCTGTTCAACTGCGGCAAGACGTTGCAGGTCCGCTCCCACCAACAACGGATGCAAGCCCTGACTTTTGAGATGCTTGGCAAGTTTTCCCGCGTGGGTGGTTTTGCCGGAACCTTGCAGACCCGCCAACATGATAATCGTCGGCGGCTTCGAGCTCATCGTGATCTTGCCAGTCTCGCCACCAAGAATAGTGGTGAGTTCCTCGTTGACAATCTTGATGATTTGTTGAGCAGGATTCAGCGCCTTATGAATCTCGGCACCAACGGCACGGTCTTTTACTCGGTCGACGAACGCCCTAGCAACCCTGGCATTGACGTCGGCGCTGATCAAAGCGCGACGCAACTCCCCAGCGACTTCATCGACATCGCGAGCGCTGAGTACGCCCTTTTTGCCAATGCGTTTAAAGATTCCTTCGAAGCGATCCGACAGAGATTCAAACATGATGTGTGAATCTAGTTTCGCTGCGCGTACGCACGTGTTTTCAGCGCCAAAGGGCGGCGCGACTCATGAGTACCACCCAGCCAGCTAATCCTCGAACAATGCCGCCGCGAACTCAGCTGGGTCGAATTCGATCAAATCGCCCGCAGTCTCTCCCACACCAACCGCTTTGACGGGAAGGCCCAATTCGGACTGGATTGCCAACACGATTCCACCTTTCGCGGTTCCATCGAGCTTGGTCAAAACGATTCCGGTTACTTGCACAACCTCCGCGAACACCTTGGCCTGCTGGAGCCCATTTTGGCCGGTCGTTGCATCGAGCACCAACAGCACTTCTTTGAGTGCTCCGTCGGTGCGATCGATGATGCGCTTGAGCTTCTCGAGCTCGGCCATCAGGTTGTTCTTGTTATGGAGTCGCCCAGCAGTATCGATCATTAACAGATCTACACGTTTGCTTGTGGCCGAACTCATCGCGTCGAAAACAATCGAACCGGGGTCGGCGCCCTCTTGGCCGCGCACAATATCGGCGCTGGTCTTGTGCGCCCACTGGGTCAGTTGTTCGGCCGCGGCGGCTCGGAACGTGTCCGCCGCGGCAAGCATCACGGAGCGCCCGGCAGCACCATGCTGTGCCGCGAACTTCCCAATACTGGTGGTCTTGCCCACGCCATTGACACCGACGAACATCCAAACGTTGAGTTCATTGGGTTCGCATCGCAAGTTGCGATCTGGCGCACGCTCAAGGAGCGACTCGACCTCGGATCGTAATAACGCGACAACTTCGTCAGGATCGCTGACTTTGAATTCTTTGACTCGGGCCTTCACTGCATCGAGTAACGCAGCGGTGGTATCGATCCCCACGTCGGCGAGCAGCAGCGCCTCTTCCAAATCGTCCCACGTCGCGGCGTCGATCGAACGGCCAGCAATTCCTCGGAGGTAGCCAGCGAATGAAGATCGGGTCCGGCCAAGCCGATCGCGCAATCGGGCTGGAACAATCTGGTCCGGCTCAACGACCTCGACAGTTTCCGGTGCAAACTCCTGCACGCCGCGAGACAGGTCAAGCGCCGCGGGGTCACCAACGCCGACAGGGGTCGTGGCTTCGGTGACGTCTGCACCGGACTCAGGTTCGCGATGGAGAGCTTGCGTATCGGCGCCCGATCCCGGCTCTTGTTTGGGTAGGCGAATCGACCGCCGAAATCCGAACGTGACCGACAGCGCGGCAATCGCTAGCACGCCCAGAACGATGAGAAACGTAGAAAGTGATGACATTGCGGCGCAGGCTAGATGGTGCTCGCTGACCTACTTGGTTTGCGACAAATTTGCGACCCGGAGCACCGATCCGTTCGGCACATGCCACACGATCCCATCGGCGTCGCGAAGGCGAGTCACTCGCAAGCTGATTCCTTCGACGACACCGACAGCAACTCCGAAATCGACGCTATCGCCAACCCCAAATTGGTCCTCAAATACCATGAACGTGCCAGCAATGACGTCGCGCAACAGGTTCTGCGCGCCGAAGCCGAGTACTACGCCAGCAAGGCCGGCGCCGGCGAGCAGCGGCGCGATGTTGACTCCGAATGCCGTAAGGACCGCGAACACCGTCACAATCCCTAGGACAATCGACGTCATACTCGCGAACGCATCTGACAGTGTGGTAGCCCGCTGCAAACGTCGAGATGACGTGATCCCTGGACGCAACTTGATCGCCCTGGTCACGACGCGCCGCACGACCACACCTGCGACGACGCGCAAAACGACCGCGCCAACAACAATCAGAAGCGCCGTAACGAACGGGGATACGTAGTGCGCTATTCGAGCGGCACCACGACTATCGGCGTTTGACGCGACCAACTCGCACAGCCATCGCCGATCACCGGGCGGACCACACGAGCTCGTCATCGTCACGCTCATGCGCCTTCGAGCTGGATCTCTTTCATACGTTGGCTCACAACCCGGCTCGACGAACCCGGAGCCATCGTGACTCCGTACAACACGTCGGCGCACTCCATCGTGCGCTTTTGGTGCGACACAATCAGCATTTGGGCTTCGCTGCGAAACTCATGTACAAGATCGAGGAACCGGTGCAAATTGACATCGTCCAGCGCGGCTTCAACTTCATCGAGAAGGTAGAACGGCGAAGGGCGGGCACGAAAGACAGCGAAGAGAAACGCCAACGCAGCGAGTG
Source organism: Actinomycetota bacterium (assembly GCA_005773635.1). Lineage (GTDB taxonomy): Bacteria > Actinomycetota > Acidimicrobiia > IMCC26256 > PALSA-610 > F1-120-MAGs023. Next base: position 67,974 of record SXHN01000072.1, read on the forward strand.
CACGCTCGCCACCGGACAACAACGACAGCCGGCGCGGAGTTTTCCCCGAGGGACGGGCTTCCACTTCGATCCCAGTGTTCAGCAAATCACTGGGATCCGACAGCAGCAGCCGCCCGGATCCGCCAGGAAACAGCAGCGCAAAAAGTTCCTCGAAATGACGGGCCACATCGGCGAAAGCTTGATCAAATACCGCAATGATTTCAGCGTTTACGGCCTGGATCACTCGGTTGAGTTCACGGCGGCTGTTCTTGACGTCGTCGAGTTGTTGTTGGAGAAACTCGTGCCGTTCTACGAGCGCCTCATACTCCGCCAGCGCTAACGGATTCACTGGCCCCATTAATCGCAGCTCACGATCGAGATCCCGCGCCCGCTGCGCGATCGTGGTGTTCTCGGGAACCTCGGGAGCTACTGCCACCAACGCGACTTCAGGTTCGCAGTCGAACTCTCGCCGCAACGACTCTACGGCGGTTTCCAAACGCAACTTGTTCTCTGCTTCCTCCACATCGAGGCGTGACAACAACTCGCGCGTCTCGGATAGCGCCTTTTCTGCCGCCGAACGCTGCGTTCGCAGCGTATCGAGCACACTCGCAGCCTCCCGTGCCGCTTCACTTTGCACTCGACGCTGTTCGCGCAGCGACGACGCCAGGGTGTCGGAATCGGCAAGGTTCGTCACAAGTCGAGCCGACAACAAACTGATCGCCGTTTGACGCTCGGTCAATACAGCTCGTCGACGTTGCGCCGCGGCTTCTTCGTCGGGACGCGCCGCAAGCCGACGTTCAATCTCATCGAGGCGCCGCGTCAACACTGCGCGACGTTCTTCTACCGCGGCGCCGCGCACCTCAAAGTCTTGACGAAGCCTCGACGTCGATGACCGCAACCGATCCAGATCGTTACGACGAGCACGCAACGATTCCGCGGCAACGAGTTCGGCGCGACGCGACGCTGCGAGCCGTTGGCGCGAAAGTTCAAGGTCTTGTTCACGATCGACGTACCGCAACTCGGCCGCCGCAAACTGCGTCGGCACATCGGCGTGTTGGTCTCGCAGCTCCGCGAGACGTTGTCGCAACAACGACTGTCGTTCGTCAAGGCCCGCCACGCGACGTTCAAAATCGTTGCGTGCTTTGGTTGCCACATCGAGAGCACGATCGACAACAAGGCGACGGGACCGTAGTGATTCGACGCGCTCTCGCTCGGCCGCCTTGGCGAGATGCAACAATTCCTTGGCTTGGCGCAAACTCTCATCGATCGCAGAAAGTTCCGCCGCGGCTGAAACTGCCCGTGTGTGCGCTTCCTCTAGCGCGGCAGGCGTCACTGCACTGCGTCCAAATGGGCCAGCTCGCCAGACACTCGATCCACCGAAGCGATCGCCTTCGCGCGTGACCGCTATGAGACCAGGGTTTTCGAATGCGATGTCGAGTGCCCGTTGCCAAGTGTCGACTAGCACCACGTTGATCAGCAATCGCTGAATCACCGCGCTCAAATCGGCCCGAGCGCAACGCACGAAGCCGCTGAGCGGCGCGGCACCCGCGGGCATTGATTCGCCAGCGAGCGTTACGCTGACATTTCCTAGTACTACGAGCAGCGCTTGGCCGTCGCCGCGTTTCAAATGATCGATTGCGCCCCGCGCCGAGGTGGCTCCATCGAGGACAATCGCGTGCAATGCATCGCCCAGCGCCGCCGCGACGGCGGTTTCGGCGCCATCGTCGACGAGAAGCTGATCGACAAGTGGGCCAACGACCCCCGTGAGCGAACGGATCGCTTCACCCCCGGTCGCGGCGCGGGCCTCATCGAGCGCCATCTGTAGCGTTTCGGCGCGCGCTCGCCAACGGCTGGAATCATTCTGCACCGCGCTGCGCCGCTCCACCAACGCGTCGTGTTCGGCTTCCGCCGCTCGAACCGCGCGACCTTGTTCAGTATCTTCAGGAGCAAACGAGCTGAGCGCATCGAGTTCAGCTCGATCGACTTCGGCCGACTGCTCGTTGCGCTCAAGCGCCAGTCGTTGTGGAGCCACCGTTTCGAGCTCAGCTTCGACGGACACCAATTCGTTGGTGAGCTTCGGTTCTTCGCGCTCCATCGCTTCGACGGCCTTGCGCAACGTCGCCAACTCCGCCTCAGCATCGCGGAACTCAGCGGCGTTGCGTTCAACGAGCTCATCCGCGGTTTTTCGTTCTCGACCCTCTGGGCTGAAATCAGCCGAGATATTCGCCGAAGCTTCGACCTCATCGCGCAATGCACTCACGCGCGCCTCAGCAGCCTGCACCTCGAGACGAGTCGGCGCCAACGCTGCGAAATCCGAATCAACCTCGTCGAGTTCACTTCGGACCATCGACGCGTCTGCAACCAGCGTTTCTACGACACCTTCGTCGGCCGCGGCTTCGAGTTCGCGATCGATACCTTTCAAGCGTTCCGCGACAAGAGCCTGAAGGCCGCGCCCACGCTCACGGGTTTGTTCGATCCGCAACAACAAATCAGCCACGTCGCCCTGCCCAGGAATCGTCAAGGCCTGCTCAGCTTCGATCACATGCGTGTCAAGACCGCGCAGCTCCGTGCGCAGCTCGTTGTCAGTACGCGCAAGCTCGATGCGTTGGTGCTGATGTTTGCCAGTCCGCGACGAGAGCTGATCAATTTCGCGACCCACCAGAAACAGGCGAGCCGCCCGCAACTCGTTCACGAGGCCGTCGTATCGGCGAGCAGCGTCAGCTTGACGTTCGAGCGGGCGGAGTTGGCGGCGCACTTCACGCAACAGATCCGAAAGCCGCAACAAATTACCCTCGGTCGCTTCCAAGCGACGCTCGGCTTTCTCTTTGCGTTTGCGGAATTTGAGCACGCCCGCGGCTTCCTCGATGATGCCACGTCGATCCTCGGGGCGTGCGTTCAACACTTGGTCAAGCTGGCCCTGACCGACGATGACATGCTGCGATCGGCCGATCCCGGAGTCGGAGAGCAGCTCTTGGATATCAAGCAACCGACACGGCGCTCCGTTGAGCTCATACTCTGAGTCGCCAGTGCGAAACAGGCGTCGCGTGATTGTGACTTCACTGAACTCGATCGGCAGCGTCCCACAGGTGTTGTCGATCGTGAGCGAAACCTCAGCTCGGCCAAGCGCGGGACGATTCGCCGTTCCCGCAAAAATCACATCGTCCATCTTGCCGCCGCGCAGCGCACGCGCGCCTTGGGCGCCAAGCACCCAGGCGACCGCATCTACGACATTGGATTTCCCCGAGCCGTTGGGCCCGATTACTACCGTCACTCCAGGTTCAAGTTCGAGGTTCGTCTTGTCGGCGAACGACTTGAAACCTTTGAGCTGCAACGTCTTGAGAAACACGTGGCCCTCCTCCGAACGCCGAATCTAGGCGCGCGTTTCAATCGGTCGTTGGATTGCGTACAGACCCGCAGGTCAACAACTACGCAACGATGGTTTCGATCTCAGGTCACACCTGGCAAGCCTCACAAAAGTAGATCGTGCGGTTCGCGGACTTCGCCTTCTTGAGTTCTCGGCGGCAGCGCCGACAGGTCTCACCCGCACGTTCCCAGACCTTGAAATGCTCGGATCCGTCTTCATCAAAAGGGTCGCCTGAAGAGGCTTTCGCTGCGTGGTTTGAGCTACGAAACTTCACCGCATCCTGCATGATTTCAATGACCGCACGGTACAGTCTGCGCACCTCTTGTCCGGTGAGATCATTACTGTCACGATCATGGCGCAACCCTGCGGCGAACAAGATCTCGTCGCTGTATGCAGGGCCGATACCGACGATGAATGTTCGGTCGTTGAGCAGCGCGCTCAACTTCCCGGCTCGTTGATAGAGCATTCGACCAAATGTTTCCCACGAAATCGCGGCATCGAGCGGGTCAAGCCCGAGGTCCGCGAACTCTGGAGCTGCGCTGATCTCGGCATACGGCATCACCCACATCTCAACGTGCCCAGACGTGTCGACGATACGCAGTTGGCCACCTTGTGTAAAGGTAAAAATGGCTTGGGTACCTTTGCTCGCGACCTGTTTGGCGCTCTTGGCCCGCACCAATTGGCCGCCGGTACCGAGGTCGATCAGCAACGCAGCGCCGCCTTCGATTTTTGCCACAAGGAACGGCCCCTTCCGTTCAAGACCCAAGATCTTGCGACCTTCAAGTTCGTCGGTGAACTCCTTTTTTGCTTTGTAGCGCGGCAGTGATTTCAGCGCGGTGATTTCGACCGCCTTGATCTTTTTTTGTGCAAGTTCCTTATCCAGCTCGCGCCGCAACGTTTCAATTTCCGGCAACTCGGCCATTGTGGTCCTCATTCAAATCATTGGTTAGCGAGTGGACTGCAACCCATGCCGCAGCTTGTTCGGCAGCTTTTTTTGAGCGCCCTTCTCCCGTACCGAGTACGGCTTCATCGATCAGTGCCGAGGCATAGAACTGTTTAGCGTGATCAGGCCCATCGTCGGTGACGAGGTACCGCGGACGTCCGAAACCACGACTCGCAGTGAGCTCTTGCAACCGGGTCTTGTGATCGCGAGCCCCTTCCCCACGTGCAGAGGCAAGAATCGGTTCCCTCATCAGCGAAAGCACAAACTCGCGGGCAACCTCAAAGCCAGCATCAAGGTAAATGGCCGCGATCACAGCCTCCAACGCGTCAGCCAAGATTGATGCCTTCGCGCTTCCACCTCCCGCGGCCTCGCCACGACCCAACAACAGGAATTCGCCCAGCCCCAGTTCGCCCGCAAGCTCAGCGAGTGAACGCGCATTCACAACCGATGCGCGTACTTCCGAAAGGACGCCTTCGGAGACGTCGGGGAAGGTTTCGAACACAAATCTCGTTACCACAACTCCCAAGACCGAGTCGCCGAGAAACTCGAGTCGTTCGTTGCTCTCGACATCGCCGTGTTCCGAGCACCACGAACGATGCGAAAGGCTCCGCAGCAACATCGTTTTATCGGAAAACGTCACGCCAAGTCGCTGTTCAAGGCTGGCGATCGACTCCGCAGACAACGAATTCATCGCTGTTGCCGTTCGATCACGTTGACGACGTACTCCACGACGTCGGCGACAGTGACAAGTTCGCCGAGATCATCGTCTTCAAGTTGAATGCCCACTGTACGTTCGCCGAGTTCATCCTCGATCGTGTCGAACAAGTCGAGCAGCGCCAAATCGTCGGCGTCGAGGTCATCGCGCAACCGGGCTTCAGGACGCACATCATCGATGTCGCGCCCAAGCAACTCGGCGAGTCGGTCCACAACAAGTGCGCCCACAGCCACCGAATCGAACCCCGAGGCACCGTGACTATGGGTTTCTGCTGGCATCAGACCACCGGGTCCGATTTGTCGACTGCAAGCGCCAGCTTCGCAACCACATCGGCTTCCACACACGACCTCGCCACGCGACACGCGTTGACAATCGCGTCCGAGGACGAAGAACCATGCGAAATAATGCAAACCCCTTGCACGCCCAGGAGCAACGCGCCGCCAGTGTTGTCAGGCAACAGATCTACCGCAGCTTCGAGGATACGCAGCTTGATTGGCATTGAGTGCTCAGCAAAATCCGGCGCGTCAAGCACACCAAATACCAGCCCGGCCATACTCATCAAGGCCCCTTCGAGGGTCTTGAGTGCAACATTGCCAGTGAAGCCGTCAGTCACCACAACGTCGGCCGTTTCCGCCGAAAGATCCCGTCCTTCCACGTTGCCCACGAAGTTCTCGACTGCAGCTTCAAGCAGGGGAAACGCGGCTTTGCGCAGCGCATCACCCTTACCGGCTTCTTCGCCGTTCGACAGTAACGCGACGGTGGGCGACACCACACCCATGCGTACCGTTGCGTATGCTTGGCCGAGCAACGCCCATTGCACCAGCCACGCAGGCTCAGGGTCAACCGTTGCCCCACCATCGACCAACAGTTGTTTTCTCTTCGACCCAGGAACGGGCAGCGGCACCGCGATCGCAGGTCGAGCTACGCCGGGGATGCGTCCGAAGCGCAACAGCGCCGAGGCCATCGTTGCTCCAGTGTTGCCTGCGCCCACCAACGCATCGGCGAACCCGTCACGCACTGCTTCGGCGGCGCGCACCATTGAGCTATCGCGCTTCGAACGAACCGCCGAGACGGGTTCGTCGTGCATGGCAATGACCTGGGTGGTGCCAGTGATCGTGACGCCATCGGGCAATGGTCCGTCGGGCATCGCAGCACGAATCGCGGCCTCGTCGCCGAACAGGACCACGTCGATATCGAGTTCAGAGCAGGCTCGCAGCCCGCCGAGGACTATCGCCTCGGGCGCGTGATCTCCCCCCATCGCGTCGATGGCAACGACGGGGCGGCGATCCATCAGCGGCGTCTACTCAACGTCAATGGCGACACGGCCGCGATACCAACCACAGTTGGCGCACACGGTGTGAGGAGTCCGTGATGCGCCGCAGTTGGCACACAACGAATGCGCGGGCGCGGCGAGGGCCATGTTGGCCGACTTGCGGGACCGGGTCCGTGACCGGGTGAGTTTGCGCTTCGGGACGGGCATTCTTGGATCTCCTGAGAGGGCTTGCTAATGGATTTGATCGAGGGTGTGGTGCTTCGCAGCGTAGCGACTAGCTGCTATTGATCCAGGTCAAGCGACTGTAGCGCCGCCCAGCGAGGGTCGAGATGTTCTGGCGCACACGTGCAGGTTTGAAGGTTTCGGTCAATGCCGCATTCCGGGCAAAGTCCTTCACAATCGACCCGACACATCGGCGCTTGGGGCAATTCGAGCACAAGCGCGTCGCGAATCAAGGGTTCAAGGTCGAGAATCTCGCCTTCAAGGGGGTACGTCTCGCCCGCTACCGCCTCAGATTCGAAGAGTTCGTCGACGCTGATGAACATCGGTCCGCTCGCAGGTTGCAGGCACCTTGCACATTCCGAGGCCCACCGGGCGCTTACAGCTCCGCGAGCAACAATGCCCTCGGAAATACGCTCCAACTGCAGTTGGATTGCTATCTCGGCATCCGCAGGAACCCTGGTCGCACCAACGCTGAGATCGTCGAGCGAGATCGCCTCGCTGATGCTGCGTTGCGAACCGAATCGCTTGAGCAGATCGCCGACGTGGAGCCGTAGTTTGGAAGGTTCAGACATTGTGACCTGTTCGATGTGCCCGATTGGATGTGACTGGTTCAGTGTGACTGGATCGCTGAGCTGCACACGCACCAGCCAAACGCACATCTAGGCTGACAAGAGCACACAAATTTAGCAGGTCAGCGGACGTTGAACCATACGGAGCCAGCACCTCGCTCACACCCGCAGCTGTTCACCGATTGGGGACCCGTGCCAACCATTTGCCGCAACTGCCAGACCAGCAACGATGATTGGCGTCCATATTGCACAAGCTGTGGCCGGTCGATTGCCCGTGGCACTGCCGACAGCGCCGGCACCGAAACACCACCGGCAAGCAGTGCGCCCTCGGTACCGAACTGGCAGCCCCCAGCTCCTCCACTGCCTCCACAACCAGCGCCCCCTCGCCGCCCAAGTAGTGCACGGACGGCGATAATCGCGATGTTGTGCCTTGCATTAGGCGGCGGCGCGGCCGTTGCTGGCTATTCGCTCGTGGATCGCGGCGACAAGTTCCCGAAGCAGTGGGAACCAAGAATCGAGCCCCTAGCCCGAGAGGTGGAGCGGTTACGAGGACTGAAATTCAAACATGCCGTGACAACGACATTTTACCCCGACGCCGAGTTCACTGAACGCGTCACCAACGATGACGAGCCTTCAGAGCAAGACCGGGCAGACCTTGATCGGTTTGCAGGTGCGTTTCGAGCCATCGGCCTCGCCGAAGGCGACGTCGACTTACAGCGAGACAGCAACACCTTGCGGGGTTCGGGGGTGTTGGCCTACTACGACACCGATGAGAAACGCATACACATACGCGGAACCGAGATGACGCTCAGCGTGCAGGTCACGTTGGTCCACGAACTCACCCACGCTCTGCAAGACCAGCACTTTGACCTCGCGAAACTGCGGGCACTCGACGCCGCGAACAAGACCGAAGCCAGCAAGTCGCTCATCGAAGGCGATGCAACCTGGGTAGAAGACGAATATATCGAGCGATCACTGTCAAAGAAGCAGCGGCGAGACTACGAGCAAGAATCGAAAAAGGGCGGCGAGGAATACGACGACGAGGTCGTGGGAAAGGTCCCCGATATCTTGATACTCGACCAACAAGCTGCCTATCAGTTCGGCTCTGCGGCGATTGCAATGTTGCGTAACGAAGGCGGACAGCGCGCGGTGGATGCTGTTTTTCGAAAGCCACCGACCGCTGACTTTGTGATGATGAACCCGATTTGGCTCATCGAAGACCGAACGAAACTCAATGCACCCGAACTCGCCAAGCCAGACCGCGCGAAAAACTACGAGCTCACCGGCGAGTTCGGCGCCGCATGGTGGTTTTCAATGCTGAGCGAACGAATCGACTTCCACGATGCACTCGAAGCAACCGACAGTTGGGCAAGCGATAGTTCGGCTATCTACGAACTCGACGACAAGGTGTGCGTCGAACTGGGTTGGGATGGCACCGACCGCGTGGCCACCGAAAATATGGATCAAGCGCTGCGGCAATGGCGCGAAGCCATGCCTGATACAAGAGCTGTCGTCGTGACCCGCGTCGACGACGACAGCATCAAGGTGAAGGCATGCGACCCCGGCAGAGCCCGAAGCGCGGTCACTCACCGCTCTCGAGACGCGTTTGTTTTGCCGCTATTTCGGGCCGGTCTCGCCGCCGCGTTGGTGGACCAGGGTGCTCCGCCCCACACAGCGTGGTGCACCGCAGACGAAGCGCTCAAGCCATTTAGCGTGGCTGAGCTGAACTCCAACTCCGAACTCTTCGAGACAGATCGCTACCAGAGACACCTTCGCGACAGCGCCAAACTTTGCAAGACTCGCAGCGTGGAGGCCTAGACCAACTGAGCTGCAATTACATCGAGTCGTCTTGGTCGAAGAAGCCGTTCGGATCGATTGGTTCCTCATCTAAGCGTTCCGCGAGCGCGGGCGTGCCGACGTGGAGCTCGAGTTTCTCGCGCCCGTTGCGAACCGCGGTCATTGTTCTATCGAGCACGATTTCGAACGCTGCGAGCTTTTGGTCTACGTAGTCGTCGGCTTCATGTCGTCGATGCCGGGCCCAATCATCGGCATCTTGAATGATCTGCTCAGCTTGACGTTGGGATTGTCGCACGATTTCCGTCTTAGCAACGAGCGCGGCAGCTCGCCGTTGCGCCGAAGCAATGATGTCGTCACCTTCTTTGCGGCCCCGCTCGATCACCTCGTCACGTTCGTTGAGGATCCATCGAGCCTCACGGATCTCGAGGGGAATCGCACCCCGAGCTTCATCAATGAGCACGAGCACCTCATCGCGGTTAACCCGAGGCGTTGAAGACAACGGGTACACACCAGCGTTGGTCACCATGTCGCGCAACTCATTGAGAATCGCCTCAGTATCGCCAACCTGAGGGTGATAAATGTCTTCGACTTCGCTCATTGCTCTACCTCCGAAAAACGATCGCCGAGCCGGGCTTGCACCACTGCGGGCACCATGGATGAAACGTCGCCACCGAATCGCGCGACTTCTTTCACCAAGCTCGATGACAGGAATGAATATTGCGGACTGGTCGCGACGAACAGCGTGTCGATTCCCGACAGTCGCTGGTTCATCTGTGCCATTTGCATTTCGTATTCGTAGTCCGAGACTGCGCGCAGCCCTTTCACAATCGCCTGGGCTCCGTGCTCCTTAGCGAACTCCACGAGCAAGCCTTTAAAGAACTCGATCTTGATATTCGGCAAGTGGGCAAGACAATCGCTCAGCAGTTCTTGGCGTTCCTCAAGTGTGAACAGACTCGTCGTTTTTTGCGGGTTCCGAATGACCGCGACGATGAGCGTGTCGAAGTGGCGTGCGGCGCGTTCGATGATATCTAGGTGGCCAAGTGTGACAGGGTCGAAACTCCCTGGGACAAGCGCAACGGACGCCACTAGGAACTACCTCCGGGAATTTCAGACGACAAAGCTTCGGGCTGGATGAACTGAATCAGCGTATCGCCGAACCGACGCTCCCACATGACCGCCCAACCAATGGGAAGCACGACTCCACCGTCGCGCCGGGGTCGCTCGAGCACGACAGTCCCGCCCGGAGTATTGCTGCAAACTCGGGCCAGCACCTCGGTAACACGTTCAGAATCTGTCGAATATGGTGGATCCACAAATGCGACATCAAACGTCGTTGTGAATCGACTCGATACCGACTCGATCGACTGCGCGACCACTTTGACCTGGTCTCCCACGCCGAAACTCACAACCGATGATCGCAAACCCACCAATGCCGCACGGTCGTTTTCGACCAAGACGACCGATGCTGCACCTCGTGACAACGCCTCAAAGCCGAGTGCCCCCGACCCGGCGTAGGCGTCCAGCACAACAGCGTCGCGCAGCAATCCGCGCGCATCGAGCGCAGAGAATATCGATGCCTTCACCCGATCTTTCGTCGGCCGCACGCCGTCGGCTGGCACGATCAATCGCCGGCCCCTGAGGGAACCGGCGATGATCCGAGGGGCATGCGACACGCCCCTAGTTGTAGTTGAACGGTGACGCCACCGGCGAACCTCAACAGCTGGTGTCGTCACAACCTGAGAGGTGCACACCCATATCGATCGTGAGGTTGGTCACCAACCCACTCAGCGACACATTGGCAGTTTGTCCCGTGATCGGGTCGGCATCGGAGTCGATTGCATCGTTAGCACCAACGTCTTTCGGCGACACCGTGGCGAACTGCGGGATGGTGGCAAGGTTGAAGACCGCGTAGTAGGTGCCGTCGGCAAGGTTGCCAAATGAGTACTGGCCCGCGTTGCCGGCAAAGTCGGTCGCGCTCACCGAGGTACCTACCAATGTACCGGTCGATGTATAGAGCTTCACTTGCACGCCGTTCACGCCCAATTCCCCTGCATCTTGGCGCCCATCGCTGTCGCCGTCGCTCCACACCGTCCCACCGAAAATATTCGGCACGGGCGGGTTGACATATAGGCCAGTCATCAGGGGTTCCGAAGCCAAAAGTCGTGAGTTGGTATCGGTTCGTGTTCCCGCAAAGCCAACCGAGTTGTAGGCCGTCTTGCCTGCGGGCGTCCCGACGGGCACGCGCATCGGCCAATCCAGGGTGAAGGCCTGCGCCGGCTGTATTACCAGCGTGGTGAAATCAAATTTCACCGACTTCACAACCGTTGGGTTAGAGGGAACTACCGACATCCAGTTGGCTGCAGTACACCCACTCGCAGTGACGCCCAACTCCACGCTGCGACACGGATTCGCAGCGACCGAGTAATACACCTTGATCGCAGGATCTGATGGCACAACCGCACCGGCAAGATTCAACGAGAATTGTGAACCTCGTGATGCAGTGGATACGACCGCCGTGTCGCCAAGGGTTGGGAGTTTGTCGATCACGACCACTGATCCAACGGGCACTGTGCCGCGGTTCGTGATCGTAAGTCGGTAGTCACCGAGGCCCCCGTCGAACGTCTGACCTTTCGTCGGGTATGACACATATCCAGAATCCAACGATCCCTTCACACCCAACATGGAGCCAAGTGCCGCCGAGGCCGCGAGGGTGTGACCCCAGCGAGCTTTGCAACCCTGAGAAGCAACCCCCATCCCCGTGACGTTTTCAGGATCGGCACCAATTCCAAGAGCACTCGTATTCACCGTGCAGACCGGCACTACTGGTGAAGAGCCGTGGGCGTGCAAGTTCTGGTGCAATTGGGTATTCCACAGATGTTGGGCAGTCTTTTGTGTCAAGTCAATGCGAATGCCGGTATTCGGAGCGAGGTTTCCATGGAATTTCCATCGCAGTGCTGTCCGGCCACCCGACAACGGTGTGGCGCTGAAGTCGTTGGCTGCAACAAAGGTAAGTCCAGGCTGGCTCACAATCGTGTAACTCGACGCCCATGAAGCACCACTTGGAACGACCTCGGAGGGAACTACTTCCACGACAACCGGGTCGGTCACGCTGTACCACGACGAATTGGTGTTGTTCATGAGCAATGGCGCCGTGAAGTTCGCGCCGAGGGCAACGGTGGGGTACGAGCCGCCGATTGCGTTTGACGCCAAGACGTTCAGCCATGGCGCTGGCACTGCCAGCGATTTGCAAGCCTGAGCGTTCCCGCTCAGAGCTCGATAGGTAAACGCTGACGAGACGCAGTTGTTGAGGTTCGTGCCGGTTGGGATCGGAGTCGAGTTGTCAAACAGGTTGGTGAACTCGAGGAAGTTACGCCCAGAGAAGTTCTCGCCCACGCGGTGGGGGGTCATGAACACGTACCTCATCCCAGTGATGGCCGTGCCACCAACCGGAGCTGCGGGTGCGGTCAAGTTAAAGGTGCGCGCTCCGCTCGTGAACGCGAGGGTGCTGAGCAGCGTCCAAGTTGGCGAAGTGCGCGGCGCAGTCGCGGTCGAGTAATAGACCTGCACCGACCTCGCGGCAGTGCCCGACAACGTCACAGAACCAATGCCTTGACTCGCT
>SXHN01000014.1 GCA_005773635.1 Actinomycetota bacterium
TCCCAATGGGGCGCCACTGCGCCGAGGTACACCACCCGCACGTGCCCCTGAAGTGGGAGATCCTGGACTTCTGGTTCCATTGCCATTGCCTTGTGTTCTCCTTTTGCCAACGACCGATGCGTCAGCGCCAAACCAAACCGGGAGGCTACCGCTGCGAGCGGCAACCTCCCGGTTTGTTGGGTCGGCGACAGAAGCAGAGTTATTGCTCGTTCGTAGGCCGTTCGCCCAGGGTGATCGTCAAGGTCTTGCGATCGCCTGATTTGTCCACAACTACCACTTCAACATCTTTGCCGGCAGGGTTGCGGGTAATCAGACGCCGGAGTTGTCCGCTGCCAGTCACCGGCGCTCCTTCGAGCTCCACAATCACATCACCTTGTTCGATTCCCGCACGTGATGCGGGGCTGTCCGACGGGACATCGGTAACGAACGCGCCGCTGGTGACTTTCAGCGACTTCGTTCGGACCAATGACGGCGTGACGTCTTCAGACGCGACACCAAGGAAGGCATCTTTCGGAGTCCGACCCGACGTCAGCGCTTCAATGATCGGTTTCGCTGACGATATGGAAATCGCGAAACCAACGTTGTTCGACTCATTCGGCGACGCGATAGCCGTGTTGATCCCGATCACTTCTCCCCGGGAATTCACTAACGGCCCACCCGAATTGCCCGGGTTAATTGCCGCATCCGTTTGCAAGGCACCGAGCAGCGTCTTTCCGTTGGGTTCATTGACCACACGATCAAGCCCCGAAACAATGCCGGTAGTCACCGAAATCCCAAGCCCCAACGCATTGCCGATGGCGACCACAGGATCACCGACGTTCATCTGATCGGAATCGCCGAGCACGGCCGCGGCAAGGCCAGTCCGCTCAATCGTAAGAACCGCGAGGTCGTGGCTGTCGTCTTGGCCCTTGATCGTCGCGTCGACAATGTCTCCATCTGCCAACCTCACTTTGATATCGCGAGCGCCTTCGACCACATGCGAGTTCGTAACGATCACGCCGTCCGATGAAATGATCACTCCGGTTCCGCCGCCGGCACCTCGCAGTGTCTCTACCTGTATCTCGACGACCGCAGGGCGCATCCGCTTGAGCACTGCCTGCACATCTACACCGCCGTCAATCGCAGGGCTCAGCGGTTCAACCTTTGGCGTACGCAAATTGCTGCTCAAATCGATACGCGGCGACGTGACGCTTTTGGGCGTTCGATCCTCGTCGCGAAACGCCACAAAAAGTCCACCGGTCACTAACGCACCAACAAGTGCTCCGGAAATCGCTCCAATCAATACAGACCGCGTTCCCTTCGGAGCGTTTGGCGCGCCCGGAGTGGGCGGGATCGGAGGCGGCGCAGGCGTGTCGAATGATGGTGGGGCCCACCACGCAACGGGCGGCGTCGGCGCAGCGGGCGGGTTCGCGGCCGTTGCCGCGTACGCGTCAAACGGCGCCGCCGCAGTATCCGCCTCGGCGGACCGTGCCGCCTGGGCGGACTCGGACCAATTCGATCCGAAAGCATCCGGAGCCACCTTCGGCGTCGAAGAACTGATGGGTTCGAACGCTGACGAAACTTCGCTCTCGCCTAGCAGCGCACTCGCAGCCGCCGCATCAAGATCCGGTTTCTTGGCATCATCTTCAAAATCGTTCATTGCTTACCTCGTTGTGGGGAGTCCTCCAGGAATACGTCATCGGCGGCAGGTTTCGTGAGCGCAGGACTGAGAGAACACTGAACGGTGCTGTTGTTTTCACAGGAAACATGCTCAACTTCGGGAACCGAATCGCCTCACCAAGCGTTGGAAAGGCAACTATGGAAACCATGCTGAACCACGAAATCGAAGCCGAGTGGATGCTCACCGCAAAGTGCCGCGGGGTCGATCCAGTCGAGTTCTTTCCTTCCGACGGCAGTGGCGTCGACCGTGCGCAGCGAGTGTGCGGTGAGTGCCCTGTGCGCGTCGAGTGCCTCGAATACGCGCTCGCCAACCGCATCGAACACGGTGTTTGGGGCGGCGCCTCAGAACGGGAACGCCGGCGCATTCTGCGAGCCCGCCGCGAGCTGACTGCAAGCGCAGCCAGCTCCTAGCGGCTTTCACATCAGTTCTTGGCTGCGTCTTCGGCTGTGCCTTGAGTTTCTTTGTTCTTGTCGTCTTTCACGCCTTCGGACAAACCAGCTTTGAATTCTGTTTGAGCTTGACCAAGCGACCGCGCCAATTTCGGCAATTGCGATCCGCCGAACAACAACAGGATCACACCGCCAACGATCCACCATTCCGGTCCCATCGCACACTCCCTTTCTCGAAGTTCTTACTCAGTTGAGGCTACCCCTCGACTGCCGTGACCGCGCTTCGCCCAAGCGCATACGCCAGAATCGCGGCATCGTCGAGTGTGGTCGCCTGAAACGGGACCGCGCCAACACCGCACATGATCGTCTCGACCCCGAGGCTTTCCCATTCTTCGGCATATTCGGCGATTTGCTGAACTGTTCCGACCAAACGCCCTACACGCCAACGGTCGAGCGTCATACCGTCGAGCACTCCGGCCGGGCTCGTAGCCACCATCCGATCGAAACGCTGTTGCAGATCACGCTCATTTTCGCCGCACAACGAGTACAGGCCAAGGCTCCGCCAGATCCCAGCCGGGTCACGATCGACCCGTTCGCAGGCCGCGTCCAGCGCAGACGCTCGCTCCTTGTAGGCCTCGGGCGTAATAGCCCAACACGTGTTCCAACCCACACCATGTCGTGCGATCATCGCCAACATGCGATCGCCCTTGGCACCCACGAATAATGGCAATTTGGGTTGCACCGGCGAGGGCTCATTCGTGGCTCCTGCAACCGAATAGTGCAGGCCCGCAAAATCAAACGGTTCTGAGCGGTGCAACAGCCCTCTGAGCACAGAGATGTATTCGTCGAGGCGTTCGACCCGTTGGCGCGGGCTCCCCATGGTGGCGCCGATCGCCAGGTAATCAGGTTCGTACCAGCCCGCACCGACTCCAATGTCAAGACGCCCACCGCTCAGCTGGTCGATCGCGGCTACAGCCTTCGCCAAAACTCCAGGCGGTCGCAACGCTTCGCAAAGCACCAGCGAGCCCATTCGGATGTGCGACGTCGACCGAGCTACCGCCGCCAATGTCGTGAGCGCTTCGAATACGCCATAACGCTCGTTTCCCCCACCGTATTTGCCGAGGTCCCACGTGAGGTGATCAGAGACCCACACCGAGTCGAAGCCAAGGTCTTCAGCCGTGCAAGCCCAGTGGAGCAACACCTCGAAGCTCAGCGGGTTTTGTCCTGCAAGGGAACAGTCGTAGTGGGGCAAAGCAAGTCCAACGCGCATCGTTTCGCACCTTATGCTCAGACCAATGCTGGAAGCTGTGCCGAATGTATCTGAAGGCCGCGATGTCGCGATCCTCGACGCGCTCAGTGCCGCATGCCAA
>SXHN01000015.1 GCA_005773635.1 Actinomycetota bacterium
GCTTTCCAACGAAACCGTCATCGATGCCACCCATGTGGTTGCGGCCGACGGGCATTGGTCGACCGTTCGCAGAGCTCTCTCACCCAACACGCCGCGCGACCTTGGCGAGTGGCATGCGGTGCGGCAGTATTTTTCGAACGCCGGCGATCACAAGCTGTGGGTGCTCTTCGAACCTGATCTTTTGCCAGGCTATTTCTGGGTGTTTCCTCTCCCCGACGGGCGCGCCAACGTTGGCTACGGAGTGCTGCGGTCACAACGCCGCACCGGCAAGCAACTCAAAGCACTCTGGCCTGATCTGCTGAGTCGCCCGCACATACAACGAATTTTGGGATCACGTGCCGAACCCATCGACGCTGTGCGAGCGTGGCCGATACCGACGAGGTACGACCGCGAGTCGCTCGCTTCTCGCAATGTGCTCTTCGTCGGCGATGCCGCCCGAGTGGTGGACCCAATGACCGGCGAAGGCATCGCGCAGGCAATCGAAACCGGAATGCTCGCGATCGACGCGATCGCACAGCCCGGCAACAGCGCCGAGAACTACCGGCGGCTCGTACACCGCACACTCGGGCGCGACTTGGTGTTCGCCGCGTTGCTCCAAAAAGTGTTGAGTCGCGACATCGGCACCAGAGCCGCGTTGCGGGTCGTCGATACCAACCAGTGGACACGACGAAATTTCGCACGCTGGATGTTTGAGGACTATCCGCGAGCCATCGTTGCCACACCCGATCGTTGGAAAACCAAGCCATGGAGCCAGCCCGGCGCGTTTCGCGAGTTGTAGCAGCGCAGATACTGCAGACCCATTGGTTCGGCCGATACCTCGGCATCGCCCTAGTCGACCAACGGCCGCCTGGTGCGCGAAACTTCGAGCATGGCTACTACACACGCAGAAACGACCATTGCCCGCAGCGCCGACGAAGTCTGGAGCGTCTTTGGAGATTTCCTCGGCATCCAGACCTGGTTTCCGGGTCTCACCGACCTGAAAACCGAAGGTTCCGATGTCCGCATTATCGGCATGGGTCCAGGAGTTGAGGTGACCGAAACTCTGTTAGCGCGCGACGACGCGAACCGCACGCTGACCTACAAGGTGGAAGCTGCGATGCTCAACGCCAACAAGTACGAAACGACGTGTTCGGTTGTTGCAAATGCCGACGGCACCTGCACGGCAAGCATGGACGCTGTGCTCGACCCCGACGCACTCGCCGATTTCATCGGCCCGGTCTACGACGGCGCAATCGCAGGGCTAGCCGATCACTTCAAATAACCGACCCTGTAGATAATGGCCCGGTCTATGGCGCCGTGAAATTTGTAACTGCGGCAGCACCAACGAGGCGCTGCAAGACGTTGCCATTGCGATCGGCAAGCAGCACCGTCGGCGCGCTCGCAATCCGAAACGCGCGCGCGAGCTGAGGTTCGCGGTCGGCGTCGACAGTGACGACCCGCGAGTTGGGTTCACGAGTGCGCAACAGCCGTTCCACCGGGCCGCATTGCGCGCAGAATCGCGTCGTAAAAATCACCCAGGTACGATCGCTGCCTTTCAGCAGCTTCGATGGGATCAACGGCAGCGGGGCGACATCCGTGGCAATCTTGCGCACGCGACCTTGATGCATACGCCGCGCAATGACGAGGCCAAACAGAATCGCCGCGACAATGACAAGCTTCGGCATCATGCGACCAACTCCACGTTGCGGCGCTTCGCAATCAGGAGCCAGGCTTCACAACCAATACAGATTCCGGTTGCGGCCGCAAGACCCGCGAGCGCGGCAACCACAAGTGCGAGAATCCATCCGAGTGCCGAAAGATCGGCAACAAACGCTGCAGTTGCTGAGGCGAGAAACACGACACCGATCGCCGCTGCGAACCTTGGCGGCCGGGGATCTTCAAGATGGGCCGGAGCCTGCAACCGCGGTTTGATGACCACGGCGTAGAACCGCAATACCGGACCGAATTTCGGGCCAAACGCTGCGCCGAGCAACAGCACCGCTGCAAATAGCGGAACGACGAGCCACAAGTCGTATACGAACGCTGCTAACAACGAGACGCATAGCACCGCTTGATTGAAGCGAGGACCTCGGGGATCGATCGGTTGCGGTCGGCGGCGAGCGGTTGGCACACTTGTACTCTAATTCCCGACCGGCCAGGTCGGAAATCACCCCCGAGTAGCGTCTCGACGGGCGCAGCAACAACCAACCAACTATGCCCCACATTCGCGATCAGTCGAACATCTGAAATGGTGGCACCTCTCGACGCATCAAAGCGTCGTTACGCACTCGAATGAACTCAGCGAAGGTGTCCTTCGTCGGGATTACGAAATCGTTACGGCGAATCCCGTCCACAACCATCTGGCCTACCTCATTGGGGTCGATGCCCGCGGCACAAAAGTCGACGAGGATCTTTTCGATCGCATCGGCGCCCGGGTCGATTCCCGGTACATCTTCTCGGTTCCGTTGGGATGCGCCGATGCCCGTCGCTACCGCACTCGGGCACAACACAGACACGCCAATGGGTGCATTCAC
>SXHN01000073.1 GCA_005773635.1 Actinomycetota bacterium
GGTACACCCCCCGGGACTCGAACCCGGAACCTGCGGATTAAGAGTCCGACGCTCTGACCAGTTGAGCTAGAGGTGCTAGCAGCGTCGATCGTAGCCAACCTTGCCGTGGGGTGGCGACTCGTTCTTGCTCAGCCTGCGTGCATCCTCACAGCGGCCGGATCAACAGTTCTTGGGCCATCGACATGCACAGCTGACCGTGTTGAAAGAAGGTGCCGCGCACGACGGCTCGGCCGCCGTGGTTGATGACCGGCTCGAAGTTCGCCAAGGTCCAATCGTTGACGTTGAAGGGGCGATGGAACCAGACCGCATGATCGATACTTGCGTCGGTGTGCGTTCCCCATGCGTCGAGCGAGTGGGGCCGAAACGACGACCAGGTCGTGTCGGAGAGGAACGCCGCGAACAGCGGTGCGTGGGCGCTTTCGGGAATTGCATCGACCAGGCGTCGCCACGAACGAGACGTAGCTTCGTAGGTGCCGTCGGGTCGCTGCCGCGTGGGCCCGAGGTCGCGAATATCCCATCCGCCTGGCTCGACGGACTCGGGTTGCGAGTCAGGTTCAGCCACGACTGGTTGCGCAATAGCGTATTGGTCGCCGGGCTCTTCGTTGTGGAACGACACGATCGCGCGGCATCGTTGACGTCCGTCTTGCCAGGAGCTCACCTCACGCGTCGCGAAGCTGCGACCGTCTCGCAGCCGTTCGACGCGCCACTCGATTTGCCCTGGCAATACAGGAGCAAGGAACGTTGCGTGCAGGGAATGCGCAGCGATGTCGACTGTGGTTGCGATCGCCGCACTGAGCGCCTGCGCGACCACGAACCCTCCAAAAACCCGAGGTCCCCAATGCTCGGGTGTGCTGCCCGAGTATTGGTTTTCGCTGGTTTCAGAGAGTGCAAGATCGTTGACCAACGATTGCGCCCATCCCTCCGGAGGTCTTGGTACCGGTTCAGCATTGGTCGCAAATTTTGGCGGCATCGGCGTGCAAAGTAGCGGGCGATGGGTTGCCGGACCCGAGCATTTGATCGCGGTCTCCATAGCGTGCTGTGTTGAACGAGGAGTTCGGCTGTGGACGTATTAATAACCGGGGTTACTGGGCTAGTTGGCTCGGCATTGCGAATTGCACTTGAGGCCCGCGGCGACCGCGTGGTCGGGCTCGGGCGATCGGGGCAGCCGTGTTGGGATCGGGCGAACAACCGGATCAACGGCAGCGTTGAAGGTTTTGACGCGGTCGTGCATTTGGCGGGCGAATCGATTGCTTCGGGTCGCATGAGTGAGGCTCGCAAGCAGGAAATTCTCGAGAGTCGCACGGAAACGACACGCATACTGGTTGAGGCTTTGAGTGCTTGCGAACGTCAGCCGTCCGTACTCGTGTCGGGCTCTGCGATCGGTTACTACGGCAATCGCGGTCGTGAGGAGTTGCTCGACGAAGCGTCGACTCCTGGCGACGACTTCTTGGCTCGCGTTGCCAAAGATTGGGAAGCCGCCGCGCTCCCGGTGACCGACGCCGGAATTCGTCTTGCATTGGCGCGCACCGGGATCGTGCTGAGTAGCGATGGTGGAGCCCTCAAAAAGATGCTCACGCCGTTTCGGTTCGGTGTGGGTGGCAAGCTCGGCAACGGGCGTCAATATATGAGTTGGATCACGCTGACTGACGAGGTGCGGGCGCTGATGCACATCATTGACACGCCTGCGATTTCTGGCCCCGTCAACCTCACTGCGCCGCATCCCGTTACGAACGAAGTCTTTTCGAAGTTGTTGGGCGAAGCAGTGCATCGCCCCGCGGTAATTCCGGTTCCGAGCTTCGCGTTGAAACTGGCGCTTGGTGAAGATTTGGCAACGCTGCTGTTGCTCCAGGGGCAACGGGTGTTCCCGAAAAAGCTCGAATCGAATGGCTTCGCGTTTGAACACGTCACGATCGAAGCTGCGTTTCGATCTTTGTTGGCGTAGTCGGTTTGACCGCGAAGCGTCGTGCGTCTTTGGATTGACCTCGCGGTTATCGACGACGCCGCTTCCATGTGCGCTTTGATCGACGCGGTCGTCGCTCACCCGCTCGTGGAACTCGTCGGCGTGAGTGTCGTCACGCCCGAGGATGCGCTGACGAGCTCGGTCGTACATCCTGCGTTGCACGCCCGAGGGGTTGGCGACGTGCTGCTCTACAGCGGGACACCGGATCCGCGTGCGCTCGACGCGGTCGAAGCCCTGCTCGCGGTTGGACCGCTGACCAACCTCGCTCGTCTGGCTCGTCACAGCATTGAACTCCCGCCGTTGGTGGTCGTTGCCGAGCAGTTCGCCGCGGATCCCATTGCGGCCGCGCTCGTCGTGGCGACCGCCCGCGATGTTCTAGTGCTCCCGAACGCTGATGCTGATGATGAGGTACCGCCCATCGCTGCTGAAATCGTCGCGTTGTTCGCACTGATGGGTGAACACATCGTGGTGGGAAAACGATTCGTTGGAGTTGGGCTCGACGGTTCGTTGGTGATCGAAACTGCCGATGATGCTGGAGATTTGAGCGAACGCGATGTGGTCGTTGACCGGGATGTTCGCGCGATCGCCTTGCGGCTCCTGGAACGGTGACGCGATACGGCACCGGACGAATCCGGTGCCGTATTGGGGTGACTGACGGGACTTGAACCCGCGGCCCTCGCGACCACAACGCGATGCTCTACCGGACTGAGCTACAGCCACCATGTGTGTTGCGACGGGAAGTCTAGAGGAAACGGCAGCCGTTTCCCGCTTCGAAATTGGGCCGGCTCAGCGCGTCCTGAGATGTGGCTAGCTTGCACCAATGTCGACTTCTCGGGTAGTTCGTTTCGGTTCGTTGGTAATTGCGACAGCGATAGCTGTTGGATGCGGTGGCGATCGGGACGACGCTTCGAGCTCCACAACCCAGCTAACAGCATCGAGTACGACGCTGGCTGCGCCCACCTCGACGACCGCGGCAGCTCCGGTAAGCGCGAATTCGTCGGGCTGCAAAAGCCTGGAGCCAGTGCCGGCGGGAAATTCACAGGTCGATCTCACCTCGGGAGGCGACGCTCGTTACTACCTCCGTCATGTGCCGGCCGCCTACGTCGTGGGAACAGCAATGCCTGTAGTTGTCGACTTGCACGGGTACCAGGAGGGTGCGTCGATACATACTGTCATGAGTTCCCTTGGCGCTTATGGTGAACAGCAAGGCTTCATCACGATCACTCCGCAGGGTACGAGCAACCCGGTGCCAAGATGGGACACCGATCTCGCGTCGCCCGATGTGGCGTTTATCGGTGACATGCTTGACAACGTCGAAACGACGCTCTGTGTTGATGTGCGTCGGATATTCGTCACTGGACTGTCGAATGGTGCGTTCATGACGTCGTCGATGGCCTGCGCGTATGCCGACCGTTTCGCCGCTGCAGCACCGGTGGCGGGTGTGGTGTCGAACGTGAAGAATTGCAAGCCCGCTCGTGCGGTGCCGCTCATCACATTTCACGGAACCGACGACGGGTTCGTTGCGTTTGATGGCGGCTTAGGCAAAGACGCCCTTGAACTTCCTTTGCCCGACGGCAAAGGCAAGATCGGCGACAATCCTGAGGCGCTCAAAGGACTGCGAGGGCCTTCGGTTCCTGAACATGTGGCGGGGTGGGCGAAGCGAAATGGGTGTGATGCCACAGCAACCGAAACGAAAATCGCCGATGATGTGACGCTTGTTGCCTACTCCTGTCCGAGCGGCGCTGATGTGAATTTCTATCGCGTTGAAGGCGGCGGTCACACGTGGCCCGGCAGCGAGTTCTCAAAAACAATCGCGAACGTGGTTGGTGTGACCACATCGTCAATCAATGCGAATGAATTGATGTGGAAG
This sequence comes from Actinomycetota bacterium, assembly GCA_005773635.1. GTDB lineage: Bacteria > Actinomycetota > Acidimicrobiia > IMCC26256 > PALSA-610 > F1-120-MAGs023. The sequence continues at coordinate 3,831 of SXHN01000073.1, forward strand.
TTCTTCTCGGAACACTCACTGCCGTAGCTGGTTCAGTCGGCATCAACGACGACGCGTGCCCAATCCGGCGTGGCCGGGATTTCGGAATCGCTGTTGAACAGAGCGATGAACAACTGTGCGCGCGGCTTCCGTTCCGGCCATGGCGTGTATCCGTCGGTATCGAAGGTTTCTGGCTCAAGGATCGCTCGCACGTTCCCATCCTGAATTCCTCCCCGGCCGTCGCGCTACACCTCGCGTCGTGTCTCAATGGAATGTTGTTGATTCGGTGTCTTTGGCGATGGTGCTCGACCATGCGAACAAGTGTCGCGTTCCGGATGAATCACTTGCCTTTTACAAAGTGCCCCCGGCAGGAGTCGAACCTGCGACCTTGTCATTAGAAGGGACTCGCTCTATCCACTGAGCTACGGAGGCGTAACCCCCACAGGATAGGGGCTGGTGTCTCAGAGCTCGGTTCCTCATTGGCGGCCCTACGGGAGGATGCCTCGATGCAGCGTTGGCTGATAGGTCGCGGTGGCGCGACGGCCTTCGAGCAGTAGCAGCGCGTCGAGCAGCTTGTTGCGCAGCTCCGCGGGGTTGATGACATCGTCGTATCCCATGCCGTGGGCCTGGGGCCAGGGCCCACCACGTTGTTCGGCGCTGACCGTGGCTTGTGTAGCGTCGTCGAGTTTCGCAGCGGCGCCTCCAGAAGCAGCTGGCATCGCACCGAGGGTCACCCCAGGAAACGCGTAGAGCAGTGTTTGGTTGTCCCACGGGTTCATCGCCATGACCGACGAACCGAACCCAAATGCTTTGCGCAACGTTACGTGGATCTTCGGCACTTGCAGACGGTGCTGAGCTGCGAACATGCGTGCCCCGGCGCGCAGCGCGCCTTCGCGTTCAGCTTTGGTGCCCGCGAGCACTCCAGGGTTGTCAGCGAGGAAGATCACCGGCACGTGAAACGCGTCGCAAACACTGAGAAAGTGGGCAGTTTTATTGGCGCAATCGCTGTCGATGGCTCCAGTTCGTACGCCGGGATCGTTCGCAACGACCGCAACGACGTGCCCGCCGAGTCTTGCAAACGCGGTGATCATTGGCTTGCCGAAACGCGATTGGAGTTCCAGCATGGAGCCTTCATCGAACGTCAGCGCAACAACCTTTCGCATCGAGTATGCCTTGCGGTCATCGGGTGGAATCAGCGCAAGCAGTTGTGGAACTTCGCGCCGGCCGTCGACAGGCTCAATTGACAGTGGCGCGCCCCAGGCACTGGCCGGAAGATACGACAAATAGGCGCGGGCGCGCTCAATAGCTGCAGCATCATCGGCAACCACATCGTGAGCGACACCCGCGAGGTCGACTGCGATCTGCGGCCCACCGAGTTCTTCTTTGGTGACCACTTCTCCAGTCGCAGCTTTCACAAGCGGCGGCCCAGCTGTGAACATCGCGGCTTGTTCGGTCATGACGCAGTAATCGGCGAGTGGGCCACACAAAGCTGAGTGCCCTGCGGCCGGGCCAAGTACGAGCGTGACGATCGGGACGGTTCCCGAGAGCGCGGCCAGCGTTTGAAGATCGTTTGGGCGACGGCCGCTCGATTTGTTGGTAAGTCGGTGGCCGGCGCCGTCAAGCATAAATACAAGCGGTATTCGTTCCTGTTCGGCAAGCTGACACAAACGCACACGCTTGTCGGTAGCTGCGGATCCGATTGAGCCGCCGAGCACGGTGAAATCCTCGCAGCCTGCAAGCGCAGGGCGACCGTTGATGCGGCCCATGCCCGCGACGAAACCGTCGGCTGGGATTGTGGGCGTGTCGGGGCGAGGCGAAGTGCCGACGAGCGCACCGAGTTCGGCGAACGACTGCGGGTCGAAGAGCTGTTCGATACGTTCACGAGCTGTGAGTTTGCCGAGCGCATGTTGTTTGGCGATCTTTTCAGCGCCGCCCATTGTGCGCGCATCGGCTTGTCGGGTTTGCAGCTCGTCGAGATACGGCTGCCAATCTTGGGTGTAATCGGCCACGGTGCGCACGCTACCGATCACTCGATAGGTTCAGGGTTATGAAGCTTGGATTGGGTCTTGATCTTTGGGCTGGCGCGGGCATGCGCGTGCCCGTTGAGTTGGTGCAGCGCGCCGAATTACTGGGGTACGACTCGGTGTGGACGGCCGAAGCGTACGGCTCGGATGCGATCTCACCGTTGGCGTACTTGGCGGCGCATACGAAACGGATCAAACTCGCGACCGGAATCATTCAGATCAGTGCTCGCACCCCAACGGCAACTGCTATGGCTATGGCGACGGTCGACGCGTTGGCGGGTGGTAATCGCACCATCATCGGGCTTGGGCTTTCGGGCCCGCAAGTAGTGGAGGGCTGGTATGGCCAACCGTGGGCGCGTCCAGGCGCGCGGATGCGCGACACCATTGAAATCATCCGAAAAGTGTTGCGGCGTGACGGGCCGTTGGTGCACGAAGGCGCGGTGCTGTCAGCTCCCTATCGCGGCGCGGACGCAACCGAAATGGCGAAACCGTTGCGATCGATTCTTCACACGAATGACCTACCGATTTGGATCGCGGCGGGCGGGCCGCGCAACGTTGCATTGGCTGGTGAACTGTGCGACGGGTGGATTCCCATGGGGTTTCGTCCCGACATGATGCCGTCGTATCTCGAACAACTTGCGGTTGGCTGGAACCGCCGTGCAGACGGACGCCCGGCCCGCTTCGAGCTCGCTCCGAGTGTGACCGTCAATATCACTGACGACGTGAAATCTGTGATCGAAGCTGCGAAGCCGCGTATTGCGTTGTACGTGGGCGGTATGGGGCATCCGGAAATGAATTTCCATAATCAATCAATGGCGCGGGTTGGATATCCCGAAGCCGCGGCGCGAATTCAGGAACTGTTTTTAGCCGGGCGTCGCGATGAAATGGCTGCCGCAGTTCCTGATGAATTCGTGGATGATGGCGGGTTGTTCGGTTCGCCTGAGCGCATCAAGCAACGGTTGCAACCGTGGGTCGATTGTGGGGCGACGACCCTCGTGGTACGGACCGGTTCAGCACCCGACGCGGCACTGGAATTGATGGCAGATCTAGCGGGAACGAGGGAAACATGAGCGCGGTTGAGTACGACACGATTGTTGTTGATACGCCTGCAGAATTCGTGGCGCGCATTACATTGAATCGGCCGGAAAAGCGCAACGCGATCAGTGGTGAACTGCGCGCCGAACTGTTTGATGCATTGCATTGCCACGATGACGACGCCTCGGTGCGCGTGACTATCGTGCGCGGCGCGGGCAAATGTTTTTCCAGTGGCTACGACTTGGGATCGTCGTTGTGGGAAGACAAACCCGCGTGGAGCGCAAGCGGCGACGGAAAGTGGTCGCGTCATGCGAGTGATTCGTGGTTTGGAATGTGGGATCTTGCCAAGCCGGTGATCGCGCAAGTGCATGGGTATGCGTTGGCGGGCGGTACAGAGCTCATGGCCGCGTGCGACCTTGCCTATTGTGCTGTCGACGCCCAAATTGGATATCCGGTGACGCGAGTGCTCAGCCCGCCCGACATGCAGTTTCATCCGTACTTTGTAGGCATACGTCATTCAATGGAATTGTTGTTGACGGGCGACTCGATCTCCGGAGACGAGGCCGCGCGGATGGGCTTAGTGAACCGTGCTTACCCTGGTGATGAGCTGGAGGCGTCGGTCCTCGATATTGCGGTTCGAGTCGCTCGGACCGCGAGCGATTTGCAGCAAATCAACAAACGTTCCGTGCATCGGGCGATGGAGATCATGGGCATCCGGGCTGCGATTCGAGCCGGGAGTGAACTGCAGGCGTTGGCCGGCCATCAAGCATCGGTTCGCGATCGCATGACGACAGCGTTGAGTTCGGTGAAGGGCGCAGTCGACAAACCTGGGTCGTAAGTGCGAGGCTGCGGCATGGATATTTACGAAGCTCTGTACACCACTCGCGCAATGCGCCGTGTGAAACCTGATCCGATTCCTTCCGATGTGCAGCAGCGCATCCTTGATGCTGCAGTGCGAGCACCGAGTGGTGGCAACACGCAGAATTGGCGCTTTCTTGTTGTTGACGACCCCGATGTTCGTGGGAAGCTCGGCCCGATTTACCGGCGCTGTTTGGGGATGTTGTGGGAGACGATTTACAAAGATCGCATGGAAGCGGCGCGCGCCAACCCCGACGACCCAGACAACAAACAGTCGCTCATCATGCAACGCAGCGCGCAACACCTAGCCGACAACTTTGAGGTCTACCCGATGCTGCTGTTCAGTTTCGTGCAGTACGACCCGACTGGCGGTTCGATATTTCCGGCCACGTGGTCGGCGATGCTGGCTGCGCGCGCCGAAGGTGTTGGCACGGCGTTGACATCGGTGTTCATGTTCGAGATGGATCCCGTGTTGGAGATTCTTGGCGTGCCGAAAGATCAAGGTTGGTTGTTTTCGTCGTGTGTCACGTTCGGATACCCGACTGGTCGTTGGGGTGTAGCGCCGCGCACACCGGTACATGAAGTGTCATACCGCAATAGTTGGGGCGCGCCACTCGGATTCGAAATCCCCAAGCCACTCTGGCCACCGAACGCCTAGCTCCCCAACACACCCCACCGTGGTCTGGCTTTTGTAACGTCGCCGTTAGAGGATCGCGACCACGGGCGTTACCCGGGGCCCGTCGTGGTCTTGGTTTCGTAACGTCGCCGTTAGAGGATCGCGACCACGGGCGTGTCGACAGCCCTGCTGTTGTGTGTGACGACTTGCGAGCGCGAGACTTGCCTAGTTCAACCGAGCTTGTTTCGAACTTCCCCGCGTTGTGATTTTTTCGTCGCGCCTGGAGGTACAGAGTGGATCCGATTGAACCTGAAATTTCTCGAACGAAACGTCCTCCCGCCGGGTACGTCAACTTTGAACGACTGCGTCGCGTCGCTGTCCGACGCGAACAGCGGGGCTATTTCACCGCAGCCCAAGCTCAAAATGCCGGAATTTCTGCGCCGATGCTGGCCCGAATGAACGCTCGCGGTCTCGTAATTCGCGAACGGCCGGGTATCTACCGGTTCCGCGTGACGACGGCACAAACTTGGCAAGACGCGCTTGCGGGCCAGCTACTCGAAACTGGTGGGGTTGCCTGCGGTGTGACCGCCGCTGCACTATTTGGGCTTGCCAAGTCTAAGAATCGTCGCGGAACGTTCGACATCATGATGCCGCGCGGCTCTCATTTCGCGAAAAACCCTCGACATACCACGCGCGACTTGAAACCGAACGAGATCGTCACCGTCGACGGGTTGCCGACGTTGCATCCAGTGAGAGCAATTATCGACGCTGCTCATCGCATGACGCGCAAGGCCGCCACTGAGATGATCGAAGCCGCGGTTGTTCGCAGACTTGTACGCCCAGATGAACTTGAGCAACGAGCGAAAGAACTCCGAAACTCGAAGCGCCCAGGCACATACGTCGTGCTCGAAATCCTTCGCGAACTTCACCCCGAATTACAACGATCGCGCAACGAATGGGAGGCGCTACTCGTGCGACGGATGCGTGAATTCGGCTTGCCCGAACCGTCACTCGAGTTTGTCGTGAAGATCCACGACCGTCGTTACCTGCTGGACGCTGCGTGGCCGGGTGCACTTGTCGCCCTGGAGTTCGACGGTCGCGATCCTCACATGCGGCGGGCTGTTTTCGACAATGACATCATGCGTCGTAATGATTTTGTCGATGCGGGTTGGCAACGATTCTCGATCGCTGCGAGGGAGCTCGAGGCGGGCGACGCGCGCACGTTGCAGCTCGTTGCGAGAGCTATCCGACGCGTTGCCGCGTAATCCGGCCGTTGCCGTGTTGCCCCGGTGCTGCGCCGAGTCGGTCGTGGTAGTGGTGGAGTAACGCGGGCGTTAGAGGATCGCGACCACGGTTGGTGGGCGCGCCGGTCGTGGTAGTGGTGGAGTAACGCGGGCGTTAGAGGATCGCGACCACGGGTGGCTAGGCGTTGGTGGGGCGCAGACTTGCGGCGAAGGGTGAGCCGATTGTTGGCAGCGGGTGGCGGAACAGCTTGGCTGCGTTTTCGTGGCTGATCATGCGTTGTTCTTCGACAGGCAGCGTTCCGTAGAACTGGTCGAATACGGCCTGTGTATCGGGCCACGTGCCGTCGCCATGGGGATAATCCGATTCGAAACAAATGTTCTCGACGCCGATGGTGTGGCGAGTCGTAATCGTCGACGGATCATCGATCGTGGCGAACCAAAAGTTGCGTCGCAGCACGTCCGCAGGGCGCAAGTCGCCGGGGAAATACGTGCCATAGCCAGAGCGGTCTACGAGGTTCTCAAGCCGATCGATCAACATCGCAACCCAGCCGATGCCGCCTTCACTCATGATGATTTTGAGATTGGGAAACTCGGATGGCCACGGTGACCACAGCCATTCAGCGCAGGCACCCAACGAAAGTTGTCCGAACAAAGTTGCACCGAGTGCCACCATCGGCGCGCCCGGCGGCATCGGCGCGATGCCGGTGGAGCCAACGTGCAGACAGATGACGGTCTCAGTCTCGGCGCACGCGCGAACTATCGGCTCCCACCATCGTGAAAATATTGGTTCCATTCCAACCCGATGCGGTTGCTCGGGCAGGGTTACTGCCGTGAACCCCCGCTCGGCGTTGCGGCGAATTTCGCGGGCGCCTTCTTCGGGATCTCCAAGGTACGTGATACCCATTGGAATTTGTCGTGTCGGATACGGCTGCCACCATTCATCGTGAAACCAGTCGTTCCACGCCCGAGTGACTTCAACCCCGAGTTCGCGATCTGCGCACTGCGAAAAGACGCGACCACAAAAGCCGGTGATTTGCGACGGGAAGTTGCACGACGCCCAAATGCCGTTGATGTCTTGGTCTTTGATGCGGGCGTCGATGTCCCAACACCCTGGCCGCATTTCGTTAAACCGAGTTGGCTCCACGAGCCAGTCTTCGCGAGGCCGCCCAACCACTGCGTTGAGTCCCACCTGAAAAAACACTTGACCGTCGAATTGCCATACTTCATGGCCTTCTTCGGTCTCGATCACGCGCGGCGCGGCATCTTGCAGATGGTGGGGCAGTCGCCCGTCGAACATACCTGGGGGTTCAACCAAATGATCATCGACCGAGATCAGCGTGTGGCGAATCGCACGCGCTACGGGATCGGGAAGCAATTCATGAAGTTCGGTCTTGCGGAGATTGAGTTTCACGAAATCTGCTGTCGGAAGATGACGGGCGTCGTGTTGATCCCGTTCCGGCCGAATAGAACTTCGGTGAGGCGTGTGCCGGGTCGGTTCACACGCGCAGTTTTGCACATGTGACCGACCCGGCGCAGGTGTTAGTTCGAAGTGACTGGAGGTGTGTAACGAGCGTTGCCGAAACCGAGAATCGGGAAGTAGATGAACGAAAATATCGCGAGAATCCCAAAGCTCCGCTCTTTGCCAAATCGTTCTGCCACGCCCATGTTGACGATCACCCAGCCGACAAAGTTCACACACGGAATCAGGCACAAAATGAGGTGCAGGACTTCCTTGTCTTTGCCAGGTTGCTCGATCTTTGTGATCATGATCCAGATGTTGTAGATCGGAATGATCGCTTCCCAACCCGGGCGCCCTGCTTTCACAAAAGTCTGCCACATGCCTGCGATCGTGCCGATTGCTACGGCCAGGTAGATGATGACGATGATGCTTTCCAAAGTGACCCCTCTAATGTTCAGTGAGTACTGACTGAAGAACGCTACGGGTCCATTGGTGGCTATAGGTGGATAGCTGTTCGTTCGAGATAGCGACCGCTTGCTGGTTCGCCGGTGAAATATCCGTCGTTCGCGACGACGCGTCCGCGGCTGATGGTGGTTGCTGGCCAACCCGAGATGGTCCGGCCCTCGTACGGCGAGTGGTCGACGCTCATATGCAGCGCCGCAGCATCCAATGACTGGCGACGGTTGGGATCCCACACAACGATGTCGGCGTCAGAACCAACTCGAAGATTCCCTTTGCGGGGCCACAATCCGAATGTTTTTGCGGGTGCCTCAGCACAGAGTCGTACCCAATCAGCACGCGTGATTTTACCGGCGGCTACGCCGTCCCACACCAGCGCGAGTCGGGTTTCGATGCCGGGCAGACCGCCAGGAATCTCGGTGAAGTCCGTGTAGCCGTCCGCGCGATTTTGCATGCCCGCAGCGCGATCGTGCATCCAAAACGGGCAATGATCGGTGGCGACTGTGTGTATCCACCCGCGGGCCATGCCTTCCCACAGTTCTTCAGAATGCCAACGGTCGCGCAACGGTGGCGTGCACACGAAGTTGTCACCGTCGGCCCGCCGCAACGCTTCAATGTCGAGATGTAGATACTGCGGACACGTCTCGGCCATCATTGCAACGCCGCGCGCTTGTGCTTCTCGCACTGCGGCCAATGCCGGCGCGCTCGACAAGTGGACCACGTAGACCCCGCACTCGGCAATCTCGGCGAGCTGCGCGGCTCGCCGTGTCGCTTGCGCTTCGAGTTCTGCGGGCCGCGTGTTGGCATGCTCGATGACGCCTCCGTGGCCTGCGGCGATGGCCTGTGCTCGCAAGAGTTCTATTGCACCACCACTTTCGCAGTGCAACGTGACCAGGCCGCCATGTTTCTTGGTGTCGCGCATGATTTGCAAGATCGTGTCATCGTCGACTTGCAGCAGATCGGGATACGCCATGTAGAGCTTGAAACTTGTCACTCCTGCTTCAACACATTGTGCGATCGTTCGTTCCGAAACCACCTCAGTAAACGTCATGTGCAGCCCGTAGTCGACAACCGCCGGTTCGGCCCACGAACGCCATGTACGCAGTGCGTCGAGTGGATCCTCGCCCCGGTACGCCGTGACGTAATCGATCACGGTTGTCGTGCCACCAATTGCCGCCGCTCGTGTTCCGGTATCGAAATCGTCGGAGACGCGTACATTGCCAACCGGCAGATGCATGTGGGTATGCGCGTCAATACCGCCCGGAATTACGAAACAATTTGACGCATCGACGACGATCTCGTCGGGGGATGTGACGAGCGTAACTGCTACTTCCGAGATTCGTCCCGTGGCGTCACATCGGACATCTGCGACTCGTTCTCCGTCGACATCGATCAGCGTGCCGTTTCGAATCAACATTGCAAGCGCCTACGGCGCGTGTCCGACGATGCGCTCGTAGTTGCTTGGATCCGTAGCGCCCTCGGTGACGATGCAGAGCACTGTGGCATCAGCATCGAATCCCACCAACGGCCCACCTCCAAGCTCAAGCACGCCGAGCGCGCCTGCCAGCGATGCGGCTCCGGTTTCGCCTGACTCGATGCCTTCGGCGTCGAGTAGTCGCATCGCTTTCGCAGCGCGGTCGTCGCCAATCGCAACTGCGTAATCGAGACCCTGTTGCAAAACGGGAAACGCAATCAGCGACGCGTTGCCGCAATTGAGACCCACCATCATCGATCGGTGTGGCCCCGGAACTTCGACCATCTCGCTTTTGCGAATCGATTCCAACACGCAGGCCGCGTCCGCGGGCTCAACGGTTATCAATGTTGTTCCGTGTCCCGCGTTGCGGTAGTACGCAACGCCAGCTGCCGCGAAAGCTCCGACTCCACAGGGCAAGAACACCACAGTGGGTTGTGCGCTATTAGTGGCCGCGAGCTGATCGTCGATCTCTGCAAAAATTGTGGCGTACCCCTCGATCACTTGGCGCGGTGGGTCGATGTATCCCGGCCAACTAGTATCGGAAATTACGAGACACCGATCGTTCGCCGCTGTGGCGCTTTGTGCGACCGCATCGTCATACGTGCCTTCCACGATCGTGACCTCCGCGCCCTCGCTCTTGATCGCATCGATGCGCGCTTGAGTCATGTCGTCGGGCACGAAAATATGCGCCCCAAATCCAAGCAGCTTCGCCATGCGGGCAACGGCGCGACCGTGATTACCGTCCGTGGCGGCTGCGAGTGACAATGGCCGCAATGGATCGATGGCCACATTGAGTTCCTGCAACGTGGACCATTCGGGCTCGAAACCAAGGCGCCCACAGAGCGTTTGGTAGATCGCCCAACTCGCGCCCAGCATCTTGAATGCTGGAAGCCCAAGCCTTGACGATTCGACTTTCAACAGCACGCGGCCTACGCCCAAGAGCTTCGCCAGCGGTGCCGATTCCACGAGTGGAGTTAGCTCATAGCCCGGCAGTTTGCGGTGAAAGGCCAACGGCTCTCGGTTGGATTCGAATGGGATGGCACCTTCGGAGCGCCGCGAATTACGAATCAGCTCTTCGTTCATCGTCGGATCCTTACCTATGCAACCGCAAACGCGTCGATTGTGGCTTGCACATCGCCGAGCGGATACAAGATTGGGCAGGTGCAGCCATCCGCAACGTACTGATCCACTCGGGCTCGAGCTTCAGCCGGCGTACCGGACGCGGTGATCATCTGCACGATCTCATCGGGCACCAATTTGCTCGCGGCTTCCACTTGTTCGTGGGTCGCAGGCCACGTCATAACCTCACCCACCGCGTCAAGCAAGCTCTGCGGAACACCGCTCGCTTTCATGATGTGCGGTTGCTGTCCGAGGTATTGAGTAACCATTAACCGAGCCATTTCGATGGCAGTGTCGTGATCTTCATGAACCGAACACACCACGAGTTGTGGGCGATCTATGTCGTCAATGGAACGTCCGGCTTTGGCTGCACCGATGGCGAGGTGTTCCATCGCTCGGCGGTTGTAGTCGGGGGCGACGAGATAGTTCAGCACAACGCCATCGGCGATCTCTCCTGTGAGCTCCATCATTTGCATACCGGTAGCGCCGATGTATATCGGAACGTCTTTAGCACGCCGATCTTGGTACACGTAGTCGAGTTCGATGCCATCGAGATGTACGTATTGTCCGTCGAAGGTCACGGTTTCGTTGTGCAGCAGGGCGCGTACAACGGTCACGATTTCTCGCATCGTGGTGAGTGGCTTTGACCGCGTGATCCCAACCTTGGCGGCGAGCGGATCCCACCATGCGCCGATGCCAAGAATCATGCGACCGGGTGCGAGATCGTCGAGCGTGGAAAACGTTGCGGCAAGACGGGCAGGATTACGGCTCCAACAGTCGACGACACCCGAACCGATCTTGATGTGATCAGTCACCGAAGCGAACGCGGCCATGGGAACAGTTGCCTCGCGGACGAGGCGGCTTTCGGCTTGCCAGACCGCTGCGAATCCAGCGGCCTCAGCTGCTTGTGCAAACTCCATGCCCTCTCGAATTGGATGGGCATCTTGGAGATATAGGGCAACGGGATAGTTCATCAACAGTCCTTAAAGTCGTGCGAACAAGCGTTGCGATTGTTCGTGGGCAACGCGACGAATTTCGATTGGGTCGACACGCGTGGGGGAGCCGTCGCGCAATACCGTTTCTCCATCGATGACGACCTGCAGCGGCCGGATGTCGGTCGTGAATGCACTGCTCCACGGGTCGTTGGCGCGGTCGTAGTTCCATTCGATGATGTCGTTGGCGGCGTCAGGCACGAGATCTCGTCCCGTCGCCAACCAAGACCATGCGGTGTCGGGCGTAGCCGTGACGTCGACGCATCGTTGCAGTACGTACGCCAGACGGAACTCTTCGAACATATTGGCACCGATGCCGTCGGTGCCGAGCGCGATCGGGTTCTGGAATCGGGCTGGATTGCAGTAGCCAACTGCATTATTGAGGTTGCTGCGTGGGTTGTGCACAATCGTTCCCCGCACGTTGGCCGCCTCGTCGAGATGTACTGCGTGTATGACCAGCCATTGGTGGTTGCTGAGCGATGCAATCTTCGACGAGGCATCGGCGTCGTCGAGTGATTCGGCCACGTGAATATGCACACCAACGTCATGGCGTTCCGCGAGATCTGCAGCTGCTTCGAGAGTGCCTTGCTCACACGTGAAGGCTGCGTGTACTCCTACGTAGCCGCGACCCCCGGCGCGAAGGAATCGCTCGTTCTCCGCGAGACCGCGTTGCGCGCCCTGTGCGCCGTGACGATCGGTGACCCCATAGGCGCACACCACACGTACGCCGACTTCGGCGCACGCTTCGGCGATGACGTCGAGGCTGCCTTCGATCGCGTTTGGGGATTCGTGGTGATCGATAATCGTCGTGGTGCCACACTCAAGTGCTTCGAGCGCACCGAGCTTTGCTGACCACCGAATCATTTCAAGGTCGATCGCGCAGTCGAGCCGCCACCAAATTTGTTCGAGAATTTCACGGAACGATGTCGGAGTGGAGGGTGGCGCAGGCATGCCGCGCGCGAGCGACGAATACAGGTGATGGTGCGCGCAAACCAAACCGGGTGTTGTTGTACCCACGCCTATGCCCGTCGCATCGGTAGCGAGTTGCGCCATTCGCCGTCGAATTCATGTAATGCGGCGGCGACTGCGCCCGCGGTGGGAACCAATCCGATTTCGCCGACGCCTTTGATGCCGTACGGCGCTCGCGGCTGCGGCACTTCAACCATGATGACGTCGATCGGCGGCACATCTTTGGCTCGCAATATGCCGAGGCTGCGTAGCGTCATGTTGGTTGGGCGGCCGTCTGCGTCGGCCGGGAAGTCTTCAGTGAGCGCGTAACCAAGACCCATGTGGACCGCGCCTTCGATTTGGCCCTCACACAGCAAGGGATTCATCGCTCGCCCTACATCGTGCGCTGCGACCACCTTGTTGATTGCTCCCGAGTCTCGGTCGATCGTCACTATCTGAGCGGCGTAACCAAATGCCGAGTGAATGATCGGCGATGCGAGGCCTTCAGACAGTGCATTTGTCCATTCCACGCGCCATTCGCCTTCGTAGTCGACGCCAATCTGGCAACCGTCTGCGAGCGCGGCCCGACATGCTTCTGCAACTGAGCCCGCGCCCATGAGCGTGCCGCGCGAACCAGTGGTTTGGCCCGCTCCGAGTTCACGCGTCGTGTCGACGACCACACGGATGCGCGCAGGATCGATCGCCAATTCTTCGGCAGCCACTTGCATCGCGACGGTATGAATGCCCTGACCCATCTCTGTCCAACAATGACGCACCTCAACGTTGCCATCAGCCCGAAATTGAACGACAGCCTTTGCGAGTTCTTTGAAGCCGTTGCCTAAGCCGCTGTTCTTTAGTCCTAGCCCAAGCCCTACCGCGTGTCCGGCTGCGCGAGCCTCGTCATACGCAGGTTTGATCGCATCGAGGCACGCCTTCGCTCCCGCGCAGCCGTCGTCCATGATCTGACCAGGACCCCACACTTCGCCGGGGTTAATCACATTGCGGTTGCGAATTTCCCAGCCTGAGATGCCGACGAGTTCCGCAAGCCGGTCGAGGGCACCTTCCATTGCGAACTGCGCTTGGTTCGCGCCGAAGCCGCGAAACGCTCCGCACACTGGATTGTTCGTGCGCGCGGCAACGGCCTCAACGTCGATTGAGGGAGTGTGATAAGGGCCGCTGGCATGCCCCGCGGCGCGTTCTAGCACCTTCATTCCGACGCTTGCGTAGGCGCCCGAGTCGCCGAGCATGCGGGCCCGCACGGCGGTGAGCATCCCAGCATCGTCGCACCCGACCTCGTAGTGCATCGTGATCGGATGACGCTTCGGGTGCATGATCAAACTCTCTTCGCGCGAGAGCGTGCATTTCACCGGTTGTTTTAGATGCCAAGCCGCGAGTGCCGCATGGGCCTGATTGCTCATGTCTTCCTTGCCGCCAAACGCCCCACCATTGCTCACCAGCTCGACGGTCACTCGATCGCGGTCGACATTCAGCATTGACGCGATTTGATTGCGGTCGTCCCATACTCCTTGGCCACCCGAGTACACATGCAATGTTCCGTCGGGTTGCGGGACTGCAAGCGTCGATTCGGGTTCGAGAAACGCGTGCTCGATCCGTTGGGTTGAGAAGGTCTCGCGCACGACGTGCGTGCTCGCAGCCAAAGCGGCTTCCACATCCCCTCGGGCGTAGACCGAACGGGAAAGTACGTTGTTCTCCGTGCCCCACACCGCGATGTCGTCGCTTGCGACTGCAGCAATGGGGTTGGTCATTGGTGGAAGGACGTTGTATTGCACGTTGACGAGTTGCGCGGCGCGCCGTGCGGTTTCGCGATCGTCGGCTACGACAATTGCCATCACGTCACCGAGGTAGCTCGTACGCCCACCGACTGGAATCATCACCGGCCAATCGGTGTAGATGATGCCCACGCGTAATTCGCCGGGGATGTCGGCGGCAGTGAAGACACGCGTGACGCCGTCGATCGATTCGGCAGCCGAGGTTTCGATAGCGACGACCTCTGCGCGAGCATGCTGGGCCAACACGAGAGCGGCGTGCAGCATGCCAGGGATACGAATGTCGTCGACGTAACCGCGGTCGCCGAGCGCAAGTGATTCAGACTCGTATTTCTTGCCGCGATCGCCGATAGCGGCACCCAATGCGAGCGGTGTCACATCGTCGCGTGCGACCATTTCGATGGCATCGAGGATTTTTACGTATCCGGTGCATCGGCACAGGTGCGATCCCAGTAGGCGCGCAACATCTTCGCGTTTGTCGGCTTTGCCTCTATCCACGAGTGACTTGGCTCGCATCACGATGCCAGGAGTACAAAACCCGCATTGCAACGCGCCGCAGGTTGCGAAGGCTTCGGCGTACTTTGCTCGCTCAGTATCCGCGACACCTTCGAGGGTTGTGATGGATCGGTTCTCGGCTTTGGCGAGCGAAACCTGACAGGCGACCACTGCCTTGTCGTCTAACAGCACCGTGCAGCATCCGCACTGACCGGTGGGTGAACAACCGTCTTTCGGCGACGTGATGTCGAGTTCGTCGCGGAGTGCAGCGAGGAGGTGTGGATGGTCGTCGCGGACCGAAACCTCGACTCCGTTGACTGTGAATGCCACCGAAGTGACCTCGGACGCTGTGCTCATGGCGCGCCCTTTCGTTCAGTAATGAGGCCGTAAGCCTCTGGGCGTCGATAGCGGTCGAAATCGAAGAGTGTCTTGGTGTAGTGCGCGCCGCGGTCGAGGTCACAGTCAGCGACGATTACCTCGTCTTCGGTTGTAACGCATTGCGCAACGATCTCCCCAGAGGGCGCGATAATCGCGGATTGCGCAAGCGAGTCGACCCCTTCTTCGACGCCACCTTTTGCGACTCCCACAACCCACATCCCGTTTTGGTATGCCCCCGCTTGCATGACGAGGTGGTTGTGGAACCCCGCGAGTGCGTCCTGCGATGGGTCGGGTGCGTAATGGATTGGGGTGTTGTAGCCGATGAACGCAAGTTCGCAGCCTTGGAGAGCAAGTACTCGATACGTTTCCGGCCAGCGGCGATCGTTGCATAACGCCATTCCGACCGTTCCGCCGAACGCATTCCACACATCGAAACGGTCTCCTGCTTCGAAATAGCGCCGTTCGAGGTGCTGAAACTTACGCCACGGTTCATGATCTTCGTGACCAGGAACATGGACTTTTCGGTACTTCCCGATGATCTGGCCGTCGGCCGCAACGAGAATGGAGGTGTTGTAGTGGTGGCCATCGCTGAGCTCCGCATAGCCGAGATAGAACGCGATGCCCAGTTCTTTTGCAGTATCGAACAACGGTTGTGTATCCGCCGAAGGCATGGTGGTTTCGAAAAACGCGTCGATGTCGTTGGTGTGTTCGAAGTACCACCGTGGAAAAAATGTTGTGAGTGCCAGCTCAGGAAACACGACAACGTCAGCGCCGTCGGCGTGAGCCTCACGCATCATGGCGACCAGGCGTGCCACGACGGCGGGCCGTTGCGACTCGCGCGCTATCGGCCCAAGCTGCGCAGCTGCTACGCGTACTACGCGACTCATGGGCTGCTCTCGTTCGCCAGAGTGAAAAGGACGTGCAATAACACATTCGCTCCCGCTTCGAGATCCGCGGCTTCGGTGAACTCGGCGACGTTGTGGGAAAGACCCTTGACGCTCGGTACGAAAATCATTGCCGCCGGGCACGTGCGAGCAATCATTTGTGCGTCGTGTCCTGCCCCTGACGGCATGCGCCGAAGCGTGTTGCCTTGATCGTGAGCAACAACCTCAACGAGGTTGATGATGCGTGGATCAAACTCGACGGGCTCAAAACGCGCCGTTGAACGCGACGTAATTGTGACGCCTTCGGCTTCTGCGATTTCTTGCATTGCGGTTGCGACATCTCGTTCTACGCGGGAAAGGGCGTCGTTATCGGTGTTGCGGAGATCCATTGTGAGTACTGCGCGCGCGGCCACAACATTTACAAGGTCCGGGTGCAGCTGGATCGAACCAACTGTGCCAACCTGATCGCCGCCCGCGGAGCCAACGATTTCGCGGACTCGCACAGCGAGGAGTGCTGCCGCGTAACCCGCGTCATGGCGCAACCGCATGGGAGTCGTACCGGCGTGATTCGATTGCCCAGTGACTATGACCTCCTGCCACGAAATGCCCTGTACCCGTTCAACAACGCCGATAGTTATGCCCTCAGCCTCGAGCACCGGACCCTGTTCGACATGAAGTTCTACGAACGCGTGGGGCACAATGCCGGGGCATGGCGAGGGTCCTGCGTAGCCGATGCGGTTGAGCTCGTCGCCGAGTCGAGTACCGTCGATCCCGGGCAAGTCGAGGGCCTCTTCCACGCTCATTCCGCCCGCGTATACGAGCGAACCCATCATGTCGGGGTGGAATCGTGCGCCTTCTTCGTCGGTGAAGAACGCCACCGCGATTGAACGTTCGGTCGTGATGTTCGCCGCGGCAAGCGTTTCGAGCACTTCCAGGCCCGCCAGGACTCCGTAGTTGCCGTCGTATTTTCCACCGGTGCGCACGGTGTCGATATGGGAGCCCGTCATTACGGGGGCAAGTGCAGGGTCGCGGCCTTCACGCACCGCGATGACATTGCCGATCGCATCGATCTGGACATCGAGACTTAGATCTCGCATCCATGCAACCACGAGGTCCCGCCCGGCTTTGTCTTCGTCGGTTAAGGCGAGGCGACACACGCCGCCGCCTTCGATCGCTCCTACTTCCGCGAGGCTAAAGATCCGGTCGAGCAGCCGCGCGCGGTCAACGCGCAACGACGCGTGCTCATTGGTCACGAGAGCATCATCGGCATTTTTTTACAAAATGTCAAGCACTGAGTGCGACCCTGCGAACATCTGTCTACACTCGCAACGATGGCGAGAGTTGAAATTGAGTTCACGGTTGAGCCGTTTGCTGTGGGCGAACCGGGGCCCCATGTTCAGGCGGCGATTGCCGCGGCCCGTACTGCGGGATTTGACCCCGAGATCGGCCCGTTTGGCACGATGTTGCGGGCCGAAATGAAACCAGGTGCAGACGTCGTGAGCGCGGTGGTTGCGGCGGCGATGGCGGCGGGCGCCGAACGGCTTTCGGTGACGATTACGGCGATCGACTGAGTCGTGGCCGCTAAACACCCGCTGATCGTTGCGCTCGAGCCACTCGCGGAGGTACTAGGAGCCGACTTGGTATCACTCTCCAAACTGCACGAAGGCGACATACCGCTGCACTGGGAGGGTGAGTTGGTGGGCGCGCTGCGGCTCCCCGGACTGGCAGTTGCACTCGATCGGTTGATTCGCCAGGTTGAAGCGGAATTGGGTGGGACGCTCAGCAAGCTGTCACGTGAAGACAAACAAAGTGCAGTCAAAATTCTCGAAGAGCGCGGGGCGTTTACCTTGCGTAAGAGCATTGAAGACGTCGCCGATGCGATGGGCGTGAGTCGAATTACGATCTACAACTACCTCAATGCGATCCGTACTCAATAGTGGCCGACCGACTCATGGTGCTTGACATTTTGTTAAGCAGCGTGTTTGCTACGGCCCCATGATTGCAGCCGCACCTTTGTCACTTGCCGACGCGCTGCGCGCGATCGCCGATGATCCCTTCGCCACGGTCATCGCCGGTGGAACAGACCTCATGGTGCAGATCAACGCAGGGCGGCGACCAGTGACTTCGTTGGTATCACTGCGAAATGTGGCGGAATTGAAGGGTTGGTCCACCGAGTCCGGCAACCTACGGATTGGCGCGGGATGCAGCTACTCAGAGCTGGAACGGCCCGACTTCGCGGCGATCATGCCAGCATTAGCCCAGGCGGCGCGAACGGTTGGTTCGCCACAGATTCGCAACGCTGGAACGATTGGCGGCAACCTAGCGACGGCGTCGCCCGCGGGTGACACCTTGCCTGTCCTCGTGGCGCTCGATGCACAACTCGAGATTGCCTCGTCCTCGGCCACACGATCGATTGCGATCAGCGATTTTCTCGTCGGGCCGAAGCAAACCGATTTGCGCCAGGGCGAACTGATCGTCGCGATTTCGGTGCCGGTGTTGCGCGGCGCACAGGAGTTTTTGAAAGTAGGCACCCGCAACGCGATGGTGATTTCGGTCGCGAGTGTTGCCGTGCTCGCGGATCTTGATGCACAAGGTGTTCGTATCGGGCTCGGGACAGTCGGCCCGACGGTGCTGCGCGGCGCGCGGGCAGAAGCCTGGACCCGGTCCAATATCGACTGGGATTCAAATCGCGTTGTTGGCAACCTCGACGAATTCGTTGCACTCGTTCGCAGCGATTCTCATCCCATCGATGATCATCGTTCTACGAAACGCTACCGATCGCACGCGATAGGTATTTGTGCGCGTCGCGCGCTGCAACGAGTGTTTCCATGACCGATTCGTATTCGCCGCATCCGGCGTATCGGCTCATGGTTAACGGTGAGCCGCACGATGTTTCGGACGCGTGGATCGGTGAGAGCCTGTTGCACGTCTTGCGTGAGCGGTTGGAGCTGCCGGGAGCAAAAAGTGCGTGCGAGCAAGGCGAATGTGGATCGTGTTCGGTACTTGTCGACGGCGTGTTGGTGTGTGCGTGTCTTGTGGCCGCGGTGACTGTGGCTGACGCCGATATTCGGACTGTTGAATCATGCGGGTCGTCGCAGTCGCTGTCGGTAGTGCAGCAGGCATTTGTTGACGCCGGCGCAGTGCAATGCGGTTTCTGTACACCAGGGCTCATCATGGCTGTGCAAGATCTGATCGACCGCGGCATCCAATTGCCACACGCATCACCATTCGATGAATTAGCGACGAGAGAAGCGTTGTCGGGAAACTTGTGCCGGTGCACTGGATACGGACGCGTCCTCGACGCCGTCGCGCGAGCCGTGGAGGCGTCACGATGACCGCGGGGGGATTGAAAACGAGATCGCCGCGGCTTGGTGAATCGGCGCCTCGCCCCGACGGCATTCCCAAAGTGCTCGGCGAATTCGCGTTTGGGAACGATCTTTGGGCCGACGGCATGTTGTGGGGTAAGACACTGCGCGCACCGCATCCGTCGGCGCGCATTGTGTCTGTTGACATCGGGCCTGCGCTTGCGATCGATGGAGTAGCCGCAGTGCTGACTGCCGCTGATGTTGCTGGCAAGAAAACGTACGGCTTGGAAACTCCGGATCAGCCGGTGTTTGCCAGCGAAGTTGTGCGGTACATGGGTGAACCCATCGCCGTAGTTGCCGCAGATCATCCCGAGACAGCTCGCCGTGCTGTCGCGGCGATCGAAGTGGTGTACGAACTCACGACGCCGCTCGTCGATGCGGATCTCGCGGCCGAGGGCACGCCGATTCACCCCGACGGCAATGTGTTTCGCCATCTCGTTATCCGCCATGGCGATCCGACCGTACAAGGCGAGGTCATTGTTGAAGGTACCTATGAAGTTGGTATGCAAGACCAAGCGTTTATGGGCCCCGAGAGCGGCCTTGCTATTCCCGACGATGATGGTGGCGTAGAACTCTTCATCTCAACGCAGTTCCTGCATGTAGACCGTGATCAGACTGCGGCTTGCCTAGGCCTCGCACCCGAAAAAGTGCGGGCAACCGTTGCAGGGACCGGCGGTGCGTTCGGCGGTCGAGAAGACATCTGCCTTCAAGTGCATGTGTGTATGTTGGCGTTGCACACCGGACGTCCGGTGAAGATGCTGTACAGCCGCGAGGAATCGTTTCTTGGCCACGTGCATCGACACCCGGCCAAGCTCTGGTATCGCCATCACGCCAAGCGGGACGGCACATTGGTCAACGTCGAAGCCAAGCTGGTCTTCGATGGTGGCGCGTACGCATCGACCAGCAGCGCGGTACTTGCGAATGCGTCGTGTTTCGCCGGAGGCCCGTACCTGATCCCGAATGCGTTCATCGACGGTTGGGCTGTTCGCACGAACAATCCACCCTGCGGAGCCATGCGCGGCTTCGGCGCGGTGCAAACGTGCTTCGCTCACGAAGCCCAAATGGACAAACTGGCCGCCGCGCTTGGCATGGATGCGGTTGAGCTACGGCTGCGCAATGTGCTGAAAACGGGCGACGCGATTCTCACTGGCCAGGTGCTCACCGGCGCGGTTCCAGTTGAGGAAGTCATTCGTGCGTGTGTGGAATCGCCGTTGCCCCCGAAAGCGACAGGCGCAATGCTGGAACGTCCCGGAGGTGCCGGCCGAACCGCAGATGCCCATCACGTGCGACGCGGCGTGGGATTTGCGGTCGGGTTTAAAAACCTCATGTTTTCAGAGGGTTTTGACGATTATTCCACTGCTCGCGTGCGTCTCCAAGATGGTGTGGCCACGGTGCACTGTGCTTGCGCAGAAGTAGGTCAAGGCTTCGTTACCTTGGTGCAACAAATTGCGCGTGAAGTACTCAACGTTGACGATGTGATTGTTGCACCGGCCGATACGTCGGTGGGGTCCGCGGGGTCGACCAGCGCAAGCCGCCAAACCTGGATGAGTGGAGGTGCGGTCGAAGGCGCGTGTCGAATGGTGAGCGAGCAAATGGAGCGCAATCCAGGTGCGTCGTACTACGAGGCGACGTTTGAGCACCATCACGCACCCACCGAACAACTCGACGAAAACGGGCAGGGCAATGCGCACGTTTCGTTCGCGTTCGTAGCACATCGCGCGGTCGTCGATGTCGATGTCGAACTTGGGCTCGTGAAAGTGATCGAAGTTGCTACGGCGCAGGATGTAGGGCGAGTGCTCAACCCGTT
The DNA here is from genome assembly GCA_005773635.1 of Actinomycetota bacterium. GTDB lineage: Bacteria > Actinomycetota > Acidimicrobiia > IMCC26256 > PALSA-610 > F1-120-MAGs023. The sequence continues at coordinate 24,754 of SXHN01000073.1, forward strand.
GCAGGCACTGGGCCAAATCGAAGGCGGAATTGCGCAGGGGGTGGGGCTTGCGGTGATGGAAGAAATGTTGGTGATTGACGGAGTTGTTCGCAACGCGAACTTCACCGATTACCTGATTCCCACCACACTCGATATGCCGAACGTGCTCGTTGCGTCCTTGATCGAACAGCCCGAACCGGGTGCACCGTTTGGAGCGAAAGGTATCGGCGAACCGCCAACTATTTCGTCGACTGCCGCGGTCGCGGCAGCAATTCGTGACGCGACCGGTGCCCCAGTGATCAGGGTTCCGGTGCGCCCCGAACACCTTGTGTTCGCCGCAGACCTGGTGTCGTGATGTCGTCGCGGATGGTGCTGCGCGGAGCTCGGTATCCCGGAGACATCGCATTCCGCGATGGCTATATCGAAGCGGTTGGTGAGATCTCAGCTCAACCCGACGACGTGGTCGTGAACTGTGAGCAGACAGTTGTAACTGCGGGATTCGTCAATACGCATCATCACTTGTATCAATGGATGACGCGCGGGCGGGCCACAGGTTGTGATCTTTTTGGTTGGTTGCAAACCTTGTATCCGGTGTGGGGTCGCCTCGACGTGGACGATGTGTACGCGGCTGCGCTGGTTGGGCTCGGCGAACTTGCACTGACGGGGTGCACAACCGCAGCCGACCATCACTATCTCGTGCCGCGCGGCGATGATTCGGTGTTCGACGCGATTGTGCAAGCTGCGAAGGTTGTAGGCATTCGCCTCCATCTATCTCGCGGATCGATGGATCTTTCGAACAAGGATGGTGGCCTGCCACCCGACCACGTGGTGGAAGATCTCGATGCGATTCTCGCTTCGACGCAACGAGTCATCGACACGCATCACGACGGTGTCATGGTGACCGTTGTTGTTGCGCCGTGCAGCCCGTTCAGCGTTTCCGAACAACTCATGGTGGAGTCGGCCGCCTTAGCGCGTCGCCATGGTCTGCATCTTCATACGCATCTTGTCGAGACGATTGAAGAGGAACATCACTGTCTCGAACGCTTTGGACGGCGGCCCGTTGATGTATTGGATGAGTGGAACTGGATTGGCCCTGATGTATGGGTCGCGCATGGCATTCATCTCAACGACGCAGAGGTTGCTCGGCTCGGTCAACAGGGCACAGGCGTGGCGCACTGTCCGAGTAGCAACGGGCGACTGGGTGCCGGAATGTGTCGCGTCGTCGACCTTCGCCTCGCCGGGGCACCAGTCGGCCTTGGCGTCGACGGTGTTGCAAGCAACGAGGTGGGTGGGCTCTTTCCTGAGCTCCGTCAAAGCCTCATAACGGCACGACTTCGGGCAAACGACCCGGCGTGCTTCATGCCAGGAGACGCCATTTACGTTGCGTCGCGAGGTGGTGCGCAATGCCTGGGCCGCGCAGACATAGGGGCAATTGCTCCAGGCCAGCGAGCAGATTTTTCCATCTGGGATGTCGGGGATCTTGACGACATGCAAGATGTCGTGGCGGGGCTTGTGCTTGGCCCGGATCGGCGCGCGCGCGATGTGTACGTCGGGGGAAATGCGATAGTTCGCGACGGTCTACTGACGGCGAGCGATCACGTGGCCGCTCGTCGTGCACTTGCACTACGCGCGAAGCGCCTCTGGGAGTAGCCAGCTGTGGGAAGAGTGGTAGATGAGGTTTGAAACTTGGCTCGCGGGCTGGACAAGCTTGTTTACAGTTTGTCAAGATAAGAATTCAGACGTGTGAAATCACGTGCTGTACTCGTTTGGCTTTCGAAAAACCGAGTAGAACTCGCGGCACAGAAATTGTAAGAACTTGCATGGGCCTCGCCTGCGTAAGAAAACCAGCCCATCCTGAAGGGGGATGTAGTGAAACGAACTGCAAAGATTGGTGCTGCGGCACTAGCGCTCACACTCGGCCTTGCCGCGTGTGGGAGCGACAAAGAGAAGGTCGACGCTGGTGGCGGCGACAAGACGACCACCACGGCTGGTGAGAAGCCAGCCGGCGCACTCAAGGTGGCGTTCGTCTACATCGGCCCAGTTGGTGATGGCGGCTGGACTGATCGTCACGACAAGGGCCGTGAGGAGATGGTCGCGAAGCTCGGCGACAAAGTTGAAGTCACCGTTCTCGAAAACATCTTGGACAACGCTGCATCAGAAGCAACATTTCAAAAGCTCGCCCGCGACGGCAACAAGCTGATCTTCGCAACCTCGTTCGGTTACGGCGACCCGATGTTGAAAATCGCTGGTGACTTCCCCGACACCTGCTTCCAATGGGCAACCGGCTTCAAGACTGCTGACAACCTCGGCACGTATTTCGGTGCAGCTGAAGAAGCCCGGTACTTGTCGGGAATTGCTGCGGCGCACGCCAGCAAGAACGGCAAGATTGGGTACGTTGCGGCGTTCCCGATCCCCGAAGTGCTGCGTGGCATTAATGCGTTTACGCTCGGTGCCCGTTCGGTGAACCCCGCGGCGACCGTCCAGGTCGTGTGGACGTCTACCTGGTTCGACCCCAAGGTTGAAAAGGAAGCGGCCGAAAGTCTGCTCGCGGAGGGCGTCGATCTCCTCGCTCAACACCAAGACTCGACTGCAGTTGGCGAGGCAGCGAAAGAAAAGGGTGCGAAGTGGGTTGGCTACAACGACGATCAGTCGAAAGTGGCTCCCGAAGCATGGCTGACGGCTCCAATTTGGAACTGGGGCGGCTACTACACCAAAGCTGCAGAGTCGGTGCTTGGTGGCAAGTGCGATAACAGCCAGTACTACGGAACGATGGCAGACGGGCTGGTTGGGCTCGCTGATTTCGGTTCGTCGGTGGATCAGGCAACGAAGGACCACATCGAAGCGGTGAAGAAGACCATTCTCGATGGTTCGTTCAAGCCGTTTACTGGCCCGATCAACGACCAAAGTGGTAAAGAAATCTTGAAGAAAGACGAAGTCGCGGAGTTGGGAGCATTGCTCGGCACCGACTACTTCGTTGAAGGCGTGATCGGCGAGATTCCGAAGCAGTAGTGCTTTGACCGATCCACAACCTTCACATCTTCAATATGAGAAGGATGGTCGCCCGGGCATGAGCCCGGGCGACCTCGCGTCTGCGCTGCCAATGTTGCGCATCCGAGGAGTTACCAAATCGTTCCCTGGCGTCGTCGCGAATGATTCGGTGGATCTAGATATTCGCCGCGGCGAAGTGCATACCCTGCTCGGAGAAAACGGTGCGGGTAAGAGCACGCTCGCGGCCATGTTGGCTGGCTTGTATCGGCCGGATTCAGGCACGATGGTGCTCGACGGCAAACCGGTGAATTTCGCCAATCCGCGAGAGGCTCAGTCTCGCGGCATCGGGATGGTTCACCAACACTTCCGATTGGTCGAACGCTTCACAGTCGCCGAAAATATTGCTTTGGGCGACACATCGCAGCCATGGAAATTGGATACCCGCGCGCTGGAATCCGACGTGCAACGCATTGGCGAGGAGTTTGGGTTACCAGTGCGCCCGGACGCTCGTATCTCGGATCTCTCGGTTGGCGAACGACAGCGGGTTGAGATTGTCAAGACCTTGTATCGTGGCGCAGAGGTGCTGCTGCTCGACGAACCAACTGCAGTGCTCACTCCTCAAGAAGTTGACGCGCTCTTCGTGACAGTTCGTGCCATGCGCGAAAGCGGTAAAGCCGTGGTGTTTATCAGTCATAAGTTGGTTGAGGTGATGGCGATTTCTGATGTCGTCACTGTGTTGCGTGCCGGCAAAGTGACGGGCACGGTGCAGACTCGCGACACAAATCAAGCCGAACTCGCTCGGTTGATGGTGGGGCGCGAGGTCGAACTTTCGTCGCTGCGGGCGATGGGTGTACGCGGCTCGGCGTTGTTGTCGGTGTCGTGTGTCGGTCTCGTTGCATCGAAGCGGCACGTGTTGCGTGACATTTCCTTCGATGTTCACGGCGGTGAGATTGTCGGTATTGCTGGGGTGTCGGGCAACGGCCAACGCGAACTCGCGGAAACCATCGCGGGAATCCGCGCGCCATCGACGGGTTCCATTTCTGTCGCGTCGCAGTCGGTGGGCGGCAAAGGGCCGCGCAAGACTCGCGCTGCGGGATTGTCGTTCGTCCCCGAAGATCGCTTGGGCACCGGGCTCGCACCCTCAATGTCGATTGCCGAAAACCTCTTGCTGACCCGGCCGCGATCCCTTTTTATTTCAAAGCGCAAAGTGCAAGCCGAAGCAGCGCAGATCATTGCCGACTACGACGTGAAAGCGCCTGGTCCTGACGCGGTGACGAGCTTGCTGAGCGGAGGGAATTCACAAAAGGTTCTGCTGGCTCGCGAGCTTGCCGCGAGCGGCGACGGTGCCACGTCGAATCACGTGCTCGTTGTGGCATCGCCCACCCGAGGTCTCGACATTGGTGCAACCGAATCAATACGTAAACGACTTGACGACCTGCGGCAACGTGGGGGAGCGGTCCTACTCATTTCCGAAGACCTTGAGGAAGTGTTGGCCTTGTCGGATCGGGTTTTGGTGATCTATGACGGTGCGATGGTGTATGAGTGCGACGGTGCTTCCGCCGACCGAACCACGATCGGTTTAGCGATGGCCGGAGCAATCGCGACCGAGAATTCGGGTCACGTGTGAGGGTCGCATCGATTGACGTTCGTCTTGAGCGGCGACTTGCGGTCTGGCGCGGAACAGCGCTGCTCGTCACCTCGGGTTCGTTGTTATTGGCGTTGGTCGTCGGTGGCATTTTCTTGAAGCTGACTGGTCACCCACCCCTCGACGTGTATCGGGAATTGGCGAAGACCGCATATTTCAACTGGTACGGCTTCACCGATACCTTGGGAGCGTCAACGCCGCTCGTGCTCACCGGCCTCGCTGCAGCGGTGGGTTTCAAAATGAATCTGTACAACATTGGAGCCGAAGGTCAATTGTTTCTTGGCGGTATTGCTTCAGCGTGGGCCGGTATTGCAATTGTTCCAGGGATGCCTGGGCCTCTAGCGGTGTTGACAGTGATGTTCGCTGGTGCGTTGGGAGGAGCAGCGTGGGCCTTCATTCCTGCCCTAACCCGCGCGTATTTCAATACCTCCGAAATCGTAACGACCCTGATGTTCAATTTCATTGGGTTGTATCTGATGCAGTACCTCATACAAGGGTCGTATTCCTATTGGCGCGACCCTAAGATTGTTGGCTTTCCGCAAGGTAAAGAGATCGTCGACGCTGCGCGGTTGCCACATTGGAATTTTCCTGCTGATTCAATGTTCGGTATCGCATTCCCGCCTGGGCGTACGCAGGTTCATTTGGGGTTGGCGTTTGGAGTGATTGCCGCGCTGGGGTTGTGGGTCTTGATTGAGCGGACCCGGTTTGGGTATGGCGTTCGTGTTACCGGCGACTCGCCCGCCGCTGCTCGCTACGCGGGAATTTCAATTCGTGGCAGCATCATTGTTGTCATGTTGATCTCCGGTGCGCTGGCTGGCCTCGCGGGCGCGGGCATCGTCGCGGGTCAGGGCTACAAACTTGACCCCGGCGGTCTAGCTGTCGCCCTTGGATACACAGGGATTGTTGTGGCGGCCCTGGCGCGGTCGAATCCCTTCGCAGTGGTGGTTGTGGCTGTCTTGCTCGGTGGATTGCGAACTGGTGCCGACAACATGCAAAGCGCACCCGACAATCTCAAGATTCCGGTGGCGATCGCTGGCATGTTGGAAGGTGCGGTATTGATCTGCGCCCTCGGTGGCGAACTGTTTCGCACCCACCGAATCTCGGTGCGTCGAGTGCCCTCAAACTCCGATCGTGAAGAGCACCTCAGCGGCGCAGTCGGCGTGGGGGTGTCGCCGTGATCGGTTCCTTCGCTTCGTTCCTTGCGACTTCGGGCATCAATACCAACGTCTGGGTGGTGGGTTTGGCGTCGGCGGTGAGCTTCGCGATGCCGATCTTGTTCGCTGCGGTCGGGGAAATCCTCTGCGAACGATCTGGGATTGTCAATCTTGGCGTGGAAGGGATGCTGCTGTGCGGAGTCGTCGCCGCCTTTCTTGCCTACGACGCATCGGATAGTGCTGCGCTTTCGATGGTGTGCGGACTTCTTGCCGCCGGCGCACTTGCGCTTGTCCATGCGTTCTTGTGCATCACCTTGCGATCCAACCAAACAGTAAGTGGTTTGGCGCTGGTGATCTTCGGTGCTGGCGTATCAAACTTCGTTGGTGAACCCGTCGAAGGCAAACAGATCGAAGCTGCGTTCACAGATTTGCGAATTCCTGGGCTGCATGACTTGCCTGTCGTAGGGCCTGTGTTGTTTCACCAAAATGTGTTGGTGTATGTCTCGGTGCTCGTCGTCATTTCGGTCGCGTTCTATATCAACCGCACCCGACCGGGTTTGGCCCTTCGTGCAGTTGGCGAGTCGCCTGCCACGGCCGACGCGCAGGGAATCTCGGTATCCAAGGTCCGTTACGCGCACGTTGTAATTGGGGGAATGTTTGCGGGCCTTGGTGGCGCCTACATCGTGCTTGTGGATGGACCGGCTTGGAATCAAGAGAACACGACGGGGGGCATCGGTTGGATCGCGCTCGCGTTAGTGGTGTTTGCTTCATGGCGCCCCGGCCGAGTGATGTTCGGAGCCATTGCGTTCGGTTTCGCGTTGCGCGCGAATTTCACGTTGCAAGGCGCGCAGATCACGTGGTTCCCAGCTGAGGTATTGCGCATGATGCCTTACGTGCTGACGGTGGTGATGCTCATCGCGGTTTCGATCACTGATGTGGGCAACAAACTTGGCGCTCCCGCTGCCCTCGGTCGTCCGTTCGTGCGCGACGAACGTTAGATTTTGAATTGGTGACAAGGAGTAGGTCATGACAGAAGTTGTGGATGTGCGTGAACGTGAAATTCTCAGCTACGACGGATTCGGAGATGCCATACGCGAACTCGCACGGCACGTCGTCGATTCTGGGTACGAACCCGATTGGATTGTTGCGATTGCTCGCGGCGGTTTGATCATCGGTGGCGCGTTGGCGTACGCGCTGGGACACAAGAACGTCGTGACCGTCAACGTCGAGTTCTATACCGGCGTCGATGCGCGCCTCGATGTGCCAGTCGAATTGCCACCCGTGTTGAATCTCGACGACATCAAGAATCGCAAAGTGCTGATTGCCGACGATGTCGCCGACACCGGTGAAACTCTGAAGCTCGTGATCGATAAATGCTCGACCGCATGCGAGGAAGTGCGCTCCGCGGTGCTGTACGAGAAGTCGCATTCGATCGTGCGTGCTGACTACGTCTGGAAACAGACCGACCAATGGATCGACTTTCCGTGGTCGTGCCTCCCGATCATCGGTACAGGAGCCGAAGCGTCATGACCCCTGAAGACCTCGTTGAAATAGAGCTGATCAAACAGCTCAAGTACAAATACGCCCGTTGTTTGGACTTGAAGCTGTGGGACGAACTTGGCGAAACTCTGACTGAAGATGCAGTGTGCGACTACAGCAACGGCAAGTATCACCATGAAGGCCGCGAGGCGATTGTGGCGTGGATCAAAAAGGGCATGGGCGCAGAGACCTTCTTGTCGAGCCACAAGATGCACCACCCCGAAATTGCCATTACCTCCGCGACGACGGCCACGGGTACCTGGGCTCTTGATGACCGCGTCATCATGACCGACATGGGCCTCGACGTGCGCGGCTGCTGCTTCTATACCGACCAATACGTGAAAGAAGCCAACGGGTGGAAGATTCAACACACCGGCTACAAACGCGTATACGAAGAAATCGAACCTCGCAGCGACAAGATCACGCTGACGGCGAGCTACTGGGCCACCAACGGCCAAAGCTCGCTACCAGCATGACGGTGGCGCTTGTGTATAGCGCTTGTGTATTGCGCCTCGTCGGTAAACTTTGGGCGTGGAGACTCGTTGGTGTGGGGATTGTGGCTCGGAATTCGTTGCCGGTTACACGGTTTGCAGCGACTGTGGCACCCTCCTGACCGATGTGGCTCCGATACCTGGAGTGGTTGCGAGCGGAAATTCGTCTGATGGCTGCACGCTTGTGGAAATTGCGGATGCCGATGATGACGTGCCCCGAGAACTTGTGTCTACGTCCGCGTCGCACTTCCGCCGTATTGCCGCGTCGCTGATCGACGGATTTGTGGTCGGAACGGCGAGAGCACTGATCTATTTGGTAGCTGGTTCCGCGACTGGATTTGTGGTGAGTGCCATAATGGCGATCGCGTATGAAACGGTAAGTGTTGCTCGATACCAGCGCGGTATAGGGAAGGCGCTCATGGGCCTTCGAATCGTCGATGTTCGCAGCGGTCAGGCGCTCTCTTGGTCGCGTGCATTTGTACGGGCGATCGTCCCCGGCGCAGCCCTTGTAACTTCATTCGCTGGACCGCACGTCGAACTCGTGTCGTGGGCTTCATGGTCTGTTGCCATGTACTTACCAGTATTGATCAACGTCGATCGGCGTGGTTTGCACGACTTCGCGGCACGGAGTCAGGTAACGATGCTGGTCGACCGCAACATCAGGTAGCCGATTATTTCTTCCGCTTTTTGCGGCGCTTTGCTTCTTGTGCGATGCGTGCGTCTCGCTCTTTTCGGGCGCGCTCAAGGCCTCGTTCATCAATCGCAGGGCCCGCGGTATGTGCCCCGCCGAGCGACTCGACTCCGGCGGTGACCGCTTCAAACGCGGCGACTGGGATTGCGAATCTCTCGTCGGAATCAAGAATCTCGATGAAGACTGGGCCGCACGGAGCGTCCATGGCCGGGTAGGCCGCAAGCATCAATGTGACCATTTGCGCACCCCAACGTTCGACCAAGCCGTCGAGCACGTCGTTCATATCGTCTCGGGTCGGTTCGTCGGCAGCCTCTCCCAGCACATCAATGCAATCATCGGAACAGGGCCCGGCGACGCTCAGTGCCGCGAGCACTCGACGCCCTGGGGGGCCGATGTAGACACGGGGTCGGACCAACTCGCACTGATTCGGGTGCGCGAGTAGCGCCGGTCGTTTGACGTTGAGTGCCTGAGCCAATGAAACGAGGTGTTCACCCTCGCCGAGCGCGTGAATCGCATCATTGAGATCGGCATCGCTAAAGCTTGCGAATGCCGCAGACACCCGGTCGAGAATCGTAGTTTCAGTCATTGGGGCGAGAGTCTACGAAGACAATTCAGTGCAACCACCACCGACCGCCCGGTACTCTCGCTCAGTGACTGAAGATCCGCGCCGCCGCACTGCTGCCCGCGCCTTGCTTCGTCACCACCTTTGGCTGCGCCGTCGCACTCTGGGGGCCGCCTTCGCGGGCGCCGCCGTATACACAACCGTGGTGCTCATTATTCCGTTGGTCGCTCGCCGCGCCATCGATGATGTGGTTGAGGCGGGCCACACGGACAACGTTCGAAGCTATGTGTTCGTATTGCTTGGGCTTGCGGTGTTCCGGGCGATTGGCGGAGGCGTGCGGAAGTATCAGGCAACCAAGAACCCTGCGATGGTCGCCAACGACATACGCGATCGGCTGTTTGCGCACGTGCAACGGATGTCGTTTTCGTTTCATGATCGCATCGGCGCCGGGCAGCTCATGGCGCGGGCGTCTACCGACGTTTCGATGGTTGAACAAGCCATTAGCCCGCTTCCTTGGTTTACACAGTCAGTCGTGATGTTTTTCGCTGGCGTGGCTTTGTTGTTCTTCGTGCAGCCGCTGCTTGCCTCGGTGGTTGGGCTGGTTGTTGTCATCGCGATGATTGTTGCGTTGCGGCGCGCTCGAGCGTTGTATCCCGCCGCGGCGGAGGTCCAGGCTCGGCTTGGCTTTTACGCGCAATTCATCGAACAACAAGTACAGGGCATTCGAGTGGTGAAGGGTCACGGCTTTGAGCGGGTCTTCGGGGCGCAAGGCGCGGCCTTGGCCGACGATGTGCGACGGGCCGGCACGGAACGCGCGCGAGTGCGGGCACGTTTTTCGGCGTCGATGCTTGCTGCGCCTGGTTTGGCGATGCTGGTGGTGGTGGGTGTCGGGGGCTGGCTCGGCGCGACAGGTCGAATGACGGCTGGCGATTTGTTGGCGTTTTTGCAATATCTCGCGCTGCTGGTTGCGCCAGTGGCAGCAGGTGCAGAGCTCTTGGCGATGTGGCCGCAAGGTATGGCTGCGGCGGAACGAATTACCGACGTGTTGTCGACGGAAAGTGATGTGATTGAACGCGTGCGTCCGGAACGGCTTCATGCTGGTGGCGGCGCAATTGAGTTTCGAAATATTGATTTTGGGTATCGAGATGACGTTCCAGTCATCCATGATTTGTCGTTGTCGATAGCAGCGGGCGAATCGGTTGCACTGGTTGGCTCTAGCGGTTCGGGGAAGTCGACGTTGGCCTATTTACTCTGTCGTTTCTATGACCCTGATGCCGGATCAGTGGCGCTTGATGGCGTAGATGTGTGCACCGTGGCGCTGCAAGAACTGCGGCGAGCCGTATCGGTTGTATTCGAAGATACGGTGGTATTCACTGCGTCGATTCGTGCGAATCTTGCGATTGGATTCGCAGGCGCACATGATGACCAGCTGCGCAGAGCCGCCGAACTCTCAGAGGCCGACGAATTCATTCGAGCGCTCCCCGACGGATACGCAACGATCGTCGGCCCGCAGGGTTACAGCTTGTCTGGTGGCCAACGTCAGCGGCTGGCAATCGCGCGCGCGATTCTTCGCGACTCTCGAGTGCTAATTCTCGACGATGCAATGAGTGCTGTTGACCCGCCAACGGAAGCAGCGATTCGGCGGGGCCTCGTGACCGCAATGCGCGGGCGGACGACGTTGATTATTGCGCATCGAGTGGAAACGATTGCGTTGGCTTCGCGTGTCGTGTTACTCGACAAGGGCCGAATCGTGGCTGATGGCACGCACGAACAGTTGCTGAAAAACCCGGCCTACAGAGCAGCGTTAGCTCTCGACGAATTCGCGACCGCTTCACCAACGGGCAGAGACCAACGATGAGCGATATGGGGCGCGTACTTCTCGCCGCGCCGGGTGGAGGGAGCGTCCCGTTAGGGCGCTGCAGCGGAGCAAGGCGAGTCGACCGACCAATATGCAAGCAGGCGCAATAGTCATGCGTATCCACGTTGCCCACGATGCTCCAGCGACCCGACCTTCGTTGCGGTTGGTGATTGCGGAATTTCGCCCGCATCGGCGCGTGGCATTGCTGGCGTGCTCGGGCGTGGCGCTGATGACGCTGTCGCTGGTGCTGATTCCAATCGTTGTGAAATTGGTGATTGACCGTGGGGTGCAGGGGAGGTCAACCGGCTGGGTGTTCGGTTGTACTGCTGTGGGCGCGCTGTTGGTGGCGGGACAAGTCTTGGGGCATTGGATTGAAGTCGCGAATATGGGAAAGTTCGCGGAACGGTATTTGCGCGATCTACGCGGCTCGTTGATGGATCATCTCTATGAGCTTGATCTCGACTATTTCACCCATGAACCCGCGGGCCGGCTCGTGTCTCGCATGACGAATGATGTTGAGAATTTGCAACAGTTCGTACAGGCTGGCATGTCGCTGGTGCTACGGGCTGCGTTGGTATTGACGTTCACGATTGCGTTGATGCTGACACAGTCGGTGAAGCTGACCTTGGCGGTGTTGCTCATCCTGCCGTTTCTGGTCGCTGCGAGCGTGTGGTATCGACCTCGCGCGTTCGCAGTACAAATGAAAATTCGCGAAACGATGGCGACGTTGTTGACGCATGTCAACGAGTCGTTGGTAGGGATGCGGGTAGTCCAGGCATTTGCGATCGAATCAGAGCAGCATGAAGTGTTCCAGGACGTGAGCTTTGATGCCTTCGACACAAAGCGGCGTAGCGGCGTTGTTGCAGCTGCGTATTACTCGGCTATCGAATTTCTTGTACCTATTTCTCTTGCAATCCTTGTTGGTTTCGGTTCACATCTTGTTGAAAACGACGGTTTGAGCGTTGGTGTCGTGATCGCGTTCAGTTTGTACATCAACCGACTCTTTGAGCCGATTCAGCAGTTCACGGAGCTCACGAGTTTGCTCCAGTCGGCCGGAGCCTCGTTCGCTCGAGTGTTTGAATTCCGTGCGTTGCAGCCGAAGGTGCTTGATCGTCCGGGAGCGTTTGATTTTGTGGCCGGCACAGGTGAAATTCGTTTCGATCAAGTGTCGTTTCGCTATGAGGATGGCGCGCCGAACGCGTTGGAGTCTGTGGATCTGGTTATTCCATCGTGCCAACGAATTGCGGTGGTGGGCACGAGTGGCGCCGGAAAGAGCACGTTTGCCAAGTTGGTTGCCCGCTTCTACGACGCAACTGAAGGTCGTGTGTGTATCGACAATCAGAATTTGCGCGATGTCGCCGGACCTTCGTTGCGCAGGCATGTAATTGTGGTTCCGCAGGAGGGATTCTTGTTCGACGGCACCGTGGCAGACAATGTTGGCGTGTCGCGGCCGAATGCGTCCCGCGCCGAGATTGAGCAGGCATGTGACGCAATGGGGCTGGCCGGACGCATTGCCGCGATTCCAGATGGGCTTGACGCGGTCGTTGCAAACCGCGGGTTGACATTGTCGTCGGGGCAACGTCAGTTGGTCGCACTCGCGCGTGCGTTTCTGGCCGAGCCGTTGGTGATCGTGCTCGATGAGGCAACGTCGAATCTCGATCCTGCAACCGACGTACTGGTGGAAGAATCGATGCACACTCTGTTAGCAGGGCGTACTTCGATCGTGATCGCGCATCGCATCAACACTGCGGTTCGCGCTGATCGCGTGCTGGTGTTCGAACACGGGGTCATCGTTGAAGATGGTCCGCCGTCGGTGCTCGAATTGATCGAAGGTGGTGCGTTTGCCCGTTGGGTTGCGGCCACTCGCGACGCCGCAAGCCTCACCTGATTGGCCGCCACTCCACCAACCCGTACCGTCGCGGCGGCGGGCGTTCCGTGGTCGGGTTTGGGTAACGCCGACGTTAGTGAATCGCGACCACGGGAGATAGCGACTTGGGCGTGGTCGGGTTTGGGTAACGCCGACGTTAGTGAATCGCGACCACGGGGGGTGGGGGTGGGCGCGTTTGGGTGGTTGGTTGGTCGACGATTACACAAACGTGTTGTGAAGTGTTGTACCTAAGTTTTCGAATTCGCCGATGACGACGGTTTGCAAAATGCCGGTGCCGTGATTTCCGCGGTCGTCGGATACTCGAACGACGCAATCGCGAAGTTGATGGATTCGTTGCGAGACTTCGCGAGTGTCGCAGCCGGTGTAGTGATCGCCGTCGATATGTAGTTCACCGCGCCATTGACCATGGCGGGCGCCATCGAGCCCGAAGTACAGACCGGTGCCAAGGTGAAAACCGGTTCCTGCGGTGACGGGTTCGTATCGCCAGCTGCGACGGGTGCCGTCGGCAAGCGTCGCGTTGAACGTTCCGCCAAGGAAGCGGCGAGTGGTGTCTTCAAAAGCGATGTCTGTCCATAGCGCTGCAACAAATCGTTCGACAGTCCCGTCAAGGTGTTCAATGCCGCCCGAGAGTTTCATTGCTGGTTGGCCGGGAATATTTGATTCCATGAAATAGTGAAACAACACTGAAGGTGAACCGTCGCCGTCAGACATCGCAACCGGCGACCAGCTCGTGAACGACCGCGGGTCGCGTGGGTAAGCGGCTGGCGCGAGGTCTTTTGGTGGTGTTCCGACGGTGTTGCGAACTCCCCATGAGTGATCCCGAGCCGATGACCATTGGAAATCGCCAAACTCGTGGCGCTCGCCATCAAGCATGACCCAGCCATGCGCGGTACCCGCTTGGTGGTAGCGCACCACGTCGTTGACGGTCCGTGATGAACTGGCCGCGCGCAGAATTTCGCGGTCTTCCATATGCGGCGCGACTTCGCTGGTCAAGTTGATATCGAATGAGATTGGTTGTAGTTCGTTGGCCTCAAGCATGATCCGCACCTCACGCAGCGGCCGCACGACTTCATAGTGAATTGGCCCGGCTGACGCGGTTTCTGGATCGAGGTACAAGGCCCGAGAAGCCCGCACGGTCCATTGTTCGGTCCCTCGACTTACGCCGGCGTAGGCGTCGACGACGCCGCGATTGAGATACTTGCCCAGACCGAAACTGACTTGTAACTCGCCGTCATTTGAACAGGCGATTGCCCAAATCTTTTCGGTCCAGTTCGAATCAGTCGATGCGACGGCGCCGAACGTGTTGACGACTTGGTGATGCAGCGATTCGTCGGCCGCAACCAAAGGTCCGATTGACATGTCATCGTTGAATGGTTGCAGATGCTCGGCCACGAAACATCAAGGTACTGCACCTGATGACGCCGTGGCGTGGCAAACTCTGAAGCCTGGAGGTCGAGGTCGGTAAGGTGGCATTGTGACTGACGAACCGCTGTGGACTCCAAGCCATGATCGGGTTGCGGCCGCGAATCTGACGGGTTTCGGTGCTCGGTTAGGTGCATCGAACTTCGCAGAACTGCACGAGATCTCGACGCAGCAACCGGATACGTTTTGGAGTGCGGTGTGGGATGATTCGGGCGTCATTGGCGACCGCGGTGCGCGTGCACTGGACCGAAACGACGGCACGATGCGTGGCGCCAGGTTCTTTCCCGATGCCCGCTTGAACTTCGCTGAGAATCTGATGCGGTCTTCCAATGAGGACATCGCGATCGTCTCTACCGATGAAACGTCGCAAACGAGAACGATGACTCGAGCACGGCTCCACACGCTTGTCGGACAAATTGTCGAAGCCATGCGACGCGAGCGCGTGCAGCCAGGGGATCGTGTAGCGGCTTGGATGGCCAACATTCCCGAGACCGTCGCCATCATGCTGGCTGCGTCCAGCATTGGTGCGGTGTTCAGCTCGACCTCACCAGATTTCGGCGTAGCGGGGGTCGTCGATCGATTCGGCCAAATTGAGCCTGTGCTGTTGTTTGCTGTGGACGGTTATCACTACGGCGGGAAACGCCATGAGTGTCTGAACCGCTTGCGCGAAGTCAGCTCTCAGCTCGCGACGGTGCGCCGCGTGGTGGTAGTTCGCAACCTCAATGAAGGAGCGTTACCGGAGAACGCGGTCGAGTTCAACGATTGGCTGGGCGCCGATCCTGCCGTGGGCGCGCCGACTGCGAGGCCGACGTTCGTGCCGTTGCCGTTTGATCATCCTTTGGCGATTCTGTACAGCAGTGGCACGACCGGACCCCCGAAGTGCATCGTGCACCGCGCCGGCGGATTGCTGTTGAAGCATCTCGCGGAACAGCGTTTGCAGTGCGATGTGAGGCCCGGCGATCGTGTCTTTTACTTCACGACATGTGGCTGGATGATGTGGAACTGGTTGGTGAGTGCGCTGGCCAGCGACGCGACGATTGTGTTGTTTGATGGGTCGCCATTTCATCGGTCGCCCAACGCGCTGTTCGATCTCGTCGATGAGCACAAGATCACCCACTTCGGTATCAGCGCGAAGTTCATCGACTCATTACGCAACGAAAGTGTCGCTCCGAACACGACACACGATCTGGGCAGTATCCGCGCCCTGTGTTCGACAGGATCGCCCTTGGTCGCTGAAGGGTTTGATTACATTTACGACCACATCGCCGTCCAACCCGATCGCGACCTCCACGTGGCTTCAATCAGTGGCGGAACAGATTTGTGTGGGTGTTTACTGATGGGCGACCCAACCCGACCCGTGTTTCGCGGTGAAATCCAGGGCCCGGCGCTCGGGATCGCTTCGGCGGTATGGGACGACGACGCGCTGCCTGTGGTCAGCGGCGAAACCGGAGAGCTCGTATGCACCGTCGCGTTTCCGAGCATGCCCTTAGGGTTTTGGAACGATCCTGACGGATCGAAGTATCGAAGCGCGTACTTTGACCGGTATGTGGAACAGGGGGCTGATGTTTGGGCCCACGGTGATTTTGTGGCGGAAACCGAACACGGTGGTTATGTGATCTATGGCCGGTCCGATGCGACCCTCAATCCCGGTGGGGTCAGGATAGGGACCGCCGAGTTGTACCGCCAGGTGGAGGCACTCGACGAGGTCACCGAGGCGTTGGCGATCGGGCAGCCGTGGGGCGGAGATGTACGGATCGTGCTGTTTGTGAGGCTTGCAATACCAAAACCGCTGTCGGATGAGTTGCAAGCCAAGATTCGCGGCTGGGTTCGGTCACAGTGTTCGCCTCGTCATGTTCCGGCGGTCATTGTGGCCGTCGACGACCTCCCCCGAACCAGATCGGGCAAGTTGGCCGAGCTTGCCGTTGCTGACGTCGTGGCTGGTCGGGTCGTTCGCAACCGTGAGTCGCTGGCAAATCCAGAGGCACTCGACGGGTTCATCAACCGGGTTGAATTACAAACCTGAAGCTTTGCTGAACCAAGGACGCGCCAATCCTGTGCCCAACAGCTCAATTCGAGGGACAAAAAGGACGATCTTTGTAACTCTGTGGAAAATCTTCACCCTTTCGCCTCGACTTTTACCCCCGAAATCTGGGACAATCTCGGCTTCAGAGGGAATTCCCTGCAAAGTGCCGCCGTTCCTGTCATGCTCTACGCATTCAGAACCGGAACTGCGCCGGGCTCAACTCGAAACTCAAGCAATGACCTGGCCGCCCCGGCCGGGCGCATAAAAGGAAACTGTGGCTGACGACCGTCTCGACCGAAGTGAAGACCAAGATCTTGTCAGGTTGTACCTGCAAGACATCGGCAGGTATGACCTGCTGACCAAAGACGACGAGGTTCGCCTCGCGCAGCGCATTGATGGAGGTAAAGAAGCCGTCGAAGCGCTGGCAAATAATCCTAAAGTCACACCAGCTGAGAAGCGCAAATTGCGCCGTCAGTTGCGCGACGGAGAAGACGCCAAACGGGAGTTCGTCAACGCGAACTTGCGGCTCGTGGTGTCGATCGCAAAGAAGTACCAGGCCAGCGGCTTGCCGTTGCTGGATCTCATCCAAGAGGGCAACCTCGGGTTGATTCACGCCGTCGAGAAATTCGATTGGCGAAAGGGCTTCAAATTCTCTACCTACGCCACATGGTGGATCCGTCAGGCCTTGCAACGCGGTATTGCAAACTCGTCGCGCGTGATCCGTCTCCCAGTGCACGCTGGCGACACGTTGGCTCGGGTGATGAAGGTGCGAGCGCAGCTTGAAAGCGAGTTGGGTCGCACTCCGACGATTGCAGAAGTTGCAGCCGAAGCTGGCCTGCCACTTGAAAAGGTTGTTGAAGTGCATAGCTACGCGAGCGACCCCGTGTCGCTTGATGAGCCATTGCGCGACGATGGCGACGCCGAGCGTGGCGACTTTGTGGCCGACGCGAGTGCCACGTCTCCGTTCGAGGCCGCCGCGACTGCGTTGTTGCCTCGCGAAGTTGAGCGGATTCTCAGTGTGCTCGACGAGCGTGAACGTACGATCCTGCGGTTGCGCTTCGGTCTTGACGGCCAGGAGCGTTCGCTCGAAGAAATCGCGGAGCACTTCGGTCTCACTCGAGAGCGGATCCGTCAGCTCGAAGCCCGTGCGTTGTCGAAGCTTCGCCACCCGGCGAGCGACGTCGGTGCCCGCGCGCTGCTCGAAGCTGTCTAGAACACTGCCAGCAAGTTTCGGCGAAGGGGGCGCTCCATTGGAGCGCCCCCTTCGTCGCGCTCACGTCGATGAGAGCGACCACGACCAGCGATAGGTGCCGGGTTTGATTTTGTAGCGATCGAGCGTGTCGGGGCCGCAGCTTGCGGTGCCGAGACCTCGGTGCCTGTGGTCTATGTGTACCGTCGTGGTGGCGTTTGCGGCGAGTTCGACATCGTGCAGCGCCGCGGTGAGTTGTTCGGGCGTGTGATGCAGCGCCGAAAACATGAACGGCGTCGGTGCATCGATACGGAGTCGAACACGACTGTCGGAGTTGGTCAACGTCGCCCATCTGGTGTTGGTGTGAAGTCCGTGTTCTTGGGGCATCACGTACGGAACGTACTGATCAGACACCGTCGAAACATGCTGGGCCACCAGTGCACTTCGGTTTCGATCTGGATAGCACTCGTGCGGCCCGTCGCCATACCACTGCAACATTTCAAAGCCTGGTGCAAGATCGAATGTCGTTCCGAGGCGCGGGATATCACCAAAACGGTCAGGAATGGTGACGGTATGGTCGAACTTCAATGCGCCATTGTCTGCAACGGTGATTCGCTGAGTGTGTAACACTTTGGTTTCGGCATCCGCGCCGACGATTTCGTGGGTGGAATGCAGCACGAATGTTGATCCGCGTCGCGTCACCCGAGCGGATTTGCAGGTTGAGGTTAAATCTTCGAGCCCCCACCCACGCCAGCGACCGAACGGCGTGAGCGCGCCGAGGGACAACTTCAATCCGTCGTTGTCGACCGGTGCTCGCCAGAGCGCTAGTCGTGGGGCGGTTGTAAGTATCGGCTGCTCCTTGTGGGTGACCCCAATCAACGCGCCGCAGTCTCGGTTGAATGAAACGGCAATTGACTGAGCGGTGATAGTGGTTACTGAGCCATTGTCGTGGCGAGCAGGCACCGCGATTGCGCGGTCGCGCGCGGGCGGTGATTTGGCTTGATTGCGAGAGCCGCGATCAAGAATCACTTGGTCGTGGCCAACTTCGAAATCGCGGTCGCACCACGACATCGCTCGTGCGGCCACATATGTGAATGTGGCGATGGTTTCTCCGGATGGGAGCGACGACCAGTTCACCGGCAAATCGATGCTCGCCGTTGCCCGAGGTTCTATCGCTGCGCACTTGAGGGTGCCCGTCGCTTTCGATACCCCGTCGACTGTGATCTGATAGCGAATCTTTAACCAAGACGAAGTGGTAAAGAACAGTCGGTTTGTGATGCGCACTTTGGAGTGGCGCGGGCCGACTATTTCTGTCGACAGCGGGCGGGCGAGAAATTTGTGTTCCCACATGGCAGGTTTGGGTAAGCGGTCGGGCCAGACCAGGCCGTCGCAGACGAAGTTCGCGTCGTGGCGTCGCTCGCCGAAGTCGCCGCCGTACGCCCAGCGCCAACGATCGGTGATGACTCCAGTGGTTGGCACCGGTACGCCGTCGTTGTCCAGATATTGACGCAAGCCGTGATCCCAGAATTCCCAGATGAATCCGCCTTGCAAACCGTGGTTGTTGTGAAACGCGTCGAAGTACTCGCCGAGACAGCCATTGCTGTTGCCCATCGCGTGTGAATACTCACACAAAATTATGGGTCGGTCTGCCGTGCGGGCCGCGTGTTCGATCGCCCAAATTTCAGGATACATCGGGCAAAGTACGTCTGTGGCCGCGTGGCCGGCGTTCCAGTCCATCATGATCGCACCCTCATAGTGCAGCGGCCGCGACGGGTCGTAGTGACGAATCCACCCGGCAAGCGCGTCGTGGTGTGCGCCGTAGCCGGCTTCGTTGCCGAGTGACCACATGATGATTGACGGATGGTGCTTGTCTCGTTGCACCATTCGGCGGCCTCGTTGCAATACTGCTTCGAGATACCGACCGTCGTGGCAGAGTGAAAAATTCAGCGCATGGCTTTCGACATTGGCTTCGTCGATTACCAGCATGCCCAACTCATCGCAGAGATCCAAGAGCACCGGATCATTGGGGGAGTGTGCGGTGCGCACGGCGTTGAATCCAAACTGTTTCATCAACACAAGATCGGCGCGGATCTGCGCGGCAGTGACGACGCGCCCAGTGTGTTGATCGAAATCATGGCGATTGACGCCGTAGATCAGCACCGGAGCTCCATTGACCAGTAGCTCCTTGCCGCGAATTTCGACACGACGAAAACCAACACGTAGAGCGCTGACTTCTCTCGTAACGCCTTGAGGGTCTATCAGCGTCACGACAACCCGGTAAAGGTTTGGGCTCTCATGTGACCACGACGCGACCGCCTTGAGCTCTTGATGCAGCAACACATGATGACCTTCGAAGCTGTAAGGCACCGCTTCGTGGGGCACGACCGCCCGCATCTCGGTTCCGATTGCTTTGCCTGCGAGTGTGTGCA
>SXHN01000074.1 GCA_005773635.1 Actinomycetota bacterium
CCCACCCACCACGGCAGCGAAGACCGCATCCACCTGCCGCGCTAGCCGTACAAACGAAAGAAGGTCGTCGCGGCCCAGTTTCGGTTCGGAACCGAATGCCGCTATGGCTTGTTGTAGCAGCTCAATCCCACTCGAACTCATACCAACATTATACCGAACGTATGTTCGTATCACAAGCGAAATGAGAGAAGAGATCAATATTTATAGGAGATTTTGAAGATTGATGCCGCGGCGCAAGGTTGCCGAGCGGTCAGTTCACTATTGCTATGAGCACCGCGAAGATCGCGACGACGGCTGAGAATGTGGCGTAGGCCACCGAAATCCATAGGCGCGTGTCTTTGGCAGCTTCCGCGTTCACTCGTTCGTTCCTGTGAGGTCGCAGAGCGCGAGCGAAGCGGCGATGCACGTAAATCTTTGGCAATCTCGACAGCCAGTCGGTGCCGTTGACGTCGTAGCCCTAAGGTTCTACCGCTTCTTGCAGCAGTGGAGTTGCCGCGGTTCGACCTGAACGTCGCCGCTGCAACTTCCGACTGCGTTTTGGCGTTCGTTTGGACTTGGCGCTCCCCATGCCGATCACGATACTTCGCCGAACCGAGGCCCCGTTGTTAGTTCAAGTGTGGCAGTTGCTGTTGAACTGTGAGCGCGTCACTCCAGAGATCGCCGCGCGCCGCTACTCGTTCGATTACCTCATCGGGTATGAAGCGCAGACAACGTTCATCGGATGCGGCTTCCAACTCGTCCCACGACAACGGCGTCGATACTGTTGGATATTCTCGGATGCGCATCGAGTACGGAGCGACTGTCGTCTTGTGGCGATCGTTTTGGCTCCAGTCGATAAATACCTTGCCCACACGTTGTTCCTTCGCCATGTTCGTAGTAACCGTGTCGTCGCGTTGTTCCAGGAGTTGCCCCATGGACAATGCGAATCGCTTGGCGTCCTCGTGGGTGACCGCGGAGCCCGATATCGGAACCGAAAGGTGGATTCCCTTCGAGCCCGACGTCTTGACGAATACTGCCAGCCCAAGCTGTTCGAGCCACGTGCGCAGTTGCAGCGCGACGCGTCGGCAGTCGAGAATCGTCGACCCGTCGCCGGGGTCGAGATCGAAGACCATGGCGGTTGGTGTTTGCAACGCCAAACGGGGTGACTGTTGTACGTGGAGTTCGATTGCGGCCAAATTGGCGGTCCACACCAACGCCGCGAGCGAATCGATCACGCAGCCACCAGTGACACCGTTCGCAGGACCAATGGCGATCCACTCTGGACGATGCGATGGACACCGCTTTTCGAAAAACACTTCGCCCGCGACACCATCGGGCGCTCGCACCAGTGTGGGGCAACGATCGGCGATGTGGGGGAGCATCACTGGCGCGATCTGGCGGTAGTAATCGATCACTTGAGCTTTGGTAAAGCCACAGGCTGGGAACAACACCTTTTCGAGGTTCGTGAGCCGCAGGGTGCGACCTTCGATCGACACCTCAGTTGCGCTTGCCATGAGCCAAACGTAGTAGGGATACGCTGGGCGCTATGGCAACCGCAATCTGGACTGGGTCGGTGGGCTTTGGCCTCGTGCAAGTGCCCGTGCGAATCGTGACCGCTACCCGTAGCCGTGATGTTTCGTTCAATCAGCTTGAAGCCGAAACTGGTTCGCGGATCCGCTACAAGAAGGTTTCGGATTCAACCGGCCAAGAAGTGACCGCGGACAAGATCGTCAAGGGTTACGAAATCACCAAGGGCCGATACGTTTTGGTGGAGCCCGATGAGATTGCCTCGCTAGCGCCGAAAGCTAGTCACACAATTGATATCGAAGAGTTCGTTGATCTCTCCGAAATCGATCCGTTGTATTTCGAACAGCCCTACTATCTCCAGCCCGATGACAAGGGTGTGAAGGCGTACAAGCTGCTCGTTGAAGCAATGACGGAACTGAACAAGGTCGGGGTTGGTCGCGTTGTGATGCGATCGAAGGAGCGTCTCGTCGCGATTCGTCCCGTTGATGGCGTGCTGTGTTTGTCCACGATGAGGTATCACGACGAAGTGTTACTGCGCGACGGGTTAGTGCCCGATGAAAGCGCGGAACCCTCCGACAAGGAACGAGCGATGGCGCGCCAACTCGTGGAATCTTTGGCAGTCGATGAGTTTGAGCCCGAGAAGTTTCGCGACGAATATCGTGAACAGCTCCTTGGTCTGATTGATCGCAAAGCGGCTGGGGAAACCATTGTGACGTCACCGACGGCTGAACCGCCGGCGAAAGTGCTGGATTTAGTTGCCGCGCTCGAAGCGAGCTTGGCCAGAGCCACCAGCAATCCGGCAAAGTCCGACTCGGAAACGGCGACCGGTTAGTCGTGGTCGGGGTGAACCCGCCCCGACGATCAGCAATCTCATTGTTGGCCCGAGCCGTTCGATCCAGTTGTCAGCTTCGCTGACCTCGACGCTGATCGCGCCGCGGGTGTTTGAGTTGTGCGCCACGCGGGCGATTGTGGTCTGGACCGCTGCCAGTTCGGCCGCCCGATTGTGTCGACTCAATCAATCGTGCGAGGGTGGATTGCGCGGCCGTGTCGCGGCTCCGTCAGGATCGGTGGGCACGACACGACCGCACATCAGTTTGAATCCGGCGCCACGCCATCCATAGTGCACAACGAGTTGAACCGTTCCTGGCGTGTTACGACTCGACGGCCTTCCGTGGAAAACGGCACGGCAAGGCATCGGAGAATGGCGAGCCTGCGCTGGACCGAGTTGTAACCACCGTGACCGACAGCACTTCACGAAGTGAAGCGGAAGCGTCGGCGGAAAATGCAACCGATGCTTGTCATTGACATTCGGTATTGTGATTCCTATGCCGCACCCGGATCTTGAGCTGGAACGCGCGCGCCTTGATTTCTTTCGACAGTGTCTCGACGCAATGCGCGCCAAAACCGCGCATCTGGCAGGGCGCGAAGATCTCCTGGCTGCGAATGAGGCTGATGCCGTCGCGGTTCGGCATCAGTTATCGCTTCGTTTGGCCGCGCTCGATCAGCCGGGAATGCTGTGTTTCGGGTCACTGCTTACCGACTCCGCCAGCGGTGCAGAGCGATTCCACATTGGTCGCCGACATCTCGACGATGCCGAGGGTGAGCCGGCTGTGGTTGATTGGCGAGCACCAGTGGCCGTTCCGTTTTACCGAGCGACGGCGGCGGACCCTCTTGGCCTCGATCGACGGCAGCGCTTCACGTTTGCCGCGGATCAATTGGCTGACATTTACGAAGAAGACTTCACTGACCCTGACTCGTTGCTCGGCGGAAGTGGTGCCCACGGTGTGCCGGATCCATTGCTTGGCGAACTCAGTCGCGAGCGCACGGGCCAGATGCGTGACATCGTGGCCACGATTCAGGCAGAACAAGACGTTGTCATTCGCGCCGGGCTCGACGAGTGTTTGATTGTGCAAGGTGGGCCCGGCACGGGAAAGACCGCGGTTGGTCTGCACCGCGCCGCTTTCTTGCTCTACGAACAACGCGATCAGCTCGCGCGCACCGGCGTTTTGGTCGTGGGACCGAATCCAATATTCCTGCAATACATCTCGCAAGTTCTTCCATCGCTCGGCGAAACCTCGGTGACGCAAACAACCCTCGTAGGAATCTTCGGGTGGCGGTTTCGATGTTCGATTGACGATTCGTTCGACCGAGCCAGTTTGCTCGGCGACGCTCGTTGGAGCGTGGTCATTGAACGTGCGGCATTGCGATGCATCACCGTCCCGGCCGAATCAATCGAACTACGTTTTCGGTCGCGAGTTGTGCGCATTGAACCAGAGTTCATTCAAGAATTAGTGACCTTGATTCGCGATCGAGATTCTTCGCTCCGCCAACAGCGCGATCGGTTCCGCAATCGAATGTTGCGTGAAGCCTACGATCGATGGTCAGGCGACGAACTCCACGCGTTGTCGCTGGATGAGTTTTCCAGTGAGGTGTTGGCGCATAAGCAGTCTCGTTCTGTTCTCGACAAGTGTTGGACGACGGTAAACCCACTTGCACTGGTTCGCAGTCTGCTCACGTCGAAGAACTCTTTGGCACGCTCGTCTGACGGAGTGTTCGACGGTCGCGAGCAAGAAACGATCATCCGTGATCGACAGCAGTTGGGATCGCAAGAATTATGGAGTGCAGCTGAAGTGCCATTGATCGATCACGCGGAGGCCTTCGTGACCGGCGAGGTGCGTCGGTACGGCCATGTCGTTGTCGATGAAGCACAAGACCTCTCACCAATGGCGCTGCGTTTGATAGGGCGCCGAGCTCATCGCAACTCGCTGACAATCCTGGGAGATCTTGCCCAGGCCACCGGAGCCGGAGCTTCCGCCGATTGGTCTGCGACCTTGGCGCATCTCGGACAACCCGACAACGCTCGCATCGCCGAATTGACGGTTGGGTATCGATTGCCCGCGGCCATTTTGGAATTCGCGAATCGGCTATTGCCGGAGGCGGCACCATTGGTGACCCCGGCGACGTCGGCCCGCAAGGTGGGCTCACCGCCACAACTCGTCGAATGTTCAACGCCCGATATCGGGCGGGTCGTTGTTGCCCGCGCGGCAACGATGGCGGGGGAGTACTTGACCGCGGCCGTGATCGCGCCGATTTCAGTGCACAATGATCTGCGTTCGGCCGGTTTGGTGGAAGGCGAGTGGGGCAACGGCATCGTGCTCCTCGATCCGGCGACCGCGAAGGGGCTGGAATTTGATGCTGTGATCGTGGTGGACCCAATGGCGATCTATCGCGAAGCGCGCCATGGCCCGCGTTTGCTGTTCGTTGCGCTCACCAGGGCTGTGCAATCGCTCACACTTATTCACGGCCCAGAAGGGCTGCCCGCGGCGTTTCTCGACGTCGCTAGCGGCTAGCCGCTAGTCGTTCGCGAAGCCGAGTCGATCGTTACGCGGGTGGCCGAACCCAGGCTTCGCCGTCGTGGAATCGCACAACTCTTGCCGGTGCTCCGACCACAACCGCGTTGTCGGGAATCGTGCCGGTGACGATCGCTCCCGCCGCGACGACGACATGTTTTCCGATCTGCGCGCCCGGTAGCACGATGCTGCCGTGCCCGAGCCACGACCCGCTGCCGATCGACACGGGATCGTTGCGCCACATTTGCGTGCCAATCGGGAGGGCGATGTCTTCGTAGCCGTGATTCTGATCGGTGATGTAGACGTAGTGGCCCGTCCAGATGTCGTCGCCGATTTCGATGCGATCGTGGCCGACGATGCCGATGCCTTTGCCGAGCATGCAGCGGTCACCGATCGAAATGATGGGTTCGCCGCGTTCGTCGGCATGCATGGGCATACCGGCCGAGAGCGATGCGTACGGCCCCACAGTTGTTTGAGTGCCGATCGCGATGCGACCCTCGCCGAATACCACCGTCGTGGGGAAGGCGAGCATTGAGCCAGCACCGAATCGGTTGAAGGCCCGAGCCCGGCGGTGCATTGGGCCGATTGCACCGTAAGCCTGGAGACGCGGCCACGCGGCATGCACCACATCACCAAGGATGCGGTCCGCGCCGCGTGGCCAGTATTTCATCGGGTGGAGCGTAAAGGAATTACTTGCCGACGCACTTACCGTTGGTCAATGGTTTCAGGGCATCGGGAACCGCGTATATCCCGTTTGGTTCATCGACTTCGTCGGAGTAGTACGTGATGGTGTTGGTCTTGTCGAAGAAGTCCATGGTTTCGGTCGGGATCTCTCCAGGCAAATAGCGCTTGCCTCTTTCCATGTAGCGCCACAACCCCTTCTTCGGATTCCCCGCGTCATCCTTGGTGATTTCACCGGTTTCGTCTTGGCCTTCGGCAGTCGGATCCCACCAGGCGAGCCCAACGTCGTCTGTACCACCGAAGTCGGTGTCTTTGGGCCAGATTGTCTTGCCATTGATCTCATGATTACCGTAGGTGACGGTGCCACGAATGTGGTCGGGGTCGCGTTCTGCCATCGGGGCAGCCCACAGGCCGTCTCGGAAGTGCTCGGGCGTGAGATCGGGGCCCGCGAGCGTGAGCCCGTTCATGAGCAGCGAGACGTTGCCCAAAATGATGCCTTGGGTATTGTCGGCTTCAGCCTCGTGACCGGTGCCACAGACGTACACGGTCTGTGCCTCGCCAACATCGCGAGGGATCCGCGTGGGTATCAAATTCATCCCAAACGCGTGTTGCCATTGCTCTTGGTCGAACTGCCGAGAAAATACGGTGGTGTCGGCGAACACAGTGCCCGACAATACCCACTCGGGGAAATAGCCCTGTTTCGTCATTTCCGCGGTGAGGTAGATCGGTGAGAACGGGTCGCCAGTGAACAAGATCGTGGTGGCACCGAGATCTTTGAGCTTTTGCACCGTCGGGATGGCATCTTGGGCAACGGTCGCCACGTTGAGGTAGTACGGCACCCTGCCGATCACGTCGGCTCCAGCAGCTTTGAGCTTCGCTTCCCAATCATCCCAGACCTTGGTGAAGTTGCCTTCGGGAGTGTCGTAATTGAGGATCACGAATGTGCGGTCTTTGTCTTTCACAGCGTCGCCACCGAACTCAGCCTTTTTGCCACCGAGCTGTTTGGTCACGAATTCGACGTTGAGTTGCGACGTTTGATCGGGGGAAGTGCCGGGCCATACGTATGGGTGAATTTCTTTGTAGAACGACGCCGGTTGTGCGATCAGACATGAACCGATGCAGAGAATCTTTTCCTCGGCGAGGGTCTGGCTGAACGATCGTGTTTGGCTAGGGCCTCCCAATACGGCGAAGACGCCCATTTCCTTAGCCTTGAGCGCATCGGATTTCGCGGCGGTTTCATCGCTCGCCAATCCTGTGCCATTGAGTGGCACAAGCTCGATCTTGCGGCCATAGAGCTCGGTGGCCTTCGCGATGATGTCGGTGTAGCCCTTGATCGTCGTCGCAATTTCTTCGGGGGAGTCGTAGGCGCCGACCGACTTAGTGAGAAATTCTGAAGAAGGGTCGGGTTTCGCGACGTAGTAAGCGACTTTGATCGTGTCTGCAGTAACGCCGATGCCTTTAGCGCCACCGTTGTCGCCTGAGAACACTGGGACACACGGCGGGGCGAGGCGCATCGGCACACGCATGCGCCCTCGCTCGGGATCGCAGCGACCATCCGGCCCATCGTCCCATTGTTTGGATGTGTCTTTGTTCTTGGTGTCGTAGACGGGCACCGGACCCTTCGCCGACTCCGTCAATACTTTGGTGTTTTCGGTTTCGACTTCTTTGGTGTTGCTGGCCGAACAGCCTGCTGCAACGGCGGCTGCGACGAGCGCTACCGCTGCTACGCGTGTGGATCGTCGGAAACGATAAACGGTCGTTGTCATAATTCCCCCCGGAATGTTTGGGTATGGATAGGTGAGTTCTACTACGAATCGCGAGAGCTAGGTGAGCGCCCCAGATCTTCCAACTGCTGCGCCCGACGTGCCGAGGTAGGCCGCGACCACCCGCGGATCGTTGACGACGTCGCGCGGAAGGCCGGTCGTTACGACGCGGCCGAGGTCCATGGCTACGAGCCGGTCAGAAACTGAGAGCAGCAGGGGCACGTCGTGTTCGATCACGAGCAGGCTCGCACCGGTTTGTTCGCGAATCCTGTGCAAGAGAGGTCCGAGTGCCTCAGCTTCTCGCTGCGCGATCCCGGAGCTTGGCTCATCGAGCAGCAATACTGATGGCCCGTGCGCCATCACACACGCAAGATCCACGATGCGTTTGCTACCGGTTGACAATTCGCGCATCAGCTTGTCGCGGAAGTCGCCGATTCCCATGAGTTCGAGCAACTCGTCGACGCGTACTTTGAGCTTCGCTTCTGATTTCCAGACCTGCGGCAGCCAGAGCGCCGAAATGATCGGACTGCGGACCGTGACTTGGCGTTCCAGCGCGGTGGTGAGCGTTTCGGCGACGGTGAGGTTTGGAAAGAGCCGTCCGTCTTGAAACGATCGACCCAATCCGAGCCACGCGCGCGATTGTGGGGTGCTGGCGGCGAGGTCGTGGCGCGTACCGTTTTCGTGATCGATGATCGTGATGCGCCCACCGTCGAGCGCGATGAACCCGTTGATCGCATCGAACAGGGTGGTCTTGCCTGCGCCGTTTGGCCCGAGGAACCCAACGATTTCGCCCGCGCCGATCGAGATGTTTACGTCGTCAAGTGCTTGCAGCCCACCGAAACGCTTTGATACGCCGGTGATTACGAGGCGGTCAGCAAATTCTTTGACACCGGTTGTCGCGGCGTTGACTGCGGCGGGGGCACTGGCTGGTGATGCATCGACTGTCGCTGCGCCCTCCAAGAACACCGAACGGAGAATGTCGGGGCGATCTAGGAGTTCGCGCGTCGGGCCGTCGAATCGAATCTCGCCCTTCTCCATGAAGTAGGCCTTGTTCGCGAGCTCTAGCGCCAAGTTCACCGACTGTTCGACGAGAATGATCGTGGTGCCGGTTGAGGAAATATCTCTGACTATTTCGAGAAGTTGTTCGACGATTGTGGGTGCCAAGCCAAGTGATAACTCGTCGATCATGAGGAGCCGTGGCTTCATGATGAACGCCATGCCGAGCGCGAGCATCTGTTGCTGGCCGCCCGAAAGATTGCCAGCAGGCTCCTGCATGCGTTCTTGCAAAACTGGAAACAGACCCAAGACGTGTTCAGTGGATGCGCTCACGCCGGCTTTGTCTTTGCGCTGGGTCCACCCGGCGAGCTTGAGATTTTCGGCAACGGTGAGGCCAGGGAAAACGCCTTGGCCTCCCGGCATCAGCACGATGCCGCGTTGCGCAGTCTCATTCGGTGGCGTATAGGTGGCGTCGCGTCCGTCGAACACGATGGCACCCGTGCTGGCTTCGACAAGCCCACAGATCGCTTTGAGCAATGTCGACTTTCCGGCACCGTTGGTGCCAAGAAGTGCCACGACTTCGCCTTCGTCTACCTCGAAATTGACGCCGAACAACACTTGCACTTTGTCGTAGTGCACATCGACGCCCCTCACAATCAACAGTTTCGAACGCCCCTGGCGACGCTCATACAGCGCTTCGGCTTGCACGGCTGTTGAGGTCCAGACGCGATTGATGTCGGCCTTAACGTATTTGCCTGCCGACGCGATGAGGAATGCGCCGATGACAAAGACTGGGCTCATGAATGCCATGCCCGCCCGGATGCCCCACGAATCGGAGATCAGCGTTGCGAACAAAATCGCGAACAAACCCGGCAAAATCCACAATGAACTCATCGCGAATCCAAGTGACCGTACCTTGGGTGGAATCGACAATGACAGCGCCGCGAATACCGACGGGAGAATGAGTGCTCCGAAGGCTCGGAGCAGGAGTCCGGTCCCGACTGCGATCCATAGGTTGGGCGCGAGCGCGATCACCAAAAATCCGCCGCCCAAGATGACGCCGATGACTGCGACGAGCCGCAGCCCAATGCCAGGATCTTGCAGCATCAGCCGACCCGCGAGGGGGATACCAACCATAAGCCCAAGCGCAGCGAGTGGTGCACCAAACGCGGCGATAATGCCACGCTGGCCCGCGTTGAGATTGAAGATTTCTTCATAGTAGAGGCTGACGAGCGTGCCGAAACCGAGCAACGAACCCGCAATGAATGGGAGCGCGTACCAGATGCGGCGCAAGGTTCCGACGTTCCACAAAATGCGAATCGATTCAGCGAAGCTTGGTGGGATGTCGTCGGTGTCGACTACCTCTGCGCTCGCACCACCTGCAGCCCGTTCGAAGTGGCCGCGTCTCGGTTCTCGAAGGCGCGTACCGATTGCGACGAATGTCAGGGTTGGAATGACGAAAATGATGAACGGCCACTGCCACCCGTAATAGTGCGCGATTGCCCCGCCCGCGGCCGCGCCGACAAACTCGCCCACAGGATCCGCAAGTCTGTGGATGCCGTACGCGTCCGTGCGGGCATCAAGTGGGTAGTAGTCGGCTACCAGCGAATTGTGCGTGGGTGCCACCACTGCGCGTCCGAGCCCGGCTCCGATCCGCATCAAGACGAGCATGAGCAAGGTTTGCGAAAGGCCGGTTCCGAGTCCGAACGCCGCCCAAACGCCCGCGCCGATCACGGCGACCCGTACTCGATTCAATCGGTCGGCGTAATAGCCGAGCGGGATCTCAATGAGAAGACCGCCGATCAACGTGAGCGTGACCATCAGACCGAATTGCGAGTTGCTGAGGTCGAAATGGTCGCGAATGTCTGGGCCGAGGATCCCGAATACTTGGCGGTCGAGTTCATCGACGGCGTTCAAACCGAACAAGGTCATCAACGGGAAGGCTGGGTAGCCCTTGGTAGCATCGGCAATGTAGCGGCGCGGTGAGCGCGGCCGTTTAGGTTTCATTGGCCCGAAGTCGATTCCGAAGGCTTTCATTTTTCGTCCTCGACGTGGGCCTCGACTTGGGATTCCGTGAGATCGGTGGCATCGGCGACCGCCGAAACCATCTCGTCGGATGCCGTGAACTGAGCCTCAACACGAGTGTCGGCCAACAAGCTAGGGACGCGGATTCCCTTGCGATCCGCGAGCCAACGGAGGCCCATGTTGCGAACGTCGCCGGCCGCCGCGCCCATGCCCCCGGGAACAAGCCACAGCACTAAGAAGAGTCCGGCGCCGGTGGCGAACAATGCCCATTCGCTTGGTAGGAAATACTGCACGATCTGGTAGTACACCGCGCCCGCAACGGCTCCACCGATTGAACCGAGACCGCCAACGACGACGATCGAAAAGACTTGCAGGCCTTTGTTGAAGTTGTATTCCTGGAAAAAGATCGAATTCGTGAGGAATGTCAATAACGCGCCAGCTACGCCGACGAAGGCCCCGGAAAACGCGAGCGCCATGATTTTGGACCCGGTTGGGCCGATGCCGTAACTCTTGGCTGCTCGATCGTTTTCGCGTAACGCGATGAGTGCTCGGCCGGCCCGTGAACGTCGCAAGCCTTTCGCCATCAGTACGACCGAAGCAAGCACGGCAAGCACGAAATAGAAGTAGCCCGATTCGGTGTCCAACATTGCTGCGCCGAACAGGAGTGGCCGCTTGCCACCCGTACGAAATATCGGGAGGTAGTCGCGGTAGAACCACGGCGCCCACGCCGGGTTGATCAGGAAACCGACTGCAAGGGTTGCCGCGAGCGTCGTGATTCCGAGCGACAACCCAGAGGAACGCAATGCTGGAAGCCCAATGAGTACCAGAAAGATCGCACCGGTTGCTGCTGCGATGAGTAACGCGATCGACATGTCAGTGCCATAACGCGTGGTTCCAACGGCCGCGGCGGTCGCCGACACTGAAGCGACGGCCATGTGTCCGAGGCTGACTTGGCCAGCCCATCCAGTCAGAATTACTAGCGATACTCCGACAATACCGAGAATTGGAATGGTTGTAGCCAAGAGCATCTTCGACTCGGGGAGCCACAGCGGCAGAGTGCCGACGAAGAGCATGAGCACGCCGAGCAGAGCAACTCGCGCGTAGCGCACTTGCGGAAGGTGCGCTAGTTCGTGGGGAATTGCTCGCACTTCGCGAGTGGCTTGCCAGCTAGAAACGCTTCCTGCGGCTACTCGAGCGGTGTTTGGTTCGCGTATGAAGTACATCGCGAGGATAACGATGATTGCAAGACCAAAATCGCGATGTACTGGATGGGGCCATTCTTGCAACATCGTGTCGTTGAAGATCGAGAGCCCGATTGTGGTGGCGACTACTGATTGCAGTTGTTCGTAACGCGCAATGTGGGCGGAGGCGAGGGTAATGAGGAGTGTCTCGGGGCCAAGCGGGACCGATCTTGGCAGTTGGTAACGGCCTGCATAGAGCAACATGGAAATGAATGCCAGCATGGAGGCGATGGTCCACACGACCATTTGGAGCCTGCGCACAGGAATGCCCAGCAGCGCGGCGCGGTCGGAACGCTCGGCCGCGGCTCGCACGCCCTGCCCGAAGGAGCTCTTGCGCAGAAATACCGCGAGAATCGCTAAGACGATGGGAACGACGATGAGCGGCATTGCGTCGTGTCCATCGAACTGGACGCCGGCAAGCTTGAAGTCGAGATTGATTGGCGGTGCGAGCACCGAACCCTCGCCGCCGAACGCGATGTTCAGCAGAATGTTCAAAAAGAACAACAGCTGCGCGATCCCGATCGTGACGACCGTGAGGATCAACCGGGGTGCCTCAAAAAACCGGCGTACCAACGCGAATTCGACGACGATGCCCAGCACCACGCTGCCGAGCAAACCAACGAATGCGCTGAACCAGTAATTCCAACCCCAGTTGAGAACTAACAACGCGGACAACGTTGCCGGCACTAGCCCGATCGCTGCCTGCGCGAAATTGATCGATCGGCTGCTGCGATATATCAGCACGATGCCGACGGCGATCGGCGAGAATATGAGCCCGCGAATGAACCCTTGCAGCATGGATCCGGTGGGCGGCAGCAGCCCGGGATGAATGCCTGGAGCCAAGACGTGGGCCGTAGAAATGATGACAAGGCAGCCGAGGAACGGCACTAGTGGGTTGTGGGTGATCCACCGAGGAACTCGCATCGGCTACCGCCGCCCACCGAGAAGGGCGCGCAACGCTTCGAACAACGCGGCGCGTGCGTCGTCGTCGGCCAACTTGAGGACCGTGCGCCAGTGGTCCCACGCTGCGCCGGAGACGAGTGCATCGACCGCCGCGGTGGTCGCTGCTTGTTGTGACGGGTCGGTGTGGTGCAACTCTGTTGCGAACACCCGTTGCACGTCTACCGTTGAAAGTGTCCGCGCGCCTTCGAGGATCGATGCGAGTACTGGCGAGAACGGTTCTTGGAGTGAGGCGGCCAAACGAACAGGGGCTGTCGCCTCCCAGATCTCGCAGCGTTGCTGGACGAACTGCTGCAGGCGTTCTTCGAACGGCCCATCGTCGGGTATCGGCACAAGCAGTTGCACGATCGATTCGTTTTGTCGAACCGATGCTGAGCAAAACAGATCTTCGAGGTCGTCGAAGTGAACGTAGACGGACCGCAACGACGTGCCAGCTTCGTCGGCTATCTCTTTGGCGGTCGGGCGGAGATTGCCTTTGCGTAGCAACGCCAGTAGTGAATCCACCACGGCATCTCGAGTGCGCTGCGACCGCGCGCTGCGGCCATCTGCCGAAGTGGCTGATGCTGGCGTGGCCTCTGGTTGGAGCTGAGGTTGCGGGTCGGAATTGATGGGCCGCAACCTATGGGTATGTGCACTTTGCGTGCAACTTTTCTCGCTGATTCTTTGGAAATCGATACGTGCTAGCCGAAGGAGAACGACGGGATGCGTATGGCGAAACTGGTCGCGCCCCCGAGTCGCGGCGCGTCGCCGAATGGATATACGCCGCCGGTGTTGTCGAGGATCCAGTACCCGTTGCCACTCGGTGTAATGCGAAGTGAAGTTGCGATTCGTGATCCGAGCGCGGCAGTCGATCCGTAGTTCGCGGCATCTCCGAACCGGTGCACCTTGCCGTTCGCGGCGAGCATCCAGTAGCCATTCCCCGAGCGGGTGCGAATCATTGCTCGAATGGGCGACGTGATGGCTTTCCCGCCAAGTGATCCAAAGAAGTGGGCATCGCCGAAACTGAAGATTCCGCCGTCGGCCGCGGTCAGCCAATACCCGCGTCCGCTGCGGGTTGCCGTCATCGCCACGATGGGTTGATTGAGACGCAAGTTGCCGAGCGATCCCGCGAATCGAGCATCGCCGAAGCTGAAAACTCCGCCGTCGGCGGCAGTGAGCCAGTATCCGCGTCCTGTTGGCGTAGCTGCCATCGCTACGACTGGTTGGCGCAACGCCAGGGCTGAGGTATCGCCGTAGTGACGGGCCGCGCCTGCTGCGTACACCCGGCCTTCGCTATCTGCGCGCCACCAACCCTTGCCATCGGGTGTGGCGGCTCCAGTAATGATCCACGGGCGCGGCTGCGAAAACGCGCTGACCGACATCGTTCGAGTGGTGATTCCAAATGTTGCAGTCGACCCGTCGATGGCGAGAATTCGGTACTGGGCGGGGTTCGGTGACTGATAGCGAACGTCGAGGTTCGCAGGTACGTTCCCGACAACGTAGGTGCGTGATTGTGCGGGTGAGTCAGACCAGCGCTCGAAGTACCAGCGCGACGCGAACGCTACCTGGGTGTTCTTGGCGGTCAGCACATGCCGCGAACCTTTGATGACCTGAAACGCGGTGCCCGAATCGACGCTGACCCCATCGATCAAGGTGGTAAGACCGGGCGGTAACGATTGTACGGTCAGCGTTGTGGTCGAAGGGTTGAGGCGCCGCACGAGGGTGGAAGCAAGGCCGGTGTCGTCACGGGCCGAAAGCTCAACTTCCAAATACGCGGGCAAGGCATGATCCGGCGCCGTTACAGATCCCATCGCCGACCCTGCAATCGTTGCCAATGCATGCGCGTGGCATTGATTGCGCGCATCACAGTGTTGCAGCCGCAATCGCCACGTAAAATTCGCAGGGTCTATCGCCACGCCACCCGAATCTGTCGCAGAACCTGTGAACGAAATCAGATCTCCGACTTTCCATGCGGCATTTGTGATTGCGACCGCAAGCTGTGGTGACGTTCCTACCCGCACCGACGTCGTGGCGATGCTGCTGGCTCCATGAACGTCGGTCGCACGCACCGCGAGGGTGTGAATTCCAACCGTCGTCAGCGTGACTTGTTGCGTCAATCCTGACCCGTCGTCGAATGCCCCGTCGTCGTCGAGATCCCATGCGAATTGCAGCGTTGCCGTTTCACCGGGATCGGGATCAGTCGAATCACGCGCGTCCACGGTGACGCTGAGCGGCGCGGCGCCGACGGATGGCGACGCGGTCACGGCCGAGATCGGCGCTTGATTCCCGGCGACGTAGCGAATGCGCATCACCTCACCGGTGACAATGTCGGGATAGAACAGTTCCCCTCCTGGTCCAGATTGCAGATCGACGGGAAAATGGCCGGGGGTCGCCATGAATGTTTCGCGTCGCGTGAAGTCGGGTTGACCGTTTGCATCGCTTGGTGCGAACCAAATGCACTGCCGTGCGTAGTCGGCAAAAAATAAGCCACCGTTGTATTTTGCGGGATAGTTGCCCGCACGTGAGAAGGCCAACCCTGAAAGTGCGCTGGCACCGGGCGGGCAAGGTTCGTTTGCGACGACCTGTTCGGTGTGGAGGTATTCGTAGACAGGATTGGTGGCGCGTACCGACCCGGTTGCCGTGTACAGCGATTGGCACAGCGTTGCGTTGAGATTGAACCACGCGGGTAGCACCTCGCTGCCTTCGTAACAGGGCCAACCGAAGTTCTCTGCGACGGCATCAGCGCCATTCGCGATGCGATCGATCTCGTCGCCGTAGTTCCAGCCGACGTCGCCGACGAAGAGTTCGTTGGTGCCGCGTCGCATCGCGGTCCGAAACGGGTTGCGGACGCCGTAGGCGATGATGCGGCGCTGGTTAATGTCGCTCGAAGTACTGAACGGGTTGCCCGGTGCGGCCGCGCCAGTAGCAGGATCTACGCGGATGATTGCTCCGCTCAGCCCGGTTGGGTCGGCGGTGGTGCGGGCATCCTGGCTGCGCAAAGACCCGCCCTGAGCTTCGGGCAATGTCAGCCCAGTTCCCGAGCTAGATGGCGGATCTCCGCACGGGTTACGCGGAGATCCGAACTGGCCCCAATCGGCGGTGAGATACGACGCGCCGTCGCCCGCGCCCGCGTATAAGAACCCGTCGGCTCCAAACTCCAACGCGCCAGTTGCGTGTGATCCGAATTGTTTGCACCAGTCGTCGATGAGCACAATGCGCGGCCCCGCGCTATTGCCATTTACTTGATAGCGCACCAGTCGTGAGTATGAAATGCAGCCTTCGGGCGCATCGCACGCGTCGTTCCATGCGGGTGTTGCACCGCCCGCCGAAATCGCATCGCGGCTGTAGAGCAGGTACACGTACGGTTGCTGGGGGAAGCTTGGGTCGAGGGCCATGCCGAGGAGCCCGTGGTCGAGGAATGAATACACCTCACGGCGGATGTCGACGAACGTGGTCGGCGTTGTATCCGCCATCGAGTCGAATATCTTGACGATTCCAGGCTTTTCGGCCACGAAGATGCGCCCGTCAGGAGAGAAACGCACTGCAATCGGTTCGGTCAAGCCGCTCAATGCGGCTTCAGAGACGAATGCGCCCGCCGCTTGTTGGGATCCTGTTTGGCGTGCATCTGGGGGTGTCGAGCGCCCGGCGGCTACCTCACCAGGAATCGGTAAGGCCGTGGTGGCGGCGAACAGACTGCCGACA
Organism: Actinomycetota bacterium; assembly: GCA_005773635.1. Lineage (GTDB taxonomy): Bacteria > Actinomycetota > Acidimicrobiia > IMCC26256 > PALSA-610 > F1-120-MAGs023. Next base: position 16,204 of record SXHN01000074.1, read on the forward strand.
ATGAACACGTGGAATGTTCGAGGTCGGGTCATTTTGCGACGCTATCGCGCGCAACGTGACCGAGGACACGACGCGCGAACGGCTCTGTCGTCGTATCGTGCAGGCATGAGCACGCAGCGTCTGTTTGTCACTGCGCGCAGCGCCAGAGTGGTGGTGCGCGCGGAACCCGTCACCGCGATATCGGTGCAGAGTGGCAAGGCCGAAAGTGTGGGGGGCGATGTTGAAGTGTCGAGCGCATCGCAGGCCGTCGATGTGACGGTTCCCGAAGGGACCGACGTAGTGATCGGGGTTGCGTCGGGCCACGTGAACTGTTTCGGGGCGCTCGGCGCAGTGTCTGTGACTTCGCAGAGCGGCAATATCTCGGTGCAATCTGCCCGCGAAATCGACGCGCGTTCCGCTAGTGGCAGTATCGAAGTGGGTGTGTGCGATGAGCTGTGCCGGATCAATGCCAAGAGTGGGCGAATAGACGTCGGCACCGCGCACACCGTGGAGGCCACGACGATGTCGGGGCGCATCGATATCGGAGGCGCCGAGCATTCCAACACCTCAGCGGTGTCGGGGCGCATCACCATCGGGTCAACGGGGGTGCCCGACATCGTTGCCCGGACTTCGTCGGGCACCGTATCGATCTCGGTTCCCGCGGGCGTCACGCCGACCACCCGACTCGATAGCAAATCTGGTTCAGTGCGATGCGATTGTGGTGTGGGCGACGACGGGTCGATCGTTGTTGTGACCAAGAGCGGAGCGATCAAGATCGAGTCGCGCTCGTGACATCGGCGGTTGTCACCGGCGCGATTGCGTTCAGCGACATTGTCGGTTTCACCGAGTTGACCTCAGACCACGGAGATGATCTTGCGTTAGCGATGGTCGAACGTCACGAATCATTGGTGTCGAGCGCGATCGGCGATCATGGTCGGATCGTCAAACAACTTGGCGACGGGTTGTTGCTGTTTTTCGATGACGCGTGTGCGGCCGTCGAATCCATGCTGGAAATCCATCGCCATGCGAATAATCCCGCCGAAAAGCAACTGTTCGACGGCGTTCCGTTTTGGTTGCGGAGCAGTTTGCATTGGGGTTCGCCGCGGGTGCGCGGTCTCGACCTCATCGGTCACGACGTGAATCTTGCCTCGCGAGTTTCAGGTCTTGCGTCTCCGGGTGAGTTGCTCGCGACCGATGACTTGCTCAACGAAATCGGTGCTCGGCGTGAGCAGTTCACTCGGATCGGGCCCATATTCGTCAAGGGTGTTGCCGAACCGATCCGAGTGTGGCGCGCCACGGCGAGCCCGGTCATGAACGCGACGTTGCTTGCCTGATCGTCAATTGCTTGTATCCATAGCCCGCGCTCGTAGTTCGAACTTCACGACTTTGCCTGACGCGTTCAACGGGAACTCACGCACCACTTCGACAATCTTGGGTGCTTTGTAGTTTGCCATTTCCGCTTTGCACCAAGCTTGGATTTCCGGGCCTGTGGCGTGAGCGCCGTCGCGAAGAATCACGAAGGCGTGGCCGACCTCACCCATTCGATCGTCGGGTACGCCGATGACTGCAACCTGGGCGATTGCGGTGTGGCGCGACATGAGGCTTTCAATTTCCGCCGGGTATGCGTTGAATCCGCCGACGATGAACATGTCTTTTTTGCGATCGGTGATCTTGATATATCCACGGGAGTCCATGGTGCCGATGTCGCCGGTATGGAGCCACCCGTCGGTGTCGACAGCCTCTGCAGTCTCGGTGGGGTCGTCGAAATATCCGACCATTACGTTGTACCCGCGCACAATTATTTCACCTGGTGTGCCGCGAGCGACTTCAACGTTGCTGTCATCAACGACCAACACTTCCACTCCTTCGATCGCGCGGCCCGATGTGGTGGCGATTGTCTCGGCATCATCGTCGTATCGGCACATGGTTGCGATGCCGGTTGCTTCAGTCAGCCCGTAACCCGTGACAACGTTGTCGAATCCGAGTCGCGTCCACATGTCTTCGATCAACGTCACGGGTATTGCCGCCGCGCCGGTGACTGAAAGGCGCAGCGAAGATAGATCGAACTGGTCGAGATCGTTGCGCGCCAAAATTGTTTGGAACAGCGCTGGTGGTCCTGGCAACATCGAAATTCGATCACGAGGAATCCGTTCGAGCACCGCCGCCGCGTCGAAAACTGCGTGGGGTAGCAAAGTGCTTCCGCACATGAGTGCGGCAAGAATTCCGGCTTTGTACCCGAACGCATGGAAGAAGGGATTGACGACCAGGTAGCGATCGCCCGGTTGGAGCCCAATGACGTGTGACCATGACCGAAACGCCCGAAGATTCTGCGCGTGGCTTGTACGGACGCCTTTCGGCGCACCGGTAGTACCGGAGGTGAACAGCATGTCGGAAATATCGCCTGGTTGGATTGATTCGAGGGTCGCGATGACCTCGTTGGGGTCCGTCTGCAAGCCTCGACGAATGAAGGATGGCCAGTCGATGGCATCGCCCTGACTTTGGCCGCGGGCAACCACAACCGTGGTGAGCGACGACAATTCGCCGAGCTCTTCGCTCGCGCTTTCGAGCATCTCGACGTAGTTGGTGTCGAGAAAGCCGTTTACCGTCACCAATGTCTTGGCCCCGCTGCGTCGCAACACGTAGTGCGCTTCCGCGCCCTTGAAGCGGGTGTTGAGCGGCACCAGAATCGCTCCCGCGCTTTGTGCGCCGAGGGCAGCAACCGGCCACTCCCAGATGTTGGGTGCCCAGATTGCCACTCGGTCGCCCGGGCGAATACCGCATGCCGTGAACGCTGCGGCGGCTTCGATCACTCTCGGCGCGAGTTGCGCGTACGAGATGCTTACACCCGCGTCAACGTCGACGATCGCTTCGGCATCCCCGTAGCGGTGTGCGGTTGCGCGCACCATTCTTGGAATTGTTTCGAACTCGAGATCGCCGCGTGGGCCTTCGATTGCACTCATGTCGGTGAGGCTACCGATCTGCATGTCATGGCCGATGAGAAGAGGTGGAAGCGATCCGAAAACCGCCTGCACCCAATCGCGATGAACTCATTGCGTTGGGGCTGCTTGATCCTGGCGCCGCCGACGCTGCTGATCGAGAACTGTTGCTGCAATTTTTGCTCGCTCGAGGTTCCACGCTTGAAGAGCTCCGCCGTAGCAACGAATTGGGTGACTTGGTCGGTGCCAGCATCGACCAGACCTTGCGACCTGGGCCTCGTTTGACCCGCCGCGAATTGGCCTGGAGGACTGCAATTGATGACGACGTGTTGGTGCAGCTCCGCCAGGCGATGGGGTTGCCCGATCCCGGCGTGACCGCGGCCTTCTACACCGAGGCTGATGTGCTCGCGGCACGCGCGTTTGAGCGACTCTCGTTGCTCTTTAGCGAATCAGTTGCGCTCCAGCTGATGCGGGTAGCCGGTGCTGCGCTCTCACGAATTGCTGAAGCCTCTGTCAGCGCGTTTGCCGTCAATGTCGAAGCGCCCCTGCGAGCGGCCGGTACGACAGAAGTCTCGATGGGTCGAGCATTCGCTGAGGTTGCTTCGTCGCTCCCAGACCTTGGTCGTCTGCTCGACGTGCAGTTGCGTCATCATGTTGAAGCGGCAATTCATCAATTCATGCTGACTTCGAATGGGGCAGTCAGCGAAACGCACAGTTTGACGGTGGGGTTCGTCGACATCGTGGGATCGACTGCGTGGGCGCGTTCTCTGTCCCCGTCGACGCATGCCGCACGCATTCAGCACTTCGCGCAACTCGCCGGCGATGCCGTGAGCTTGCATGGAGGGAGGCTGGTGAAACTCATCGGCGACGAAGCCATGTTCGTTGTCGCCGACTCTGCTGCGGCGTGTCGCATCGCGCTCGACATTATTAATCGGTGTGCTGCAGCCGGAAATATTCCGCAAGTACGGGCTGGGTTGGCGACCGGTGATGTGATCTCGCGCGACGGCGATTACCACGGTGAGGTTGTGAACCTCGCAGCTCGCATCGTGAAGTGCGCGGAACCAGATTGCGTTGTCGCGGCTCGATCAAGTTTCGAGGCCACGTCGCGTGTCGCTGGAGTCGGATGGACGGTGCTCGGGGCTCGATATCTGCGCGGCTTTGATGAACCGGTCGAACTCGTTCAGGTTGTTCGCACCAAACTCCGCGCTGCTGCGTAAGGGAGCATTGTCATAATTCGCGGCGCGATCTTGATGACTTCGGGACGTGTTCCCAACGCGACGGTCACGCGCATTTGTCGGCCGTAGCTTCGTTGTAGGAAATGATCTCATTGAAAAAGCGTGTCATGCGAACTCCCACGTCCGCTCGGAGGCGCTCATTGCGGGCACGGCCGCCGAGCGTTGCGCGCACGAATTCGCCTGTGAAGTCGGCTCCCGCTGCGATGCTCAGAGAAACGCCACCGCCAAAGCGTGGATTCACTTCGATGCAAGTTGCCTCGCCTTCGTCACTGAGGAACCCTTGCAGACACGCGACCCCTCGGTATTGCAGCGCCTTCATCGTTCTCTCTACGAGGTGCGTTACTGCTGGATGCTGGAACGTCACGCCACTCGTAGAGATTCCACCCTTGGTAGCAAGGCGCCACCGAGGCGAGAGCCCAACGACCGTTCCGTCACGCTCCACGAGAACGTCGACAGTGAACTCGCGCCCTTGTACTCGTGTCTGGATGATGGGGTCGTCAACTCGCCGCAGCGCGTACGCCACGTCGTCGATGCTGTCGGCCGCAATCACATTGCGCGACCCTCTTGCTTGGCGCGGCTTGACGATCCAAGGGCCTGCAACGAGATCGCGCAATGTCGTACTGGTCGCCGGCGTTGCGATTCCGTGTTGGCGTAGCACCGTGGCGAATCGCGATTTGTCGTTGCATAGCGCGACAGTCGACGCGGGCGGAAGCCACACCTTGGTACCTGTAGCGTGGATATCGCTTTGGGCGCTTTCGATGGCCAACATTTCCTCGGCAACGGTGCACACAATGGCATCGACTGCGAAGTGGCGACACGCTTGCAGCAACATCGGTATGAACTTCGCAGAATCGGCCCGTGGTAGCACGAAACCGTGGTGCGCGAGCTCGACGCCGGGTGCGTGAGGATCTGAATCGGCAGCAAGAACCCTCACGCCAGCCGTCGAACGCAACGCTCGAACTACGGCGACTCCAGCCGCACCGCCTGCACCGGTAACTACAACGTTGGTCGTGATGCCGTGGCGGCTCATCGAGGCTCGCGTTGGTGTGTTGGTGCGAATAGCGATCGCAAACTGGCCTGGCCTCTGGGTCTTCGAGCGATTGGCGATGCCCGATCGAGTACTCGTTGCCAGGTATCGGCGCAGATTTTGGGTAGGTGAACACCAAAGTTTCGACCGCTGGCGATGAGTTCATTGTCGAGGGCGCAAGCACAACCTCCTTGGCTACAACTTGACGTCGACGCGGTCGGTCGCAGTGCATGGGTTCGCCTTGCCTGCGCGGCGGGGCCGGGTTGCGTTCTGGGTGTGCACATGTTGCGCGTCGTTGATCGTTTGGGCGGCGTTCGACGCCGATCGGCTGAGCTTGCCAGCGGCTTTGAGAGCCGGGCTTGAGAATCTTCCGGCGACCCAAATTCCGAGTCCGAGGCACGCAAGAATGAGTGCCGGCCCTGCGAGTCGCTTTCCGTAGCCGGACGCGAGTGGGCTCAATGTTTGCGCCGCGTCAGCTTCAAATTTGCGCAGAAGCCACGGAACTATCACCCACATCACCACGGGGATCATGCCGATGCCGATGAGGCGACGTCCCACGCCCCGTACCGCAACGAATGGTTCCGGATGCAGGAGTATGGCGAGCGCCGAGAGTGCGATGGCTGCGAACGCTCCGAATACGGCGATTTTCGGTGCCGCCGCCTTCGGACCGCTCAAGTTGGGAATGTCGCCAGTATCAAACTTGATCGACAGGGAATCGTCTTTGATCGATGCAGCCAAGGCGGGGTCGATTGAGGCGAGGCGGTCTTTCACCGCTGCGGTGACGGCGCTGGTATCGATGGCGATGTCGTTGGATTTCGGGCCGTCAGCGAGTAGTTGCTCGTGAAGCGAACTGATTGCGGCACCGAACGCAGCGACAACCTTCGGGTCGGCAAGGGCCGCCGTCGCGGCTTGTTGGGCAGCAGCGTTTTGGGAGCTTGTGGAAGACGGCAGCAGCGATGCCAACTGTTCGGAGAGCGACTTGATGGCGTTGTCTTGTATCGGCTTGGCGGCGAACAGGCTTGTCGCCGTGTCCCTCGTGGCTTCGACGTCGAACACGGTTTGGGTTGCAGCAAAGGACCACCACGACGCGACTGCCGCTAAACCCCCTAGCAGCAGTGCGACACGAGCGATACCACGGCTTTGCATACTTCAGTCTCGGCTGTTCGCGACTCGAAATGGAGGATGCCTTCGAATTTCTTGGTGGCTCGCAGGACGCCGCCAAAATGATCAGCCGGCCGTTGCCCAGATATGACAGGCTCTGGGCATGCCGCGGTTGACCTCCCGATTGACGTTGGACAACGTCAGTATTCGTCCACTTGTGCGGACAGATGGGGAGGCGGTGTTCAATTACCTATCGTCGGATTCGACGATTTCGCAGTGGACCCGCATTCCGTGGCCCTATACCCGTGCTCATCTCGAAGGGTTTCTTGCGCGGATCGACCAGTTTCGAACCGTCGGTGCCGACGTCGTTGCCGCGGTCACCGTTGGAGGTGACGACAGACTGGTTGGGTGCTGCGGCCTGCACCGGATCGATGCCGATTGGCAGCCACGATCATCGTTCATTCCAAACGAACTTGGCTATTGGCTCGGTGCTGAACAGCGTGGCACAGGCGTGATGCGCCGCGCCGCGTCATTGCTAGTGCAGTACGCCCTGACCGAACTTGAACTTGAAGTCGTGAACGCGCAGACGAATGTTGACAACGTGGCTTCTCAGAACGTGTTGAGGCGTATTGGTTTTCGATTCACCGAAAAGGTGTTCGCGTCGCAGGTGTCTGACGACAATCACGATCACGATCGTTTCTCGATTACCGCGGCGGATTGGGAAGCCGCGCACGGACCGCTGGTGGCACCTATGCCGTTTGAGCTTTGACCCCTTCGATCGCAACGGCCGCAGCCGCTCGATCGAGGTATTGGCCCCGGACGCCAAGATCGGTTTCTTTGCGAAGCGGTTGAAGGTCGTCGTCGAGTTCGTACACGAGCGGCAAGCCCGTTGGAATGTTCAAGCTGATGACGGCTTCTGCGCTCATGCCTTCAAGGTGCTTGACCAAACCGCGCAGAGAGTTTCCGTGGGCGGCAACGAGCACTGTGTGGCCGTGGCGCAGGTCGTCCACGATTGCATCATGCCAGTACGGAAGCATCCGGATGATCACGTCTTGGAGACATTCAGCGCGCGGCAGCACATCGTTCGGCAATGCCGCGTAGCGGTCATCAATACCGGAGTTCGGGTCCGCGATGTCCATCGGCGGCGGGGGAGTATCGAAGCTGCGACGCCACAGCATCACTTGTTCCGCGCCGTACTTCGCGACCGTTTCCTTTTTATCCTTGCCCTGCAAATCGCCGTAGTGCCGCTCGTTCAGCCGCCAACTTCGCCGGACCGGGAGCCATTTGCGGCCCATGGCGTCAAGCGCCATTTCAGCCGTGCGAATCGCGCGTACTTGCAACGAAGTGTGCACCACCGTCGGGAGCACGTTGGCGGCCAACATTTGTTCGCCGCCGGCCGTTGCTTCAACGCGGCCTTGGTCGGTGAGATCGACGTCGACCCAACCGGTGAACAAATTGCGACGATTCCATTCGCTTTGGCCGTGGCGCAACAAAATCAGCGTCGAAGTCATGGACACATCGTCGCAGGTGATGGACAACGAAGTCGAGTCGTATTACAGGTGGGTCGGTGGATACGCCGCGCGTGCATCCGCGATGGCTTGTTCGGCCGCAGCTGAACCTTCCCAGCCTCGAGTCTCGGACCCTTTGCCTGGTTCAAGATGTTTGTACGCGTCGAAAAAGTGGCCGATCTCATGGAGGAGGTGTTCTGGTACATCGGCGAGGTCTTGGGTGTCGACCCATCGAGGATCGTGAGCCGGCACACATAAAATTTTTGCGTCGGGCCCCTTTTCATCAGTCATCCAAAACACCGCGACCGGCCGTACGTGAATGTGGCAGCCAGGGAATGTGGAATCTTGGAGCAATACAAGCGCATCGAGAGGATCACCGTCTTCGGCATGGGTGTTGGGGAAGAATCCGTAGTCGGTCGGGTATTGCATGGCAGTGAACAACATCCGATCAAGCCAGATCTCACCCGTGTCGTGGTTCATCTCGTATTTGTTGCGGCTTCCTTTCGGGATCTCAACAATGACTTCGTGTTCCATAGGTCCTCCGACGTTGATGGTGCACGTACCGTAACCTCCCGGCCTGTGAATGGATTACACGTTGTGTCGTTGTGCACTGGTAACGCCGCTCGGTCGGTGATGGCAGGCGTGCTGTTGGCTGAGCACGTGCCCGGGCTCAATGTATCGACATCGGGCACGCACGTCATTGAAGGTCTGCCCATGAGCTGGCGTACCGCCGACGCGATCAAGAGCCTTGGGCTCGCGGTGCCAAATCACCGGAGTCGCCAGGCAACCGATGACGAGCTCGATCGTGCCGATCTTGTGATCGCCGCAGCAGCCGAGCACGTGCGATGGATGCGACGGGTGCATCCACGAGCCGCCACCGTCACTGGCACGCTGAAACGGCTCGCGCGTGATTTGGCTATACCGGGCGCAGTTCCCTTTGCGCAAAGGGTTGCCTCGTTGCAACTCGAGCGAGTCGAGCTCGAGCCAGATTGGGAAGACGTGATCGACCCGGCTGGCGGCGATGCCGATGTGTTCGTGGAGACCGCGGCCGAGATCGCTGAACAGATTCATATTCTTGCTCCTCGGTTGGTTTCGTAGATCGATGTATGTAGGCGCGGCGGCTGCGCTCAAATTCACGCACTATTGGTTTGAAATCAACAGCGGTTGGGCCGAACCAATTGGTGACACGTTGCAAGAGTGGCTCGATGACGACGTTTGCCAATGCCCTGATGAGTGTTGGGTCGCCGTCGACGGAGTCTGCGTGCACGGCCTTGCGAGTTGGTGGCTGGTGCTGCGAGCGATGGGGGAACACTCGACACTGTGTGGGCCTGAGCGCAGCTCGCTGCTCACGCATGCTCCGAATTTTCGTGACCTCGGTGGAATCGTGGCTTCAGATGGACGAAAGGTGCGTTCCGGCATGGTGTTTCGCAGCGGCGTCATGGATCTGCTCGACGATTTCGACCTGTCGCGTTTGCGGGCGATTGGCCTCAAGACGGTGGTGGATCTGCGGAGCTCCGATGAAGTAGCGCAACGACCGAATCGTCTGCCCGAAGGAGTCGTGAGCATCCACGTGCCGGTCCGCGATGTGTCGGCGGCACCTCGTGCGATCATCGAGCGGATCGCCGAGGGCGACACTGAAGGCATGGGCGCGCCAATGTTGATACGAGGCAACGAAGCGTTTGCCACAACCCACCGGGGTATTTTTGCGGAAGTGTTAGCGATTGTTGCGGATCCGCAAAATTGGCCAGTGGTGATGCATTGCACCGCGGGCAAGGACCGAACCGGATTTTCGGTTGCTGCCCTGCTCTGGGCCATCAACGTCGAACGTTCCGTTGTAGTAGACGACTACTTGCGGTCGAATGTTGCACTCGATGAGCGGCACGCAACAATCTTGCGCGACGTCGAAACCCGAGGTTTAGACGCCACCGTGTTGCGCGAGATGTTGACTTGCAGTCCTCAATACCTCGACGCTGGATATGAAGCGGCAGTGGCCGCGCACGGCAGTATCGAGATTTGGTGTACTGAAGGTCTCGGATTCAGCCCTGCGCAGCGCGGGTCGTGGTGCGATGCATTGTTGGAACCATTCGATGCTCTCCGGAAGGATTAGCCATGCCCATCGATCTTCGTTCGCTTGTCGACCCACGGCATACCGCCCTAGTGCTCCAAGAAGTGCAAAATGGTGTGGTTGGCACGCCGTCGGTTTTACCAGCGCTTGCCGCGGCTGCTGCCTCGGTGCGACTGGTTGACAACTGCGCGCGTTTGGCCGTGCGAGCCCGTGAGGTCGGCGTGCCCGTGTATCACTGCACTGCCGAGACACGAGTCGATCGAGTTGGTGCGAATCGAAATGCCCGCTTGTTTATGGGAGTAGACAAGGCACCAGTTCAATTGGTGCCTGGGAGCGAAGCCGTGCAAGTGCCGGAACAGATCGGCGTCGACGGCCGCGACGTTGTGTTGCCCCGCCATCACGGTGTGGGCCCGATGACCGGCACCCAACTCGATTCAATGTTGCGCAACGGCGGTATCTCGACCATCGTCGGCGTCGGAGTTTCAGTGAATATCGGGATGTTCAGTCTCACGCTCGATGCCGTCAACTTGGGCTACCAAATCGTGTTGCCGCGCGACGCCGTCGCCGGTGTGCCTGTTGAGTATGCAGAAGCAGTGCTCAACCATTCGTTGGTGTTGTTGGCGACTTTGTCGACCACTGACGCGATTCTCGACGCGTGGCAATAGCCACTTACAGCCAATACCGAAAACTCCGCGCCTGACAGTGCGCGTCTGCGCTCGCTAAGCCGATGAAGATCTTGCAGTTCGTTGCGACGTCGCGACGAACAGCACCACCGCTGTCGCCGTGAGCAGTGTCGAAGCAGCTGCGGCCGCAGGGAATGCATTTGGGCCGTATCGGGACAATAACTTTCCGGTGGCCCACGGCAATGTCATTGCACCGAGGCTTGAGCCAGCGAGATACACGCTCGTGACGGTGCCGGTCGCGGCGACGTGTTGTTCACTGAGCGAGAGCATCGATGCGAACATGGAAGCGATTCCGAATCCGAACAGCACGGTGCCAGTGACCAGCGCCGCGACACTGGACCGACCGATCGCGACGATTGCAAGTGCTCCCAAGGCGATCGCATGATCGAGGCACAACATCCGGGTGGCAGTGAGCCGTTGCGCGATCGGCACACCGACGATGCGGCCAACTGCAAACGCGCCCAGAAATGTGGCACCAAATGCCGTGGCACCCGCGGCAGTTGCGAAGCCGCGCGCTTCGACGTATTGATATATCCATCCGGCAAATGTGATTTCGACTCCGACATACAGCGCAAAAAACATCGCTCCGATTATCACGAGCGCGTGCGAGCCATTCGGAATTCCTCGGCCATGATCCTCATGAGGATTCATGGGCGATTCGGCCCGAACTACCAGTAACAAGGGTGTGAGTGCCAGCATCGCTGCGACGGCGTAGCCGGTACCGAGCCCGTCGGTCCATGCCAATGATCGCCCGATGATCACCGGCGCAAGCACTGCGCCGATCGCAAACGAAGCATGCAACGCGTTGATCGCGCGGCCGCCGCCATGACGCCACAGGATCGCAGAATTTGCTGGGATCTCGATCCAGCCGATGCCAATACCGAGCATCGTTTGCATCGCGAATATTGCCGCAAGGGAGTGCATTGACGGCAGTAGTGCGGCGGCGCCCGCCATCAGGACGATGCCGATTGCCAGTGCCGCGTGAGCGCTGTGCCGTACCACCCACTGCCCCGAAGCGGTGACGCCGATGAGGTAGCCAATCGACGCGGCGGTGAACAGGATGCCGATGTCGGAAGTGGTCGAGCCCGAGACTTTTTGAAATGTTTCGAGCGACGGGCCGAGCAACATCGTGCATACGCCCATCGCCACGAATGATGTGAGGTACGGGGCTGTCGCGGATCTGGTTGTGGCTTCTCGGCGAATTGAGGTGGTCGACGGCTGCAGCGGGGACATTGTGTGCAGCATTGCATATCGAGGGCTGGTTCGATCTGATGGCTGTGACACTGCGGCCTAGTGTCACTCTTATTATTGCCCGTTTGAGGAGTGCCTGTGAAGATCGCAAGTCGTGCGGTGAGTTTTGTCAATGACCGGCGATTGGATATGAATTCGTGAGCCGTGCCCTGACGCTTCGGATGTTGCTAGTTGCATCGGTAGCAACGTTGGGTGCGTGTGGTGAAGACGCTCGGGAGTTGAAGAAAGCTGATTTCATTCGTCGGGCCGATGCGATTTGTCGTGAAGCAAATGTGGCGGTCGACAAGTTGCAAGACGAGGTGAACCCTGACGACGAGAAGGCCTTTGCGGAACTCACGGCAAAGGCGTTCGATTTGCAACTTGACGCGCTCGACAGGGTCAAGTCACTTGGAACGCCAGACTCGGATGCCAAGGCGGTGAACGAGTTTCTGACCGAAGCCGAGGAGTCTTTTGCACAAGCCAGAGATGCCGACACGGAATTCAACTTCGGTTTGGCGGCGAAACGCATCGAAAATCTGGCGCCGGTAGCGGCGAAACTCGGCTTCGCGGTCTGCGGAACTCGATAGGTATCGCCACCACGAAGGTATCGCCGAACGCTGTATGTGGCGACGGTACGGTTCCTGTTTCATCTGTCGAAGGAGTTTCGCAATGCGTACATTCATCACTCGGGGACTGTTAGTCGCGACATCGCTGACGCTTGTGACCGCCTGCGGCGATGATAAGAAGGTGTTGAAGAAGGCTGACTACATCAAACAAGCAGACGCTATTTGCGCCGCCGCGGAAAAAGAATCCGACGGGCTCGGCGACCCCGAAACCGAAGCGGAATACCTCAAGTTGATTCCGAAAGCGGCCAAGATTTCGATCAAATCGATTGAAGACGTTCAAGCCCTCGGCGAACCCGATATTGAGGCCGCCAAGATCAAGAAACTGCTCAATGACTACAAATCGGTGTTCAGGTCAATATCCAAAGCAACCTCGATCAAAGCGATGGAACCCGACCTCGAGAAGCTAGAAGAGCTAGGGAAAGTTGCTGATGACTTCGGTTTTGTCGAATGCGGCCACGGGTAGCCGCACGTTTGGTAGCGCCGGGGCCCAACGGTTGCGCAATCTTCGCAAGTCGTAGCCTCATTCAAAAGTAGAACGCGTTACACTTCCGCGTATGACTAGCGGAAGCTTTAAGAATCTGATCGGGGGGCAATGGGTCGACGGCGCCGACGGCGCCTATGAAATCCATAATCCCGCCAACGGCAGTGTGGTCGGCCATGCACCCGAAGCATCGGTGCAACAGTCGCTCGATGCCGCTCGTGCTGCGAAGGACGCGTTCGCAAGCTGGTCGCGTACGACGCCCGAGTACCGAGCGGAGCTTTTGTCGAAAGCCGCCGACGCAGTGCGCGCCCACTCGGCAGATCTCGTGCCGCTGGTGATCTCCGAGACTGGTTGCACTGCCGCCGTCGGTAACACAATGCAGGTGCCGCAAGTGGTGGCGCGGTTCGATCGTTACGCCCGCGGCGCGATGGAAGACCTCGATATCCCCCTGTCTCCTATGGAGATGCCTGCAACTGCGCTTGCGCCCGGTGGCATTATGGGCGCAGTAATTCGCCGCATCCCGGTCGGCCCGGTTGCGTGCATCTCTCCGTACAACTTTCCGCTGGTGAACATCGCCGGAAAGATCGGCCCCGCGCTCGCTACTGGCAACACCGTCGTGGTGCGGCCCGCGTCGCAAGACCCGTTGGCCGTCATCGAATTGTGTCGCATCCTCAACGACGAAGTCGGATTTCCCGAAGGCGTGATCAACTGCGTTACTGGTTCGACACCTCCGAGCGGTGAAGCACTTGTCGAAACCCGCGACATCGACATGATCTCATTTACCGGTTCGACGGGGGTCGGCTTGCGAATCGCTGAGGTGGGCGGGCGCACGATGAAGCGGTTGCTGCTCGAACTCGGTGGTAAGGGCGCGGCGTTAGTACTTGAAGACGCTGATGTGAAAACTGCCGTTGGCGCAATCATGTCGGTGTGGGCATTTCACTCGGGGCAAATTTGTACGGCGCCGACACGCGTTATCGTGCACCGTTCGAAGTATGACGAACTCTGCTCGGGCCTCGTGCAAGCAGCTGGCTACCTGAAGGTCGGCGACCCTCTGGCACTAGGCACCGTTGTCGGTCCGTTGATCACTGAAGCGCACCGCGCTCGCGTGGAGAGCTATATCGCGGCCGGAGTTGCCGAGGGCGCCACCGTCGCGGTCGGCGGCGGGCGGCCCGATGGGCTTGATCAAGGCTGGTATGTCGAGCCGACGTTGATCACTGAGTGTCGCCCCGACATGAGGGTGGTGCGCGAAGAAATCTTCGGACCCGTTGTGGTAGTCGTGCCCTTCGACGGTGACGATGAAGCTGGCATCGCGATCGCGAACGACTCAGATTTCGGCCTCTACGACTATGTGTTCTCAGGAGATTCGGGCCGTGCGCTGCGGGCTGGCCAGCTCTTGCGGGCCGGAAACATCGGCATCAACACAGTGCAGCGCCACCACGAGGCGTGTTTCGGCGGCACGAAATATTCGGGTGTCGGACGAGATGGCGGAAGCTTCGGTTTGCATGCCTATACCGAGATGCAAAGCATGGTTTGGAGCCGATAGTGACAGTGAACATCGTTCCCGACGGCGAGTTGGCCTACGGCATTCAGCTGCCCGTGCAGGCGAAATCCGTGCGCACTTCAATGGAGTGGGAGCGCGGTGCGGAGATCGGTGCATCTGCGATGGTGCGGGCCGCGAAAGCGTGTGACGACGCCGGCTTCTTCTACGTCGCAGTGTGCGATCATGTTGCCGTTGCAGCTCCGGCCGCGATCGACGGCGGCATGTCGGCGACGTGGTACGACCCGATCGCAACGCTTGCCTATGTCGCAGCGGTGACTACCCATACGCGGTTGATGACGAACGTGTATGTCGCGGCCTATCGCCACCCGTTGCAGACTGCGAAACACTTCGCCACAATCGACGCGCTGAGTAACGGTCGTGCAATTTTGGGAGTGGGCGTCGGCCACTTGCAGAGCGAGTTCGATGCACTCGGCGTCTCGTTCGTGGATCGAGGTGCTGCAACCAACGATGCGATTGATGGAGTGATCGCTGCATGGGGCAACGAATTCCAGCAACTGCCGGCCCCGGTGCAAACGCCCCGGCCTCCTATTTGGATCGGCGGGTCAGGGGCGCCGGCATTGCGTCGCGTCGCGGAACGCGGCGATGGGTGGATTCCGCAAGGCACACTGCGCACCGTGATGCCTGAATCGATCGCGTTCATTCGCGCGCACCGCGACATGGTGCGCCCCGACGCGAAGCTGGATATCGGCTATATCCACGAGTATGTGTACGTGGGCGAAGCCAACTGGGATTTCGATGGCGAGTACACGGTTACGGGTTCCGACCAGCGCATTGTCGATAAGTGCAATGAAATGGGCACGATGGGCGTGAACCATTTGCAGATGCGGCTGCGATGCAGGGATCTCGACGAGTTCTGCGATCAGGCGGCGGCATTCGGTGAGCGGATTGGGCCCCACCTCGAATCGCAGGGAGCTATCTAATGGCGGTCATGGTCACGATGCGCCAAGACTTTCGAGCGCCCGCGTTTGGCCCCGCGACGACTGCCGAGATCTATTCGGAAGCGTTAGCGATGTGGGCTTGGGCCGATTCACGTGGTTGGGACATGGCCGTGGTGTCAGAGCATCATGGCATCGCCGACGGGTGGATGCCGTCGCCATTCACGATCGCAGGCATGGGCCTCGGCCGCACACAGCGGATCCCGTTTTTTATCTCAGCGTCGTTGTTGCCGTTACATGATCCAATACGAATTGCGGAACAAATCGCCGTGCTCGACTGTGCTGCGCCGGGTCGCTTAATGACGGTGTTTGGTGCTGGATACCGCGTCGAGGAATTTGAAATGGCTGGGGTCGCCCACAAGGAGCGCACGAAGATCCTGGAAGCGAGCATCGCCGTTGTGCGCGATGCCCTTGAACACGGAGTTGTTGAATATCAGGGCCGATCCGTGACGGTAACGCCGCGCCCAGTCACGCTGCCGCACCCGATGCTGTTTGTTGGTGGCGGTGTGCCTGCTGCAGCACGGCGAGCCGCGCGTTTGCGGTTGCCAATGATGCCGATGAACACCGACCCGGAGCTCCCGATCGCGTATGCAGCCGAAGCGCAACGGGTGGGCTACACCGAAGGGTTCGTGATGCACCCCAACGGCCCGACCTTCTTGCATGTCGCCGACGATCCCGAACGGGCATGGGTAGAGATTGGCGAGTACCTCTTCTACGAAACGAGCACGTACGCCTCATTTCAAACTCCTGGCCAACACTCCACACCCGTCGTGCACGCCGACGACATTGAAGGGCTGAAAACTGCGTCGAACCTATGGATCGGCACACCGCAACAGATCATCGATCGTGTGCAAGCCCACCCCGACGTTGCCGCGCTCAACTTTCATCCGCTAGCGGGCGGTTTGCCGCCGCGTCTGGCATGGGAAAGCCTCGAATTGTTCGAAAACAAGGTGCGAAAATACATCTAGGGCGCGAGGGCTAGCGCGAGTGCCGCGATTCCTAACGCGGAGGTGCCGTATGCGGTTGCGGCCAACGTGCGCGCGTTCGCCACGGGGCGGCCTTCGAGGCTGGCGCGGGCAATGAGGCGGGCCCATGCCAACCCAATGGCCCAGCCGACGCCAGCGACGGCCAACGCCGCCATCACAATTGTGAGTGCCGACGGGTCGTCGACAGTATCGAGGATGCGCTTCGCTACGGCGCCGAGAAGTGTCAAAACTGCAAGGCCAGAGCGCGACCACGCCATGTCGGTACGTTCGCCAGCAAGCCCCGGCACCTCGTGGTCGTCGATTGACGCATTCACTTGGGTCATTGTGTTCCGATGCTTGCAACGACGGCGGCGATTATTGCGGCGAGGGTCACTCCGATCGCCAACAATTTAGGGAGATTCGACGCGGGCAACGGACGTTGTTCGCGCATTGCCCGTTCGTTGGCATCCCAACGCCAAAAGCTGGTCATCGACAGTAACGCACCGAGGGTAATGAGCGGGACGCCGATGATTTTGCGGCCACCGCCGAACGAGAACTCTGGCAACACCGATGCTGCCGCGAGGCCAGTCGCGATGAGCGCCATCGCGGTGCGATTCCACGCGAGAAAAGTGCGTTCGTTCGCATATGAAAATCGCACGTCGGGCTCGGTGCCGATCTCGTGCAGCGGTCGTTTGTCGCGTGCCATTCAGTATCCCAATCGAACAAACTGATCTGCGGGCGCTTCTACCTCGGTGAGTGCTGCATGCAACATATCGGCGAGATGCGCACCAAAACGATCATCACAAAGGTTGCGCAGTTCGCCGGGATCGGAGCCGAGGTCGAATGCCTTGGAGCCGTCGAACTTTGCGTACGACCAAAACGGTCGTGGGTCACTGGCTTCGAAGGGTTGTCGAATAACAGGTATCGACGACCCCGGCATGTGGTCGAGATAGGCGCGATCATCGGGCATCGGTAGTTTGAGATCGGGAAAGCCACCCACTGGCATCGTGCTCCAGCGGTTCGAAAACATCGACATCGGCACGTTTCCCGCTACTGGAGCGCGCACATACTTTGCGTGATCCGCGATGAGATGCACTTCACGCCCGTATACACCGGACAGCGCCCACTCGCGAATGGAAACGGCTTCGCGGTGCAAAAGCGGAAGCAGTGAGTGCCCATGGGTCCGGTGGTCACTCGTCGCCCCGAAGATGTCGAGCAGTGTCGCATGAAGATCGACGTTGGTCGTGAGCGCGTCGCACGTCATTGGTGACGCGGCATTGCTGTCTGTCGGCCATCGAATCAACAACGGCGTGTGACCGAGCGGCTCGTAGATCGGGCACGCGGGCTTGCCCCAGATGTCGTGTTCACCAAGGAAGTGCCCATGATCCGTACACACGATTACCGCAGTGTCGTCGTTGCTCTCATCGATTGCGGTGAGGAGCTCGCCAAACCAGTGATCAATGAACGTGAGCTTCGCGCCGTAGTTGGCGCGAATTTGGCGGCCTTCCCGTTCGGTGATGACGCCCTTCGCGACGGCTCCGACGGTGTACGGCGGCCAGATCAGTCGTTGCGCCTCTGACCAATCTGGGTCGTACATCGACGCATACGGCTCTGGCGTATCGAATGGTTCATGCGGATCAAATTCGTCGATGAACAACAAGAACCGGTCGTGGTGAATCGCTTCTTCGCGCAGCCAGCGTGCCGCTTCTCGCATAACCCGAGGGCCAGGAAAGTCGGCTTCATCGCGAAACCAGCCGCGAGAATGGTCATAGTGCGACGATGGGCGGCCGAACATTGGTGCGCCGATCCAGCTTGGATCTGCGTGTGTGCGCCATGGATCGCTCTCGTGTCCGCGTTGGTAATCCCAAGCGGTGAATTCGGTGTGGTAATTCTCGCCGCCCACTTCGAACAGATGCGGATGGTCGGTCACGAGTTTGGTGACCACACCAGCCCGACGCAGTGGCGCCGTCAGCGGCTCTTCCCACAATTCCACTGATCCCCACGGTTTCCAGAGAAAATCGAGTGCCCCGCACAACAAGTCGTGGCGGGCGGGCATACAGGGCAGCGAACCGCTGTAATGCTGCGTAAAGCGAGTTGCGCTATCCGCGAAACGATCCAAATTGGGGGTGGCGAATTCGGTGCTGCCGTACGCGCCGAGCATGTGGCGATTGAGTGAGTCGAGCAGTACTACGACCACGTTCTGCGCCATGTTTGGGACCGTAGTCGGCCAACGCTCTGATTGTTGCGAAGCTGGGAGAGTGGTCAGCAACGGTCCAGTTCAGGGCCCTGTCGCGCGTCATTATGAGAACACGTTCTAGTATGGAAACATGCAACTTGCAGATATCAATCTCAACGACATGGACCGCTTTCAGGACAACTTTCCGCATGAGTGGTTCACCTATCTCCGCAACAATCTTCCGATTCACTTCCACGAAGGCCCCGACGCCGAAACGCCGGGGTATTGGGTGTTTACGAAGTACGACGACATCGTCGCGTTGAGTCGTGATTGGGAGACCTTCTCGTCGGAGCGTTCCGATCCGGAAGCGCCAACCGGTGGCGTCATGATCAACGAGATGCCCGCGGAGGCCGGCCTTGGAGCGATGATGCTGACGATGGATCCGCCGAAACACACGCGGTATCGCAAGATCGTCATGAGCGCGTTTACGCCACGTGTGCTGCGATTGTTCGAAGCCACCGTGAAACGGCGAGCGACCGAGATCATCGACACAGTGATTGAACGCGGCGAATGCGATTTCGTGAACGACATCGCGGCCGAACTCCCGCTGCAAGCCATCGCCGAGATTCTGGGCGTGCCAATGGAAGATCGTGGCAAACTGTTCGACTGGACGAACGCGATGGTTGGTTCGACCGACCCTGAATACGCCGTCTCGGAAGTCGATACCATCAATGCGCAAGTCCAAATGTTTACGTATGCGAATGAACTGGCATTGCAGAAACGGGCTGGCCATTACGACGACATCGTGAGTGAAATTCTGAACTCTGAAGTCGAAGGCGAAAAGCTGGACGAAATGGAGTTCGATCTTTTTTTCATGTTGCTGACGGTGGCGGGCAACGAAACCACGCGTAACGCGATTTCGCACGGCATGCTGGCGTTCTTTGACAACCCAGAACAATGGAAGCTGCTGACCGAACACCCAGAGCACCTCAACACCGCCGCCGAGGAAGTTGTGCGGTGGGCAAGCCCAGTCATCTATTTCCGGCGATCAGTCACCAAAGACATTGAATACAAGGGCCATCTGCTCAAGAAGGGCGACAAGATCACGATGTGGTATCCGTCGGTGAACCGCGACGAAGATGTGTTTCCTGAGCCCTTCAAATTTGACGTCACGCGCTCTCCGAACAAGCACCTCGGATTCGGTGGCCACGGGCCGCATCACTGCCTTGGTTTCAACCTCGCCCGTATGGAAATCGTTGCGATTTTCGACGAACTTACCCGCCGAATGCCTGACATCAAGATCGCCGGCGACGTCGACCGTTTGCGCTCCAACTTCATCAACGGCATCAAGCGCATTCCAGTCACCTTCACGCCGGGGGTAAAGGAACTTGATTGAATTAGCGCTTGGCCTGAGCGAAGGCAGTCATTGATTTGGTTGTCTGAGAGAACTGCGGATTCGACTGATAGCTTTGCCTCGCGGGCGCAAATGAGGATCAACGATCAGGCATGACCCGTCGGGGACTGTTGTCGGCGTGTGCACGAGGCATCGACATCTCGCCGAACACCGAAATCGATCGTCGATGCGTCTGATGATGTCGATTTTCAACGCATGGTCGTTGAGTTAATCTCGGTGTCAGCGTTCGTCGATGTGCCAGGGCTCGCCGAAGTTGTTCATGAGATCGAGGTAGGGGACAGCGTCGAATGCTTCCGGGCCGAGCACGCCACTACCTTCCCAAATGCCATTCGCGAGTAGTTCCAGTGCAAACACTGGATTGATTGCGGTTTGCCATACAACCGCTTGGCAGCCGTGTTTTGCCATGGTTTCTTCGTTGTCGCTCACGTGATACAAGTACGACGCTCGCGGCTTGCCATCTTTGCCGAGCCCGGTCACATAGGTGCCAGCACACGTGCGCCCATGCATCTTGTCGCCGAGACTCGCCGGGTCGGGGAGACACGCGGCTACAACATCGCGCGGCGACACCTCCACGCCGCGAACATTTACTTGAGGAGTGCGGTCAAGCCCGAGTTTGTGCAGCGTTTCCAACACCGAGATGAATTCGTCGCCCAGCCCATATTTGAACGTGACCTTGTTGCAATCGATCCAGCGTGGCACAAGGAGCACCTCTTCGTGCTCCACGTGTACGCATTCCACATCGCCGATACCGTCCGGGAAGTGAAACACTTCAGGTTCGGAAAATGGTGGGAGACAAAACCACCCTCGGTCGCGCTCCCAAACAATGGGAGGGTTTAAACATTCTTCGATCACAGTCCAAATCGAAAACGTTGGAGCAAAGTCGTATCCATCGATTGTGAGATTCGCGCCATCGCGAACCCCGACCTCGTCGATCTGCGAAAACAGGTGGTCGGCTGCGTAGCGCGCCGCCACATCGGCGAAACCGGGTTCGATGCCCAGGCCACACAACGCAAGCTGACCACGCGCTTCCCATGCAGATGCAACCGCGAACTGTGCATCGCCGAGCTTCACGCCGCATTCTTCGTGCGGATTGGTGGGGTGAGGCTCCGACAATGTCATTGCCATGTCCATGTAGTTGACGCTCGCGTCGAATGCGCCCTGAAAGATGCCAGGGTTGAATCGGGGATCGCATGCGTTCATCACGATGTCGACTCCATGAGCCTTCGCCAACGCCGCTACATCCTGGGCGCTCGACGCATCAACTCGGGCCGCCGTGAACCGCGAATCGTTCACGCGCTCGGCGATGCTGCGCGCCTTGGCTTCGTCAACGTCAGCGATTACCAGATGATCAAAGAATTCGCGGCCGCTTGCGGCCACCGCCATCGCGCCGCCCACTCCGCCTGCACCAACGATCAGAATTTTCATGAGGGCAGGGTATCGAAGAAACTGAACGGCGCGTCAGTATTGGACAGTGAATTACCAGAGTTGGTCGGTGTAGGTATCGGTGCCCACGACGGTCGCTCGAAACGGCGAGCAGAACGCCGCTTTCGCGATGCCCGCAGCTTCCATAGCTGCGCCGAGTCTCGCGAAAGAGTCGGCCCACAACGCTGGGAGGTCGCCATCAACGAACCACAACACTGTGAAGCGATTCCCGCCGTCGCTTCTGGGAACGTCGCTCGGAGCGTCGCCTGCCAACGGAATAGGTGTGAACTCAACTCCGACGACTGCGGGAAGTTCATGTGACTTCAAGAACGTATCGACTTGCTCCAGCGAAACTCCGGGGAGCGGCTCGCCAATGAACAACACGGCGTACGGTGAACGGTGATCGAGGGCCAGTTCCGCTGGCACCCCGTCGGGAAGTTCCAACGACGCGCGGTGTTCGTACATCACGGTGTGAATGTGGTCGCGCTCCAAAAACATGCGGCCGTTTTCGTGCAGCCAGCGCACCTGCGCGACGCCCCACTTCATCCACTCGGTGAATTTGCCGTCGAGGATCCAATAGATCGCGACATAGCTCCCGGAATTCGGATCGGGGCAAACGTCGTTGTCGACCGGATAACGCAACGCTTTCAAATCTTTAGTGGCAACATAGCGACCCCCTTGAATTGTCCAAGCACCAATCATGCAACCCGCGAAATAGTGATCACGCTCGTACCAACGGTTGTACGCGACCTCATGGCCCCTGCGCGGCTCAACCATGGTGATCAACGCCCCGCCAAGCGCGATTGGTCGATGTTCGGTGGTACCGGATCCGAGTTCTTGCATTACACGTACTCCTTGGCTTGTTCACGTAAGATCGTCTTGTCGACTTTGTGCATCGCATTGACGGGAAGTTCTTCGACACACACCAAGCGCTCGGGACTTTTGTAGTCCGCGAGCTGCGACCGACACCAATCGCGTACGTCTGACAGCGACGGTGGAGAGTGTTGCGAATCGACAACGAGAAACGCCACTCCAATTTCGCCCACGATTGGGTCGGGCGCTCCCACCACTGCGGCCGCGATGATCGCGGGATGTTCAGATAACACCGCCTCGACCTCCGCGGGATACACGTTGTAGCCACCGCGGATGTACATCTCTTTCAAGCGGCCAACGATGCGCAAGTTGCCCTCGGGTGTCGCGTAGCCGAGATCACCGGTGCGCAGAAATCCGTCGTTGTCAAGTGCATCGGCCGAGCCCTCAGGATCATTCCAATAGCCGCGAAACATGGCAGGCGACCGGAGCCGGATTTCACCCACGTTGCCTTGCCCCACCGTTGCGTCAGTCCCAGGGGCAACCAACCGCATTTCGACGACAGAACTGGGCACACCAACCGTCGTCGCCACAACTTCATCGGAGTCGCTGAGTTGCGTCCCGGTCGCGAGGCCAGCTTCGGTGCTGGTGTAGCGGGTCATGACGGCGCAGCCAAGACGTTGGCGCACCGCGCGGACTAGCTCAGGCGCAACCGCCGCACCGCCAATCCCAGCAAGGCGCAGCAGCGATAGATCGATCTCGGCGAGACGAGGGCACTCCAGCATTTTCACCCATTGCGTTGGCACTCCGGTTGCCATAGTGATGCGTTCACGCTCGAGCAGATCCACTTGCTTGTCTGCGGTCCACGGATCGGGTACGAGAACCATCGTGACCGTGTTTGCAATGTCGTCCCATGCGCGCGTCATGTATCCAACGTGCGCAAACGGCAACGATACGACGCGTCGATCGCCAGGTGCCGATAGGTCACCCATACCTTCGTGAATCGCTTTGAGACAGCGGTGATCGTAGACGGCGCCTTGCGGTAACCCCGTCGTGCCGCTCGTCCAAACAATCGCCACCGTGTCAGCATCGTGTAAACGCACAGCGAGTCGCGGAGTTCCACGCGTATACAACTGCGACAATTCGCCGACCCTCAGCACCGTTCCCCATTCCGACCCGACGTCGAGTGTGTCCGGCGCCACCGTCAACACGGGCGATGTTCTGTGCGAAATGCTCGCTCGTTCGTTGGGGCCCAAGCGAGGATTCACTGCAGACGTGATCGCGCCCACCTTCATCGCCGCCATATAACACAACGCGAAATCAATAGATGACGGCATGAGCAACGTGACCACATCACCGTGTTTGACACCACGATCTTGCAGCGAGGTCGCTATGCCATCGGACATCGCGCCAAATTGCTCGAACGTGATGCGCCGGTCGCCATCGACATACGCGTCCCGGTCGCCATGGGTACCGGCCGCCCATTCCAACACCTCGACCACCGTCTGCACGGTTGGGCATCGTAGGACCTACGCCTCATTTATGAAATGAAGACCCATTCGATATCAACCCGAAACCAAACCAGCCGATGATTGACGACAAGAACACGCTTCGAGTCCCGACCCCCCCCTATGGGCACAAGGAGCGCGAGCCCGCCGGACTTGCAACGAAGCCAGTCCGGCGGGCTTACTTCTGACCGAATTTTGCCGCTACTTGTCTATTGGTCGGTCGAATCGCCTCGTTCGGGTGCAAGGGTTAGATTCTGCGGCCTATGACACGATTTTCTGGCAAGGTTGCACTTGTGACTGGCGCAGGTAGTGGCTTGGGTCGGGCGACCGCGCGGCGTTTGGCAAGTGAGGGAGCGACAGTTGCGTGTCTTGATATCGCTGCTGATGCGGCGAAGGCGACCGCCGACGGCATCATCGCTGATGGAGGCCACGCTCGGGCCTACATGAGCGACGTGAGCGACCCTGATTCATCACGAAATGCCGTCGATGCTGCCGCGAGCGATCTCGGCCGAGTGCAACTCGCGATCACGTGTGCGGGCATTGGTCGGCTGGTACACACCCATGAGATGCCGTGGGAGATGTGGCGAAAAATTTTGGGTGTCAACCTCGACGGGACCCTGTTGATCTGTCAAGCCGCAATACCGTATTTGCTCGACGGTGGTGGTCGGATCGTGACCATTGCTAGTAACGCTGGATTGATGGGTCAGCCCTACTCAGCCGCGTACTGTGCGAGTAAGGGCGGCGTAGTGAATCTCACGAAGGCGTTAGCAGCGGAATACATGACCAAGGGCATCACGGTGAACTGTGTCGCGCCCGGAGGTATGGACACCCCGTTGCAAAACTCCTTCGCGACAACGCTTCCCGAAGGCGCGAGCTTTCGAGAACTCCACAAAGTGATGACTCCCATGGGCGTCAGTCAACCTGAAGAGGTCGCTTCGGTGATCGCATTCGTAGCTTCCGACGAAGCGCGGTACATGACTGGGTCGATCGTGAGCATCGACGGTGGCCTGACGATCTAGCTTCGTTTCTCGACCTGCGCGTGAGGAGTGCAAATGTTTGATGATGCAAAGTCGGTCTCGGAGCTGATCGAACGCCGCGCGGCCGCGAGCCCTAACAAGGTGATGCTGTGCGCCGGCGAACGCGAAATGACCTTTGTTCAGTATCGCGATGCCGTCGAGGTGGCCGCGGCCGGTTGGGCGGCGCTCGGCGTTGATGAAGGCGACCACGTGTCGTGGCAACTACCGACGTGGATCGAATCGGCGGTCTTGGTCGGGGCACTGTGTCGCCTCGGCGCGATCCAAAACCCGATGTTGCCGATCTACCGGCAAAAAGAAATCGGATTTATTACCGGCCAACTCGGAACAAAATTGCTCATCACGCCGAGCACATGGAACAACTTCAACTATCACGAACTTGCATCGTCGATCGTCGGAGATTCAGCAGTGATCGCAGACTCCTGGAACCCTGACGGCGACCCGTCGACGCTGCCTCCAATGCCCAAGGTGTTCGACAACCGTGGCGATGATCCGGTGCGTTGGGTGTTTTATACGTCAGGCACAACGAGCGATCCGAAGGGCGCACAACATACGGATCGTTCGGTGATGCAGGCTGCCATTGGATACGCCAAGAAGACCCATGTGACCGAACACGACATCGCGATTGTTGCGTTTCCCTTCACGCACGTTGGCGGGGCGATCATTGGAGTATTCACGCCGTTACTCACTGGCTCGACCGCAGTGTTAATGGAGGCCTTCAGCCCGCAACTGACCACCGAGTTGGTGGGGCGTCACAAGGTGACGTTGGGCAATGGAGCGCCGGCGATTCATCAAATGCTGATCGCTGAAGCCAAAGCACACCCCGAGGCGTACGCGCACGTCCGAGCCTTTCCAGGTGGCGGGTCGCCCAAACCCCCGAATCAACATGATGAAATCCGAGCGGTCGTGCCGAGCGCCACACAGGGCATCAACTCGGGGTACGGGCTCACCGAGGCGCCGATCTTGACGCAGACTGATACGGACGCGCTGGATGCAAGCAAGATTGTAGGTGAAGGCACGCCAACGGAAAGTGTGACGATTCGTCTCATTGATGGGAGCGGCAACGATGTTGCGGCTGGTGCCGAAGGCGAGATCGTGGCCAAGGGCAATCAGGTGATGCGCGGCTATACCGACCCGTCGCTTGACGCCGCGGCATTTACTCCAGACGGCTTTTTCAAGACCGGCGACATAGGTCGGTTCCTTGCCGACGGCACGATCGTTGTTACCGGTCGCATCAAAGACATCATAATTCGCAAGGGCGAAAATGTTTCGGCCAAAGAGGTGGAAGACACACTGTTTAATCACCCGCTGATTGCCGATGTTGCGGTGTTCGGCATCCCCGACATGGATCGAGGCGAAATGGTGGTCGCCGCGATTGTTCCCAAGGTCGCGGCGAACGCGCCCGACCAGGCATCGGTGTTGAATTTTTGTAAAGACGCGGGGTTGATGCTGCAGAAAATTCCCGAACGAATAATGGTGCTGGATGCGCTGCCACGAAACCCAAGCGGCAAAGTGCCGAAGCACGAACTCCGTCGACAACTCGTAGGCGAATAGATGCAGGTTTCCGTCACCATCTCCGGCTTCACGCGGCTCTTCGACAACGACCTCAGCAAAGTGCTCGACGCTGCGAAAGTTATCGATGACGCGGGCGTACACCAGCTTGTGCTCGCGGACCACGTCGTGATGGGGGATCGAACGGACCGTTATCCCTTTGGCACATTTCCGTACCCATCCGAAGAACCCTGGCCTGAGCCGTTGACGTTGTTGGCCGCGATTGCTGCGGTCACCACGAACGTCCGGCTCGGCACGGGAATCCTCATTGCGCCATTGCGCCCGCCCGCACTGCTTGCCAAAACGGTGGCAACCCTTGATCAGATCAGTGGAGGTCGGGTCGACCTCGGGGTAGGCACTGGCTGGCAGCGCGAAGAGTATGGCGCGTGCGATGTGCCTTGGAATACCCGATGGCAACGACTCGACGACACGATGCGCGCGTGTGCTGCCCTGTGGACGACGCCAGGGCCGGTGAAGTTTGCATCCGAAACCGTTTCGTTCGATGCCGTGTGGTGCAATCCAATGCCAGTGCAGACGGCCGCGGACTCTGGGATCCCCGTCTGGTACGGGGTGGCTGCAAGCGGAGACCACATCGCACGCATGGCTGAGCTTGGTGCTGGTTGGTTACCGATTCACATCACGACGCCGGACGAACTTCGTGATGGCATTGTGGCCCTGCGGGCCGCGGTCGCCGATCGCGGTCGCGATCCCAAGGCGTTTCACGTGCGGGCCGGAGCGCGACCGGTGATGGGCGACGACGGCAGGCTCGACACGGCCGCGACCCAGGCCGAGAATGCCTGGCTTGCCGAAGCGGGCGTCGACTCGGTGAGCATCGGCACTGGGCGTCACGTGGCCGACGGCGAGTCGCTGCGAGCGTTTTTGAGCGATGCCGTTGAGGCCTTCGCAGGTATTTCGTCGTAACGCAATCAGCCCGGCACTTTGCCGGCCGATGAGTGTCGATGGTCGGAATTTCGCGTCAGGTTGTTGGGGGCGTCGTTGTGGCTCTCGTCGCGACAGCTTGTGGGAGCGATGCGACGACGAAGGGATCAACCACAACCTCGTCTGTGGCGATCACAACTACCACCGTGATTGCACAACGATTCACGTCGACCTCAGCGCTGCTGAAAACAAGCTCAACTCCAGCACCGTCGACAACAACGATTTCAGCGGCAACTCCGTCGACCACGGTCGCACCGGTTGTTGGCGTTGACGGATGCAGCCTCACTGGCTTGCCGGCCGGAGCAACGGTGACCGGGACCATAGTTGGAGATGTCAACGGCGACGGT
Source organism: Actinomycetota bacterium (assembly GCA_005773635.1). Classification (GTDB taxonomy): domain Bacteria; phylum Actinomycetota; class Acidimicrobiia; order IMCC26256; family PALSA-610; genus F1-120-MAGs023. The sequence continues at coordinate 43,737 of SXHN01000074.1, forward strand.
AAAGATGACACGTTGACGACCTACGTCGCTGACAAGTCTGCCGGGTTCCGCGTACTCTTCGGTGGCGGCGGCGGATTCCAAAACCCGATTGCCTACGCGGGCGCAGGCGACGGCGCCGTGAAGGCGTTGGGTTTGACGTCGCTCGTTGGGCAAGTGACTCCTGACGACGTCACCTTGCAGGTGTTCGCCAGAGTTGGTAGCGGCGCGAGCACTCAAATAGTGGGCCTGTATCACTACGAGAACTGTGCGCTGCAACCTGTGAACTTGCCTGATGGCAAGGACGCGACGTTCGTCGTTGGCGGCGGGGTGATGCACGCTGATGGGCTGGCCTGCGACGGTGTCGCGGCTGGTGTTGTTCTCGCGGTGTACAGCGCAAACAGCAGCAACGGCAGCAAATTCGCAACCTCCGTGCAGGGATATCGCTATGCAAATGGTGGGTTGACGAAGTACGGATCCATGATCAACGGGACTATGAATCTGCCTGCCGATTCAGCTGCATTCGAATCATTCGCAACGATCGACTGTACCGGAATCGAGATATAGCAATTCAGGTCTGACAAGTTGGCTGCCGGACGCGGCCACGCGGTGCGGCCATCACTATCTTGAGCCAGTCAACGGCTGCGTCGATCGTTTCCGGGTGGCCATTGACGAGGTCAACACCATGCGTGGATCCTTGAACAATTTCTGCCTTGCTCTGCAATTCTTGGCTTTCGGTGAGTGCGCGAGCTGTAGCTGCAGTCTCGCCATCGCCGTTTGAAGCGATGGCGAGTATGGGCTGGCCCGGTACTTTGATTATCTCACCTGCTGAAAAAGTGATTGTGGCGTAGGCGGCGATTTCACAATCGTTGCTGGCCCGCAGCACATGACCCGCACCGAGCGACGACCCCATGAGTACGAAGGTACCAACGCCCTCTCCCCGTAGTTGCTGAACGACGGCGGCGATGTCGGGATCGCCCGAGGAGTCGTAGTCGTAGGCCACTGCTCGATAACCGGCAGCTACGAGCTTCGGCATCACTGGATACCAGGAGTCTTTGTGCGTGCTGCGTCCGTGCACCATCACGATGGCAGTCGGGGCTTCCGTGTTGCCAAGCTCAGCGGTGGAGTGCCCGGCGATCGTGGTCAAGCGCAGCCCATCGGGCTTCGCGACCTCGCTCCCGCACTGTGTGGTGAATGTCGCAATGAGTGCGATGCCGAGAGTCGCGCGGATCGTTCTGCGAATCGTTGCAATGCTTGCGAGGTTCATTTCGTCGCCTCAAACTCTGCGGCGCTGACGAGCGCATCAAAAAGTGACTGTTGGTTCGGATCAGTAGGCGCAGTGTCTTCTGGATGCCACTGAACGGCGAGCGCGAACCACGAAGCATCGCTGGGCTCGATTGCTTCGACGATCCCATCGGCTGCTCGCCCCACCACCCGCCAGCCCTGCGCAACGCGATCAACGGATTGGTGATGATGACACGAAACGGTTGGCGTGAGGGTGCTCATCACAGTCGCGACGCGCGACCCGGCGTCGAGCTTGATGAGATGATGTAGCTCGCCGTCGCGAAAACCAGGGCGGCCGTGGGCTTCAACGCCATCGAGATCAGGAATGTGTTGGTGTAACGAACCACCGAATGCCACGTTGAGTACCTGCAGCCCTCGACAAATTGCGAGCAACGGCACCGACTGCGCGCGTGCCTCTCGCGCGATCGCGATCTCGAAACTATCCACGGTGGCGTCAGTGCCATACACCGTTTCGTGGCTGATTCCGCCGTAGCGTTGCGGCTCCACATCGGGTCCACCCGTGAGAACGACGGCGTCGAGCCGCCCTACAAGCATGGTGATGTCTTCATCGCTGCATTGCGCAGGGTCGAGTAGAACGGGGAGTGCGCTGGCAGCCCGCAATCGCTGCAGATACTTGTCGCGTTCGCCGATGCCGGCTCCGGTCCAGCCTTTGACCCGCCCATCACCAAGCGTACGAGCGGTCAGACCGACGAGAGGTTTTACCACTGATCGAAGTTTCGCTTGTGTTCCCAATCTGTAACGTGGCGATTGAAGCTCGCCCATTCTTGGCGCGCAGTATTTAACAGATGGAAGTGCACCGCTTCGCCGAAGGCATCTATCGCCACCTCTGACTTTTCGAATTCATTGATGGCTTCCACGATGTTCCATGGCACTCGCTCCACGTCGGTGGAGACATACGCGTTGCCTTGAAAGGGATCGCCGGGCGTGAGTCCAGCTTCAATGCCGTGGAGCCCGGCCGCAATGGTTGCGGCGAACGCGAGGTATGGGTTGGCGTCTGCGCCGGGGATACGTGATTCGACTCGGAATCCTTGGCCGTGGCCGACGGTGCGAAATCCGCACGTGCGGTTGTCGTCGCCCCAAACGATCGCAGTTGGTGCCCACGACTCGGGCTGGTACCGCTTATATGAATTCACAGTGGGTGCGTGCATCCACGCGAGCTCGCGTGCGGTAGCCATGAGTCCGCCGAGCCAACCTTGTGTGACCGCCGATTGGTGATGTGGCGCGTTCTCGTCCCACATGAGTGACTGCGCGCCGTGCTGATCCCAAACGCTTGAATGAATGTGGCATGACGAACCAACGCGATCGATGTCATATTTCGCCATGAAGGTAATGGTGCGCCCGAATTGGTGCGTGATTTCCTTCGCGCCGTTTTTGTAGATCACGTGACGGTCGGCCATCGTGAGCGCGTCGGCGTATTCCAAGTTGATCTCGTGCTGGCCGAGCTCTGCTTCGCCCTTCGAAAACTCGACAGGAACCCCTGCGTTGTCCATGCCGTTGCGGATGGCTCGGATGATGGACTCATCGCGCGTGGTCTGCAGAATGTGATAGTCGAGCACTACGTTCGAAATGGGAGCGAGCCCGCTGTAGCCCTTCGCGGCGGCTTCCTCATGATTCTCTTTGAACAAGAAGAACTCGAGTTCGGATGCCATCTTGACGCTGTAGCCGAGTTTGGCCGCGCGTTCGATTTGGCGTTGCAGGATTCGGCGCGGCGACACCTCGATTGGGGAATCGTCGTGCTCATCGACGACGTCGCACATCACAAGTGCGGTGGCCTCCAGCCAAGGGATTCGGCGGATTGTCGACAGGTCGGGTCGCAGCGCAAAATCGCCGTAGCCTTTTTCCCAATTGGCGAACTGGTAGCCCGGAAGCACGGTCATTTCGGAGTCGACCGCTAGTAGATAGTTACAAGCGTGAATCTCACCTGCACCGCGCTTCATCTGGCGCAACCAATAGTGGCCGGTCACGCGCTTGCCCATCAGACGGCCTTGCAAATCAGGAAACACCACCAGAATTGTGTCGATGGTGTAGAGCTCGATTGCAGATGCGAGCTCGTCGGCGTTGAGCATGCCGTGCACTGGTGTCATAGCTGCAGCCTACGCAGGTTGCTATTCAGGGGTCACGTACGCCGCGGTGATGCCGCCGTCGACGACAAGTTGTGAGCCGGTGATATAGCTCGCTTCGTCGGAGGCGAGAAAGAGTGCAGCGTTCACAATCTCTTCGGCTTGTGCGAGTCGACCCATCGGGATATGCACCATCCGGCGTGCTTTGCGGGCAGGATCGCTCATCAACGGTGCGAGCAGGGGAGTGTCGACGGGGCCGGGGCACAATGAGTTGGCACGGATGCCCTTGCGCGCCCACTCAACCGCGATTTCACGAGTCATTGCGAGGACGCCACCCTTGCTGGCGGTATATGCGATCTGAGCTGTGGCCGCGCCCATCAACGCCACGAATGATGCGACGTTGACAATGGAGCCGCCGCCCGACTCGACCATTGCAGGGATACCTGATCGACAACCGAGCCAGACGCCTTTGAGGTTGATTTCCATCACGCGTTCCCACGTGCTTTCGGGTGTGTCCATGACACCTCCGTCGTCATCGGGAAAGACTCCTGCGTTGTTGTACAACACATGGAGACCGCCGAAGGTCGTCATCGCGTGCGCCACCATCGCATCGCAATCGGCTGCCTTCGAGACGTCGGCAGCGATGAACGTTGCGCGATCTCCGAGCGATGCTGCCACTGCCTGCCCAGCCGCTTCGCTGTAGTCGACGACCACGACGCGAGCCCCCTCGGCTACAAAGCGTTCGCTGGCGATTTTGCCCATGCCACTCGCGCCACCGGTGATGAGTGCAACTTTGTTTTGGAGCCGAGGCATCATGGAACCTTTGTTGGGTCGTTGGGATAGTTGCGCACACCGTCGACGATTTCGGCCTGCAGATTGTGGGTGGCGCATACGATCAAGTTGTGGGTGCGCGAGTATTTGTTCATACGGTTTGTGACGGGCGCGCTGCCGTCTTTAGGCAGTAACAGTTCGGGTCGCGGGTCGTCGTTTCGCAATTTTGTAGCGTACGCGGCGCGGCTCGTATTGACTCCGTTCCAATCGGCAACCCACCCGCTGTACGCGGTTGCCCCGACCGCATTCGTCGGGCGAGCCGTTGCGAGTTGTTTGGCCATGGCCACAAAGATTGTGTTTTCTGCTTCGAGCAGATCGGCGGCTTCGGATGCCGCTGTGGTTGCGATAACGGGGAGTTTCTTGAGGCGTTCATACGCGTCACGACAGGCAGTAGCGGCGACCGTGCGCGCCTGTTCGTTGAGTTTCTCCGAAGTCGTAGGAGCGAGCGCGTTGTAGACGACGGCTCCGCAGCTGATCAAGGTGAAGGCGACGATGATGATAAGCGGCAACCGAGCCCGAAAGTCGCTCGTCGATTGCATGCCGGACCCAATGTCTTCGGTGACTGTAGGGTCGGATTGAGAGGTTGGAGTGCGGGCCATTTATCGCCTTGACGGTCGTGGCACAAATGCAGTGCGGTCGCTGCGAATGTATGGGATGGATACCGATTTGAATCGATCGGGCTCATCGATCTGACGCCTCGTCAGATCGACCGGTATTGTCTGAAAGCAATGGAACTTCGCTACACCGAAGCAGAGGAAGTATTTCGCGCTGCGTTGCGCGAGTGGCTCAACAGCGAACTTCCTGGCATGGCCCCGCAGCCGCATCGTGAAGATTGGGTCGCGCGTCGCAAGTGGGATACGGATTGGCAGCGACGACTGTTTGATGGCGGATACGCAGGCTTGAACTGGCCGAAGGAGTTCGGAGGCCAGGGCGCGACACCCACTGAACAGCTCATCTTCTTTGAAGAAACCACAAAGGCGCAGGCTCCTTACGTCGGAGTCAATTTCGTGGGAACCTTGCACGCAGGCCCGACGTTGATCGAGGAGGGTACCGACGCGCAGAAAGCTGCACACCTCTCGAAGATCTTGCGCGGCGATGAAGTGTGGTGCCAAGGGTTTTCTGAGCCGGGCGCGGGCTCGGATCTCGCTTCACTGCGCACCCGCGCCGATCGCGACGGAGATGACTATGTGCTGAACGGCCAAAAGATTTGGTGCAGTTTTGCTCACATTGCCGACGTGGGGGAATTTCTTGTCCGCACAGACCCGGATGCGCCAAAACACCGCGGCATTTCGTGGCTGGTTTTGCCGATGGATCTTGCGGGCATCGAAATCCGCCCGATCAAGACGGTATTGGGTAGCTCGGAATTTTGCGAGGTGTTTCTTACTGATGTCCGCGTGCCCGTGTCGCAGCGTGTCGGCGCAGAGAACGACGGTTGGCGAGTCACAAACGTGACGTTGAAATACGAACGTGGCACGGCGTTTGTGTCAGAACTCATCGATTCGCTACGGCTGTGCGCTGATGTCGCGGCGATTGCGTCAGATGCGGCACACCTGCGAGAACTCGGGCGCTGTTACGCCGACTTTGCTGGACTCTGGTCGTTGACTAAGCGAAACGTAAGTCAAACTTCTCGCGGCACTCCAGGCGCAGGAGGAATGGTGATCAAACTCGCGTATTCCGAAGCTCGCCAGCGATTCGGTGAACTGTGCTTGCGAATCCTTGACCGCGAGGGGCTCTATCTCGACGGGAATGAACTCGTCGAGGAACGGTTGCGCACGATGTCGCTCACGATTGCGGCGGGCGCGAGTCAAATTCAACGCAACATCATTAGCGAGCGCGTGCTTGGATTGCCGAGGGAGCCACGATGAGTGATGTGGCAACGCACGCCGACCCAACTCTGTTTGGAGTGCTCCGTGGATCTTGAACTGTCGGCGGATCAAGTGTCGATGTGCGACGGAATTCGCGCGTTGCTTCAAGGAAGATTCAACCCCGAACGCGTACGCGAAGGTTTTAATCAATCCGTGTATCAAGAACTCAACGATGCAGGAGTGTTCAGCTTGATCGCTGACGGCTTTTGTTGGGCGGATGCCGCGATTGTGTTCGAACAACTCGGTACGTTCTGCGTGCCGGGTCCGCTGGTCGCGTGTGCATTGAGTGGCGAATTGGCGAGTCATGTCGAAGCGCATAACCCAACTGTGGTCGAGCATCTTGGGCACGTCGATAGTGTGTTGTGCATTGGCGCGGACGTGCGCCGCGCTCGCGCCGATAGCTTGACTGGCGTCTTGTCAGATTGGCCGCTTGATCCGTTGACACCCGTCACTCGCGTCAGCGCACCAGCTTTCACGGCCATCGTTGGCGATGCTGCGGCCGCCATTGAATGGCGTCAACGAGGCGCAGTGCTGACTGCGGCATACCAACTTGGTATCGCGAGCCATCTCGCCGACATGTCCGCTGAATACGCAAAGTCGCGGATCCAATTCGACCGGCCTATTGGTTCGTTTCAAGCGGTGAAGCACTTGCTTGCCGACATGGTCGTACGGGTCGAGATTGCTCGAGCCAGTGTCTACGCTGCCGCGGCGCACCTCGACGAGCCCACCGATTCGGGTCTTGCCCGCACGATTGCAGTTGCTAAGACCCTCGCAGGCGAAGCCGCAATCGCCAACGGAAAAGCCGCGACGCAGGTACACGGTGGGATGGGATACACCTGGGAAGTTGACGTGCATCTCTACATGAAACGGGCTTGGCTGTTGGAGACCCATTTTGGCAATTCCGATTCCCACTGTGATGCCATCGCTGCAAGCTTGTAAACGCGGAACTGCCAATCACTCAACTTTGAGACGCCCTCAGGCCGATACCGCAGGGGTGAACCAATGCCCGGAGTGCGATTATCTCGTGCCCTCGGCTTGGGAGCATTGTCGACGCTGCGGCGCTTCGCTAGTGACCGCCGCTCCGGTCTTGCCCGTGGGCGGGTCATCATCGACCCGAATCGTGCGCCCAAGACCTGACCTCGCGCCCCGCTCCAGCTCGGTCCGCCCGCCACCGCCCGCAATGAGCGGCCAATACACCCCACCGCCGCGCGTTGGCGATGCCGCACCTCGGCGCCACCGCGGGCTTGCGCGTATTCCGGTGGTTGGTCCGGTGTGCATCATGGTGGTCGTGGCTTCGTTGTGGCTGGGGTGGCAGCGGTATTTCCATCCCCCGGTACCCGCGGCCTTGAGTCCATGGATGGAACACAATCAAGGCGTCGTGTACCGCCCGCAGGGAACCACATTGTCCGTCTCGCTCCCATCGATGCCGAACGAAATGACGGTGAAAGTGGTGTTCGGTCCTGGGCGTCAGGGCTCAGCGCGCGTGGCGCGGAGCGTGGCCGGTGACCATGAAATTTTGGTGGTGTGGCTCGTGGCTCCGGCCGATGTGCTCAATAGCCCAGGGTCCGATCCGGTGACGTTGGCCGCCGATTTTGCAGGGCGAGCAGGCGGCTTCAAGATATTGGTGCCGCGCAACGTGCAACATCACGGGCGCCCGGCCATCGAAGGCGTGATTGACCGAGACGGGCTTGATGGGCGAGCGTTGGTAGTTCTCGACGGCAATTCCGTCTTCGCGGTGCTCGTCAGCGGCGCCACGGAACCCGAGGCGGGCTTTGAGTTTCTCGTCGATTCGTTCGGGGTCGGTCCCGCGCCGCAGTAGGCGCGGAAATAGGTGACCTTGAACTTGCGACGCATGCCGTGAGCATGAAACCGAGGTCGTGTGCAGTCAACGAGCTGGCAGTACTGTTGGCATCGTGGTCCAGGAATCGTTCAGCGTCGCTTGTGACCAGATCTTGTGATAGACGGCGTAGCTCCCGAGGGTGTGAACGCCGAGCGCGCGATCGACGGCCGCGAACTTGGCATTCGAGGCGCGGCAACCCGCCGGCGATTGCTCGACGCGACCGCTGAGCTGCTCCAAAATCACGGGGTTCGCGAATTACGGGTCGTTGACATTGCGCGCTCGGTGGGAACCTCTCCGGCGACCTATTACCAGTACTTCCGCGATGTTGATGAAGCTGTGCTCGTACTGGCTGACGAAGTGGGCACCAACGACGTCATGCCCATCGCATTGTTGTTCGATCGCTTATGGGATTCCACCAGCGGCTTGGACATAGTGCGTGAACTAGTGCGCAGCTACTTCCAAATGTGGGATTCGCATCATGCGGTGCTTCGGACACGCAATCTGAGCGCCCAAGAAGGCGATCAACGATTTCGTGCAATACGCAACCGCACCAATCGGCCCTTTCTTGAAGGCTTCGCGGCGCAGGTGAGGGAGCATCAGGCAATGGGTGCAGTTGCTAGCGAAATTTCAGCGGTCGCAGCTGCAGCCGCGCTGACGGCGCTGATTGAGCGGATGGCCGCATTCCATTCAGAGTTGCGGGCACTCGGCATCAACCGCGACGATGTGATTGAAACGACCGCTCGCATATGTTTTCAAACTGTTCTTGGCACTCAAGGAGCGCAAACATGAATTTCGAATCCCGCATGTTGATCGACGGCGAATTGGTTGAAGCCGAAGCCGGTCGCACGTACAACAACATCAACCCCGCAACCGAGGAAGTGATCGGCGTTGTGGCCGACGCGTCTCCTGGTGACATGCAGCGTGCGATCGCAGCTGCCCGCAGAGCGTTCAATGAGTCTCCTTGGGCGACTGATCGCGAACTGCGCAAGCGCTGCTTGTTGCAATTGCAAACTGCGCTCGCCAACACTCGCGAAGATCTACGACCTCAGATCGTCGCCGAGGTGGGTACGCCGATTGCGCTGACGTTCGCGATCCAGCAGGACAGTTGCATCGACGACATGACGTGGGATATCGATGTGATCGACCGCTACGAATGGGAACGCGAACTCGGGGTGCATGAGTTCTTCGGGCTCACGAGTAACCGACTCGTGGTGAAAGAACCTATTGGTGTCGTAGGCGCGATTACGCCCTGGAACTTTCCGTTCATGCTCAACTTGTCGAAGATCGTCCCCGCACTAGCTGCGGGCTGCACTGTTGTTTTGAAGCCGGCTCCGGACACACCGTATAGCGCCACATGGATTGGCAAGATGATCGCGGAGCACACAGATTTTCCTGCTGGCGTCATCAATGTCGTTACCGCTTCGGACCCTGCGGAAGTCGCCGAGATGCTGACGACGTCGCCCGACGTCGACATGATTTCCTTCACTGGGTCGAGCGTGGTCGGAAAGCGCATCACTGAGGTCACGTCGGCAACTCTCAAGCGAGTGTTTTTGGAACTTGGTGGAAAATCTGCGAACATCGTGCTTGATGACGCCGACTTTCCGGCGGTGCTTTCATCGGCGAGCATGGTGTGCATGCATAGTGGTCAGGGCTGCGCGATTACGACGCGGTTGTTGCTGCCTCGTTCGCGCTACGACGAAGGCGTCGCAATCATCAAGGAGTCATTCGAGAAGTTTGGGTACGGAGACCCGAACGATTTCGCGAACATGGCGGGGCCGCTTATCAACGCCAAACAGCGCGAACGAGTCCTGGGATACATCGAAAAAGGTCAGGCCGAAGGCGCCAAGTGCGTGGTCGGTGGCGGCCCTGCCACGCAATTCGACAAGGGCTACTTCGTGCAACCGACGTTGTTCATCGACGTCGACCCCGACTCGACCATTGCGCAAGAAGAGATCTTCGGACCGGTGCTGGCGGTGATCCCATATGACGATGACGATGATGCCGTACGCATTGCCAACAACTCCCGTTACGGCCTGTCGGGTGCCGTCAACTCGGGGTCGCTTGATCGTGCGCTGTCAGTTGCGCGCCGCATTCGTACCGGCACGATCGCAGTGAACGGCGGCCAATGGTTTGGCCCTGATTCGCCGTTCGGTGGATACCGTGAATCGGGGACCGGTCGTGAGCATGGCATCGCCGGTTTCGAGGAATACCTTGAGACCAAAACGATCGGACTTCCGGGCTAGCCAGACGACGCCGGTCGCGGTTCCAACCGGGAGCAGATGTCCGTCGCGGCGGCTTTGGAGTTAGGCTTGGCGCATGACTGCAACGATGCCCGACCTCAGTTACCTTCCTACCTTCGACTCGGTCGAAGCTGAACGCCTACACCGTAAACAACGTTTGGCTGCGGGGTTTCGACTGTTTGGCAAATTCGGTTTCGATGAAGGCGTAGCGGGACATATCACGGTTCGTGATCCCGAGCATCTTGATCAGTTTTGGGTCAACCCATTTGGGATGAACTTCAAACACATCCGCGTCAGCGACCTTATTTGCGTCGATCATTCTGGGACGGTCGTGCACGGCGATGCGTTTGTCAACGGCGCCGCGTTTGCTATTCATAGTCAGATCCACGCGGCTCGGCCGGATATCGTAGCTGCCGCGCATTCGCATTCGATTTACGGCAAGGCCTGGTCATCGCTGCATCGACTCCTCGACCCTCTTACGCAAGACGCCTGCGCATTCTTTGAAGACCATGTCGTGTTCGACGGGTATTCCGGCGTGGTGCTTGATTTGTCTGAAGGCAAACGAATTGCAGAAACGATGGGTCACAAAAAGGCTGCGATCTTGGCGAACCACGGATTGCTGACGAGCGGGAATTCGGTCGATGAAGCCGTATGGTCGTTCATTACGATGGAACGTTCGGCGCAGGCCCAGTTGCTTGCCGAAGCCGCGGGAACGCCGATATCAATCGAACCTGAGGTTGCACGGAGCACGCGCCGCCAAGTTGGTTCTCCCGTTGCTTGCTACTTCTCATTCCAGCCGCTCTGGGACATGATCACTCGCGAGCAGCCCGATCTGTTTGACTAACGCCATGACCGATCCGTGGCATGTCGATGAATTCATTGCCACGTTGACGGGAGTCAGTGATCACACGAAGCGTGCGTACTCCTTTGATACGCGGGAGTTCGCGGCGTGGTGCAGTCGTGGTGCATGTATCGCACCGCACGAAATTTCACCGAGGGTGTTGCGCCGCTACCTGGCCTATCTGAATACGCGTCGACTTTCTCACAGTTCGATCGCTCGCAAAGCCGCAAGTGTGCGAGCACTGTTGCGATACCTGTATCGCAGCGGGGTAGTGGATCATGACGCCGGGCGCCAACTCACGGCACCGAAGAAAGTTGCTCGGCTCCCGCGCGTGCCACGGCAAAGCGATGCTGTTCGGTTGCTCGACGCGGCCGCGTCGGTCGCAACTGATACAGGAACTCGACGAGCGCAAGCATTGGCGCAGCGAGATTGGTTGTTACTGGAGTTGCTCTATGGGGCCGGTCTTCGCGTGAGCGAGGCCTGCGGCTTGGCGCCGGGCGATATTGATCCGCGCGCGCACACGGTGACGGTGCTCGGAAAGGGTTCGAAGGTGCGGCGAGTGCCGGTTGGCGATCCGATCCTTGATGCCTATTCTGCCTACCTCGCCCAGCGCCCTGCGCTGACGACTGATGCGACGCGCTCCGATGCGCTGTTGCTGAACAACCGTGGTGCTCGTCTTGGCCCCCGTGACGCTCGGCGCATTCTTGATCGATTTCCGCTTGAGAATGGGCAGCGTTTACATCCGCACTCGATGCGCCACGCCTACGCGACCCACCTCCTTGAAGGCGGAGCCGACCTGCGAGCGGTCCAGGAACTTCTAGGCCACGCGGACCTGTCTACGACGCAGGTCTACACTCACGTGACTCGCGACCGATTGAAAGCGGTATACAACAGTGCCCATCCTCGGGCATGAGCCACAATGCGCGCGAAACGTGACAAACTCCGAGCAATCCAGCTAGTAACACACCGATAGGACATCATGGACGAAGCCATTTCGGTCGTAGCTCAACTTTGGGACGACTACAAACGCACCGGCGCGCGAGATTCGCGTGACCGCCTTATTTTGAATTTTTCACCATTGGTGAAGTTTGTTGCGGGCCGCGTCGCGGCGGGATTACCGCACAACATCGAACAGTCCGATTTGGTCAGTTACGGCATGTTTGGCCTTATTGATGCCATCGACAAATTCGATCCAGAGCGCGGGTTCAAATTTGAGACCTATGCGATCGCTCGCATTAAGGGTGCGATCATCGATGAATTGCGTTCCATCGACTGGGTCCCACGGTCCATTCGCAGTAAGGCCCGCACTATCGAACGGGCGTTTTCCAAGCTGGAAAACGAACTGAAGCGATCTCCCACCGAACTCGAAGTCGCCACAGAAATGGGCGTCACCGAAGCCGAACTCGCAACCACGATGAGCCAAATCAGCTTCGTCGGCGTTGTGGCCCTCGACGAGTTGCTGTCGGCAGGACAAGATCGCAATACCGGCGCAACGCTGGGTGACACCCTGGCCGATACTGCAAACGACCCGGTGTCGGCATTTGAGACCGCCGAGATGCGACATGTGCTCGCCGATGCGATTAACCGGATGCCAGACCGCGAGCGGCTCGTGTTGACGTTGTACTACTACGAAGGTCTGACGCTCGCGGAAATTGGCACAGTGCTCGGGGTGACCGAGAGCCGGGTTTGCCAGATCCACACCAAGGCGATTTTGCAACTCCGTGGTCGATTGCAAGACCCGGTGCTCGAACGCGGCCTCGTCACGTAATCGCCGTTCCACGCGGCCTGTTTGGTACGGTCGCTCAGCTTCTCCCAACTTCCCTGTGTTTCGGCGCGCCCGTGCGTCAAGTCTTAGGGAAGGTCAAATTCGCCATGAAGTTTGCTCCGGCATGCGTCTTTGCTTGTTGTTCGTCACTGGTCGCCTTTGGAATTGGTTCCAACGCCGCCGCAATGGTGGGCCACTCCTCGACGAGACCGGTTGCGGCCTCGGTAGCCACCGACACCAAACAAAATCACTGGATTCGCCCGGTATCCGGGCCAGTCGTGCGACAGTTTGTTGCCCCTTCGACGCCCTACGGCCCTGGTCATCGGGGCATCGATATTCAGACCGCCATGGGATCGCCCGTAACGGCCGCGGGGTCAGGACGTGTGGTCTTTTCGGGCCTCGTCGCGGGCGACATGCATGTCACAATTCAGCACCTGCCGTCGGGATGGTTGACGGGGTACAGCAACCTGGGCTCGCGATCGGTACGAACCGGGCAAAAGGTTCGCGCAGGCGATGAAATCGGGCGCAGCGGTGGACAGTTGCGCCAGCACAGCCCATCGGTCGTGCACTTCGCCCTGCGCATCGATGGGCAATATCGTGACCCGGAGTTGCTCTTTTGGGCCGGAGCGCGTGTGCGCGTACGTCTTGCTCCTATCTCTACCTCTGCAACGCTCAGTTACAAGCGCCCCTTCGGCCGCCGGGTTCACGGCCCGGTACACTCAGCGCTCGGCTCGTCGACCGGCGACCGATTCCGCTAACTATTTCCCACTCGTTACCCCAAGGTGGCGTCGCTCCGACCGATTCGGAGTTTGGCGCTGGCGCGAGTGGTCCGCAATATCAACCAAGGGAGCGCTCCAACGTGCCTGTTGTTACCATGACCCAACTTCTCGACGCGGGAGTCCACTTCGGGCACCAGACGCGCCGCTGGAACCCGAAAATGAAGCGGTTCCTGCACGGTGAACGTGCTGGTATCTATATCGTCGATCTCCACCAAACCCTTTCGGGTATTGACACCGCATATCGCTTCGTGCGCGAGACCGTTTCCAATGGTGGCTCCGTACTGTTTGTTGGTACGAAGAAACAAGCGCAAGAACCAGTGGCATCTGAGGCCGCTCGCAGTGGCCAGGCGTATGTCAATTTCCGTTGGCTCGGTGGCATGCTGACCAACTTTCAAACCGTGCATGGCCGCACGTCGAAGCTGCGTGAATTGCAGCGCATTATCGACACCGGTGAAATCGACCAGATGATTAAAAAAGAAGGTCTCAAGCTTCGCCGTGAGGCTACGAAACTTGAACGTAACCTCGGCGGCATCAAGAACCTCGAACGCTTGCCCAGCGTGATCTTCGTGATTGATACGAAGAAGGAACACATCGCCGTGACCGAAGCGAATCGCCTCGGTATCCCGGTCGTAGCGATCGTCGACACGAACTGTGATCCTGATGTGATCCAGTACGTGATTCCAGGTAACGACGATGCGATGCGGTCGGCAGCACTGATGTGTCGCGTCATTGCCGACGCGGTCATCGAAGGTAAGCAGATGGCGTCGCGTAAGGGCATTCGGGTTGCAGGCGAAGCCGTTGCGACCGTGCCTGCTGTGGTTGCGAAGCCAAAGCGCACGCCCGAACAAGAAGCGGATCACCAACGCAAGCAGCAAGAAGCTCGTGATGCGGCGGCCGCCAAGCAACGCGACATTGAAGCCAAGGCTGCGCAAGCCAAAGCAGAAGCGAAAGCTGCTGAAGACGCGGCGCCCGCGGTCGATGATGACGCATCCACAACCGACGTAGCTGCTCCCGACGTTCCTGACGCCGCAACCGAGTAGCTGCAACCTTCCCGACCACTACGACCTACGGAGACGATAATGGCTGACATTTCGGCCAAGGATGTCGCGGCGCTACGCAAGCTGACCGGCGCTGGCATGATGGATTGCAAGAATGCACTTGCTGAAAACGATGGCGACATCGAACGCGCCAAAGACTGGTTACGTGAAAAAGGCAAAGCTGGGGCTGCAAAGCGTGAAGGGCGCGCTGCCGACCAAGGTGCTATTGATGTCTGCCTCGATGGCAACGTCGCAGCGCTTGTGGAGCTGAACTGCGAAACCGATTTTGTGGCAAAGGGCGATCAATTCAAGGCGACCGTTGCAGCCCTGGCGCAGCTTGTTGCGGCGAACTCGAGTGATGATGTTGTGAGTATGTCGTTCGAGGGAACAACGGTTGGCGAACATCTCACGCAAATGTCGGCGACGATGGGCGAAAAGATTGAGCTCGGTCGAGTCGTGCGCTACGTCAGCGACGGTGGCGCGATTGACGCGTACAAACACATTCAAAGCGAGCGCGGCGTCATTGGTGTTCTGGTCGAGCTTGTAGGGGCCGCGGGCTCGGGTGCCGTCGAGATCGCTCATGATGTTGCATTGCACATCGCGAGTGCTGCGCCTCGTTTCGTCACACGCGAGGAAGTGCCCGCCGACGAAATTGACCGCGAACGAGCGGTATTCGAAGCACAGACCAAACAAGAAGGCAAACCCGAACAAGCCTGGCCGAAGATCATTGAGGGCAAGCTCAACGGCTTCTACAAACAGGTCGCGCTGTGCGAGCAGGGTTTCGTGAAAGATCCCAAACAGACCGTGGCCGCACTGGTAGCAACCGCTGGCCCGGATGCCAAGGTCAAGCGCTTTACCCGCATCAAAATCGGCGAAGACTAACGAGCGATCGAATCGGAGCATCACGACGTGGCGAGTAGCAAATATCGACGGGTTGTCCTCAAACTGTCCGGAGAGGCGTTCGCCGATCGCTCCATTGGCTACGGCATCGATGCTGAGGTAGTAGGGCGAATCGCAGGCGAAGTCACCGCTGCTCGACTCGACCTCGACGTTGAGATTGCGATCGTTGTTGGCGGCGGAAACATTTTCCGTGGGATGTCGGGAGCCAAGCGGGGCATGGATCGCGCTCGCGCCGACTACATGGGCATGTTGGCAACAGTCATTAATGCGCTCGCGCTCCAAGATGCGCTCGAAGCATGCGAACAACCGACGCGTGTGCAGACTGCGATCACGATGGCCAAGATCGCTGAGCCGTATATACCGTTGCGCGCGAGCCGACATCTCGAAAAGGGACGAGTGGTGATATTCGCAGCCGGTACCGGCAATCCATATTTCACCACTGACACCACCGCCGCGCTTCGGGCCGCCGAAATGGGCGCCGAAGCAGTGTTGAAAGGCACCCACTCTGGGGTTGACGGTGTCTACTCAGCCGATCCACGCACCAACCCCGACGCGCTCAAGCTTGATGAACTCACCCATATGGACGTACTGACCCGTGGCCTTGAAGTCATGGATTCCACGGCGATTACCTTCTGCAACGACAACCGACTCCCGATTCACGTGTTCAACGTGATGGAGCCTGGCAATATCGCTCGCGCGTTGATGGGCGATGCAATCGGTACGATCGTTCGCACCGCTTGAAATACGCCTGAGTGTTCCACGATTTGTACAAGAGGAGTTGGCATGAGCGCCGACGAACGAGTCACCGAAATCACGACCAAAATGCACAAAGCTGTAGATCATCTGCGAGATGAGTTTTCGACACTGCGCACCGGTCGGGCAAACCCCGCATTGGTCGAGCGCATTCGGGTTGAATATTTCGGTTCCGAAGTCCCGTTGCAGCAGTTGGCGAGCTTCTCGGTGCCCGAGCCACGAGTGCTGGTGGTGTCGCCGTATGACAAAAGCGCACTGAAAGCAATCGAAAAAGCGGTTCAGTCCAGTGATCTTGGTGTCAATCCTGGCAACGACGGCAACGTGATTCGGCTCGTGTTCCCCGAACTGACCGAGCAACGACGCAAGGAATATGTCAAGCTTGCGAAAGCCAAAGCTGAAGAAGCGCGAGTGGGAGTGCGCAATGTGCGTCGCAGCGCTCGCCAAGAGCTCGAAGGGCACAACAAAAGCGGCGACATCAGCGACGACGACTTGGCCCGTGTCGAAAAAGAGCTCGACAAAGCGACCCAAAGTGTTATCGCTGAGGTGGACAAGTTGCTCGATGCCAAAGAGAAGGAACTTCTCGAGGTGTAACGCCTCGTAGAGGTCCTGCGGAGCACGAATTCGCACTACGTTGTGACCCTGAACGAAGGTGTCCATTTGACGTCACCTGTCCAACGACGCCCGCTACGGTGGGGCGTGAGGAAGGGGAGCCAGTGAGCGACCACGACGAAGATCACAAACCGCCAGCTACCGAGGGCGTGCGAATCCTGGGCGCCCAAGAGGCGATCGCGTTCGATGCACACCGTGCGGGTGAAGAAGTGGGGCCACTCATCGGATCTGGCTCCAGCGAATCGATCTCAACTTGGAGCGACGATGGCCCGAGTTGGTCGGCCGCGCCGGATGTTGGCGCCCAACCGATGTCGGCCGATGAGGCGACCTTGGCGATGCCCGCAGTGGTAATTGACAGTGCGGCCGGCGAAGCTCCTGAAATGCCTCATTGGTCGGAACCAGCCACGGGCCAGATGCCAGCAGCATTTGCAGCAGATGATGGGACCGAACCCTCGAGCGATTCTGGTCCGCGATTTCGTTCCGATAGCGATGATTGGAATGATGCAGATTTCGCTGCGGCCCTCGCTCGCGACGATGACGACGACCTCTCCGATATGCGGATCAGCCACGCCGAACCCGCGCCGCTCGATGCTGACGAGGATGACGCAGCGTTCGTCGCTGCGGTGCGCGCTCGTCGCAGCGCTGGTACACGCGCCGTGGTGACGTCCACGCCACAAGCTCGGCCACGGCCCAGTGCGACAGGCCGTCGCCCCAACCCCCCACGGCGTACCGCGGTTGGTGAAGAACTCGAAGGCGACATGTTGCCCGTTGGAGGCAGCGGGCGCAATGTGTCGCAGGCGTTCGGAACCGCCGCAATCTTCGGCACAATCGCGTTGTTTTGCTTCTATTTTGGCCGAGAAACCACTGCAGTGCTCGCGGCCGCGGTGCTCGGTGTATGTGCGTTCGAGATGTGCACGGCATTGCAATCGAAAGGGCTTCGTCCTGCAACCGTTCCGGTCGTCATCGGTGTCGCAATCACGCCCCTTGTAGCACTGAAAGTCGATGTGGTTGCCGCGGGTGGTGCATCCGCAGGTATGGGCGTGTACCCGATGGTCGTGGTCGGCACGCTCGTCACTGCGGCATCGATGATGTGGTTCTTGTTCAAGGTTGGGCCGGGCAGGCCCGTGGTCGGCATCGCCACGAGCATCATGACCTATGCATACATTGGCGGCCTCGGTGGGTTCGTCGGCTTGCTGCTGCAGCGCAAGCACGGGGTCGCACTGCTGGCGGGTACCTTGCTGTGCGTCATCGCCTACGACGTGGCCGGCTATTTCTTTGGGTCGCGTTTTGGCAACGCCAAAATCGCGCCCGACATCTCGCCGAACAAGACCGTTGAAGGCACAGTTGCCGGCGTGCTTGGTTCATTGCTGATGGGGCTCATCGCTTTGGCCAATATCGAACCTTGGCAAAACGGTGGCAGGAATTCTTTGTTGCTGATGGCAGTCACGGGATTCTTGATCGGGGTTGCCGCACTAATCGGTGATCTGGTCGAGTCAATGCTGAAACGTGATCTTGGCGTCAAAGACTTTGGGTCGGTGCTTCCCGGTCACGGTGGGTTCCTCGACCGCTTTGACGGGCTGTTGTTCGCGCTGCCGCTTGCGTATTTCCTCAGCCTGCACCTAAACGCGTTTTAACCATCTCTTCGGGTTGCCTCAGACGTCCGAAGCGTGGTTAATTTCCGATGGTGAGGGGGCCAGTTGTATCTGTCTCGGTGTCGTAGCAGCCGGTGATTTCTTCAGTGCTCGGATCGATCCAACACACCAGGCCGGAACTGGTGCTGTTGTAGAGAAACGTTCTGGCGTCCTCTGTGCCCTGACGGTCCGCTTCAATGGCCGTGGTCGCGCTCATGAACACGGAGTCCATTGATTCCAGACAAATGTTCAGCGACAGCGGGTTGGTCGCGTCGTCGGGATCGTACATCGCGCCATTCGTCGAAAACCCCCAGATCCGATTGCACTCTGCCTTCCATGCTGCAAGGTACGTTTTTTCGAGATCAGTTGCTTGCACAACCGTGGTTACGGTTGCCGATGGTCCGCTTCCGCTTGTGGTTGTGGACGAACCTGAAGAACTCCCACCACCGGCAACCGTCGATCTCGGTGGGCCATTCGAACTTGTAGTCGTTGTCGGTTGTACGTTCGCGGTGTCGCGCGTGGTCGCCGTAGCGCCATCGTCCGAGGTTGTGGTTGTTCGGTCGGCGAACTGGCCGAGGGACGGTGTCGTTTTGCCAGCCCCAGTCCCAGTGTCATCGTTGTCACTCGCAACCGCGAAGATAGTCACACCAACAACGATCGCAAGACCGGTGACCGCAGCAGCGGCGATCGCGGGACCTCGTCGTGATCGCAGCAGCCGAGCCAAGTAATACTGAGGCATCGCCATCGCATCCTATTTGTCGTTGTAGACGCCAAGGCCCTCGACGACCACAGGCTTGCCTGAGGACGTGACCTTGACCGTCAACGTGCCAGTCTGGGGGGCTGACCATGTGACGATGGGTACCGGCACGTTGCGGGTCGTGACCGAGGCCACGAGGTCGATGCGTTTGAGCAAGGAGCCGTTCCAGAGCACATCGACGGTGCCGCAGGTCGAACACGTTGTGGCGATCAGCGCGAGGCGTCGTCCTGCGATCTGCGCGCGGGTCGCGGTCGCGTTGCGAACTGTCGATCGATAAACGTTGGTCGTGTAGGCGCCGACCGGTGAGTAGGTGGTCCACCCTGAACTGACGCTGAACGCGCTGGCCTTGAGTGGCAGCGCTCGACATGTGGTTACACCGATGCCACTCGTCGCGTTGGTAGCTCCGTCGACTTCACCGGTCACGCGAAGACAGTACGTGGTACCTGCGCTTTGCGCCGAGAAAGATGCCGAAGTGTTGGGTGTATTCGAATACAGCGGAACGTACGTGGTCCCGGCGCCGCCTCCGTTCCATGTGAATCGCCCTCGTGAGATGGTTGTGCTGGCGATGCCTGAGGGGTCCCATCCGCTCCAATTGAGTTGGTAGTTGTTGGGTTCCAAGTTTGTGATCCACACCGAATTACTGGCAATCGCAAGCGTGGTGTTGGCAAGGTCGGGGCCGTGGGTATCGTTGCGCCATTGGCGGGTGAACACATCGCGCTGCGAATTGTTGTCTCCGCCAAAGAGATTCGATGCGCCGGAATCGAACACCACTTGGTCTCCGTCTGGGCTGAAGATCGGGTTGCCACTGGGGCCATTGGTTGCCCCGCTGAGCGCACTGGAAATTCGAAGCGGCGCCGCAGCCGCGCAGCGGTTGACCAGGAACACATCGCTTGCGCTGGCACCGCCAAGATTGGAGGCTGTTGACGTGAAGACGATTTGGCATCCATCGGGGCTGATGTGCGGTGAAAGCACATCGGCATTTGCCCCTACACCAGCGCTGACGCTTACCAACGTTGTGGCAACGGAGCCTGCTTCGTCGAACATGCCATCGGCGTCGGTATCGCGGTCGCGTACGTACGCCTGCCAACGCGTGCCGTCAACGTTTGTGGTGGCCGCAACGAGGTTGGTTGCCCGTGACAGAAAGACGAGATATCGCCCGCTGAGGTTGAGTTGC
This sequence comes from Actinomycetota bacterium, assembly GCA_005773635.1. Taxonomy (GTDB): domain Bacteria; phylum Actinomycetota; class Acidimicrobiia; order IMCC26256; family PALSA-610; genus F1-120-MAGs023. The sequence continues at coordinate 64,100 of SXHN01000074.1, forward strand.
GGCGTCATGCTGGGGCCATTGGCGTCACCGCCAGTGGCGGCAACCGAAATGCGCGTGCGGCCTTGCAGGCTTGGCGCGCCGCACCGTCGTGACACGAACACATCGTTGAACCCGTTGGTGTCGTTGGCTACAACGTCGACAGCGTCGGAGTCGAACGCGACGTTGCAGCCGAGATACGACACCGATGGATTTGTGCCGCCACCTCCGAGCGGCGCGTTGGTCCGACTTACCGAAATTCGAGCGAACGCTCCGGTCACGAAGTCGCGCACGTACACGTCGGGAACTTCGTTGAGATCGAGCGGCGTCATTCCGTTGTCAGTTGCAAAGGCAACCGCACCTCCATCGGGCGATATTGCAGCGTCGGTGACGTAATCGAATCCATCGTCGACGCCATTGCCGCCAGTGCCAAAATTGGTGTAGCTCGCCCGCGAGTAAGCACCGGTGGTGCGGTCGAGGCGATACGCGTCGGCGCTGAAGTTGGCGTCGTCTGACGTGAAGCCGTCGGCATTGGTGACAAAGCCGACGTAGCGGCCGTCGTAGCTCATCGATGGCGAGTAACTCGCGTCGTCGGGTTCAGCGCCGTTGGCCAGTTTGCTTGTCAGCCGCGTCGACGTGCCTCGCAAATTGTCGCGGAGATAAATGTCTGTGGAGATGTTGGTGTCGTTGAGGTCCCAGGTGTCTTCGTCGGATTCGAATACCACGAACCGACCATCAGTGGAACTGGCCGCGTGCTGCGCAGCGCCGTTTCCTGCGAGGAAAAAACCAGGGTACGGAGCGCCAATGATGGATTGGATCGTCGTTGCGTTCGCGCCAGCCGCATCTGCGCTCGGCGCAGCAGTGAGCCCAGATATGCCGACTGCACACGACAGAGAAACCAAGACTGCTGTTGTTCGTTGCACCAGTGCTCCGCGTTCGTATGTGCACTTCGCCCGCGTCCAAGTGCGTATGACCAGTATTGCCTGCGCGGAGGCCAACAAACAAGGCAGGGCACTGAGACAACGCTCAGCAGGCGACGGATGTCATAGGGAGTGCGCACCCAATTCGGTCGTAAGCTTGCGTCATGGTTCGCACGGTGGCGGTATTGGGTTCGACCGGCTCGATCGGCACCCAAACACTCGATGTGATCGCCCGACATCCCGAGCAGTTTCAGGTCGTGGCGCTCGCGGCCGGCCGCAACGTCGAACTTTTGCGCGAGCAGGCGCAGCAGTTTGGCGTCCAACGCGACTACTGCATCGAGAATGCGACGAGTCCCCAACTCGCAGCCCTTGCTGGCCTTGGGACTGTAGATGTAGTCGTGAACGCCGTTGTGGGGTTCGCGGGGCTTTCAGCCACGATGGCCGCGGTGTCGCAGGGCAAACGCTTAGGCCTTGCCAACAAGGAGAGCCTCATCGCGGGCGGGCCAGTCGTGGCGAAAGCGCGTGCCGAGGGTGGTGGCGAGATCGTTCCAATCGATTCGGAGCATTCGGCGATCTACCAATGTTTGCGAAGTGGGTCGCGAAGCGAAGTGAAGTCGTTGATTCTGACTGCCAGCGGCGGGCCATTTCGCGGCCGGACGCGCCGCGAATTGGGATCGGTTACCGTGGCCCAAGCCCTCGCGCATCCCACCTGGTCGATGGGTCCCAAAATCACGATCGATAGTTCAACGCTCATCAACAAGGGCCTTGAGGTGATTGAAGCCCACGAATTGTTTGGCGTCGACTTCGATCACATCCAAGTAGTGGTCCACCCGCAGTCAATTGTGCATTCCATGGTGGAATTCATCGATGGGGCAGTGATTGCGCAACTCTCGCACCCCGATATGCGGCTGCCGATTGGGCTCGCGTTAGGCGCTCCGAGACGGCTGGATGAAGCCTTCGGCGCCATGGATTTTCGTGATGCGTTGACGCTGGACTTCGAACCTCCCGACCTCAGCACCTTTCGGGGTCTGACCTTGGCCTATAGCGCCGGGAGGGCTGGAGGAACCGCTCCTGCGGTGTTGTCGGCCGCCAATGAAGTTGCGGTGGCCGCGTTCCTGGGCGGCGGGATTGCCTGGACGGCGATTGATGAGGCTGTAGATGCGGTGCTGCAACTCGGCACGGTTCCGGCCGATACTGTGGAAGACGTGCTCGCGGCGGATGCGGAAGCTCGCCGTCGATGTCAGGAACATCTCGAAAGGATTTCGCGTTGAAAGACCCCTTTGAAGACGTCCCACTCCAGGCGCGCCAAGCGGTGCTGGGCTCGGGTATCGCGATCGGCGCGCTGGTGCTGCTCAGTTTGATGTACCCCACGACGATGGGCACTGTAGGTGTCCTCGCGTTCTTTTTGATTGTTGTCATCGGCTTGCATGAGCTTGGACACTTCTATTTCGCCAAACGCGCCGGTATGAAGGTCACAGAATTCTTCATCGGGTTTGGCCCGCGCCTGTGGTCGGTGCAGCGGGGCGAAACCGAATACGGCGTCAAGGCGTTGCCACTTGGCGGCTACTGCAAGATCGTTGGAATGACCAACCTTGAAGAGGTCGACCCTGCCGACGAAGATCGCACGTTTCGCTCCAAAGGGCTCTGGGCCAAGGTCTCAACTCTGCTCGCGGGGCCGGCGTCACACTTCGTGCTCGCCGCCATCATGATGTGGGCGGTCATCGGATTTCACGGTGACACATCTACGGCGCAGCCCACCACAACCCTGTACAAGATCGAAGCCGATTCCGCGGCCGCAAAGGCACGCTTGCAGCCTGGCGACGCAGTGCTGGCGTTTGCTGGCGAAGAGATCAAAACCTATGAAGAACTGACGTCGCTGATCCAAGCCAACGGCAACAAGAATGTGCCGGTCATTGTGCGGCGCGGCGGTCAACTCCTGACGTTGGCCATTACCCCTGGCGAGCGAGTCATCGATGGCAAGAAACAGGGGTTTCTCGGCATCACACCCGACGTCAGCTTCGACAAGCCCGGTGTTCTGAAAGCGGCTGCTCTCACGCCAACGCGGCTCTGGAGTGTTACTACCCAGACAGTGTCAGGGTTCGGCCACGTGTTTTCGCCTTCGGGTTTCGGCGATTACCTGTCGAACTTCACCGATGACTCCCCGAAAGACGCGGCGGCAAAGGTCGAAGCCGATCAGAAAAAGGCTGAGTCTCGTTTCATTTCCCTCTACGGGGTCGGGCGAGTTGCCAACGACGCAGTGGAATCGGGGTGGATGAACGTTTTGGGACTGCTCATCATGATCAACATCTCCGTCGGTCTCATCAACTTGCTGCCGCTCATTCCGTTTGATGGCGGGCACATCGCCGTAGCGTTCTACGAGTCGATCATGAGCAAGGTCTACGGCCGTAAATACCGAGCCGATTTTGCCAAGATCTTGCCCGTCGCAGTTGCGACGCTGTCGTTTTTCGCCTTCATCTTCTTGTCGAGCCTGTTCCTCGACATCACCAATCCGCCCGAGAATCCGTTCTAGATCGGTGCGGGTTTAGGCGTCGAGGAGTTCGCACGTCCACGGGAGCTTGAAGCTCGTGTTCGCGATCTGCTCATCGGTGAGGTCATCCTTTGTGGCGACGGCTCCAAGGCCGCAACCCAGGCGTTCGTCGGTGGGGAGTGTCATTTCGAGATACGACGGATGTTCCCCGTGGGTCCCTGCCCACACGATGAGCGATGATTCCACGGTAGTAGGAATCATGCGGCCGCCAATGAAACCGAAGCGTGCGTCGCTTGTGCCCGCAGGAACGCGTACCAACATGATCGCGGCTCCCGGCGAGCCGTTTGAACTGAGCGCGAAGGCGGGCTGATCGACCGGGTCATCGTTGGCGGCGGCGATGGCGACGCACCGCGTGTCGGTCTCATGGTTTGGTTCTTGCACGGTGATGGTGGGCGTCGTCTCAACTTTCCAGCATTCGCGACCCCGAGGCCCGGGTGCGCGCAGCGCGGACCAGGTAATGTCATCATCGACTCCGGCGCGGATCTGTACGAACGGGCCTGCTGGCTCGACCGTATTTGTTCGCAGGGTTGTCGTCGTAGACGGGAATTCGACCTTGAGGGGGTCGGACGACGTGAGGGTTACTTCGTAATCGATCGTGGTCTTGTTCGCACCCGAGCCGAACGACATTGTGACGTGCTTCAGTTTATTTGCGCCGTTGGTGGTCAGCACCACCAACGCGTTTGGGAATGATTTTCCGGGGTATTTGTATGTGACCGTGCCCGACGATCGTGTGTTTGTCGAGGGCTCTGGAGCGGTCCCTTCGAGCTTCGCAAGTAACGCGGGCGCAAATATAGGCCCAAGTGCTTCCGCGAGAATGCCTATTTTCAACAGTATTGGCACAGGTTGACCCGGACTCTCGCTGACGAGCGCTGCCGGCCACAGGACATGGTCGTCGGCGCGGGGGCTGCGCTGCGACGACACCGCGCCGTCGCTTATGCGCAAGTCCAGCGGCACTGGTTGTAAAAATGGAATCGACCCCGTCACCACGACTCGCGCATCAGTAGCAAGGTCCCCTCCAGTCCATTCACCGTTAATGGCGGCACTGCGGCCGTCGATGGTGATAGTGCCTGTGAACGATGCGTGGGTGCCTTTAGTGAGCAATGCGGTCCGTATCGCAGTTGCGGTTTCCTTCGATAATTTCGGTTCGGAGTCGCCGCTGCAGGACGCAAGCACAACAGCTCCGATAATCGAAACGACACTCCACCAACGAATGATGGGGGCTTGCTGCGCGCTCAAGGTTTTGTTTCTTTTGTGCTCGGTGTTGACGTGGCACCAGGTGCTGTGGTTGAGGACCCCTTGGTTGTGGTTGGCAATGGTGGGCAGCGGGTCTCGCTGACCTTGCCATCGAGTACGTCGGCTACGACATCGGCGATCTTTTCACCGACCACGAATGCCACCCAGTTGCTGCCTCTAATGTGGCGTACGTCTGCACCACCCGAGCAGAGTTCTTGGAGCTGGTTCGGAATGAATACGTCGGCGGGCGTGGAACCCTGTGCAAATGCCACGAGCCCAAAGGTAGGTGCGCCAAGGGCGCCGAAATCAGCATCGCACGATCCGAGCGCACCAGGAAGGCCGATCTCGACGTACCGTCGTTCGTTGCGCGCAAGGTCTTTGTCGTCGACCGCGAACGGGCATTTGTAACCGGCGGCGTTGAGCTTCTTTGCGAGGTCGCGGATCGTGTCCACTGCGCCCCGGTCCCAGTCGGTGTCTTTGACTTCGGGGCACGGGGCTACCTTGTAATCGCCGTCGAGCACTTCGGCGATGTCGAGCGCGACCGTTTGGCTATCGGGTTGGATCGTCCAAGAATCGCCCACGGCAAAGCGCAACCCAGGGAATCCCACGTTGCGTTGTCGTGAGAGACTGCACAAAATCCAGCGGCGTTCTTCGATGAAAGTGTCGCGGTGTTTGTTGTCGGAGAATATAGCGATTTCCAAGCTTTCTTCGCCGGCGGTGCAGCTGCCAATCGATTCTGGGATCTCTTTAGCTTTTTGCAATGTGGTGAGACTGAGGCGATAGTCGTCGGTGGAAGTGATCCCGAGATCTGCGCAGAACTTGGCATCGGATTTCGCAAGACGACCTGCAAGATCTTTGAGATCTTGGATCCCTTGTGCCGACCATTGTTTCGGAACATCTTTGACAACCGGGGGAGCCGTCGCTCCCGTGGCCTTTGGCTTGTCGCTGCCACATGCAGTTGCGATGACACATAAGGCTACGGTGACGAGGACGAGACGTTGACGCCGAGGAGTTTGCACCCGGCAACAATAGTGCCTGAAATCATGGAGAATTTTGCGCCGCCTGAGATTCGTCTTAGATGTGCCATCGGTCAAGATGCAGGGTCGCCGGCTTGAAACGCAAATGTGGCCCGCCCTTTCGGGCGGGCCACATTTGGTGCGTCGGTGCGTTCGGCTTATCAGCGAGAGCTAGGGCGCACCAATGGTCAGTGTCGTGCCGGTCGTAAGCGAACTCAGAATCGGCGAGGTGCCATCCTGCACGACGATGTAACGGAGGTTCGTTACAAGGCTGCCGGTCGCTTCTTCGACTACCGCCTGGCAGCCAAGCGCGGCAGGGTCAACGGCGTAGCCCTGGATAACTGCGCGGGCTGCCGCTGTGCCACCGGTCAGGATTTCGGTCACCATTTCGGTGCCGTCCCAGTCGGTGACGATCGTTTTGTCCTTGAGCACCGGGGTGTATGCAACGTTGCTCGAAATCCGGGCGCCGACCGCATTGCCCTTCACCACGATGCCAGCAAGGGTCGTTGTATCTCCGGGCGCGCCGGTTGGGTTCGCGGTGCTGACGTAAGCATCGGTCTTGGAAAGATCAGAGAATGTGTAACTCGTCTTGCCACTCAATGGCCATTCCCCAACGTTGCCGTCGGAAACGCAGTCGAGTGCCGGCGAGGTGACCTTGGAACTCCACTTTGTGATCGTTTTGGTGCCAGCGGGCGCGGTGGTCAAAGCACCCGTTGCCACGGTTTGCGACGTCGTGCATGAGCCTCCGATGGTGAGCGGTGCGGCATTCAGGGAATGCACGCCTTTGGTGCTCACTGCGGCGTCATGATTTTGTGCAGTGATCCCAGCGGCTTTGCCGTCACCGGGCCACAAGAAGGTGCTTTTCGCCGAACCGATACCGCGGGTGCCACTGCACGTGCCAACCGTTGTGACAACGGCGTCGGCCGACTCGGGCATCGCCGTGGCGACCGACGCGGCGGCAAGCCCGCCTGCGATCGCGATCCGAACCGCGTGAGAAACGAGCTTCATCGAACATCTCCTCAAGTATGGGTTACGAGGTAGCAAACCCGGCGTGGACCGCGCAGGTTGGTGCAAGAGCACTGTGGCCCGCCCTTTCGGGCGGGCCACAGGTAGTGCTAATTGCTCAGTGGTGAACCCAGAATTATGGAGCACCAATGGTGAGCGTGCCACCCGTGACAGCCGACAACAAGATCGGCGTGGTGCCGTCTTGGATCACGACGTAACGGATGTTTGTGGCTTCGATAGCTGGCTCAACAACAACCTGGCAACCGAGGGCGGCTGGGTCAACCGCGTAGCCCTGGATAACTGCACGTTCTGCGGCGGTGCCGCCAACCAGGATTTCGGTGACCATTTCGGTGCCGTCCCAGTCGGTGATGATGGTCTTGTCCTTGAGCACTGGCGTGTAGCCAACGTTGTTGGCGACCTGCGAGCCAACGGCCACACCTTTGGTGACGATACCGACGAGGCTCACCGTGTCGGCCGGCGAACCGGTCGGGTTGGCGGTGGCGACGTAGGCGTCCATCTTGGTGAGGTCGGTGAACGCAAAGCTGAGCTTGCCGTTCAGCGGCCATTCAGTAGAGTCGGTGTCGCCGGCGCAGTCTGAAACCGGTGACGTCACCTTGGAGCTCCACTTCAACAGGCTTTTGGTGCCTGCTGGGGTGGTGGTGAGTGCGCCGGTGGCGACGGCCTGCGTGAAGGTGCAAGATCCACCGATGGTGAGCGGCGCGGCGTTGAGGGCGTGGGTGCCCTTGGTGCTGACCGCAACGTCGTGGTTCTTGTCCGTGATGCCAGCTGCTTTGCCATCGCCCGGCCACAAGAAGGTGCTCTTGGCCGAACCGATGCCGCGGGTGCCGGTGCATGTACCAACCGTCGTGACGACGGCGTCTGCTGAGTCCGGAGCAGCGATCGCCACTGAACCGGCCGCAAGGCCGCCAGCAATAGCTACGCGAACTGCGTGAGAAACAATTTTCACGTGAATATTCTCCTCTGTCGCTTCCAGACCAGGTTGGCCACTAGCCCTGGTCATTAGGATGCGAGGTCCGCCTTGTACCGCACGCGTCACGCGTCCGTTGCCCGCGTGTTGTTCGGTCCTTGGTGTTCCCCCCAAGTCCGGAGATTCCATCGGTTGATGTTGCCTCCGGCCTCTCGACAATCGCTTGTCGATGTGGCCGTCGCCATGTTGGTGCGCGCGAGTGCCGCTTGTCAAGCATTGGAAAGGAAAGTTTTTGCCAGCGTTCATTCCGAATGGAGGTGGCGGGGCACGTGTGGCTGGTGTGGTTGGCGTGGTTCGTGAGGTCGGTCACGGCGTAATGTGACGGGTCGCTAGGCAGGCAAAATTGTTCTCAACCGATGGTACGTTGCGGCCCATGAATGCCTCTTCTCCGGAATCGCCGAACAGTTGCTTGGGAGCTGCAGCCGCAGAATTACTGCACCGGCTCGGCGATCGGACGGCACGGGTCGTTGTGGTTGGTCAGGGCTACGTCGGCCTGCCGGTCGCTATGCGGTCGGTGGAAGTCGGCTTTACCACGACTGGTTTTGAACTCGATCCGGGTCGCCTCGCAGCCTTGCGGCGCGGAGAGTCGTACGTCGAGGATGTACCTACAAGCCAGCTACAGGCGGCACTCGCGAGCGGATATTCGGCGACGGATCAAGCTAACGATTTTGCTGGGTTTGACGTTGCTGTGATTTCGGTGCCCACGCCGTTGCGCGAGGGTGTACCCGACCTGAGCTTTGTCGAAAGTGCGTCCGCGTCGCTAGCCGAGGTTATGCGCCCCGGTTGCGCGGTGATCTTGGAGTCCACCACGTATCCCGGCACCACCGAGGAACTTGTACGACCGATTCTTGAGGGGAGCGGTCTGGAATGTGGCGTTGATTTCTTCTTGGGCTACTCGCCTGAACGCATCGATCCCGGCAACGCGAAATGGGGATTTGTCAACACGCCAAAGGTGGTCTCCGGAGTTGATGCCGCGTCCCTGCGGGTGATCGACGCGTTCTTTAGCGCACTCGTGGACCGAACTGTCGCAGTGGGTTCGCCCGCGGAAGCCGAATTGGTGAAGCTCTTGGAGAATACGTTTCGCCACGTCAACATCGCGTTGGTCAACGAACTCGCCATGTTTGCCGCCGACCTCGGTGTCGACATCTGGCGCGCTATCGACGCAGCGGCAACAAAACCCTTTGGTTTTATGCGCTTTACGCCGGGGCCAGGAGTCGGCGGCCACTGCTTGCCGGTCGACCCTTCGTATTTGTCGTGGCAAGTCAAACGGCGATCAGGCCGACCGTTTCGATTCGTGGAACTCGCCAATGATGTGAATGACCACATGCCGGATCATGTGGCAGCGCGGGTTGCTGCGCTGCTCAACTCGCACGGCCGAGCGGTCAACGGCACCAAGATTTTGTTGCTTGGGCTGACCTATAAAGCCGGCACCTCCGACTTTCGGGAATCGCCCTCCATCGTGGTCGCGGAACGGCTCGCCGCGTTGGGCGCTGAACTGACGGCCTGTGATCCGCACGTGCTGCCCAGCGCAATATCGCGGCTGCCCTGTCCGCTGGTCGATTTCAGCGCAGTGAACCTTGCGGCTGCAGACCTGGTGGTGACGCTGGTCGATCATCCCGAGTTCGACGTACAAACCATCGCCGCAGCGTCGGTATTGGTGTTCGATGCCAAAGCGATGCTGCGCGGCCATCAATTTCGAGGTGAAACGCTCTAGTCTCAGACGCTCTCGCGGCACCGCGCACTGGCGGCACATGCCACGTTTGGACCTCCATCCTTGTTGTCACTGGCGCAGCGTGGCATGATGGGCGCCGGAGTAGGAACATCCAGTGATAGGGCAGAAATGATTCGAAGTTTTGGCGCGCGCGCGGTATCGATGGCTGGCGCCATCGTATTGCTTGCCTCGGCGACGGTCGGTGGTGCCTATATCGCCAACGCACCATCAGTGCGAGCTACTCCGCCTCCCAATATCGTCGTCATCGAAATCGACGATATGCGTTATGACGAAATGCCGTTTCTCACTAAGACGTTGGCGGCCTTGCCTGGCACCAGTTTTACCAATTCGTTCGTGTCCACGTCGCTGTGTTGTCCGTCTCGAGCCGGGTTTTTATCCGGTCAGTACGTGCAAAACCACCTCGTCGTCAACAACAATGCATATAACAACTTCAACCACAACCAAACCATTGCGACGTCGTTGTCGGCCGGCGGGTACTACACCGCACAACTCGGCAAGTACATGAACGGGTATTCGTGTGGCAAGGCACAGCCTCAGGGTTGGACCGACTGGCAGGCGCTGTGTAAGAACATTTACGGCTACACGAACTATTCAATCAATGACAACGGTGTCGTCACGCCGTACGGTTCGACACAAGCTGACTATGTCACTGATGTCTTGGCGGGCCGCGCCGAAGCCACAGTCGACGCGGCGGTGACGTCTGGGAATCCCTTCTTCATGTGGCTGAATCCCACGGCGCCTCACAGCGGCACCGGTATTCAAGTTGCGGCGCGCTACGTGGACAGTTTCAAGCCGTACAACATTCCGCAAGGCGGCGCGTTTAACGAGGCCAATGTTTCCGACAAGCCACTGTGGGTACGTGCGTTGCCGTTGTTGACAGGGTCGAAAATTAATGGCATCAGCAAGTCGCAAGCAACTCGATTACGCAAGTTGCTCGCAGTCGACGACATGATTGAACGCACGATCAACCGCGTGGCGGCGAATGGGCAGATGGCGAACACCATTTTTGTCGTGACCTCAGACAACGGGTTCATGCGCGGCGAACACCGGGTTCCGTTGGGCAAAGACGTGCTGTACCGCGACAGCATTGCGGTGCCGCTGCTGATTTCGGGCCCAGGAATCCCAGTCGGTACTAACAGTGCGCTGGTTACGAACACCGATTTGGCCCAAACGATTCAGGCTTGGTCGGGCACAACGTCTCCGCGCGTACAGGATGGGAGGTCGCTGCTCGATGCGATCGCAAACCAGGATTACACCGGGCGGGCAGTGTTGCACAGCCAAGTGAACGACATCACGACTCCGAAGCATCCGGGTGGTTGGGCGGTGCAAGCTGATCAGTTCATCTACATCGAGACTGACACCGGCGAAAAGGAGTTGTACGACCACGCAGTAGATCCCTTTGAGCTCATCAATGTGCATGGTGACGCGAAATATTCGCCGGTCGTCGCGCAGCTGACGCCGATGCTGGCCGCGCTGAAAACTTGCAGCGGCGCGACATGTCAGGTGGTGCGGTCGAACATCGCCCCCGTAGCCGAGGTGTCGCCCACCTGCACTGGGGGGATTCCGAGCTGTGATTTCTCTTCGATTGGTTCACTCGACATTGATGGCAGCATTGCCAGCTATGCATGGGACTTCGGCGATGGCAACACATCTACGAGCGCGAATCCTCACCACGACTACGCGGCAGGTGGCCCGTACACTGTGGCCCTGACGGTCACCGATAACCGCGGTTCCACCCACACCGTGAATGCGCAAGCCGGTTCCCCCAATACGCCACCTACAGCTTCGTTCAGCTTCAGCGTTTCGGGCGCAGTCGTCGATTTCGATGCCACCGCGTCGGCTGATGACGGGTCGATCGTTGCCTACGACTGGGATTTCGGTGATTCCCAAACTGGGACCGGCTCAAACCCGAATCACGACTACATCAACCCTGGTACGTACACGGTCGTGTTGACGGTTACCGACAACAACGGCGCCAGCGACACTGACACCCAAGACGTGACGATCTCGTAACACTTCTCAAATTTTCGTCGAATTCCGGCGAAACCACCCAGCAAAGGTTGCGCCATGACCACTCAGCGTGCGAAACTGCCCCTTGTGGAGCAGGGCGAAAAGAACATCACACGACGCGACGTCGTCAAAGGCGCGGCCAAGGTAGGCGTGGCTGGTGCTTCGATTGCATGGGCCGCGCCGCGCTTCGACAGCGTCGCGTACGCCTCCGATCACACGGGATCGCCCGAGGAGACGACGACAACTGGCCCCACAACCACGACTGGCGGCGGCAGTCAGCCAACGTGTCGCATCGACCCGATTGTGTTGAACGTCAGTCGTTTGCCCTACCCGGAGCGCGTAATCGGCACCGGCTGGGCTCCTAGCAGCAAAGTGAACGTCCAACTTGTGGGTGTGCGTCGGCTCGGTACCGTCACCACAAATCCAAGCGGGAGTTTTGACACCCGCGTCGAAGTCCCCGCCTCGGTCGCTCCTGGTCAGTATCGCGTAGAGTTTGCTGGTTTTCTTCCGAATGGGCAACCGTATCGATGCTTTCGTGACTTCGAAATTTCGGGGAGCACCGGCACAGCGGGAACCACGTCGACGACTCGCAAAACAGAGGTGACCACTTCGCCCACCACAGCGTCTGGCGGCAACTCCAACTCGAATGGTGGCAATGCTTCGGGCAACGGCACATCGGGCAATGGCAGCGGCACATTGCCCGACACTGGATCCGATTCGCGCACGCTGCTGCTGGTCGGTGCCGGAGCGGTCGTTGTCGGTCGCTCGCTGTATGCACTGCGGCACCGCATTGCGAATGCAGCGGCTGATGGCGAAGCGTACGCGCGCTGAGACGTCAGAGTCTGCGCGCTACCGAGTCAACCCGCAACTGATCACCCGTCGCGTCGCTGAATCTACGGTTGTGTGCCTGGCAGCGCACGGATCGTTGCAATCTCGTGCCGTGACGACTCGCCTGGACGCGACGGCCACCGCGATCCTCGAACTCCTCCAGAGTCCTCATGATGTTGGGTCATTGACTTCGGAAGTTGCAGACGGATTCGGCGCTGACATTGATGTCGTGCGGGCTGATGTTGCTGCTGCGCTCCAGGTGTTCGTGCGCAACGATTGGGTGTTGGCTTGTTGATAGGTGACAGTGTCGCAGGGATCGCCGGTTTCGGGCTGCGCGGTCATCGTGGTGGGGCGCACGGTCCGTTTGATGATGGACAATGGCAGGAAATCCTGCACGTAGTAGGCGAACAGCGCATCTTCGGCCTCGCGCTCGCCGCGCAGCGCTCGGGATTGCTGGCGTTGACCGACGATCAGCAGCGCAAGATTGTTGAGGGTTGCATCGACAGTATGGCGTCGGTGTTACAACTCGAAGCGATGTTGGCTGAGGTGGCTCGCGGCTTGCGCGGCTCGGGCATCGATTGGCGAGTTTTGAAGGGCCCTGCCAACGCGCATCTTGACTACCCGCATCCAGAGTGGCGGGCATTCGGCGATATCGACATCATGGTGCACGGCGACAATTTCGACGCCGCTGCGGGCGGGTTGGAAGCTCTCGGGTGCCGGCGCCGATTCGATGAGCCACGACCGGGTTTCACCGCTCGTTTCGGAAAGGGTGCTTGTTTCGTTGCACCGAATGGCCTTGAGATCGATTTGCATCGTTCTTTCGTCGCGGGCCCGTTCGCGTCGCTCGGCGCCGACGACCGACTCTGGCGTCGGCCGCAGACGTTTATCATCGGCGATGAGCCGCAATATGCTTTGCCACAGGAGTTGCGGCTTGTGCATGCGTCTATGCACGCAGTATTGGGCAAACTCACGCCGAGGTTGGTGCCGTTGCGCGACGTTGCCCAGATTTGTGAGGCCGTCGAGCCTGCTGCATTGATCGATGTTGCGGAGCAGCTCGGCGTCGTCTCGGTCGTTGCGAGAGCCGTGCTGCAATCGAGTGCGACGTTGCAGCTGGCCGCCCATGGTCCGTTAGCGGCGTGGGCGTTGAGCTACCAGCCGACGCAACGGCAACGTCGGATGGTGCGCGCCTACACAAATCCACAACGTAGCTACCTCGGCCAAGTACGTGCCGGAGCGCGAGAATTACCAGGCATCGCGAACAAGGTGGCGTACTCTCGGTCGTTGATATTTCCCGATCGTGACTATTTGGAACGCAGAGAGGGTTCCTACGGCCGACGGATCGCGCGTGCCCTCGGCCGAGGCCGCGCTCAATGACCCCGGAATTCGAGGGCATTGCCACGTATCGCGTGCTCGACACATCGTTTTGTGTGATTTCCGACCACCTCGATCTGCTGCAGCTTATCGACGGTTTGTACGCGCACTGCGCGGTCGACGGAGTACCCGCTCACATCATTGAGATTGTGAGCGAACCGGATGGTTTCTGTGTTGCGGTCGACGCAACGGTGCAGCTACGCGGCATTGCTGAGGAAGCGTTGCTCGGGCGTTTCGTATGGGAAGTCAATCGGATGGTCAGATCGACGCCCGGAACACGGATACTGATACATGCCGCGGCGGTCGAAATTGATGGGCGAGGAGTGTTGCTCTGCGGCGCATCAGGAAGCGGCAAGTCGACACTTGCTTTGGCGCTGGTAGAGCGAGGCGCTCGGTACCTCAGCGACGAAATCGCAGCAATTGACGATGTGACAATGACTGTGAGCGCATACCCGAAGCCCATCACGCTGCGCCCTGATTCGTGGGAGTTCGTCACCTCGCTATTTCCTAACTGCCCCAGCGAAGTTGCAGGTTTGATGCGCGACTTGTGGTTTGTAGTGCCGAAATCGGCTTCTGACGAGACGCGGGCATCTCTCATTGTACTGCCGAATCAGTTGGTCGGAGTCGGCGCCGCGATCGCTGAGGTTGGGGGCGACGCTGCGTTGGTAGCGCTATGCGAGAACACCCATGGGCTGCGCGCCGCAGGGGTGCCGATGTTTCGTCGTCTCGCACGAATCGCCCGACAGTCTGGGGCTTTATCGGGTTCCGTACGTTCGTTGCCTGAGGCTTGTGACGCGATCGAGCGTCGAGTCGCGTCGATATGAGGGTCGACAAGGCGGTTCCGCAATCGATCATTGCTCGGCTTGCAACGGTCGCGAGTGAGTCGTTCGAAGGTATCGAAGTGGTGTTCGATCCCGATAGCGGCTTGGTACGCAAGCTCAACCGCACAGCGAGTGAGATCTGGCGACTGCTTGAGGCGCCTTCAACGCGATCGGAACTGATGAGCACATTGAGCGCCAGAACTCCGCAAAATGCCACCCACATAGCAGCGGATGTTCTACGGTTTGTCGACGAGTTGATCATGTGGGGTCTGGTGGAAAACTTTGACGGATAGGGCGAATCGATGTTGAACATGCTGGCGGCATCGGCGCCATTCGACGGAACGACGTTCGGATACGGTCTCTTCGCGGGCGCGCTGGCGGTTTTGGTGTCTGGGGTGTTGGCCTGGTGGTTGCCGAATGATCGGCCCGGCACGATCGGCGTGCCGATGGCGATCGCGGGGTTCGCGGTGCTTCGTTGGCAGCTCGGTTCGGCGGGCGCTCCGATCGGCATCTTGGCCGCGGCCGGGCTACTCGCGGTTGCGACTGAACTCATCGCGAGGGCAACTGCACGGCAAATGCCAGCCGCGTTATTGCTGGTGCTTCCGGGCGCCGCCGCATTCGTGGCGATCGATGTGGAGGGATTGTCGCTTGGTACTCGCATCGGTTGTGGATTGGGTGCCGCGGCGACGGCGGTAGCGCTGAGCGATTTTGATCAGCGTCACGAACGGGATGGTCTTGCGGTTGCGCTGTTCATCATGTCCTGTAGTGCGCCTTTGATTATGGTGCGCGCCAGCATTGCTGGGCCAGCACTGCTCGGCGCAGTCGTGCTGTTTGTCATCTTGTTGTTCCCGAAGCCACAGGCTCGCCTGGGCAACGCGGGGTGTGGCGCGATAGCTGCCATGTACTGGTGGGCGATCGCGCTCATCGCGCAAGATATCGGACCACGCGTGGGCGGCGGGTGGGTTGCAGTTGGCCTTTTGGGCCTTGAGCCGTTGAGTCGTGCCGTGCTGCCGGATTCGATTCGTCGTCAGCTGCGACGAAACGACAAGGATGCCCGGTGGCTCGTTACCACCACCGCCGTTGTTGCCCAAGGTGCAGTTGTGCTATTTGCCGTTGCGGTAACGGCTCGACAAGCGACGCTCGACATTGCATTGTTGTCGATGCTGCCAGTAGTGATCCTTGGCGTGTTGCTCTCGACCGTGGTGGTGCCGACGCCACGAAAGAAACGACGATCACGCAGCCGCGAAGTCTGAATTTCTTTGTTTCTTGCGAATTCGTTCGCTCAACGGCATGGCTAACAGCAGGAAGAGGAACGGCGCGATCTGGGTCCGTTGCCGCGCCAAGATTCCAAAGTTCGCGAAATTCGAGAACAAGAAAATGAACACGACGAGGTTGACGAACGCGTAAATCATGTAGCCATTCACTCGGCGCAAGTTGCGGGCGATGCGGGGGAAATTGCGAATCAGCAGTAACCCGATGAAGGTGGATTCAATTGCCGTCGCGAACTCCTGGGGCGACGGGGCTTCCCATGGCATTGGCCGCATGATGACAGTCCAGGTGGCATACGGAAAGTTGATCGGGTTCGTGATCTGGACCGCGGCGTTGTCGAATTGCGAGCCACCCTGTGACGTGCGATCGTCGGCTTCGGTTTGCGTCTCTGCTTGCACTTTGGAATCGGTGATATCACCATTGAAATACGCGCTCGCTTGGCCGAGCGTGAATGTAAGAATCGGGATGAAGAGCACGGCAGTGACGATTGAGCTCACGATCTGACCCGAAGGGCGCTTGCGCACCACCATCGCGACGGCAGCACCGATCAAGATCACCAACGCCACGTGCGGACGCACGTAGGTGACCAACACCGTGCCTGCCCCTGCCAGGACTGCACCGCTCAGCGTCGCGTTGGTGATCATCCGAGCGAATCCCAGTGACGCCATGCCGAGCCCAAGAATCACAACGGCTTCCTTGCCGAGCGAGGAAGGCCAATACGCCACTGACGGCATGAATAGCAACAAAATCAGATACTTGCGATCTTGACCAGGGGCAACTGTTCGGCGCATCGCCCGCCAAAACATCAGGTAGCCCAAAAAGCTAAACCAACCGAATATGAAGAACGCGGCCAGCGTTGACGGCGGAATCAGATCGTAGAGAATACCCGTTAGCAAGCGCAGAAAGTTGCTGCCGGTATAACTCTTGTAATTCGGAAGGTGACCTTGCGAAATGAATTCGGTGGCGATTCGCCGACCCTCCACATCGTAGGTTTTGGCGTCCGATCGTTCGTAGATCGTGCCGCTGAACGAGATCCAATAGCGCAATAGGCTGGCGAGCAACTTCATCGCGAGACCAGCAACCAAGATCGGGTACTCGCCATGCATCGTGTCGGCAGCGACGCGTTTTAAGGCAAGTAGCGTGACGGTTCCGAGCACGATCATCACGAATCCAGCAGTGATCGTCTCGCCGTTGGAGAACGCGAAGCCTCCGGCCAACACCGAGAGTGCCGCGATGACCCCGGCCGCAGTGACCGCAAGCGCCCAACCCGGGGTCCGAACGCCGCTGTCGCTTGCGTTCGTGCGTGCGGTTACGGCATCAACTTCGGTCGGCGCGGGGCTGAACCGATTGTCGGGATCGAAGGCATCAAGGGTGTGCGCGGAGCTGGGACGTGCGGTTCGGTCGTGGCCAAGACGGGACCGGCCTCGAGCAGGTGTATCCGCTGGCGTCGCCGGTCGCGGTCGCGCCCGCCCCGAAATAGCCGGGGTGACGCTGTCGTCGTCGAGCCAATTGCCCCGCACGGGTTACACCGGAGCCGAAAAGGGGAGCGGCATTGCGCTACTCGGCGTCGGCGTCGTTGTCGTCGATACGAACTTCGTCGCCGTCGTGATCGTTGTCGATGCGTTTGCCGCGACGGGCGAACCACCCGGGCTTGCGGGCCGGGCCGGCAGCCACAAGTGCGGTGTCGTCGAGCACGGCGGCCGTTTCGGCAGCGTCGGACCCGGCGGTGCCTACGCCACCCTCGGCCGCCTTGCGAGCTTGGACCACGCCAGTGCGCGAGCCGTATCCGTAGCCATACGAGTAGCCGTAGCGGTATCCGTAGCCATATCCGTAGCCATATCCAGGCCGTGAGCTGATGGCGCCAATCAGCGCGATACCCACCACTGGTGCGTCGAGGCGTTTCAATTGTTGTGATGCGCGGTTCAGTGCGGCCGATTTTGTCTTGGCGTCGCGGGCCAGCAGCACGACCGCATCGGAGAGATCGAGCAAGTCGAAGGTGTCGTTGGTGAGCAACAATGGCGGTGTGTCGATGATGACGATGTCGGCGATCTCACGAGCCGCGAGAATCGCGGCACGGCCAGCGACGGCAGCCTCGGCCGGAGTGGAGTCGGGGCTTGAGCTGCCGATGAACTCAACCCCAGGGATTGAAGTGGTCTGGGTTGCGGCGTCGAGGTCGACGATTGGGGCGGACAGGCTGCCGGTGTTTTCGAGGTAGGGCTCGGCGTTGGCACCCAAGAAGCGGTGCAGGCGCTGACGTCGGAAGTCGAGGTCGACGACGATCACTCGTTTGCCAATTTCGGCGTATGCGGCGGCGAGGTTCGCGCTTGTCGTTGATTTACCTTCGTTTGGTCCTGGTGACGCGACGAGCAACGTACGGGGCTCGTTTTGGCCGCTTTCCGATTCGTTTGCCAGCCACATCAGCCCGATCGATGTGCGCAATCCTCGATACGAATCGGCCACGCCGGACAGCGGCGAGAGTTGGGTGAGTACTTCGAAGCGACGACGCCGGGTCGTGGTGACGTGCGGGATTTCGGCGAGCACCGGCAAGCGAGCGGCGGCCTCAGTCGCCGGGATGCCATAGACCGCGCTGTCGAATCGGCTGATCAAGAACGCGATCAGCGCGCCGAGCAGGAGCCCGAGCAGTAGACCTGCCGCGAGCCGTGGTTTCGCAGTTGTTGGGATTCCCGAGCTGGCGGCGTCGGGCACAACCTTGACCTCTGCCGATGACGCGCCTGCCGCGTCAAGAATCACCGGGCGTAACTCAACGAATTTACGCCCCTGTTGCAGCTTGCGGTTGATGTCGCCTGCGGTGCGTTGTGCCAGCACCCGGAGGCCACTTACCTTGCTGTTCGCGAGTGTCCGGCATCTGCGATCGAGGGCTGGGCAATTGGCCAACTCGATGACGGCCGCGTCGAGATCTGCATTGAATTTGGCCGACTTATCCTGCAGAGCTTTCAGTTCATTTCTGTAACCACTGTCGTAGCCACTCTGGATCTCGGCAACGAGTGTGTTCGCAAGGTCATCTGCAATCGCCTGCGCGAATTCACGATTTGTCGAAGTCACGGCGATGGTGAGCTGCGCGGCAACTTGGTCGGGCGTCACGGTTGCTTTTGCTCGCGCGTCACGCGTTACGAAGGTGACGAATTTCTTTTCGCCACGAGCAGTCTTTTCGCCGTTGATAGTCACGGCCTGGGCGTCGAAGTGCGATGCGACCTCTCGAGGGACTGGACCGAATGTCGCCTTTGAAACCCATATGTCCCAGTTGCCGATGTTGCGGACAAGCGAAATCGCGGTGAGGCTCTGGGTCGCTTGGTAGGTGCGTTCTTGCCGCTGAGTTTTGGCGCCGGGCGTCGTGATCCACGCCACGGCCATTGTCGCCGCGGTGATAATGGCGATGACCCGCCAGCGCCTCCGCAGGGCGATCAAAAACTCCAATGCGTTCATGCTGCCTTCGCCTACACAACTCTTCGCCCGTACGTGTAGCCACACGTACCGTTCCGACCCTCTTCGCCCGTAGACAAACCCATCGGCACGGACAGTGCCCGCCCTGAGGTGTGTCGACTTGTTACGCGACAACGAGAGTGCCGCAAACCGGCACTATTACAGCACAGCAACCATGGCCCCGTCCATGGGAAGCGGCAGGAATTGCGCCTGTGTTCACACAAAGTGGCAAATTCCTTTACCGCCGAACGCGGTCGTACACCTGTTGGAGGACCTGAGTGACCTTGGCAGGGCTCCGATCCTGCGCCACCTGCGCCGATGCTGAGCCGAATGCTTGCCGCATTGCGGGAGATGCCGCGGCAATTTCCAGCGCACTCGCCAACTGTTGTGGGTCGCTGGGGTGAATGACCCAGCCGGTTGCATCCTCTCGAACTGAATCGCCGAGCGCGCCCACATCGCTCGCGATGACGGGAAGGTGGTGGCTGTAGGCATCGTGGAGCACCGCGCTTTGGCTCGAAAAGGTGGTGTAGGGCAGTACGACAACGTCGGATGCGCGGTACAGCTTGGCCTTTTCTTGCTCGGTGACGTATCCGATACACGCGGAAATTCGAGAGTCTCGGGCTGCCGCGTCCGTGACAAGGGCCTCGATATCAGCGAAGCCTCGGCCCGCGACTACGAGACGAATCGACGGTGCGTTGAGGAGCTGCATGGCTGCGAGCAGCACTTCTACTCCCTTGTTGCGGCGCAATGTGCCAAACAACAAGACTGTGCAGATTCCGTCGTCGGGTTGCGCCGGCCGGTCAGCGTCCTGAGTGGGGTATGCGCCGACCTCAGGCACGGCCCAGGGAACGAAGTGGATTCGTTGCGGATCCACGTCGAATTCCGCTGTGAGCCGAGTGCCCACGCTCGGATGGTGCACGACGATGGTGCCCGCGCTGCGGTACTGCGCCGCCAAAAGCGTTCGCTCAACCCGCGAGGGCACCCGAGCTTGGTGTGGCACCACATCGTGGACAGTGCAGACCAGCGGGGCCCGCCGACCCAAACGCGCCAAGCTGAGCCCGTCGGTGAAATAGTTGAGATACACAATGTGTGCCACATCAAATCCACCGCGCTTTACCGTGGTGTGGCGGTTCAAAGCCCGGCGCGGGTAGGTGGTCGCTCGTGTTGCGAGCCAACGTGCCCCGCCCTCCGACTTCTGTGGCACTGCCGGAACTGAATCGTCGATGTGGATCTGAGGGCCGTCGGTGCGGGGTGTTGGGTCGTGGCTGGTGGCTCCAGCGATGCGTCCCCGAATGGTGTGAAGCGTGACATCGTGGCCGCACCGCAGCAGTTCATTGCCGACGCCAAGTTCTTCGCTGCGCACAAACGGCCAGTACCAGTAGATACGCATCGCAATTACAGGGTGCGTTGTGATTTGGGAGGCAGCAGCCGGGCGGGAATTCCTACTGCGGTGTAGCCCGGCGGCACATCTTCGAGCACAACCGCGTTGGCGCCGACGCGGGCGCCGTTGCCGATGGTGATATCACCGAGCACTTTGGCGCCTGCGTGCACGCTTACATTGTCGCCGAGGATGGGGCGGGCGCCAGGGCGATCGAATCCGATTGTGACTTGTTGGTTGATCCAACAGTTTTCGCCGACTTTGCGGGCCGCCACGACTGTGGCAAATCCGTGCTGAATAAAGAGCCCGCCACCGATATCGGAACAGGCGAGGTGCAGCGTGCGCTCACCCGGATACAGCACTTTCGAGATGGCGCCCACGACGGCAGCCGCCAGGCCCCCGCGCCGAAGCCGGTAGCAGTAGAGCGTGCGGAATTCGGGGTAGCTCGCGATGAGCGAGAGCGTCGTGGCATGCGAGTTGTTGGTTGCTGTCGCCCAGCGGCGGACGTCGGCGGCGATCCTGATTTTGGATTGGTGCGCGAAGGGAAGTCCCAGGAGCATGGGCGCGAACCAAAGCTGGAGCAACGCGGACGCGACGCGACGAGCCTTGGTGTGCGCAGGAGCGGCTTCGGCTTCGGGAGTAGTCATGACGTTGCTGCTATCTCGACAAGCGGCGGGGTTATCAGAATTGAAAATATATAAATGGGGTTGGTGCACCACCACTGAACACCAAAATTGCGACTACTGCCGCACCGGCGTAGGCGCCTTGGAGCCAGGCTGGCCACGCGGTGAGCGGCCGCCACTCGCGACGTCGCCGGTCGATGATGTCCATAGCAAACATGATGCAGAGAAACGCGACTATCAACGTGAGATTGGGCCACCATGCTCCGGGGCGAGATCCGAGCAGCCCCGACTTGAATCCCTTGAAGAAATCGAGGGCAGCCTGCAGCGATTCGGCTCGGAAAAACACCCATAACACGGTGACCAGGGTGAAGTTCCCAAGGATCTTCAATATCGTTGCGGGTGTAAATCGAAGCGTTTCATCGCGATCGGTGCTCCCGCTGAGCATCCGATGCACCGACAATGCAGCACCGTTGAGCCCGCCCCAGACGACGAAGTGCCATGATGCACCGTGCCAAAGGCCCCCCAACAGCATGGTGATCATGAGGTTGCGGTAGGTCTTGGTTCGCGAGCCGCGATTTCCGCCGAGCGGTACGTAGAGGTAGTCGCTCAGCCAACTCGACAGTGAGATATGCCACGTACGCCAGAACTCGGTGATGTTGCGCGCCAAGTATGGCTGTTCGAAGTTTCGGGCGAGCTCGATGCCAAGGAGTCGAGCAACGCCTCGCGCCATATCGGTGTAGCCCGCGAAGTCGCCGTAAATCTGGATCGAAAATCCGACGGCGGCGATCATCAGCGGAATGGCGCCTCGGCCATCCGTGCGGCCAAACACATCGTTGACGTACCCGACGACGCCGTCGGCCAGTACCACCTTTTTGAACAGTCCGGTGAGGATCAACACCATTGCTGAATAGAAACGCTCTTTGTCGGGGAGGGTTCGCGTTTTGCGAAACTGCGGCAACATGTGCGCAGCGCGGGTGATCGGGCCCGCTACGAGCTGTGGGAAGAATGCGATGTAAATCGCATAGGTGACGATGTTGTATTCGGGCTCGCAGCGGCGCCGGTAGACGTCGATCGCGTAGCTGATTTCGTGGAAAACGTAGAAGCTGATGCCGACCGGAAGCGTGAATCGAAGCAGTGGATCGGCAACTGTGACGTTGATTTTGTCGAGCGCGCTGATCGCGCTGTCGATGAAGAACTCGAAGTACTTGAAGAACCCAAGCACGACGAGATTCACAGCGACGGAGAAGATCATCCATGCTCGGCGTCGCCGCTCGTCGTCACCCGCAGTATGGATGCGTTGGACCGAAAAGAAGTCGACGATTGTGGTGCCGGCAAGCAAGAACAGAAAGCGCCAATCCCAAAACGCGTAGAACGAGTACGAGACCGCCACCAGCAAGAGATTCTGGAGCGTGCGAGTGCGCAGCGCCCAGTACAGCGGAAACACGAGCGCGAAATAGAGCGCAAATTGCAGTGAATTGAACGTCATGAGGGAAACGCCGTGGACCACCACGGTAGCGATTTGAGACGCGCCGTGAGTTTTGGCGTGAACACCTCGCGTGCCGGTTCGGGCCAGAGGTGCTCGTAATCACGAAACGCCGAGTCGGGCATTGAGCGCACCAAATCATCGATCACCGAAACATTCAGCTGTTTGGCTTCCTGGGTGATTTGGCGTTGCCACTGCACGAACTGGGCCTCGCCCTTCGGGTGGAGCGGCAGGTAATCGCTCGGAACCGGCATGATCACGATGACGACGTTGATGCCTTGGCGTTGCAGGGCCGCGACTGTTTCGCGGAATGCTTGGAGTTCGGCGTCGCCGACCTGAAAATCTTTCAGCTGTTTGTCTCGGACAGTCAGGAGATGGTTGGCCTTCATTTTCTTGAGCTGTTCAGGAGTCTTGGAGTCGTATTCCAACCGCCACGTTGCGCGTGCCTTGAGCGACTTCTGTTGAAGATACTTGGTCGCAGTTCCTTGCGCTGCTGACTTCAGCTCAAACGGATCGCGTAACGCGTCGCGGTGTTCAGACAGCGCGCTTGTTTCCAAACCGCGGTCGAGGGAGCCGAAGAGCCCTTGCTGGCTCGCGCGCGCCGCGTTGTACTGATCGATCGGGTGGTCGGGCCGCCCACTATTGAAGTCGAGTGTCGATATGCCCCAAACCACAACCCTGGGTTTGAGCCGAGGCACAACTTCTTCGAGGAGCCAGCGTTGCACCACCGTGGTTTGTGATCCCGGCAGTGCCACATTGTGCGCCGAGGTGTCAGGCCACTTCAGCTCCTTTTCCACCCTGGCGGCATCGACATCGCGGCGCACCATCGAGGTGCCGACAAATGTGACTCGGCTTGTGACCCCGTTGGCGGCTAACACGTCCATGTCGTTGATGACGCTTTGTGACTGCCCCGAGAAGTACCGCAGCGGCTCGGGGAGCCGAGACTCTGCGACCCGAACACCGGCTTCGGCGACGCCGATGACCGCGAACATGGCGACGACGAACATCACAAAGGGATGCCGGCCACGTCGGGGCCGTTTGCTGGTTGCGGGTGTCGGCAAGGCAGGCTTCGAGGTTGTCGTGGGTTGATTGGCCACGGAGTCGTCGGTCACAGAGCGCCGCAGGGTAGTCGCAACTGGGGCGAGTTGCCAGGCGAAAAGTCGTTACTGTGGTCACGAATGGATGATCACCTACCGCTGCTCTCAATCATTATTCCGGCATACAACGTCGCGGCCTATGTTCGAGAGGCCGTCGATTCGGCGTTGGCTCAGACCTATCCCAATGTCGAGGTCGTCGTGGTCGACGATGGGTCGACCGACGACACGAGCGCGATCCTTGATTCGTATGGTGATCGGATTGTCTTAATCCGTCAGCGGAACCGGGGTCTTGCGGGTGCACGCAATTCGGGGATTGCCGCAGCGCGCGGCGACCTTCTGGGGTGGCTTGATGCCGATGACGTGTGGTTTCCGACACGCGCTCAGGAGGCCGTCGATTATTTGGTTGCCCGTCCTGACATCGCCGCGGTCACCACCGACGCGTTACTCATCGATGGCGAGACCTATAGCAACCGGCGTTACTACGGCGACTATTTCAAGGGTGCGTTTCCCGATCCGTCTGCGCAACTCGCGGCCATGGTGGAACATAATTTCATGTTCGTTGGCGCCGTCGTGCGGACGAGGCTGCTGCGGAAGTACGGCGGGTTCGATGAGGCGCTGCGACGATCGGAGGATTACGACCTCTGGATCCGATTGTTACTCGGAGGTGAACGCTTTGGGCGCATCGATGTGCCGCTGGCGGCGTATCGCTTGCGGTCCGACAGCCTCAGCGCCAACGCGGAGGCGCAGTGGGAAGCCCACCTCAGCGTGATCGACAAACATGTTCGTGCAATTCGTAGTGCAAATGTTCGGCCGCCTGCGACTGTGAGTTACGACCTTGCGAAGATCGCAGCTGCCACTGGCGAGAGTGGGCTCGCAGCGTCGCTCTACTTTGATTGCTTACGTTCCACGTCGTGGCAACGGATCCGTGATCGGCTCAGGATTGCTCTTCTCGCGGCTGGACAACTTTGTCACATCCCGACGCAACGCTGATCGCGCAACCCGTAAGCTGCCCGTGTTGTGAACGCTCTCCAGGTCACCCCTCAAAGCTCTGTGGCTTCCGCGGTCGGAGATTCCACGCCGATCGTCATCTTGGGAATGCACCGGAGTGGCACGAGTGCGCTGGCAAAGGTGATGGGGCGCTTGGGAGTGTGGATGGGTAGCGCCGAATTCGTATCTCGCCGCACGGAGCATGTGCTGCTCCAGGCTTGCAATCAGGCACTACTCAACGGGTACGGCGGGCACTGGAGCGCGCCGCCGCAACTCGGCACCGAATGGGTGGAAGGCGAGGTCGCGCGTTCGATCGACACGGAGGCCCGCCGAGCACTCGACGATCTTGAGAATCACTCGGTGTTCGCATGGAAAGACCCGCGAACCTGCTTTACGTTGCCCTACTGGCGTACGCAATTTCAACGCGAGCCCGTTGCGCTCATCTCCTATCGGCATCCCCTTGAAGTGGGCGCATCACTGAAAAAGCGCAATGATTTTCTGCCCGGGCATGTGCACGCGCTTTGGGAGAGTTACAACCGAGCCCTGCTTGACGCCGTAGCCGGGCTCCGCACGGTTGTGGTGTCGTATGCCGATCTCACTCGCGATCCGGTCGCTACGCTGGAAGCGGTGCGGGCAAGTCTCGCAATGTTCGGAATCCGTATTGAGGGTGATCCGAGCGACGCGGCGCAAGACATCGAACCTGACCGCCGCCACCACGTGTTTGACGAATTGCCCGACAGCACTGTGACTCGCCAACAAATGGAATTGTGGGAGACGTTGCGTGCCCTGCCGCAGCACACGGAGCATTTCGTGGTCCCGACTTTGAGCGAGCCGCACGCGGCATCGACGGAACTTCTCGCGCAGCGCGCCGCAACGATTCGCGGTGAACGCGCCACCACCGAATTGCAACTCCAGCTGCGTTCGCGTCGCAACTTGGCGCGCACGTTCGTGCGTCGACTTCGCGACCCGAAAGGAGATTGAACCGCAGTGTTGCATGTCGTGACTGTGCATTTTCGCTCGGCCGACTGGATCGAGCCGCAACTGGAATACCTTCGGCGCAATTGTTCGCAGCCGATGCAGACGTGGGCGATACTTGATGGCATCGACGATCGTTGTGAAGCGCATTTCGATCATGTCGTGAATTTTGAAGGTACGCATCCGCAACGTCTCAACGAGTTGGCGCGCCAAGTGAGCTTGGTGGCGAAGGAAAGCGACGACATCTTGTTTCTTGACGGTGACGCCTTCCCGATTCGACCCTTCGACGAGTTGCTGTGTTCGGCTGGCGACGGACCGCCCTTGATTGCAGTGCGTCGAGATGAAAACCTTGGTGATCCACAGCCGCATCCGTGCTTTTGTCTCACCACCGTTGGATTTTGGAATCGCATCGGCGGCGACTGGCGAGTGGGGTATCGATGGCGTAACAGCGCTGGCGACGACGTGACCGATGTTGGCGGCAACCTGATGGAAATTTTGCAAACGCACGCGGTCGCGTGGCGCCCGCTCACGCGTCGCAACACAGCAGATCTTCACCCGTTGTGGTTTGGTGTCTACGGTGATGCTGCAATTGGAGACGTCGTCTACCACCACGGCGCGGGCTTTCGGCCTCGCATCGCCAGAGTGGACGGCACCGCAACCGAGCTTTCCAGCCCGGTCGATCGCGTGCCGGTGGTTGGTCCCTGGCTCGCTCGCCGACGTCGTGCACATTTGCTGGCCGAGCGGGAAGCTTGGGAGGCAACGGAAGGCGTTCGGCAAGTTGAACTTGCCGCGTCAGTTTTCGAAGGATTGAGAACTGATCCGCAGTTCTACCGTCGATTTACGGGAGTATCGGCGTGAGCAAGCCGCTGCGCAAGACCAAACATTTTGTGGTGCTGTTTCCGGGGCGTACGGGCAGCACGTTCGTGATGTCGGCGTTGCGGAGTCACAACAAGATCAAGGCAACGGGCGAACTCATTGGTCCGCTGCGCACCGCAGGTTGGGACGCGCAGCTCAGTGCGATCCGCGAGTGGTACAAGGTGCCGCTGCTGAGTAACGAACGCACTATTGGATTCAAGACGAAACTCGTTGACGTCGTAGACCGCGACGCATTTCGCGCCACGATCGAAGAGTACGACGCGAACATCGTGCTCCTGGCGCGCGATAACCATGTGAAGCATGTTGTGTCTCGCTCGAACGCTAAGCGTTTGCGTGACACAACGAACCGTTGGAATCGGCGTCCCGGAGACGACGAACTGCCGCCGATCTCGATTGATCCGCAGGAGTTTGCGGAGGCATTGTTGCGGGTCGAGGAACACCAACGCGATATCGATGCATGGTCCGCGGCCCTCGACCGCCCGTTGCTGCGAGTGACGTACGAAACGCTGTTGGCGCAACCACAGGCGACGTTTGATGAAATCTGTCGATTCCTAGGGGTCAACCCCGAGCTTTTGGAGGGCCGCACCGAAAAAGCGACTCGCGACGATCTCACCGAAGCGCTCGCAAATTTCAGCGAGCTGCGCGGGCATTACGCGGGGACGCAGTACGAAGCAATGTTCGACGAGGGCGTCATTCCGTAAGTTCGATTTTTCTCGACTACGTGCGACAAGTATCGCCTGAACAATTTTGAAGGATGAGTGCTTTCGTCGCTAGCACCGCGACCGTTGCAGCGTTGATGGATGCGATATTGGTGGCTTCGATGGGGTCTGTCGCGAGGTCATATAAGGGTGTGCCTGGTTGGTCGTACCACAATTTGTATTGACCGGGGCTGATGATCGCCTTTGGCCCATTACTGATGAGCAAATGGCGATTCGGCCACTGCGCCAGGCGTGCTAATGAGATGCCGTCGCGCTTCGTGTGTGCATAGTGATTCGACAATCCGAACCAATCGAGCATGGTCATTGGCAAGTCGATGGTCGAGGTCGGTATCGAAATCGAGCCGCCACCGCCTGCCCCAGGCTGATTTTTTACGACGAGCGGAAGGTGAATGCTTTCCTCCCAGGTGTACCCGATATCCCAAACACCGTGTTCCCCAGTCATGAAGCCGTTGTCCGATGTGAAGACAAAAATCGTTTCTGCCTGCCAACCACGTTCAACGATTTTGCTCCAAGTCATGTCGACGATATCGTCGAGTGAAATCAGCAACTCTTGGCGGGTCTGCCAAAGCTCTTCGTGGCTGCGCCTCACCACGGCGCCGGTCGCACTTGTCGAGGTGGGAAGACCAGTGCCGAGCGGGACAGCAAGCGTCAAAGGGTCCGACGTTGGCGTCGCAGTGACAAAAGTGTTGCCGGACGGGACCCGCGAAGCCATCCCTGCGATGCCGTGAAACGCAACCGACGTTGAACTCGTTATGCCGTGCGGTTTCGCGCAGGACACCAATTGCGAAACGCCTGTGTTCACAATCGATGTGATGCTTGGCCCCGTGGTAGGAGCAACTGCCATCGGCACCCCTCCGAATTTCGAAAAGGCACCCGAAACCTCGGTGTCTTTATATTCCCTGCGACGATTGTCAACATTTCCATCGTCGGTCGCTGGTTCATGGGGTGCGAGATAGAGGAAAAATGATTCGTCGGCAGCGCGACCATCGATGAATTCGCCAGCCATTCTGGCGAGCACGAGTGATTGGTGCAGCGATGCTGGGTACGCGTAGGCCGCTGGCGGGGTGTACGTGCCTACAGCCGCGTTGGTGATGAACCTCAATTGGTTGGTTACAGAGTTGTAACTGCTGATCGTTGGTGGAGCGAGGTATTGACCTGGGTTTGGGTTCCAGTCGGCGTCGAATTGTGCCCAACCGGTCACGACGACTGGATCGCCAGCTACGATTTCTCGCGTTTCGAGCGCACTCGGTGGGGTAAGCGTGAGTTCCGCGATTCTGATGGTCCCTTGTTGCACAACGGTGATACTGGTGATTTTCTGCTTGTAGTGGATAATCGACTCGGTGCCCACGCCGGGAACAGTCGGCCCCGAACAGAAACGTGAGTTGTATTCATCGTCGACCCCACCGTTGTAAGTCGCAGATTCATCTCCAGTGATTGCTCTCCAAAAGTCCCAGCCCGGTGGGACCCGCAAGTGACCAGCGTTTCCTTGGTAACTGTCGGCGTAGCCGTTTTGATATTTGCCGATCATGGCGGTGGTGATCGAGTTGCCCGGAGATTTGAGCCAGTTAGGAAGTGAGCCGCTGGTCTTTTGGGGGTCGTCGTTGGACAACCGGGGTGTGGCTGCTTCCGATTCCCATGGCCCTACCCAAACTGCCGAATTCCCAGACCCAACCTTCTTGCCGTCTGCGCAGTACTGGTAGTACTGCGCAGTCGTGTTCCCGCTGCCGATTCGATGATTGTGTGAGTAGAGGCCGGTCATGAGAGCACATCGGTCGGGTGCGCACGCCGCCTTCTCAGCGCGGTGCGCAAGGTACGTAGTTGTTCCCGAGCCGAAGATGCCTTGAGTCTTGGGCATGTGCAATATGTCGTCGTACCGCATGTTGTCCGCGATGATCAGCACTACGCGGACTGGTCCGCTGACGAGGGCGCTCGATCGGCTTACCGCCGATGCCGCGGCGGGGTCGACCGTGAGGAGAGACGAACGGTTCGTCGTCGCAGCGAACGCTGCTGCGGCAGCGGTCCCGGCGATAAAGGCCCGCCTAGAAAACTCCCCGGGTTGTTTGGCGAGGTCGCTCGCCCGGGTATCGATGTCGTCTGCCGTCGGCGCTGGTACATCGTTGTCTTGAGTCATTGCGACGAAGCTATCAACGGTGGCGTTTCATCGCAACGACCCGAGACGGATACGCTGGGACGCAGTACGAAGCGATGTTCGCGAGCGGGTTACCGCTTGAGGTTGATTGCTCCAACGCAGTGCTCGCCGGCACCGAATACCACAAATGGCGTGTGTGTTTCTGCGACGTAATCTCGAAAGAACACGTTGTCGACGATGTCATCCATCATGACGATGGCACTCGGAGCCAATTTGGGTTTCACGATGTCGATGCCGAAGCGACGGCCGGCGTAACTTTTGTCGCTGTCGTAGTGATACAAGTCGATGTGATCCACCGCTTCGAGAATCTGAGGCAAGTTCACGTCGTCGCCTTTGAGGAGCAGCGTCCAGTCAGTCCGCATCTCGCGCGGCACGAGTATTCCTACGTACTCCTCAGGATTGTCGGCACGAAAGTAAGGAAAGTCACTTGAGTAGAGACGCCCAACGCCGTTGCGCTGCATTGCGCTCAGAAACGCCATTGACGAGAACCCTGCTGCAACGCCCGTTTCTACTACCACTTCGGGTTTCGTGAACCGGGTCAGGAAGTAGAGCAGTTCCGCACGGGCGCCACCGCCGATGCGCAAGCCGGTCTCATCGCGCAATTGCGCGGCGCGTGCGCGGAGGTCGGCCGCGAACTGTCGCGCTTCTGCTGCGAGTAGACCGTCTTGGGCCTCACACCACTCTCGGGGTTTGATGCGGTACTGGGCTGCCCAATCGACGGCCTCGCGACGCGTGCGTTCTTTTGGCGACAATCGCCGGGTGACCTTTTGCATCATCACCTTGGCGTACCCAGGGCGAATCGCATTGCGAAGCGTGTGTGCGAACGAAGTGTCGTTCATCACTTTTGTGGGCCGAGCCATGATCCCTTTCCTACAGCCACAGAGTTCGATAGTGCAAACAGCCTTCGAGTTGGCCAATGCGGTTGCCCGCGACCCAACACCAGGCGGCTCGTCCTTGCAGTGTAAAAACGCGCGGCAACCAGAGAATTACCAGCGCCCATGATTTCCATCCGGCGAAACGAGCAGGAGTGGGCAAGTTGGCTTCGTGGAGCATCTTGCAAATGAGCGGTTTGCCCTTGCCGTAGAACCGCCCGTGACGCCACAACGAAATCGGCTCGGATCGGTACCGATAGTGGATCACTGCGTCGAGCGCGAAGCCGATTTCCACGTTGGCCTGCCAGAGCCGCAGTGAAAATTCGATGTCGTCAACGGCGCCGACAATGTCCTCACGAAACCGTCCGACCCGACGCCAGGTCGATCGACGAATCGCCATATTGCCGCCGGCGGCTAGTGGGAAAATCCCGAAGTATGCGCGTGGGCGGTCAGTCGGGAAGAGTCCGCGAGTGTGTACGAGCCAAGCCGGGTTGAGTAAGGCCGCATCAATCGGTCCGGTCATGACTTCATGATGCTGCAATCCGTCGTACATTGCTTGCACCCAACGCGGGCCGACGATGTCGTCGCCGTCACACAATGCAACAAGCTCTGAGCGGGCACCTTCGATGCCGCGGTTGCGTCCGAAGTTGACGCCGCTACCGTCGTCGGCGGTGATCATTCGGATGCGAGGATGTTTGGCGGCATACTCGTGCACGATCTCGGCCGTGTCATCGGTTGAACGGTTGTTGACGATTACGACTTCCCAGCTGCAAGTACATTCCTGCTGTACGAGCGCGTCGAGTTGCTCTCGCAACGTCGCGGACACATTCCGCACTGGCATGACGATCGAGAAATCCATTAGAGGTACACCGTCTTGTAGCGAACGCAGCCTGCGATTTGGCCACACCGACTAGCCAATACCCATCGCCAGCGAAGGCGCACCACGGGATCTTTGAGTTTCGGAACGTTGCGGACGAGCCACACCCAGTTTCGAAGACCTTCGACGCGACTCGGATTCAATCCTTGCGTATCTCTGGACAGTTTGCTGACGTACGGCTTGATGCGTCCATTTTCGAAAGCTTGATTCCATTGGTCTTTCGGATCGGTGCGGTACCGATAGTGCACGATGGCGTCGGGGGTCTCAACGAATTCGACTTGATGGGCAAGCAGCCGAATCGCCAAATCGATTTCTTCGCCAGCCCGCAGGGACTCATCGAATCCGCCGACTGCGTGATACGTCGATCGCCGGATTCCAAAGCATGCACCGTGGGCAAATGTGATGCCAAGGAAGTTGCCTGCAGTTCCGCCAACCGTGGTGCCGCGCGCCGCCACGATCGCGGCGTCGTTGAGCGAAGCAACCTCAAGCACACCCGCGACTGCCTGATGCTTTTCGAGCGCCGTGTTCATAGCGGAGAGCCAACCGCTCGCAACGATGTCGTCGGCGTCGCAGCAGGCAATGCGCTCCGATCGGGCTGCGGCAATACCCGCATTGCGTGCATAACTTGGACCTCGGCCATCGGCGTTGGTTTGCAACAGTACGCGGGGATCTCGGCGGCAGTATTCCAAGACCAACGCTGCGGTGGTGTCGGTGGAATTGTTGTCGATCACAAGCACTTCGAAGGGCTCATCGAATTCTTGCGCAAGCACCGCGTCGAGTTGCTCGGCGAGCGTGGCTGCCGCGTTGTGCGCCGGAATGACAACGGTAATCATGGGCGCGGATTCGGTATTAGGCGACATGAGATGCTTCGGTGCCAACGTGTGTGGCGAGCAATGATTCGAATCGTTCGGCGACCGCCGTTGGTGTTGCATCATGGCGGCGTGCATGGTCGAGTGCCGCGAGTCGCAGTTGTTCGTACAGGTCGGCGTCGTTCCAGAGGTTTGACAATGTTTCGACCCATTCGTCGAGCAAGGCATCTGGCGCGACCAGAATTCCGCCCGGCCCCACGACCTCTCCGTGCCCAGGGCGATCTACTGCGAGCACCGGTATGCCATTCGCCTGTGCTTCGAGCACAACCCGCGGCCGACTCGCAACTGTGCACAGCATGAGGAGCACTTTGGCGTGGGCGTATACCTGGCGAGGATCATCCTGGTAGGGCAGTAGGCGAGCGTTGCCGAGCGTTCGGCACTTTTTCGTGAGCGCGTCGCGTTCGTGCTCAGTGAGTGGCCACGATTCCACGAATGTGAACGGTAGGTGGTGCAATCGCTGAGCAATATCCAAAGCGAGATCGATGCCGTACATCGTGACTGGATTCACCATCACGATCTCAGTGCGGTCGGTCGCGGTAATACACTTTTCGGTCTCGACCACCGATGGCACCACAGCACAATCGAAGCCGAGCGCCCGCACTTCAACCGCATGAGCCTCAGCATTGGCCATGATGATCGACGCTGCTGCTGGTGGATCGACCAGATGTCGGACACCGGAAGCCTCACGGACATACAAGACTGTTGGAATGCCAAGGTCTGCGCAGAACTGGCGGATGTATCGCCACGCGGGACGTTCGACCGAGTTGACGATCACAACGTCAGGGGTGCACTCCCGGAAAGTTGCTTCGAACGCGTTTTCGGGCAGCGGGCAGGTCCAGGCCGGGTGCGCGTGCCCTGCGGCATGGGATCGTGCGCAGCCAATTGTCCGCCGCAACGAATTGACCACCGTGGCGAACGGCCGGGTGAGGGGATGGCGATCGAGCTTGACACAACTGTTCAACCATCGCTTGTGTCGTTCGATGACAGCTGTGGCCGCATCGTCGGTCATCAGGGTTGCGACGGTATGGCCGCGTTGCCGCATGATTTCAGCGAGTTCGTAGGTGCTGCGGGCGGCGCCACCTACCGATGTGCCCGAGACGAAGAGAAGTCGCATGAGACAAGAGAGTGTACGGGGTACATCAGCTCACAGCGTTAGCCTGCGGGTAATGCTGCGGGTGCTTGTGCTTGGCGTTCCAAGGAGCGGTACTACCTGGATCGGTGAAGTACTGGGGCGTTGTGACGGTGCTTCCTACGTGCACGAACCGGATGGGGTGCACGAGCCGTTTGGGTTCGTCGCCCGTTCCGCGTTGCCGCCGGGATTTTGCCTCTCGCCGAACGAACAATGTCGAGCCTATGAATCGCTGTGGGCTGGGGCGTTTGCGGGCGGCGCAAAAGCCACGACATTGGTAGATCACGCGGCGCGACGTCTCTACGCCGGAGTGACAACCGAACAGCGAGCGCGCGTCCGCAACGGTGGGTCACCCACATCGCGCTTGCGGCTAGCCAGCCGGTTGGCGCGCCCCCGGACAGCAGTGCCCGGACTCGATGCGGTGGTAGTGAAATCCGTCGACGCGGCGTTGACCGCCGAGTGGATTGCGCAACGTTTCAATCCCAACGTTGTCGTGGTACAACGCGATCTGCGCAGCGTGCTTGCCAGTTGGATCACGCTCGACATGGCAGGGCCGCAACAAAGGAACTACGAAGTGCTGACCGATTTTGCTCGGTCGTGGTGGGATGTGGAGCTGCCGGGTTATGGCGTCTCGAAGGTTGTGCGGTCGGCCGTCGTGTGTTCGGTCTGGTCGATCGCGCTCTCAACTGCCGCGGCCCGCCACGATTGGACGGTGCTTCGTTATGAAGATGCGGCCGTTGACCCTGAGGCGCAGTTTCGGCGCGTTGCTGAATCGTGTTCACTGTCGTTCGGCGATCGCGCGCTGGGGTTTCTCAACGACAGCAACCGTCCGGGCTCGGGCTACTCGACGCAACGGGTTGCGGGATCAACGATTGATTCGTGGAAAGAGCGCCTCGACGCCGAACAGGTGACTGCAATCGAAACCGTTGTGGCGTGCTTCCCCGCTTCACTGCGCTAGCGGGCCGAAGTCACTTCGTGAGTTGCGTTGCGCTGCGGTGCGCCACCTTGGATCGCTGCCATCGAATCCAGACTGTCATGCGTTTGGCGATTTGTTTGAGTTGGCGCCGAAGCGGAATCCCGCGGCCTTGCCAGGTCATTCCGCTGTAGTGACGAAACGAGCGAGCGAACTTCGCTGGCATTTCGACAAAGGTCAACCCTGCCAATTCGAGCTCCCGAAAAAATGCTGCAGCAGTGTCGTATGCGATTTTCGACCCGTCGGATTGCACACGCTCTTCGTAGAGGAAGCTCGCGTTGAGTTGCTGCGACGGCTCGGTTCGAATGAGCATGAGCCACGGCTCGGGCCGCGCCGCAAGGGTTGCCGCGGCACCGGTCGCCGGATGGGTATATGCGACACCGTCGCGGGCCTGAATGCGGGTTGCGACCAGGGTGGCGCCCGAGACCTCGGCGGCCTGCACCATTTCAGCGAGCCAATTCGGGCGGAGGAACTCCACGTCGGAGTCACAAAACACAACGTATGTGCTGGTTGCGGTCTTCAGCCAGAGATCAAGCCATTCGCCATGGCGTCGACCCCCGCGCGCTATTTGAAGTGTGCATGCTCCGGCGCGCTCATAGCGCTGGAGCATGTTGATCGACCCGTCATTGGAGTCGCAGTCGCCGACGATGAGTTGAAACGGATGTCCCGCCAGCGCGTGCATGGATCGCAAGCAGAGTTCACTCACTCGTGCCGTATTGAAGCTTGCAAAGTGCACGGTCACAGTGGCTGTCTTCGTGCTCATACGGCTCGGAATCGTAGGCGGCTTTGTGGTCGAGTGCTCTTTGGCGACCTATCGACTCGGTAGCCTCGCAGCGATGAGCCGCGTACTGGTTGTCGGACTGCCGCGCTCGGGTACGAGTTGGACCGGGCGCGTCGTCGGCAAAGCCGACGGCGCTGCCTTCGTGCACGAACCTGATGGCGACCACGTGCCCTACGCGATTCGCGCCAAACGCGGCTACGGGCGTCATATAGATCTTGACGCAGATACCGAACTTCCCGAGTATGAACGCCTCTGGGCCGGTGCCTTCGAGGGTGGCGATCGTTTCCCATCGCTACGGTCACGAATCGCCGAGCGGCTTTTTGAAACCGCAACACTGGCGCAGCGTTCAGCGGCTCGGCGCAACGAGTCGATTCCAGTGCGGCTCCGCGCAGCATTGGTGCTGTCGGAGCCTTCCGGCGCGGTTGCCGGCGCACAGCATGTGGTCGTCAAGACCGTCCACTCGGCGTTGAGCGTCGAGTGGATTACTCGTCGTTTCAACCCACGAGTCCTGATCGTCGAACGGGATCCGCGCAACGTGCTCGCAAGCTGGATGGAACTCGGGATGGGCGGCGATAAACGCGAAAACGTTCAGCTCGCTCACTACGCAATGCGGACGTGGGGGCTTGCCGCGCCGGCCGGCGACGCACCCAAGATCGTCGTTCGAGCGTTCGTCTTTGGCGTGCTTGCATCGGCGCTGCGCGCCGCGGCCCAACGCCACCCCGATTGGGTGGTTGCGAGCCATGAAGATCTCTGCATCGAGCCGCGGGCCCGATTTGCGGCGCTGCTGGGTGAGTTCGGCCTCACGTTCGGAGAAGAAGCTGAGCGATACCTCGAAACCTCCGATCGTGCTGGTGAAGGATTTCGTACGCAACGCGTTGCTCGGGACCAACCCGAAAAATGGCGTGAACGGCTGTCGACCGAAGACGTCAAGATGTTGTGCGGCGAACTGGAACGTTTTCCGTTTCCGCTGGTGCGCGACATTCGCTAGTACGTGTGCTGCTGCTGACCTTATTGGTGCGCGCAGGCTTACGACTTTTTCGTGGTCCGTTGCATGAGGCCGGTGATGCGCCGCTGCAGGGCCGCGCTGGCGTGCTTTGCGACTGACACTGGGTGCATGAGCAGCATCCGGCGTTGTTCGGTGCGGTCAAGTGCCTGTTCGTGTACATAGTCGGGGCGATATCGTTCATGCAGGACTCTTTCGTAGTCCTGCAACGTGAGCCGCGGGTCGAGCACCGCAAGTTTTGAAAAGGTGTACTGCGGATCGCTGGCAAAACGCGGGAAGTACAACAGCGTATGGGGCACGTCATACTGAGCGACCGTGACCATAAGTTGTGCCAGCACTTCGCCGACCGCGCCGCGTTGATGGCTGGCTCGTTTCGAACCCCACAACATGCCGCCCGGAGCGTTGAGTGACTTGCCGTATCCGGCCGCGCGCACGCGGCTGGCCGCTGCGATGTCGAGGTTGCGGACCGGAATAATCACGTGTTCGACTTCCACGAGGCCTGCGGCGAGCAGTGGCCCGAGTTCGACCGACAATCGTGGGCTTTTGACAACCCTGGGTGCATTGGGTGTCAAGACGTTCTTCTCCAGCCCGGCGCGTGATGCAGGGTTTGCTTGGATACCGGGTTTGAAGCCGGTATCGAATCCCAGATCGGTCATGACTTGCACCAGCAGTGTGGTTCCGGCGCGGCCTGTTCCCGCGATGAGTATCTTCGGTTCGTTCATGGTTGCTTCAAACTAGCGATCGCCGCGGTCGGACAAGCTGTACCCAAATCCCAGTTGGCGAACCCGTGATTCGAAACGCCATCGCAACGGAGTGATCTTGATTTGGGCAGGGAGCAACGCGTGGTGCCGGAAACGCCGGAAATACCGAACGTTGGTGTCGGCCCGCACTTGCTCCGCGCTTTTGTGCGGTGCGAGACCGACAAAGGAGGTGACGGATGCAAGCGCAGCGTCGGGATCGAGCACCAGGTCTTCGTACCGCACGACGTGCAGGCGCGCGATGTCGGATGCGTCAGAGCGCACGATTTCGTGCGCGTGGCACCAGTGTTCAAGCAGACGTGCGATCGAGGTGTTCGCCCAGAACTCAGTCGCGTGGGCGACAGCCACCGGGTGACGGACCACCAAAATACAATATGGATCGTCGAAGACAGTCTCGAGAAACCGGAATCTCAACAAATTCGGAGGCGACTTTTCAACGAAGTGAGGCTTGGCGTCGCTGCGATGTGCGGCCCAAGTCTTGACCAAAGATGTCTGCAGAGCTTTAGGCCCGCGCTCGAGGGCGTCGTCTGTCGACATCCGAGAACGCGGGTCGAACGCGAATTTTCCTGGCCCTCCGTGCATCGACGCAGGAAGCATCTCTGCTTGGACATGTTGCCCCTCGTCTTCCGGTGCCCCGGTGGCCGTGAGTCCGCCAATAAGTGGGTGTTCGGCCAACATTCGGGCGAGCAGCGACGTTCCGCTGCGGTGTAGGCCGCCAACGAAGATGGTCTTATCGAATCCTGGCACCGCCATTGTCTACGGCTTCGCAACCGGAGCGACGCGCCGTGCAAGTCGATTCGCTCGTGATGCCATGGATCTCAGTGCTCGAGCGACAATTCCTCGTGCGGCGACCCGAATCCGGAGCACCAGGTTGGCCTTGACCCACGAACGATCAGATTCATACCCGAGTTGGACGAGGAGGTCGCCAGCGGCATGATGGAACGCGAGCCGTTCAGCTGCAGACCAAGCTGCCCAGGAACCAGTTTTCGCTTCTCCAACGAAACCCTTGGGTTCTGGTCGCCCCGCGTAGGCCGCGAAATGCCCGCTGATCGGGAGAGCGTCGCGTCGTGAAAGTTGTGTTTCGCCGCGTTGTATGGCGTGCGTGTTCAGCAGTTCGGTCACGTGAGCGACTTCGATTTCGCAGCCGATGCCACTGAATACTCTGCGGAGTTCGTTGACACCGTCGCGACGCAACGCTTCGTACCGAACTTCGATGTAACCGCCACTCGCCCGTGCGGCTGTCTGTGCTCCCCGTACATGTGTGGCCCACATCGCGGCGGCCTCACCGACGTTGGTTGGGGCCCATCCTGCGCCCCAGGACTGGCCCGCCGCGACGAGCGAACACGCAACGTCGCGACCATCGCGGAGGAGGTGAACGAAAGTTGTGTTGGGAGTAAACCGCAACACGGGGGAAATCGCCAGACTGTGCGCAGGGCTTTTTTCTAGGACAGCAGACGCTCCCGGTTTCAGCGCACACGTGTGCAGGATGACTTCCTCGATGACCCGAGCGACGATTGCGTTGAATTGGGTTTCAGTAAGAACCGATGGGAGTCCTTTGAATCGACGTCGCTGCCAGTCTTCGGCAGTTCCTCGCACCTGCCAATCCCACGACTCGCCTAAAGGCCCAATAAACCTTGAAAAAAGGTCGGTTTCCTGCGGGCTAACTATGGCTGGGTGGCCGCTGAGGATCGCCTGTAGCCACGTGGTTCCTGATCGGGGAGCTCCTATGAGCAGGATCAATTTCGGGGAATCCATTGTGCTGGAGCGTAGTTGTCGGTCGTCCGCTCGGATGGCGACGTGTGGCGTGTGCAACGGGTCTCACGTTTCTTATTGGTCAGGTTGCATTCGCGGAGGAATTACGCTCAACTGCGATCGTTGATGGTGGATGCCCCGGAATCAAGCGCACAGCCGCGTGGTAACGCCCTTGACGGCGCCGCGCGGCAGATTCGCGTTCTGTGGCTTATTAAGGGCCTCGGTCCGGGCGGCGCGGAGAATCTCCTTGTGGCCTCGGCGCGAGCCCGGGATCGTGACCAGTTTGCCGTTGAGGCCGCGTATTTGTTGCCTTGGAAGAATGCTCTTGTCGAATCGCTCGAACAACTTGACGTCGGGGTGACGTGCTTCAACGTGCGTGATGAACGGGATCTGCGATGGGTGTGGAGGCTGCGGTCCCGGTTGCGGAAGCATCCGGTCGACATCGTGCACGTGCATTCTCCCTACGCTGCCGCAATGGTGCGCATCGTGACGCGTTCGCTGCCCCGATCGGCTCGGCCCAGGATTGTGTCGACCGAGCACAACGCGTGGTCGAATTTCAAAGCACCCACTCGCATCGCGAACGCCGCGACTGCCCGGGTCGATTCAGCGACGATCGCGGTGTCACAGGAGACGAAAGATTCGATGTCGCCGCGCCAACGGGCACGCTGCGAGGTCTTGGTGCATGGCGTCGATGTGGCTGGTATTCGCGCATTGCTGCGCGAACGCGATGCGGTACGAGCCGAGTTTGGCTTTGACGCCGACACGATTGTGGTGGGCACTGTGGCGAATTACCACCCGAAAAAGGATTGGCCGAACCTCCTGCGGGCCGCCAGCGTCGTGGCTGATCATGGCCTCAATGTGCGGTTTTTGTCGGTGGGGCAGGGGCCGTTGCAGGCCGAAGTGGAGGCGATGCATCGAGAACTCGATCTCGGATCCGTGGTGACACTGACGGGTTTTCGACCCGACGCGGTGCGGCTGATGGCAGGCTGCGACATGTTCGTGTTGTCGTCGCAGTGGGAAGGGCTTCCGGTCGCGATCATGGAAGCGCTCGCGTTAGAGCTTCCGCTCGTGGCGACGGCGGTGGGAGGAATCGCGGAAACCTTTACCGACGGTGTTGATGCGGTACTGGTGCCAAGCGGCCAAGCTGGCCAACTCGCCACGGCAATTGAACGAGTGGCGAGCGACCGTGACTTGCGAACAGCGCTGGCGGCCGCGTCGAAGCGCCGGAGCGCAGAATTTGATGCGGCGCGGGCTCAGCGCCACATCGAAGCTGTCTATCGACGGGTTCTGCGCAAGGCCAAGCGTGTCTGAACTTTCGGTGCGGCGAGCGACCGAGCACGATCTCCCACAGGTCCTCGACCTGCTGCGCGCCGCGATGCACCGATCCGACGATGAGCGATTCACCGAGCTGTTTCGATGGAAACACCTCGACAACGCCTACGGTCCTTCGCCAGCTTGGGTCGCAGAGGACGGCGACCGGATTGTGGCGGTGCGGTACTTGATGCGCTGGGAATTTGAGCGAAGTGGGGAAGTGCTGCGAGCGGTCCGGGCGGTCGACACCGCGACCCACCCGGACTACCAGGGCCGAGGGTTGTTTCGAACCCTCACCACGGGAGCAATCGACGACCTGTTACAGGAAGGAACCGACTTCATTTTTAACACGCCGAACGACCAAAGCCGCCCCGGATATCTGAAGATGGGCTGGAAACTGGTCGGGGTGCTTCCCGTGCCTACTCGACCGTTGTCGGTCGTCGGGTTGGTGAAAATGGCCAAGGCAAGAGTTGCCGCCGACCACTTTTCAACTCCCGCTACGTGTGGCGATCCGGCCGCGGACGTACTTGTTGACGGGTTCGCAGTTGAGCAACTCCTCGCCCAACGGCCTGCGTTACCCAGGTTGCGATCGCGCCTGACGCCCGAAGTGCTGCAGTGGCGATTTGGTGGCACGCTGCTCACGTACCGCGCGATATCGACCCCCGACGGCATAGGAGTCTTTCGATTTCGACGGCGTGGACCGGCCCGCGAATTGGCGATCGCGGCGCTGCTCAGCCCCACCGAAGCCGGTTCGAAACGTTTGGCCCGCGCGATCCTGCGGGCTGCGCGTAGTCACGCTGACTACGCGGTCGCGATTGGTGCCGCGCCGCTCGCGAGCTTCGTTTCGGTGCCAAAGGCTGGTCCGACGTTGGTCTGGCGGGCACTCGCAAACGACGATTTTCCGAGCCTCGGTGAGTGGTCCCTCACCCTCGGCGACATCGAGCTCTTCTAGGTTGCGGCTTCGTCAAGAGTGGGTGCCGAGAGTGTGACGTCTGCTGCGCGGCATTGCTATTGCCAGGGTCTGGGATCTACGATTAGCGCCCGCTGCGAAGGGGTTCGAGCGATCACAACGGTTGTGGCAAGGCCCCTGCAGGTGATGTCCCGCATGGGCGCTCTTCGAACGAGCGCTCGCACCACTACCGTTCGTGTCCCGCTCGCAATGTCAGGAGGTTCGTGCCCCAATGGTTGGCTTGCGTACCTCGCTTCGACAGTTCGCACAACGGGCAGTCAAGGCCTCTGCACACGGTTTTGACCAGATCATGCCTCCCCAACGGGGTGCCGTCGTGCTCATCTATCACCGGATTGGGCGGACCTCTGAGCTTGAGGTCGATCTGCCGGATGCCCTCTTCGACGAACAAATGGCGATGCTGGCCGACACACGGCGGGCCGCGACCCTCGATGCTGCGTTGGCCGCAGTTGCCGGCGCACCGAATTGTTCGATTGACCCCGTGGTGGTGACCTTTGACGACGGGACTGCCGATTTTGTCGATCGGGCCTTGCCGGTGTTGGTACGACACGCGGTTCCGGCGGTGCTCTATGTCGCGACCGACTTCGTCGAATCACGCCGAGATTTCCCCGACGCGGGCACGCCGGTTTCATGGTCAGGCTTACGAGACGCGCTGTCGACAGGGCTTCTGACCGTTGGCTCTCACACGCATACTCATGCGCTACTGGACCGCCTCGCTCCAGATGCTGTTGCTGAAGAATTGGATCGCTCGATTGCGCTCATCGGGGATCGTCTCGGTGTCGTCGCCGAACATTTTGCCTACCCCAAAGCCTTATCCGGCCATTCGCAGGCTGCACTGGCCGTCCGGGATCGATTCCGTTCGGCCGCCGTTGCTGGTACCCGGCCAAACCCATACGGGGCAACCGATGTGTACAACCTTTCGCGTTCGCCAGTGCAATTCGCCGACGCCATGAAGTGGTTCGAACGCAAAGTCTCGGGTGGAATGCGCGGAGAAGACGAGCTGCGTCGGCTCGCGAACCGTGTTCGCTATTCGGGTGCGACCCAATGAAGCGAAATGTGTCGAACCCTGCGGCGAAGTCTCGTGGTCGCCTAGTGCATATCACCACGACCGATATCAGCCTTGCGCTGTTGCTCGGCCCTCAGCTGCGTGCGTTTCGCGACGCAGGTTACGAAGTGATCGGCGTGTCGGCGCCAGGGCCATTTGTCGAACAGCTTGAGGCCGACGGGATCCGCCATGTGCCGCTGCGGCATGCGACCCGTGCGGTGGCCCCGCACCGCGACCTGGCGGCGTTGTCGGAGGTATACCGCGTGATTCGTGACCTCGCGCCAACGATCGTGCACACCCACAACCCGAAACCCGGCATCTACGGGCGCCTCGCGGCGAAGGCTGCTCGGGTGCCGGTCATCGTCAACACCGTGCACGGCCTGTATGCCCTGCCGACCGATTCATTCGTTAAGCGCTCGGTTGTCTACGGCTTGGAACGAATTGCTGCCACCGCGTCAGACGCCGAACTGCTGCAAAACATCGAGGACCTCGCTGTGTTGCGGTCCCTGCGGATTCCGATTGCCAAGCTCAGTGTGTTGGGTAACGGAATTGACCTTGCCCGCTTCGACCCCGAAGGTGTCGATCGTGATCGAACCGAGGTGTTGCGCAAGGAATTGGGCGCGACTGATGGCGATGTTGTAGTCGGGCTCGTTGGTCGGTTGGTCTGGGAAAAGGGGTATCGCGAAGTGTTCTCGGCGGCACGGGAACTAGCGACAACCGCGCCGCACATCCGGTTCGCGATCGTTGGCCCCACCGATTTCGACAAAGCCGACGCGATCACGCCAGCCGACATCGCCGCGGCGGAAGCGCTTGGCAACATTCGCTTTTTGGGTCATCGCGACGACGTCGAGGAGCTGTATCCCGCGTTCGATTTGTACGTTTTGGCATCGCATCGCGAAGGGTTTCCTCGTTCTGCGATGGAAGCTGCGGCAATGGGCGTGCCGGTTATTGCTACTGATGTTCGGGGGTGCCGTCAGGTTGTGGACCATGCGACGACTGGATTCCTCGTACCCCGCAGCGATGCGACGGCGATCGCGCGAGCTATTGCGACGCTCGCGGATGACCCTGAGATGTCGGCGCGCATGCGCGGCGCGTCGATACTCAAAGCGCGTTCGGAGTTCGACCAGCAGCGAGTGATTACCCACACCCTCGCCACCTACGATCGCCTCCTCGCCGCGAGGGGATTGCTGTGATGACCATTGAGGTTCGCGCCGCGCGGGCTGGCGATGCGAAGAAGATGGGTGCCTTGCACGCCGCGCGAATCAATGAAGGCTTCCTCGCTTCGCTCGGCGAGGGATTCCTGACTCGGCTCTACCGTCGTGTCGCGGCATCGCCCGATGCATTTGCCGCAGTCGCTGTGGACGAACGAGGTGAGGTGGTGGGCTTTGTCGCCACCGCGCTCAACGTGAGCACGCTCTACCGCCGTTTCATTGTGCGTGACGGTGCCGTTGCGGCCATTGCCTCGGCGTCGAAACTGGTCCGTTCTTGGCGCCGAGTATTGGAGACGCTGCGGTACCCGAGCCATGCTTCCCAACTCCCCGCACCTGAAGTGTTGTCGGTCGCGGTCGCCGCATCCGCCGCCGGGCGCGGCGTCGGGCGCGCACTATTGGCAAGTGCACAACGCGAACTTGAACGGCGAGAGGTACAAGCCGTCAAGGTCGTCACCGGGAGCCACAACACCGCGGCAATGGCGCTGTATCGTTCGGCCGGATTTCACGAAGTCGAAACCATCGAAGTACACGCTGGTGTGCAGTCGACTGTGCTGGTGTGGAACGCTCCGATTCTGCACGTGGTACACGATCGCGGTGCGAAATGAATCCACTTGTCAGCGTGGCGGTGGCGTTTGCGATTGCACTCGTACTCACACCGGTTGCCGCTCGGGTCGCTCGTCGGTATTCCATCGTGGACCGTCCGGGCGCGCTGAAAGTGCACGAAGTTTCGGTGCCATATCTCGGCGGGGTAGCTGCGTTCATCGCATTCGCAGTGCCCGTGGCATTTGTGCGACTTTCGTTACTCGCGCCATTGGCATTGTTGGCACTGCTTGGGCTGGCTGACGATATCGGCGATTTGCGACCGCGGTTGCGCCTCATGTTGGAGGTCGCCATCGGTCTGGTTGGCGGAGTTACGGTGCCCGCACCCGGCCGCTTTGGCGTGCTGATTACGGCAATCTTTGTGATCGGCTTGGTGAACGCTGTAAACCTC
Organism: Actinomycetota bacterium; assembly: GCA_005773635.1. Taxonomy (GTDB): domain Bacteria; phylum Actinomycetota; class Acidimicrobiia; order IMCC26256; family PALSA-610; genus F1-120-MAGs023. The sequence goes on from SXHN01000074.1 coordinate 108,084, forward strand.
CTCGATGGGCTCGACGGTCTCGCGGGCGGGGTCGCAATGGCGTCGGCGATTGGATTCGCAATTCTTGGCGGTCCCGGACAAATTCCGGCTCTCGCTCTTGCCGCCGCGTTGGCCGGTTTTTTGGTGTTCAACCGACCCCCAGCGCGCATCTACCTTGGCGATTCCGGCGCCTACTTCTGTGGTGGTGCGCTTGCGTTACTCGCCGCGCTGTCCTTGCAATCTGGCAAGGGCACGGCGACCTGGGCGACTGTGCCGCTACTGGTCGCATTGCCGGTGTTCGACACGGCGATCGCGATTATTCGCCGCCGCCGCGACGGAAAACCGGTGTTTGCAGGTGATCGAAGTCACGTCTATGACCAATTGGTAGACCGTGGGCAATCTCGGGTGCAAGCTGTACTCGAATGCGTCGCCGCGCAAGTACTGCTGACCTCCATTGGCGTATTTGCGGTGCGATGGGACACAGTGTGGGCCGTGATCGCGGCCACCACGACAGTTGCAGTATTGGTACTTCTCGCAGCGTGGGGCGGATTTCTATCCCGAACGGAGCAATCAACATGACCCAGCCAGCCATCCTTGGTGGTATCCCAGCATTTCCCGACGGCGTTGCGTTCGTGCGCCCGCCCGCGCCACCCTTAGATGCTGTCATGGCAAAATTGGAGAATTCCTACAACCAAGGGATGTTGACCAACGGTCCGTTGGTGCGCGAATTGGAAGCCGCTGCCGCCGCCGCGCTCGAAGTGCGCAATGTGGTGGCGGTCTCGTCGTGCACCACTGGGCTCATGCTCGTGTTTCGAGCGTTGGGGGTGCAAGGCGATGTATTGCTCCCCAGCTTTACATTCTCGGCCTCCGCGCATGCCGTGGCCTGGAACGGCCTCAATTGTCGGTTTGCGGAATGCGATCCCAATTCGTTTCAGCTCGACCTTGGTGATGCAAAAGAACGTATGGACGGTGTCGGTGCGATCCTTGCAACGCATGTGTTTGGGGCTCCGTGTCGGCCCGAAGAAGTCGAAAACCTTGCTGCAAATGCAGGCGTACCGGTGGTTTTTGATGCCGCGCACGGCTTCGGCTCGCGCCGAGGAAATCGGGCACTTGGAGGTTTCGGTGTGGCCGAGGTGTTCAGCTTGACGCCAACGAAACCCGTGGTTGCGGGTGAAGGCGGCCTCGTGGCCACCAACGATGACGCCCTTGCAGCTCAGCTCCGGATGGGCCGTGACTATGGCAACCCTGGCAACTACGACACCCAGTTCGTCGGCCTAAACGGTCGCATGTCCGAGATGCACGCTGCGGTTGCACTGTGTTCACTTGAAGCATTTCCTGCGCACCTGGAGCGGCGTCATGCGATGGCGGCCCGCTACAGCGACGGGCTGCGCGTGATTCCCGGGGTGAAGGTCCAACACCTCGATGAGGGCGATAGCTCCACCTTCAAAGACTTCACAATCGCGATCGAGACCTCGGCTTTTGGATGTGATCGCGACGCCCTGGTGAGCGCGCTGAAGGCCGAGGGCGTCGATACTCGCAACTATTTTGACCCGCCCGTGCACCAGCAGCAGTCGCACGCAAGAGCCGACGGACCGAATTTGCCGGTCACCGACCGTACGTCGAAGCGAGTCGTCAGCCTTCCCATTTACCCCGCGCTGACGGATGCTGTGATCGACCAGATTTGTGCGGTGATCGCGCGGATTCATGATCACGCGAAGGCGATTCAAGCCTGTTGACGCCTGCGACGCTTTTCGGGCAACGGCGGGCGGGGGAGCCTCGCTGCGGTCCAGAAGCCCGCGACAACCCCTACCGCTGAGGTAAGTAGTGCGGGCAGCGCTTCTTGAGTCAAGCCGGCCACTCGCGTTGCCCATGCGACCAAGATCCCTTGGAGCGTAAGCGCGACCGCGGTATTGCGGAAATGGTCGCCCGGATCGTGGCCATCGCGCCCCTTGAGTTCCGGCATGACGCGCCGGGCGATCGGCTCGATCACCAAGAATCCGAAACCGGCGAATGCGCCCACAATGGAGCCCGGTCGCGGGGCCCCTTCGGTGACCGCGACCGCAAGCACTACGCCCACGATGGCCGCCGAGCCCATTGCCCCGAGCGTTGCGAGCGGTCGTGGCAACACCAACACGATCAGCGGCAGCACGGCTCCAACGAGCGCTCGCGATCCTTCAGTGTCGGGAACGGTGACGTACACGCCGCATATCGTGACGATCAACATCGCGGGGCCGAACGCTCGACGCCGGTGGAAGCGATCGAGGTCGATGGTGGTTGCCCCAAAAACCGGCGCCGCGATCGCGATCGCGATCGGAACCCAGGTTGGCTGTGCATCCCGCAATGCCCAGCCCATGGCCGCGCCGCCAGGGACAAGCAGGATTGCGTGGATCGCCGGGCTCCACTTCGCGTCACGATCGATGACTTGGATCGCGAGCCCGCCAACAGCCAGCACCACAATGGCCGCTAGGAGGCTGGTGTCCAAAGCAAGCGCAGCTTTGTGTGGGCCCCAGCCCTGCAATGCCGCCAAAGCCGCCCCAGCCGTGGCCAAGCCAGCGATCTCGAGCCGCATGCCTCGACGTTGAAACACTGCAATCAATACGACGATGGCGACGCCAATGCACCCGGCGAATAACCCGGCCTCGAACTGCTGGCTTTGCGTCAAGTCGGTGACTTTCCCCACAACTTCGCCCTCTGAATCGGAAACTTTGCGTGTTGGCCTTGCGCTGGAGCCCTTGCAAGGTGGAAACTACTGCCATATAGGGTCGCACCGGTTGGGCGCCGGTGCAAACGCTATGTGGCGAGGTACAGCGGAGCGCGGATATCGGCCTGGACATAGTCTGGGACAATCAGAGGGAACAACCACAACACAAGTGTTCAACGTCGTGGGGGCGAACAACGCTTTATCCAGTACGGAACACGACCAGGGCACGGAAGCGCTCTCGAGGGAACTGCATGCGCGACGCGACAAATCGTCTGGCCTGGTACCAGAATCGAGCCTTGCAAAAACGCGTGGTGCAAGCGACATGCGACAACATCGCATGGGCGTTCGGGCTGTATTTCGCGACACTGTTCCGCTATGGGCTCGATTTTTCGCGTGCAGAATTCGGCGGCATTGCTCGGATGTTGCCCATCGTGTGGATTGCGCAGGTCTATGCAGGTCGGTCGTCAGGCTTGTACCGCGGGAAGTGGGTATTCGGAAGCTTCGAAGAGGTAGCTGCTGTAGCTCGCACGCTGGCAGTGTCAACTGCGGTGTTGCTCTTCGCGGATGCGGTTCCTCGCGGCACCCGGCCGATTCCGATTTTGGCTGTGTTCGGTGGTGCAGTGATCGCGTTTCTGCTGCAAGGCGGGCTTCGCTACACATGGCGATTGGTGCAGGAGCGGCGCTTTCGCATGCGCGCAACTGAGCGCACGCGCGTCATCGTGTTTGGCGCGGGCAGCGGGGGGATGCAAGCGATCCATGCGATGCTGCGCGACGAATTCAGCCCATTGCTACCAGTCGCGATAATCGACGACGACCCCGACAAACAGGGTCTTTCGATCATGGGCGTGAAGGTCATCGGGGGTCGAACGAAGATATCTGCGGCGAAACTGCGCTACGAGGCCGACATGTTGTTGGTTGCCTTGCCGAGCGCCGACGCCGCGTTGATGCGAGAGATTATCGACCTTTCAGTGCCGCTCGACCTCGATGTGCGCGTGCTTCCTTCGGTTCATGAACTCCTCGGTCATGCGGTGCAAGTAGCTGATATCCGTCTCCCCAACGAGCGTGATTTCCTCGGTCGACACCAAGTCGAGACCGACATTGCCTCTGTCGCCAGTTACATCGAGGGCAAGATCGTCGCCGTGACCGGAGCGGGCGGTTCGATTGGCTCTGAGCTTTGCAGGCAGCTTTCAACGCTGAATCCCGCGCAGCTGATCATGATCGACCGCGACGAGTCCGCATTGCACACGGTGCAGCTGTCGCTCGAGGGCCGCGCGTTACTCGATTCGCCCAACTTGGTGTTGCTCGATATTCGCGACCGTCATCGCGTCAAGGAGCTGTTTTGCGATCGTCAGCCGGACGTCGTGTTCCACGCCGCGGCCCTGAAGCACCTGCCGCTCCTGGAAGCGCACCCAGTCGAAGCGCTGAAGAGCAACGTTTGGGGCACGCTGTCGGTACTTGAGGCGTCAGCGGCGGCCGGCGTCACCACGTTTATCAATATTTCGACCGACAAAGCCGCGAACCCTTGCAGTGTGTTGGGGTATTCAAAGCGCGCGGCCGAGGGTCTCACCGCTTGGATGTCGAGTCGGGTGACGGGCTCCTATTTGTCGGTGCGATTCGGCAATGTGCTCGGTAGCCGGGGTTCGGTGCTCACGGCATTTCGTTCGCAAATCGATAATGGTGGCCCACTGACGGTCACACACCCAGAAGTATCGCGGTTTTTCATGACGGTCGAAGAAGCGGTGCAACTCGTTGTGCAGGCGGGCGCGATTGGGAAGCCTGGACAGGTGCTGGTACTGGACATGGGCGAGCCCGTGCGTATCGCCGATGTAGCCCGGCGCTTGGCTGCGTTGGCTGATCATCCGGTCGACATTGAATTCACTGGGCTACGACCAGGCGAGAAGATGCACGAAGAGTTGTTTGGCGACGGCGAGGTTCGTTTGACGAGCCAACACGAACTGATCGATTCAGTCACGGCGCCGCCGCTCGATCCAGCGAGTGTCCGCGATCTCGACCCCACTGGATCAAATGCCGACATCGTCGCCATACTCCAAGACCTCGTTGCCGAGATGACAGCCACTCAAAACGCCTACTACGTCGACGGCGACGAATTCAGCGTCTCGGCCTAGGTCTTCCCGGGTGAGTGTGCGCGTTGTCGTGTCCGCCGGGATGTTGCGCACAGTCGCTCAGGTGATTATGCCCCGTAGGTGATTTCGTGCAGTGTCGGGCGCGTCGCGGTGCCAACGATCTCGAAGAGCCGTACGTCGTTTGCGCCGAGGCGAAATGAAGTATTCGCAAGCACTCCCCAATACTCCGACGTACCGTTAGCACCCACAAGCGAGGTCTGGAAAACGCCCGCGACGGTGCCGTTGATGGAAATCGCAATGTTGGTTCCCACCGGCGCAGTCATGAATCCGTGTACGTCGTTCCAAGGCACGCGACGGGCAAAGACATCAACTTTCGGAAACCATTTGTACTGATCGAGCGTGGCGGTTGCGTTGGAGCGTGCCGGTGATATCCATTGCTGCGCGTCGCGGCCGACGAGGCCAGCGAATGGGCCAACGCGCTGGAGTCGTAAGAGGTCATTGGGCCCGGGTGCAGCTTGTGCACGAAGCACATCGGCGAATCCTGCCACGCCATCAAACTGAAGGTAGGAATCGTCACCTTGCGGTTTGATCGCGTTGCGTTCCCACCGCAAAAGCTTCCGTTGGTCATCGGTGCGTTTCGGCCCGTACAGGTTGATGCCGTCGAATTTCCAGTCGGATTTGGCCTGCAACGTTGCAGCAATTGTTGGGAGCGCGTCGATCGACAAGGCAATACGATCATCGATGCTTCCGGTTCGTTGCTGCGGGAGTTTCACGAACATTGGAGTCCACAAGATATCGGGGTAGGTCGTTTCGGCGACTCCACGGAAAGGAAGCTTTGCCTTGAACGCAACGCCGTGATCGGCGGTGACCACGATCATCGAGTTGTCAAATTCTCCAATCGCGGTGAGTCGGTCGATGAGTTGGCCGATAAATCGATCAGCTGCGCCAACTTGGAGGAGGTGGCGTTGGCGCCCCATTGTTGCGGCCCAGTCGCTCGACCAGTCTTGGCCGTCGAGGCCGATCGTGTGCAAGGGCAGGGCTTCATACCTCTGTCCGGTGGGGAGGTAATGCCACGGAAAATGGGGTAGGAGGAGGTGTAGGAAATCGACACGCGGTTTGTTTGCCGGGCGAATCGTTGCGAGGAATTTGTCGGCGGTGTCGAGGGCTTGGGTGTCGGCCGACCCGAGACCGTCGAACCGAAACGACGGCGCGCGGTTGGGCGAAGCGAAATCGCGCCAAATTGATACAACGTCGCCAACCATTCCAGTAAAACCCGATTGCACGTTGAGTCGCGACGGCGTGCGTTTGCAGAGCTGCGTTGGACAGATGCTGGTGACGGCTTCTTGTACGTTGAGGTCGTAGCTACCTCCGAGGAGAGTAAACAAGCTGTTTGGGTGTTCGGTTGCGGTCGGGAGCGTCGACTCCGCCTTTGGGTATTGCCCCGTGAGAATTGCGGGTATGGCCTGTTCAGTGGATGGTGCCACGGTGGTGTTGTTGCGAAACCAGTTGGAGGTCGCCGCGAACTTGGCGAAGTTGGGATACAGATTGGCATCGATCATGCCTGTGCCATCAAGCAATGACATCGTGGGAAATTCATCCATCACGATCATCACAAGCCGGGCGGGCGCGTCGATACGGGTGTTGCTTGCTCGCGGCTCGGAGGCCGTGATGAGCGAAGTAACCGGCGAGGCCGCGAGGAAGAGCGCGGCGAACAGTGGCGGCGCGATCGCGAGATACCGCAGCCACTGCCGGATCGCTTGCCAGCGATTGGTGGTAACTGCGGCTGCGATTGCAATCGTAACGGCTCCGACAACAAGTGGCCAATACCCCAGCGATGTCGACTTGAGGAGTTCGAGCGCGATCACGCCCAATACCGCGGCCACCGACAGCACGTGAACTGTCATGCGGCGGAGGGGGAAAACAGCACCGATTGTGGCACCCGCCGCCCACAGCATCATCGCAGGGGCGAACACGAGACATAGCGCCAGCGCGACGATCTCGAAGCCGCTCGCTCGCCACGCAATAAAAAGCGCAGCGTTCTTGGCGAGCAAATCGAACGTGGGTTGGGCAACTGCGATACCGCAGATCCCGAATAGTTCCAGAAACAGAACCAATTCGCGCGGTGCCGTGGATTGCCGTCGGGTCACGGGCGTTGGACCTTAACGTCGTTGCCGAGTGGCCCGGCTGCACTCGAACACTCGGTATCGGGGAGGCGTTTTGCGTACACCGTCACTGGTTTACGCAAGATGCCGCGGCTCACGGTTTCTGCGACTGTGGACGCGGGCCGTTCGCGATTACTCACGACAACAGTGATGCAAAGACCTTTGAGGTAAGCGTTCTTAGTGGCTTTGCGAAAGCTTTCGGGCTTGCCGATGAGACGAAATGGGGGTGATCGGTCGAGGCGAAATCCTACCCATTCATAGCCCGCGTCGATGTCGGAGATTGCAAAGCCAACCTGTGTGGCCTTCACCGCGGTCGCCCAACGTGTGCCGTCGTAGGACGCGGATTCATCGGTATACACGAATCCCAATGCGATGAGCATCGCCGCGGAAACCGCGACGCCGACCCGGCGGCCTGCGCTTGCGGGCGTGGGCTGTGGCTGTGAACCCGCCTCGCCATGACCTTTCGTCGCGGCGCGCGCGTAAAGGATGCCCACTAATGGCAGCGCCGGCAACATGTAGCGATCAAACATCGGAAAGTTGACCATGATGGCGAGTTCATATGCGCCGAGGAACCCAACCATGCTGAGTCCGAGCATGGCGCCGCACGGATCGAAAGCTTCGATCTTGCGTTGCCGGAACTGTGGCCCGCGTTCGTGCAACATCGGGACCATCGCAACGAACAGCGCCACCGCGCCGACTGTGCCGATGATGGCACATGCATCAAAAAGCCACCATGGAATCACATTGGGCCGTGTTCCTCGTACGATGTCGTCGGCGAGGACTCCTTGGCGGGCAAAGTAATTGCCCACGAATGGAATTCGTGGTTTGAAAAAGTACGACAAACCGAGCAGGCCACTGCTGACGATGAGTATCACTTTCGTCAGTTGTGGATTGGTGGCCTGTGCGCGGCGCAACACTCGCCGCGGTCCGCAGCTGATGATGACGGGGATCATCGACAGCCCGGCGATGCGGGCGAAACCGCCTGCGCTTTCGAATGCACCTTGGAGTGATGATGCATTAGGAATCGTTGGTGACAGTGTTTGGGGGTGCGGAATCGAGCCCGCGAAGGCCAGAATGGCACCGGTTACCGCCATTGCGAGCACGTTCAGTGTCCAAACGCCGCGAATGTTGCGGGCGTCGTTGCTTCGATGCGCCGACACCGTGGAAATAATCAAGATCGCGATAAGGGTGACGCCCGCGTACTGGCGGATCGAAATTGCCCACACCCCGAACGCCACGCTTACACACAGGAGCGGCATCAAGGTCTCATCGCGCCGCACAGCCCGCACTGCGAAATACATCGTGAATGCCTGAGCTGCAAATGCTGGTACGTCGGTCATGTAGGTATTCGCGAGGGATCCCCACAGTGGGGTCGCCGCGACGCAGGTGGCGATCAGCGCCGACCGTCGCAACCCGATACCAAGGTTTCGGGCGGTCGCGATCATGGCGCAGAGCCCGAGACCTCCTAGCAACGCCGTAAAGATGCGCACTGCCGCAATGCTGCTACCGAAGATTTCAACGATCGGGCGGGTCGCGACCACTTGGCCGAACAAAGTCATCGAAACCCAGCCGTTGAAATCCCACCTGCCGTCCTCAGACCACCGAAACAAGGTGCGCAGGTACGACCAGTCATCGGAGCGAGGGATGTTGAGGGCACCGTGATGTCGCGCGACCAGCAACGGAATCGCAACTCCGATGAGTAGCACACCTCCGACGCTCAGTGCGTCGTAGATTCGGTTCGACCTGTTGTTGACTTGACTCACCGTGGCGGGGTTAGTCATCGCGGTCTTTCGTGGTGGCGATTGGCCGTACGACGTTGATCACCCCATGTGCAGCGAACAGGAGTACTGCGATCCATGTTGGTATTCGAGCGGGCTCGAAAAATGTCGGCCAATCGAATCGAGGGGGGTAGCGCTGAAACATCTGCTTTGTTGCCATGTACACGGCGACCGACGCGATGATCACGAACGGCATATAGCGCACCGCGTGATACGCGATGCGATTGCGCATTGAAAGCGCGAGCATGATTCCGATGACGAGCCCGGCCCAGGGGGCGACCAGCAGCACGCCAAGCGCAGCGAAACCGAACGCAATGCCGATTGCAGCGAGCGACGTTGGAAAAGGCGTTTGCGGTTCGTGAATATTGCGCCAATGGACCTCGTCGTTGGCATGGGCCAAATCCGCGGACCGGCGCAATGGGTCGCGTCGCTTACGCCAGATTGAGAATCCGACGATCGCAAGGCATCCGAGATTCGCACCTGCGGAGCCCCAAAGTGCCAGCGAGACGACTCGCTGCGGAGTCCATTCGATACTGATCATTATTGGCTTTCCCGACTGGTCTTCGGGAATACGCCAGCCGTTGGCATAACCGTTCACTAATTCACTCGGGCCCAGATCTTGGCCGTTGACTTTGGCGACCCAACCTTTGCTGATGCTTTGACCCAAGACAAGCCACCACGGCTGTTGCGCGCCACGGGTCTCGATGGTCATTGAGGTGCGCGTTTGCTGAGTGATGTTCAGTTCGGGTGCGGGATTGACAGTTGCCGTTGATCGGCTCGTTGCTGCGATGGTGGCCGCGGGTGTGGCGGCACCATCAGCACCCGACGAGAGGATCAACCGTGTCACGTCGATGCCGGTTGGGTTGCTGGGGTTGTTCGGGTTCATCTTCGACGACACTGTGTGCTCGCCGACCTTGAAATCGATGGTGCCGGTGCGTTCGCATGGAGTAATGGAGAGCGGACGCTGGCGTACTGCGTCCTCGCTAGTGCCGGCCACGCGCACCGGGAACGGCGCGCCGTCGATTTCGATGAGGCCGGTATTGCAAGTAGTTGGCAACCGGTCGGGCAACTGATCGCGTTGGACCCCCGCGATACCGAGTTCTGCAATCGCAGCCGGCATTACCGTTCCGGTGCGTTCCACGGGGTCGTAGCTGATGATTTCGAACGTAAAGGATTTTGATTTCAACGCCGGGAATTTTACTGGAGCGTCGATCAATCCCGATGCGGGCGCGATGTCGCCCACCGGAGGAATCTTGAACGTTTGCCGCTGGCCTTCTGCGGTAGTAATTGCGAATTCCGTCGGGATGGAATGCCTTCCGTCGGCAATCAGTTTGAGATTCAAATGATCCACAACGATCGGTTGCCCGACTTCCACTTTCATCTTGACATTCGCGATCTTGACAACCGGCGTGTTCCACGCTGTTGTCGGGTCGCCGTCGATCGCTGACGACGCGCGTGCGATCGGGTCGCCCAAACGACGACTGGACGTCGCGGTGACGCCGCCGTGCTGCGCGTCGCGCAACCCGAGCGCGCGGTCGATGGCGTCGTCCTTCGCGAACGTGCCGATTTGAGCAGATCCACTCAGTTCAAATGACCTCGCAGTCGGCACATCGAAACGACGAATCAACGTTCTTCCGTCCATGCCATTCTCACGGTTCATCACGAACACGAGGGGGCGACTCGCGGACTCGGACCCGAGCGACTCTAGAAGATCGTTCGGCATTCTTGTGGCCTCAACGACCTGAATCGGCGCGTTGTCTTGGCTCATGTCGACCAGCCGAATCTCACTAAATCCAATGGGGTTTTGAGTAAGGAGTGAGAGGCCAGGGATCTGGCGAACCTTGTCGATGGTGAGCTCGAACTTGCTGAATGTCGTGCGAGGAAAATTGAATGTTTCGCCGACCTCTTCTCGTGATGAAAGCCCAAGCCTGACCGTTATTGGTTTGCCACCATCAAAACGAATCGTGGCCTGTGATACGTACCGTGACAGAGACCTGCCTTCAGGTTGCACAAGATTGATGTGATCGGTGGTGATCGCATCCTCAAGCTCGAGTTCGAGGCGCTGTTGCGTTGGGTTTACTCCGTTGTCCACTACCCATGCCGTGTCGACATCGCCATCGAATGCTCCGGCGGGACGGTCTCCGATCGTATAGCCGAATGCTGGAGAGCCGTATCCGGTCGCCTGCAGTGATTTCACACCAATCAATTCGGTTACAGTCTGGGCCGTCGTGGATTGGTTAGGAAATACGGCGAGGCGCTGATCGAGTGGGTCTTCGCGAAGGGCCACTTCGTTCGCGGCTTCGGTATAGCCATAGTTGCTAAAAAGTCCAGCCCAACGAACGCCGCGTCTGCGGTTGGAATCGGTGACAATGAGCAACGAGTCTTTCGGCAATGAGCGCAATACGTGGGGGCGGTCTTCGAACGTTGCGGAGTACAGCACCACTTGCTTCCCGTCGATCAGATTCGCCGCGGCGGCATCGACCAGCCCTTCACCGTCGCCAGACAGCACCACGGGCGCCGCGCCGGATCGGCTTGTGACAATTGGTTGTGCGTCGTCGATCGCGACGGTGGCGACTGGTGGAGGATCAACGTCTTGCGAGGGCGGGTGTGCGAGATCGCCAAACACGGGAAAGGTGAGTTCGCCTGGAATCTCATCGCCATACGGCTTCGCGGGCTGCGTGCCAGGAATGTTCTGGCGCGTGAAGGTGGCCCAAACGATGTCTGCAGGGGCGATGCCGAAGCGATCGGTTTCGAGGTCCATGCGAAGCACGATGTCGCCGACGCTCATCAGCCTGGCGATTGGCGCGATTGCGGTGGGTTCAAGCGCGAGTTCTTGCATGCGGCGATCGAACGCGTTCACGAAGTTTGCTGTGGGCTCCGAACCCCAAGGTACGAGTTCGCGGGCGATGTACGGGCGATCGATCAGCCCGGGCTCGATGGGGTCGATCGTATTTCCCCACCGGTAGGCGGCGAAGTCGCTTCCGGGGAGCGCCATCACCCGGGTGTCGTGAGGCTCGGCATCAAGATCTCGCAGCGCGTCCAGCCAGTATTGCGGAAGCTTCTCATCGCGTTCGAGATACTTGCTGTAGTAGCTCCCATTCCACGCGCCAACGGCGTTGGTGAGGCACAAGACTCCCACCGCGAACGCAGCAAAGATTCCGGTGCGCGGACTGCGGCGCGAGTTCATATGTTGCGCAAAGGCACTGAGTCCGGCGCCGAGACACGCGGCGAGCCCCATCGCGACGAGTGGTGTTGCCCGAGCTGTGCTGCGCAACGCGAAGCCAGCAGTCGAAGTGCTAGCGAAATTTTTAAAGATGCCACCAAGCGGCGATGGGCGATCGTACGGCGAAGCCGCGACGGCGATCGCCACTCCCACGAGTGTGAGCACTGCGAAATACACCTGATGACGCCATCGAATCATTACCGCGTTGAGCATCGCGAGCGCCGGGATCGCCAGGCTTGCGAAGATTACGAACGAGTTCAGGGAATAGACGAGGTACGCGTCATTCCATTGGCCGACGCGATCACGACCGTAGAAAAACCAATACCCGAGCCCGCGCAACACTTCATATGGGTAAGACGTGGCGGAGACAGTCTTTATTGATTCGGTGAATCGCAAAATATTGAGACCGTATTTGCCCTCAATCCACAGACCGCTCATCCACCACAGGGAGGTCGTAAGCGTGAGGGCCCCGATGCGCCAGGCCACGGACCATGTGCGACGCCACGTCGCTTCACGGCTGATGAATAGCGCGTAGGGGAACCACAACGCGGGCCCAATGAGCGCGAAAATCACTGCGCTCGCGTTTACGGAACTCACGAGTTGTAACGTCAGTGCGAACAACGCGGGGTACTTCCAACCGCCCACGCGCAGCGACAGGATCACCAATGCGGTGAGCCATGGAAGTGCAGACCAAGGCCCGAGCAACACGCTTAGACGCGACGAATATTCCAACGCGTACGGGGTGAAAGCGTACGCCAACATGGCCACCGGCACGCCTGGGCCCGAGATCGAAAGGGTGCGCAGCAAAAAGCGCATACCCATTCCTGCTGCGAATAAGAGCGTACCGAGCCAGATTCGTTGTGCTACCCACGCGGGTAACCCGAGCAGTTCTTGGGTAACCCAATAAAACGGTCCCATTGGGAATAAATATCCGATGGTCTGGTGGCTTGAGGTGCCCAGACCAATCTTGGGATCCCACATCGATCCTGCACTCGCGAGGAGACGGCCAGGGTCGAGGTAGAGGTACGACTTCGTATCAGCAACCACACGACCGGGTGATGTGAGCAACAGCGGTAGGTACGCGATCGTTGCGAACAAAAGCCGCCCAATGCGCGAACGATGTTCACTGCTCAAGCCGTACAGCGTGGGCGGGCGACGCGAAACGGGAGCGGTGGTCATCGTTGCGAATGGACCGATACAGGCGCAGCAGCCATGTTTGGGAATGGCGCGATCGCTGGCGAATGTTTGCATGGCTTCGCCTCGCGAAGTGCAGCGACTGTCATCGGGCGATGTAACGGTGGGCGGTACATACGGCTGACTCCTTTGAGCGCGCTCACCGGAGCGCGTTTCGTCTGCAACAGCGTCACTCGTACACAAAACTTTTCACGTTTACGCACACCGGTGCCGGGAGTCGCTGCGTAGAAATTTACCCATTCGAAGCTGCCGCCAATGTCACGGTTCGCGATCTTGTATTTCTCATGCGTAGCGCGAGCGACATCCCATCGCGCGCCGTCGTAGGACGCGGAGTCTGCGGTGTAGACGTATCCGAGCGCCATGAGCGACACGAGCACGCCGACCGCCGCCCACTTGCGAGTGCGTCGGTGCGCCGATGATTTCCGCATGGGCCTTTCAGCACGATCCGATACTTGGGAGCGACGCAGCAGCAGGATGCCGATTATCGGCACCAGGGGTATTGCGTAGCGGTCGTAGAGCGGAAGCCCAACGGCGGCCGCGAACACGTAAATCGATGCGTATCCGAAGACTGCAAAGCCCAGCAATGCAGCGACGGGATCGCGAATCTCAGCGTCGCGAGTGCGAATCCGCGTGAACAGCGCGTGCGCCGTCGGGAACGCGGCGATCACCAGCAACACGGCTCCGACACTTCCGATCATTACAAGCAGGTTCCAGAATGGTGCCGAAATGAGGTCGGGTCGTCGGCCTCGGCCGACACTCTGCGCGAGCGCACCGTCGGGCGACATGTAGTTGCCTGCGAACGCAATTCGAGGGCCACTGATTCCCGAGAACGCGAAGGCAAAGGTGACAAACACGGTGAGGAAGAACGCGGAATCTTTTTGGGTCGCAAATGCGGTACGTACTATGCGAACCGGGCCCGCCATGATGATTGCGGGAAGCAGGAGCAAGCCCAACAAACGCGGAATTCCGGCACCTTTGTAAAACAGTGTGCGAATTGAATGGCCGTCTGGAAAATGTGGGGTGAGGGCTTTGCCGTTGGGCACTGTGCGCCACCAGGCCATGATCGCAAGACAAGTGATGAGCGCAGCGAGTGAGGTAATTACGATTGTTCGCAACCTTGGCGAGGCTGTGGCATCGGAACGGGTACGTAGTACTGCAACGATGACAGCCGCGACGCCAGGAATGATTGCGTATTCGCGCACAGTAAATGCGCATACCGCGGTTGCGATGGCAGCCCATAGATATCGCGACGCCACAGCGGTGCCGTTCACCGCTCGTATGCCGAGCGCGATCGTGGCTATGGCCATCGTGAGCGCGGGCACATCGGTCATGAAGCCAACGCTCAGCACACCCCACAATGGAGTTGTGCCAAGAAGTAGGGCCAGACCAAACGCGTAACTGTGACGATGTGTAAGCCGTAGCGTTACGAAAAAGACGAGCACAATTCCGATGAAGCCCCAGACCGCGTTGAGGGTCTGTAGTGCGGCGATGCTGTTAGGTCGGATCCACGCAACTGGTGCAGCCACGACGAGCTGCCCGATCAGCGTCATCGAGACCCAATTGTTGAAGTCGAGCTGGCCGGTGTCGACCCAATGGAACAGAGTGCGCAGGTATGACCAGTCGTCACCGCGCACTGCGCCGTAGGCCCCGTGGTGGCGGGCCACGATCAGTGGTATTGCCAATGTGATGACCGCGAGGGCACAGATGGCCGAGCCGCTCCGGACGCGCTTCACGATCTGCTCTCGCCTCCGACACCTATTGTTGAACTGCTGCAGACTAAGAAATCGCCGATACGTGCGTCAAGGGTTCACCCGAAGTTTGCGGTGAATTCGGGCGCGGTTGCGCCAGTTGCCACACTGGATCGCCGCTGACCATACATCCTCGGCGGTTGGGCGTAATGTGCAACCAATCGTTGTCGTTGTGGGTACGCACATATGGAGCCAAACACTTTGCACACCAGCGCGCCATACCCTCGCCGTTGTGGCATCGACGCCTTTGCGTGTCGCGCCCAGTGAGTTTGTCCAGTGAGTTTGCCCAGTGAGTTTGCCCAGTGAGGCTGGTCCAGTGACCGTGGACGGGCGCCGACGAGACGGCGCAGTGCTGCTCGCAATGGTGGTAATGGGCCTGTTCGCGGTCGGGCTGTTACTCGATTCGGTGACGAAGCAGACAACGGTTGCGAAGCCGCCGTCGATTATTACGGCACCGCCGCAGGGTGGCGACCTCCCTCCAGATCCCGGTATCGAAGACACATTTGATCGTGGGGATTCGCCGCTGTCACTTGGCTCCACTGCCACTGGGGCCCAATGGCAAGCGATCGGCGGCGTCTGGGGTGTCAATCAGGGTCAGGCATATGTCGCGGTGCCTGAAAAGTCGGTCGCGATGGCGACGCTTCGCGGCGGTACCGCCGATGGGCGGGTTGCGGTTTCTGCTGCCAAAATGGCGCCCGGCTTTGGCCTTGTGTTTCGGTGCCAAAGTGTTCTGAATTGTTGGCGTGTGGAGGCCGTTCCGCAGTTTGGGACCTGGAATGTGATCAAGGTCGAAAATGGCACCGAGACGATAGCGGCGCGACTGGGCACGGTATCGGTAGCAGACGATACGGAGATTGCAGTAGAGATGAATGGGTCGGTGCTCACCTTTTTCATCGACGGTGAGCGGGTTACCGCGATAGATGATGCGACTTTCAAAGACGACGACGGCGCGGGGATTTCTTTGCGGGAGCCCGCGAGCGCGGGGGTCGCTCGCTGGTCGAACTTCGCGGTGACGGTTGTGAAGGGCGCTGGCATTGTCGATGTCGCCGAGGCGACCTTCTATGACACGTTCGACCGTGCTGACGGCGATGTAATGGGCGAGCCTTGGAACCCCATCAAGGGCACGTGGGCAGTAAAAGCCAAGCACGCGCAAGTAACTGAAAGCGTCACGCTCGGCGCCAACCTTGCCCTCGTGGATGGAGCCTCGTCAGATGGAATCGTGCAAGCCACCATCTATCGACCACAACAAGCAATGGGAATCGCGTTTCGATGCAAGGATGCAAACAACTGTTGGCGCGTCGAGGCCGCGATCGGATTTGGCACTTGGAACGTCTTCAGGGTTGTCAATGGCACGGTCACAAAAGTTGGCACGCTCGGTATCCAGCCCACGTCAGCGGGTACGACGGTGTCGGTGCAACTCGCAGGCAACAAAGCGATCGCGTATATCAATGGCGTGGAAGCGTTGAAGTTTGACGTTGATGAGTTACAGAGCGAAACCGGTGCCGGGCTGGTTGTCGAAACCGACCCGTTGGCAACCACCGCCAAATGGTCAGAATTCGTACTCGCTCCGATCGGAGCGCGGCTATGACCATTCCTGCATCGGTTGGCGCGCCCGCCGCCACCGACGGGGGCGCGGGAGTGCGGCGCTTCGACAGTATCGACGGACTGCGAGCAATCGCCGCGATTGCCGTCGTTGTGTATCACACAGTGATCAACTACAACGAGCGATCTTTGGAGTTCGCCACGTGGGAGTGGATCAATCGCCTCGGTAATTTTGGCGTGTCGACGTTCTTCGTGATCAGCGGTGTCCTGCTCTATCGGCCGTTTGTGCTTTCGCACTTTCGTGGCGATGCGCCGCCCCGGGTGAACTCGTATCTCACGCGGCGCTTCTTGCGGATTCTCCCTGGCTATTGGCTCGCGCTCACCGTTGCGATCGTCGCGTTGGGTGCCACCAAAGTTCGGCTGATCACGGGTGCGGGCGACTATTTCAGTAGCTATTTGCTGATGCAGAACTATCGCCGCGGGCACCTCCTGACCGGAATTGGTGTCGAGTGGACGTTGGTGATTGAGCTCTCGTTTTATTTGGCGTTGCCGGTATTCGCGAACTGGCTGCGGCATCGCGACCCGGGCGCCACCATCCAAGCGAAGTTGCGCCGCCAGTTGCTGGGGCTTTTGGCGATGTACGTCGTGGCGATGGCCACACGTGTGTGGGCGCTGTGGTTCAACAAGCCAACGAAGGGGCGTTACGGCGACTGGTTCCCATTTGATCAGATCACGTCGTGGCTGCCCGCGTATCTCGATTGGTTTGCGTTCGGAATGTTGCTCGCAGTGGGCAGTGCGTGGCTCGCAATGGGCCACCAACTGCCCTGGGTTGCACAGATGCTTGCCGACAATGCTTGGGCATCGTGGCTCATCGCGCTGCAAACGTATTGGGTCGCTCTACAATTGCACCTGCCAGTGAGTGTGTTCACCAAGGTCACACGAATCCAATCGTTTGGCATCGCATTTACGTACGGAATAGTTGCGTTCTTCTTGTTGCTGCCTGCCGTATTCGGGCAACCTGATAGAGGCCTCATTCGTCGCGTACTGCGGAGCCGGGTGATGCACGGGTTGGGCACGATTTCCTTCGGTATTTACCTCTTCCATCTCATTGCGGTGGAACAAGTCGTGCGCTGGACGCAAGAGGATTCGTTGGCGTTGGATGTTTTCGTTTGGCTCGCGGTCGTGCTCGCGATCACGTTGCCGGCCGCGACGCTGAGCTACTTCCTGGTCGAGAAGCCGCTCATCAAGTTGTCGCATCGGCTCACCAAGGCCAGTCGCGTCGCGGTAGCGAACAACAACTTGCGGGATCCTGCGGCGCGCGGCCCCAACTGGCTCACTCGCATGATTGCTCCATCTGAAGACGGTCGCCGCCCGAATCTGCGAGCATTCCTCGAACTGTTCGCATTGTGCGGTCTCGTCATTGCGCAGCCACTGCTCGACCTCCTTGGCAAGAACGTTGGGCTGTTTGTCACGAGTGATGCCTCGGCACTCGAAGTGGTGTTGTTGGCCTTGCTTGTGGTCCTGATTCCGCCGCTTGTGCTGTGGTGCGTCGAAATGTTGGTCGCCGCCTTTATGCCGAAGGCGCGTCACTACCTACACCTATGCGCCATGGCGTTACTTGCCGGAGTTTTCGCCGTCGAATTGTTGAAACAGCAAACCGAGCTCAGCCCGACTGCGCTGATCTGGATTGGTGTGCTCTTCGGGATCGGTGCTGGTGTTTTCATTGTGCCGCGCCGATTGGTGAAGCAGTTCCTTCGGTATCTCGCATTTGCACCGCCCGTGTACCTCGTGCTGTTTCTGGTCGCCTCACCGGTCACCGATGTGGCGTTTGGTGGCGATGGTTCAGTATCGAGCGCATCGGTACGATCACCGAAACGCATCGTGTTTCTGCAGCTCGACGAATTCCCAGTTTCGTCGTTGCTCGATGGCAATGGCAGGATCGATCAAGAGCTGTTCCCCAACTTCGCGAAGCTCGCCGACGAATCCAATTGGTACCGCAACACCACGACCGTCTCGCCCTACACGAGTTTGGCCGTGCCGGCAATTCTGACGGGTAAGTACCCTTACAAAGAAAAGGCGGCGCCGTCGGTTGGTGATTACCCCGACAACTTGTTCACGCTTCTGGGTAACGACTACAAGCTCAACGTGCATGAAGCTGTCACTCGTTTGTGCCCGGAACGACTGTGCGAGTCGCAACAATCGGGTAGCGGTTTGTCATCCTTGATCAGTAACAGTGTGAAGTTATGGCAAGATTTCGCAGCACCGAAGCGCACGTCGTTTGCGTTCAACACGGGTGACGCCGCGTTGGCATCGATGAGGACGTACCGCAAGTTCTTGACTTCGATCAAGCCTGGCGGCGATCGAGTGCTCGACTGGGTGCACGTAGAGCTTCCGCACCAACCGTGGCATTACAACAAGGATTTGCAAGATTCTGAAGCGGTCGGCGACATTCCCGGCGCGAAGTATCTTGAATGGAGCGACGCCACCTCCGCCGAACATGCTTATCGTCGCTACCTCATTCAGCTGCAAGCCGTAGACACGCTCGTCGGTCAAACCGTTGACAAGATGAAACGCGTCGGAGCGTACGACGAGACGCTGTTTGTGGTGACTGCTGATCACGGAGTGGCGTTTCAAGATAAAGAACCATTGCGGAGTGTTTCGAATAAGAACTACGCCGATGTGATGTGGGTGCCGCTGTTTGTCAAACTACCTGGGCAGACCCAAGGCTTAGTCGATGACCGACCTGCGTTGACGATCGATATCTTGCCGACGATCGCCGACGCGATCGACGCCAAGATTCCCAACCAGATTGATGGGCAATCGCTGCTTGCGGCGACGAAACGGCCCGAAGGTCAACGACGCATGTATCAGTGGGGTGCGTACGCACTTGAGATTGATCGGTTTCTGAAAGCGCCAGAAGGCAAAGGCTTTTTAGAGTTTGATGGAGCCGCGGGATTTGCCACAGCGATCGCCAAGAAGGCGGTCAGTGCTTCCGGGGATCCAGATTTGCGGATCTATCGCAGTATCGAGTTCGGCGAACTCGTGGGCCAAGATGCCGCCGCGATGATCAGCGACGAGCCTGGCGACGCCATCGTCACGATCGCGGAACCGCAAAAGTGGCAAAACATCGACCCGAAGGCGCCCTCGATCCCCTGGGCTTACGGTGGCGGCATCATCAACAATCTCAATGGGTCGCGCCCGGTAGCAATCGTGCTCAACGGCAAAATCATTGCAGTATCGCGAGTCACGAAGTTCGCTGATCGCAACGACGGAATTTTCATCATGAACGTTCCGCCGAAGTTGGCGACGGCTGGAAGCGAACTGCCTCAGGTGTATTTCATCAACGGCACCGTAGCCAGTCCATCACTCGATCCCATACCCTCGAACACGAAATAGGGCAGCGAGAAGTCATTGAGGATCACTACTTGGCTGTGATTGGAGGATCTTGACTGCAGCCAGCGTTATTCGAGTCATGACGGTTGAATACCGCAGAGCGCCTGACGAATACTCAGGGCACCCCGCGGCGAGGTCGCTGATCTTGTTGTAGCTCCGTGGACAGAAATCAATGCCGTTTGGAGCTCGCACCACAATTTGTCCATTGCGGCAGCCCTTGTCAGAGGTCTCATTTGGCAGGCACGCCGATGTCGGAAGCCAGGAATCGCCGCCGAAGCTGTCGCGCAGTATCGAAGAGAAGTTCACATTTTGGCGCAGCTTTCCTTCATCGCGAAGGATCTCACCGAGCTCGAGTAGCCGCGATGTGGCGATCTCATTTTCGACTCTCGGCGGATCGAAAACCATGGTCGGTATATTCCCCGTGAGACCGAAGAACGTTCTTGCAGCGTCACGGTATTCCGAGAAGCCCTGATTCTCGGTTTTGTCTGTTCCATCGGGGTTCGGATTGACTGAGCATTTGGCGGATGCATTGCCAGTCTCGGAAAGTACGATGAGGTTCGGTGGCATTACTTCGATGTCTTTGCGAAGCAGTTCGTTGAAATCACAAAGAGAACCAGCGGTGAGCGCTCGTACTTTGATGGTCACGAATGGAACTGATTCGAAGTTCTTTTCGATGATTGTCTTGGTTTCGGCAAGGTGATCGTCACCATAGACATTCACGTAGAGTTCGGCGCGGCGTGTTCCGGTGAATAAATTCCGATCGGGCGCCGCGGCTTGGATGTGGGGGAGTAGCCAGGCGGCGATGAGCTTGGATCCGGCGGTTCCGAAGTGGACGCCGTCGGGTCGTACATCTTTGACGTTGCCAAGGCCGCGTTGAAATTCGCCGTTCGGGCACAAATACGAAAACATGTCCGGATGCACCACGGCCGGGTGACGCTGTGCGATCTGGCCCAGCACGCGGTTCGCTGCGATGACCCGTTCGACATTTGTTGATGATCGCGGTCCAGATCCGGATTGTCCGTTCTTGCCGAAACAGGGGATGCTTGGCAGGATGACGCGCGCCCCTTCGTTCGTAAGTTTGGAGATCGCGGATGTCACGGCCTGCGTAAACAGTGCGTTCCATTGCGTCGAACCCGGCTCAATACTCGTGCTTGATGCGCGAGGAACTAGGTCGTAGAGCTCCCAGCTGCCGAAGACCAAGACCACGACCGAAGGCTGGAACGTGTGCACCGCCGCTGACCATTTCGTCTCCCAGTCACAATCTTCGATCCCTTTTTTCGAGAGTGTCCGGCCTTTGAGTAGTCGGCAACCGGGTGCCCAGGATTCGTTGATTTTGAGGTTGGCGCGTGCGAGGCCTGGGTAGATGGAGTGGGCGGTGGAGTCTCCGACGATGAGGACTCCACCTTTTTTGGTGTAGGTCTGGGCTGAGGCGTAGGGGGAG
>SXHN01000075.1 GCA_005773635.1 Actinomycetota bacterium
GCGCAGTGATCTGGACGTTGCGCGGGCCTGTGACTACATGGCACGCATGGTGCTGTCGTTCATCGGTGGCGCCGGCCGGTGGGATCCAGATAACCCTGAGATGCTTGAAGACCTCGTGCGTCACGAAATCCTCGGCGGAATCTTGGAGTAAGCCAGATGGAGTAGGGCTTGTTGGACTGGTCGGGCCACTCGGCTTACTCCGAGGCGAGCGCAGTGAGTGAGTGAGTGTGTGAGTGAGTCCGGAGCATGCTCGCAGGGCCGGACGAAAGTAGGCACGATAGACAACTGTGACATGCGACACCTTGACAGTGAGACGTTTTGTGGGTCATTGTCTCAAGATGGTTCCGGGGGGAGTCGATACCGAATTCGTGGATGTGACAGCAGAATCGGTTTCGACGCGAATTCTGGATGCGGCATTGGAGTGCGTGGCCCGTTATGGGGTTGCGAAGACGACAATGGACGACATCGCTAAAGCGGCGGGATGCAGCCGGGCCACGATGTATCGCAACTTCCCGAATAAGCCTGCGATTCTTGGTGCCGTCGTTGAGCGCGAATTGGCAGCTTTGGCATTGGCGACGGAGTTGGCAGTTGATCCTTTTGGGTCGTTGGGCCAGGCGTTGTGTGCCACGATTTTGACCGCCGCTCGGCGGCTCGACTCGATCGCTGCGTTGCAGTTTGTGCTGGCTCATGAGCCCGAAGCGATTATGCCGCACTTGGCGTTTGAGCAGGCCGACTTCGGTCTGGCGCTCGCAAGCGACCTCGGCGTGAAGCTCTACTCGCGGTGGCTCGTTGAAGATGCAGCGGGTCGTGCTGGAGAACTTGCCGCGCGAATTGTGCTGTCGCATTTGACGCACACCCAGATTTCGCTACTGACCGATCCAATTTCTGTCCACCAACTTGTGCACGATTTTGTTGTGCCCGGGTTGATCAAGCTCCCTACCAACATGAGGTAACTGCAATGGCTGACACCAACTACGAGTCTCTTATCGGACGTGCAGACGTTAACGATCTTGAGGCGATCCTGGCGATCACGAACTCGGATGTCGATGCGATTTCGCATGCGGTGAAGAGCGACTTCAACTCCGACTTCACCTGGAACTACGAACGCAGCCGTCCGGCGTTGTCGAAGTTGTATGAAAAGGCCAAGACATCGCAGTGGAATGTAACGACAGACCTTGACTGGTCGATTGACGTCGACATCGAAAAGGTCGTGTTGAACAACGCCGAGGCGAACGGGCGAATGTTTTTTCAAGACAACGATTTGAGCCACACATCGTTTGGTAAGTGGACAGAAAAAGAATGGACGCAACTCGCGATTGAGGGCAATAACTGGACGATGAGCCAGTTCTTGCACGGCGAGCAAGGCGCACTTTTGTGTACCGCTCGAATCGTCGAGACTGTGCCGTGGATCGACGCCAAGTATTACGCGTCAACGCAGGTCATGGATGAGGCTCGTCACGTCGAGGTATTTAGCCGGTACTTGAACGAAAAGCTCGATGGGCACTATCCAATCAATGCCCACCTTCGTATGCTGCTCGACGACATTTTGATGGACAGTCGATGGGACATGACGTATCTCGGCATGCAAATCATGGTCGAAGGTCTTGCCTTGGCGGCGTTCGGTTTCATGCAACAGATGACAACCGAGCCGTTGTTGAAAAAGCTGCTTCGCTACGTCATGAGCGACGAGGCCCGTCACGTCGCGTTCGGCGTGTTGTCGTTGCAGGAGTACTACAAGGAACTCAGTGGTGCCGAGATCCGCGAGCGTCAAGAGTTTGCTTTTGAGGCCGCGGTGCGCATGCGTGACCGTTTCTTGCAACAAGAAGTGTGGGAACGTATGGGTGTTCCCGTCAAAGAAGCGCTCGAACTGGTGTTGCTCGACGAGAGCCGCGCTCAGTTCCAGGGTCTGCTGTTCTCGAAGATCGTGCCCAACTGCAAGAAGCTTGGCCTGCTCGATGCCGGCGACGGCTGGTTGCGGGAACGGTTCACTGAGATCGGCGTGATTCAGTTTGAGGACTGGGCCGACACAGGTGAGGAATACGAAGCCCTCGACGAGGTCGCGAAGGATCGCGCTTCCGCGTAGTGATACTGCCTATGTCCCCGTCGCGGTTGCTCTGATGCAACTGCGGCGGGGACATAGTCGCGTTCGGGCATCCGCTGGTACGGTCCTGGACCATGGTGCTCGAAATTTCGTTAGCTGGCCGCACTGCGCTCATCACTGGCGGCGGTAATGGCGTCGGCGCGGAGATCGGGCGATCGTTGGTTTTGGCGGGCGCGCATGTGTGGGTCAACGACATCAGCGCGGACCGTGCTGGCGCAGTTGCACACGAGCTGAACACGCTCGGCGCGGGAACGGCAACGCCGGTGAAGGCCGATGTAACTAGCCCGGCAAAAGTATTGCGCATGCGAGCCGAAACCGGACCAGTCGATATTTTGATCAACAATGTTGGAATCCCGGTCGGAGGATTTCAACTGAAGAAGTTTGTCGCCACGGAACCCCGCGACTGGGACCTGTCGATCTGGCTGAATTTCGGTTCGGTGCTGCACGTCACGCATGCCTATGTGGGGGCCATGATTGATGCGCAGTGGGGGAGAGTGGTCACAATCGTCTCGGATGCCGGTCGCAAAGGGGAGCGATATCAGGTTGTGTACGGCGCGGCGAAGGCTGCTTCGATGGGGTTTTCTCGCGGGCTTGCCGCGGAAGTCGGTCGTCACGGAGTCACCGTGAATTGTGTGTCCCTAGGTGCGATGAAGACCGGCCCGATGATCGATGTGCTGGACAACGATCCAACCTTTGAAGCGAAAATGACGCGGCCGTACGCGATTCCGCGGGTCGGGCGCACGACTGACCCCGCTCCTCTGGTCGCATTCTTGGCGTCTGACCACGCAGAATGGATCACCGGACAGGTGTATCCCGTCGACGGTGGATATGTGATGTAACTGCGGTTTCTTGCCAAATGTGGGCAAACGATGCTCATGTTGTAGTTGTTGTCAGTGTTACGGTGGGCGTCTATGGCGACAGCAACAAAGCGCCGCCCCGCGGCGCGACGCAAGTCGAAACAATCCAAGGCGCGAGCAGCGTCGGCTCGGACGCGGGCAAAGGCGGCACGAGCCCCTCGCTTTGAAGGCACGCGCGAGGCGCTCAACGAGCAGTTGGCAACGCACCGCAGCGATGCCGCCGCGATTGCTGCCGCGCTGGTTGGCGTGCTGGTCGCGTTGGGTGTGTATACCCGCGCCGCCGGTCCGTTGGGTAGTGGGATGGACACCTTGTTCGGAGCGATGTTCGGCAGGGGCCGATTCCTCGTTCCGCTGGCCGCGTTCTCGGTGACCGCGGCCTTGTTATTGCGCCGAGGTGAAGACGAAGACCTGGAAAACGAACAACGCCGCGGCTGGAGGGTGGGTATCGGAGCGACGTTGACGATATTCGCCGTTACTGGTTTGTGGCACTTGAGTGCCGGCAAGCTGTCGAGTGGTCATGGCGTCGATAAGTTGCGGAGCGCTGGCGGCGTAGCTGGCGCGCTGGTGGGCGAAGGGATTGGCTCGATCGCGGGCACGATCGGCGCGGGAATCGTATTGGGTGCCGCGGTCTTGCTCGGCGTACTTCTGGTTGGCGGGATCACCCTGCGCCAGCTTGCACACGGAATCGCACTGTCGTTCGGATGGCTCGGCGCGCAACTTCGTGAGCTCCTCGATCTCCGCGTACGAGATCATGATGCGCACGACTTAGATGACGAGGTTGTGCTTGCGGAATACGAAACGGATGCTCCAACGAGGAGTCGCGTCGATCGTCAACAACGCGTCGCACTGTACGACGACCTCGAAGACGCCGCGTATTTCCGCGAGGACGAGCTCGATCTCAGTGCCGAAGAACAAGACGAAGACGAAGAGGTTGAGGACGACGAGGAGTACGAGTACGAATACGAGGCCGAAGACGAAGACGAAGAGTACGAAGAAGACGAAGACGAAGAGGACGACGAAGCATTGGCGGAGCTCGGCGACGCCGAAATCGAAGGAGATTTCGACGAAGTCGGGCAGGTGACGCTCGATCTTGGGCCGGGGTACAAGCCGAGTGAGTGGAAACTTCCGGCGATGTCGATGCTCAAGCGTGGCAGTGGCAAACAAGTCGATGAGCGACTCATCGACGCAGGCGGTGAAGTGCTCGAAGCGACCCTGCGCGAGTTCGGTGTTGACGCACGGTTGATTGGTCGTACCATCGGACCAACGGTGAGCCGCTATGAACTCGAGCTCGCGCCGGGAGTCAAGGTCAGCAAAGTCACGAATCTTTCGAAAGAGATCGCCTACGCGATGGCGAGCCACGACGTGCGCATTTTGGCTCCGATTCCGGGCCGCAGCGCGATCGGTGTGGAAGTACCGAACAAGGTACGGCCCATTATCACTCTTGGCGACATTTTGAATAGTGAAGATGCGCGCGCCGCGACCCATCCGTTGCAAGTTGGCCTGGGGCGAGACATCGCCGGACTTTCGGTAATGGCGAACCTGGCAACGTTTCCACATGTGTTGATCGCTGGGCAGACGGGCGCTGGGAAATCAAGTTGTATCAACTCGATCGTGACGTCGATCTTGATGCGCGCCACCCCGGATCAGGTGCGGCTGATTTTGGTCGACCCGAAGCGCGTGGAAATGGGGCAATACAACAACGTCCCGCACTTGCTCACTGAGGTCGTAGTCAACCCGAAGAAGGCCGCCAACGCTTTGGAGTGGGCGGTGCGCGAAATGGAGATGCGCTACGACCTACTTGCTGAAGTGGGCGTGCGCGATATCGCCGGGTACAACTCAATGTGGGATCGCGGCGATCTACCAACCGCGCAAAACCCTGATGAAATGGGCGGCAAGAATTACGACCGTTTGGCATTCATCGTCATTGTGGTCGATGAACTTGCCGACCTCATGATGGTTGCCGCCCGCGACGTCGAACACAGCATCGCACGCCTCGCCCAAATGGCGAGAGCCGTCGGTATTCACCTTGTCATTGCTACCCAGCGCCCATCGGTTGATGTGATTACCGGTGTGATCAAAGCCAATATCCCGAGCCGGTTGGCGTTTGCGGTGAGCAGCATCACCGACTCGCGAGTGATTCTCGACCAACCTGGAGCCGAAAAACTGGTCGGTAAAGGTGACATGCTGCTGCTCGCGGCGTCGTCATCGAAGTCGGAACGCATTCAAGCTGCCTGGGTCGATGAAGAGTGTGTCCGTAAGGTCGTTGGACACTGGCGGCGCCAAGTGCAACAACCCAACTTTGTCGAAGGTGTACAGGGCGTCGAAGAGGGTGCCAGCGGTGGTGGTTTCTTCGACGATGGCGAAGGCGATGATCTCTTAGAGCAGGCCATGGACCTTGTTGTGCGCGGCCAACTTGGCAGTACGTCAATGTTGCAACGCAAACTGCGAGTCGGGTTCGCGCGTGCCGGCCGGATCATGGACCTGTTGGAGAACCGCGGGGTGGTTGGTCCTTCGGAGGGCTCGAAGCCTCGTACGGTACTCATGTCTGTTGAGGAACTCGACGAAATCCAGGTCCGCGACTAGGTGCCGCTTGGTCAACAGGTTGATGACAGTCAACTTGTAGCCTGCCCCGGTGACCGCGCAGCGATTTTGGGTTGAGACGCTCGGATGCCCGAAGAATGCCGTCGATTCCGAAAAGGTGATGGCGGCTCTCATGGCCGACGGCCTGACGGTGGCCGAGAGCGCCGCGTCGGCCGATTTGGTGGTCGTGAATACGTGCGCATTCATTGAGGCTGCTCGTGAGGAATCTATCGATGTCGTATTGGGGCTGAGCGCGGCCCGAAAATCGGGTGCCAAGGTAGTTGCGACAGGGTGTATGGCTGAGCGGTACGGCAACGAACTCGCGGCGGCGCTGCCGGAAGTGGACGCAGTGATCGGATTCGCGGGAGCGGGGTCGATCGCGCAAGCGGTTGGAATGCTCCCGGCGTCGTTCCAGCCGATCAATCAACTCGATCAGCCAGTCACAATGCGGCGAAAACCAGTCGGTGTGCGCGATCTGCTCGAGTTGCCGCGGCCGAAATCGCAAACTCCCTGGGCGTACCTGAAGGTTGCTGAAGGTTGTGATCGGGCCTGTGCCTTTTGCGCGATCCCCACCTTCCGCGGCAAGCAGCGGTCGCGTTCCACTGATTCAGTAGTCAACGAAGCTCGCGGCTTGGTCGCTGACGGCGTACGTGAAATAGTGCTCGTTGCGCAAGACCTTGCTTGGTACGGCCGCGATATAGATGCGCCCGGTGCGCTAACCCCGCTGCTCGTGGACCTCGACCAATTGCGTTCTGAAGGGCTTGAACGTATTCGATTGCTGTACCTCTACCCGTCGGAGGTGCGTGATCCGTTGGTATCGACCATGCTTGAGCTGCCGAGCGTGGTGCCGTACTTCGATTTGTCGTTGCAGCATGCGTCTCGACCCTTGCTCGCTCGTATGAAACGGTGGGGAAGCGGCGCCCAATTTTTGGATTCGATTGCGGCTATTCGAGCGGCTCAACCGGATGCCGTGTTTCGGTCGTCGTTCATTTGTGGGTTCCCCGGTGAGACCGAATCGATGCATTCGGAAATGTTGAGTTTTCTCGATGCCGCGCAGCTGGATTGGGCGGGATTCTTCTCGTACTCCCAAGAAGATGGCACGACCGCCGTGGCACTCGACGGCGCAGTCGACGCTGACGTCATTCGTGAGCGGCTTGGAGAACTGCACGCTGTGCAGGAGCCCATCACCGCAGCTTCCAGGCAGGCACTGCTCGGAACCGTCCAAGCCGTGCTTGTTGATGGGCTCGACGAAGATGACCACTGGATCGGCCGAACGTTTCGTGAGTCACCAGAGATCGACGGCGTGGTGCGCTTGGAACCTGATCCGTCTTTGCACGCTGGTGTTGTCTTAGCTGCGCGCATTACTGGTTGTGAGGGCCCGGATCTCTTTGGTGAGGTTGCCGCGAATGTTGGTGTGAAGTGAGCGCGACCGAAACGTCGAAGCGATTTGGGCAAAGCGCGCTGGCGACTCCGGCGAACGCTGTGACGATGACACGAATTCTCGTCGCCGCACCAGCTTTGTTGCTGATGCATGATCGTGGCGCGGGTTGGTTGACTGTTGGTTTGTGGTTCGCTGTGACAACAAGTGACAGCCTGGATGGTTGGATTGCCCGTCGTCAAGGTGCGACTCGCAGCGGCGCATTTCTCGACCCAGTGGCCGACAAAGTGATTGTGTTGGGTGGGATGGGTGTGATGGCCGACCGCGGAGATATTTGGTGGTGGGCAGTCGGCGCGATCACCGTGCGTGAGTTGGGCATCTCGCTCTACCGATCAGTTGCGGGACGGCGAGGAGTCGTCATGCCTGCGTTGCGCCTCGGCAAGTGGAAAGCGTTCGCGCAATACAGTTCGATCGGCTTTGTGCTGCTGCCCTGGACCGAGTCATTTGTTGGTTGGCAACAATTCGTGCTGATCGTTGCGGTAGCGCTCACAGTCATTTCGGGCGTTCAAATCTTGCAGCGCGGTTATGTCAATTGGGAACGAAGGTAGAGCTATGCGTTGTGATGTCTTGGCGATCGGTACAGAGCTGCTCTTGGGGCAAATCGTCGACACCAATTCGGCGTGGATCGGCGAACAACTTGCGCTCTACGGTCTCGACAACTTTGAACATCGGGCGCTCGGCGATAACCAACACCGAATTGTTTCGGCGATTCACGACATGCTGGAACGTACTGATGCGTTAATTATTTGTGGTGGCCTTGGGCCCACGCAAGACGACCTGACCCGTGATGCAATCGCCGAAGTTATGGGTGTCGAGTTAGTGCGTGACGATGCACTCGCCGAGGGGATTGCGGCGATGTTCAAGGTGCGCCTCCGTGACATGCCGCAGAATAATTTGCGTCAAGCTGACATTCCGGCCGGTGGTGCGGCGATCCCCAACCCGATTGGTACTGCACCGGGTTTGCGGTGCGAGGTTGGCGCCAAAGTGATCTACGCGGTCCCCGGGGTGCCTTATGAAATGCAAAAGATGATTGCCGAACAGGTGCTCCCAGACCTTTTGGCGCGCAGCGGCGAGACGTCGGTCATCACGTCGCGTTCTTTGAAAACCTGGGGCACCAGCGAATCGGCGCTCGCCGAGATGGTGGCGCACCGCTTGGAAGCACTCGAATCCGTCGGAAATCCAACGATTGCATTCTTGGCTCGCGGCATCGAAGGTCTCGTTGTGCGTGTTACAGCGAAGGGGCGCGACGCTGCGCACGCTGAGGAAATTGTGGCGGCAGAAGAAGCAGAACTGCGATCGATCTTGGGCAA
The DNA here is from genome assembly GCA_005773635.1 of Actinomycetota bacterium. Classification (GTDB taxonomy): domain Bacteria; phylum Actinomycetota; class Acidimicrobiia; order IMCC26256; family PALSA-610; genus F1-120-MAGs023. The sequence goes on from SXHN01000075.1 coordinate 8,287, forward strand.
TTTGGTATTCGGTGTGGACGACGAGACGATGGAATACGCCGTGCTCGATCGCTTGCGAGGGCGCGGTTGGACGTTGGGCGTTGCGGAGTCGGTCACCGGCGGTTTGATCAGCTCGCGTATCGTCAACGTGCCCGGCGCGAGCGACATCTACAAGGGTGCGATTGTGTCGTACGCCACCGAGGTAAAGCGTGACGTGCTCGACGTCGTCGCAGATTCAGTCGTGAGCGAGGCCGCGGCTAAGGAAATGGCGGAAGGTGCTCGACGACTGTTGCAATGTGACGTTGCGATTGCTGCGACCGGCGTGGCGGGCCCAACGGAACAAGACGCACAGGCCGTTGGGACCGTTTGCTTTGCTATCGCATTGCCGGGCCA
>SXHN01000076.1 GCA_005773635.1 Actinomycetota bacterium
ATCGACGTTGATGTACGGATCCAGCTTTTGCAACGTGACCCGTAAGCCTCGACTCTTCAGGAGTCGGCCAAGTGAACTGGCAGTAAGACCCTTACCGAGACTTGATGCGACGCCTCCCGTCACAAAGACATGCTTGACCACGCAGGCGACCTCCATACGAGAACGGACGGTTTCGAGGGGTGCTCAACCACAGCATTGGCGCTCGGTCGTATTGGCATGTCAACCAACAACACCGAAAAGACTGCCGCTCCGCGAGGCACGCTCGAAGGTACCACGCTGCGGGTGCGGTCATGGTGATGGAGCCACATGATTTACCCTCGTAGTGTGACATCGATGTCCGCTCCGAACACAGCCAGCAGCCCTCCGGAGCGAGCCACGGGTCACGACATCGCCGCTATAGCTGCCATCGCAATGTTCGCACTTGTGGTCCGTCTGCCTGCACTGCTCAGCAACCGTCACCTCACCTTCGACGACGGCGTCTACGGATCTGCATCGCTCGCTCTGCGCGACGGCAACGTTCCATTTCAAGATGTCTACTCCCCGCAAGGCCCTGCGTATCTCGCGACCGTGTGGATCTTCGATCTGCTGACTGGGCGTTTCGCGTGGTCGCCACGCACCTCCTCGACAATCGCCGGCGTTGCCATCACCGTCGCGACATGGTCGTTGGTGCGCGGACTCACCAATCAACGGATTGCGGCTGCGTCTGCGATCGCGATCGCGGGCTCTGGGTCCCTGGGGTGGGTTACCGCACCGATGGCAGGCGACGGCATCGCAATCGCCTGGTCTGTCATCGCAGTCGCGATCGCCGCGCGAGCGCAAGGGCGGTACAGCCAAGCCGCGATAGCGGGGCTCGCGATGGGCATGGCAGTGAGTACCAAAGTTCTAGTCGCTCCAGCGGCGTTGCTGATATTGGCGGTGATCGTCAGTGCCGACACCGCGCGACGGTCGCAAATCCGCCAAATCGCCACATTCACGGCTGCCACCTGCGCGGTAGTAGGCGCATGGTTCGTGGCATTCGACATTGCCCTCGTGTGGGAACAATCAGTGGAATACCACGCGTTTACGCCCCGCCTCACTTCGATGGGTGCCAACTTGTCCACCGTGGTAACCACCGCCGTGCGCCGAGACCCGATACTGGTGGTGGCACTCATCGTGATGTTGTTTTTCGCGGTGCGCCATGGCCGGGGCTGGTCACCCGTTCACCGCATCACCGTCTGCGGCGCCTCCGCTTGGCTCATCATGAGCACGATCGTACTCGTTGTACAAAAGGCCACGTTTCGCGCACACGTTTCGAGTCTCGTGACGCCGGCGGTCGTGCTGGTCGCACTCCTTGCTGCACAACGTCTCCAACAACGCCAACGGACGCCAACTCGCGCGGCCACTGCCATATGCGTTGGCGTTTTCGTCAGCATCACAATCGTCGCGCAATTCAACGGTCTGGTCGCACCTCGCCAGTATTCATCCGACGAACGAGCGGCAGTCACCGCGCTGAAATCGTTGCCGACCGACGGGTTGGTCATCACCGATGAACCGGGGTTGGCATGGGCAGCCCAACGGGAAATGCCGGGGTGGCTGATCGATCCCGGTATCAAACGATTCTTTGGCGATGATCTGGAGGCCGGGCCGCGGAGCATCTTCGCCGAACTCAATAATCCCCGTGTTTGTGCGGTCGTGGTATGGACATTTCGCTTCGGATCGCTAGTACCCGGCCTCGAAAGTGCGTTGGTGCGAGCACGCTTCGAACCGGTCGCCACCTTTGGCACCTGGGTCGCGCCCGATGGGAAACCAGGCCGACGCCAAATCTGGTTCCGCGACGGCTGCCCAACCCTCGCGCTCTGAGCGCATCGACCTCAGCTTCTCCGCGTTGCAAAGCGATCGAGCCAGTCCAAGAGCCGCACGCGTTGGATGAGCGAGCTGAACGAGACGATTTCGCTGAGCAGATTCAGCGCGGCGACGACCAACAATGCACAGATCTGCACGGTCCACGACTGAGTCAGCACCACGACTGTCCCCATGACTGCACCCAAGGCGTTGGCACCAGTGTCGCCAATCATCAACCGTTCAGCAGCATCGAATGGCAAGAGCCCAAAACAACTTCCGACGCACACGCTCGCAACTACAAGTGCCGATCGGTTGTCAATCTCGAGTTGACCACTCCCGCGAGTTGCTATCAACGCTGCTCCCACTAACGGCAGCCAGGCCAACGCTGCACACTTGAGGGCGCGCGCCGGAGCGCGGTCCAACAAGTTGCACAGATTCGCAGACAACGCAATGACGCCGATACCGACAATGACTCTCAGTGACGACTCGCCCGGCTGATCTGCGACAATCCACGCCGCCGCGACACCACCTACAAGTTTCAACATCCCGGTCGTTATTTGGCCTCCAGCGAGGGCTCGAAGATGCCCGCGAAATCCGCGAGCATCACCCGCGCCGAGCACGTCATCCAAGAATCCCAGCATCGCAAACGCAACAAATGCAATTGCGACCAACCGCGGTCGCGCGCCAAACAACGAAGGGCCGCCGCCTGCCTGACGCGACACAGCTACTACGGCGAGGACCAGCAGTGATGCGAACACCGAAACAAGCCCACCTGCTGTCGCAACCGAGGCGCCTCGATAATTTTCACGCTGCAAACGCGGAAATGTCAACCCGTCACGCAGCAATAGGGTGAGCAAACACGCCGCGATCATCCCAAGCATCGTCGCAATCGCGACCGTCACTGTACAAGCTCTGCGAGCTTCGCACGGGGCGGATTCGCTGCGGTGTGATTCGCGATCGCCCAAACGTACGCCGGAACTGCAACACCAAACGAAGCCATCGCCACGTTGATACCAGAATCATTAATCAACGATCCCAATACGGCGACTATCGCTATCGCAACCGCGGCCGCTCGACGCTCAGAACCGTTGAGCAGATAACGGCGACTCGATTCCGAAAGACAGCACCACACGGTTGCCATCAACACCAGAACAATCGGGACCGTAAACGTGGCGACGGAATGCAGCAATTCATGTTGCGCAGCGATCCACTTGCGATGAACGACTCGGGAAAATTCATCAGATCCCTGGGTACCAATGGCATCGATGAACCGGCCGAGGTGGGTCTGCGAACCAGCGCTCCTCATGGAGTCAACGTATCCAATCGCACCCGCGACGACGGTCATCGCGCCCATCACCGCGAGGCTCGCACGCGACAGCAATTTGGTCCTGGACCGTACAAGTATGAAGGCAGCGAGCGCAGCTGCCATCGTGACGGCACCACCAATGTCCGCGCCGAATGGTGGAGCAGCCACAACCAACGCAACTATTCCAAGTCCGGCCGTCGCGACCGACCGGCGGACAATACCGATTGATGCCACGAAACACGACGTGCACAGAAAGGCAGCCGTGCTGTTGCCGTATCCAGCGAAGCGATCGCCGCCTGTCGCCGAGAATCCGAATATCGAATTAAATGACAGATGCGTGCCGGTCACCCCGTCGATCAACAATATGGCCGCGGTGATGGACACAACAACAACCAATGGCCGCGAGCGACCAGCTATCGGCAGCCACGAAACTGCTGCGAGACAGAATGTCGTCACACCCATCGTTGGCCAGAACGTCCAATGCCCGCCTCGATCAAGCGGAAACAGATTGACCACCAACGTTGCGGGCACGTACGAGCACGCGACGACAGCAACATGCATCATCGTTGTATCGAAGGCCCGGCGGTGCAACAGGCGTTGGTTCGGGAAGGCTCTCCGACACACGACGAGGAGCATCAGCAAGGCGACAATGAGGATCTCCAAGGTGGCGAGCGCAGCTACTCCCCCACCAATCATTCGATCACGCAACCGACTTTCTCGGTTGACCGCGCGGAGTTCATCAATGGCATCGCCGAATGACCTAAATGACGAAGAGTCCGTAACCACACGACCTTCGATAGATGCCGGCGGATCGATGCTGAGCGCATCCAGTACCGTCGGCGCAACGTCGATCATCTGCACGATGCCGTCTCGACGGGTGGTCGGCGAAGAAACGAAGTGGTGACCGTTGGGCGCTCCTTGCATCGCGAATGCCGAAAGGGATGGCGCACCGCCGGACGTGGTGGGGCTGATGAGCACCACCAAATCAGCGGCAGCGAGGTAGCTGCGTGACACCACCGACAGCGCCCCGTTCAGTCTCGTGAGATTCGCAAAATCCGCAAAGACCACCGATGAGCGATCGTCGACCGATTCATTGCGCAAAACATCCTCGAGGTCGGCGCCACCAAAAGCAAGCGCCCCTTCCTCGTCGACCAAAGCCAACGCGGCCGAACAATCTTCGATGCAGTCACCCACGAAGCGACGCTCAATCCCATTTTCCGACAGCATCGCGCCGAGTATGAACGGTTCCGCGCCATAGAGCCCTGCGGCGTTACGATTCACGATCTCCCCAGCACCAACGCACGTAATCGTTTGGCTGGTTGCAACACGACAGTTGCCGTCATGGTTGCGGTCGCCAGTATCAGATCTTGTGCCTGCACTCAATGTGACGAACATGTCCGCGGCCGTGGGACGACCTCTCCGTGCACCGTGGAGCGACATCGATCCGAGCGATGCCCCACCAAGGAACTCGGTCAGATTCGCGACATCCGATCGCGCAAGTTCAGCCCAGCTCGCGTCGCGTACCGAGAGAATCACGACTCGCCTTGGTCGGCGCGCCTCCGTTTGCGGCATCTCGCCTTCAGAATCGGCGGCCACTGGCGCAGCAACGCACAGGATCGCGACAGATACGCCAGTTAGAACCACTCGAGCGAACGCCGACCTCATTGTTCGGGCATTGCGCTGCTGGCACCAGGCCCGTAGCCAAAGTGGCCAACCACGCCATTGGCTATCGCTTCGGCGGCAAGCACAGCCGCGATCTGGCCTTGCGGGAGATCAAGCGAATCAACACTGCTGACCGTTGTGCTTTGTCGCACGAGTTTCAGCGCGCCTCCGCGCTCGGGGAACGCTGCAATGTCTGCATCACGCTCGGCGACGACGACGTTCAAATCCGAACGCCCCAACGCGTCGCTCAACGTCTTGGTGAAGCGCGCCGTTGCTGCAATGTCTTCGATGCTGAGCCCCAGCCCAACGAATGCCAGCACGGTCCCGCCGCGGGGGAATCCCTCTAGATCCGCCCGACCACCGTCGCCTTTCGCATCCACGCTGACAAATCCGGCGTCATCAAGAGCTACTATGACGTCATCGTCACGATTCGTTGTCGCGGGGTCCGCAAGCCGTTCCGCCAACATTTCGAGACCCTTGGAAGCTAACTGATCGTCGTTCACGTTCGCGCCGAGCAACCTTCGCAGTTCGGCTTTCTCGCTGTCTTCGGTCAGCGCCCACTTCGGCTCAAGCCATATCACTGCGGGCGCGTCCGCGCCCGCAGCCTGCAGCAAGCGGATAGTCGACTCAACCGTCGCGGCGTCAACACCTCGCATAGCGACCACCGCGACGTTTTCGTCGAGCAAATGACCACGCACGGCGATGAAGCTGAGGTCTTCAAGCGCCTTTGCTTCTCGCTTGTTCGCGTCGCGCAACCCCAGATTCTCAACGTCGGTTTCTTGCTTTTGCCGAGAGACAGCATTAATGCGGCTGTCGAGATTGTCGACGACCGCCTTATCGACGACAGTCACACCCAACACAATTCCAAGAGTGAGCGACAAAAACACCGCCATCAATGAGATGAGGTGGTACCTGAAGTTGATCACGTGAACCAATCTTTCAGCCAAAGTTCCCACAGTCCGCTCCAAAACACTTGCAACGGTTTGTAGAACAAGAAGATAGCTACGAACGCGATCGTGGCGGCGCCCAGAATCATCGCAACTTCGCGGCGTTGTACCCGCCCCTCATACAAACGGTGCACACCTTTAGCATCTACGAGTACTGGTCCGAGTCGCAGCCGAGTGAGAAACGTTGAGGCCATGCCTTTGCGACCTTTGTCCAACATTTCCACCATCGTGGAATGCGTTCCCACCGCAACAATCAACGTTGCTCCGGCTTCGTAAGCCAACAGCATGGCGACATCTTCGCTCATCCCTTGAGCCACGAACTCTTGATACCCTTCGCCCACGTGGAATCCAGCCGCATTGAGATGCTCACGGCCTGGCGCTCGGCCATCAGGGTGTACATGGTGGATGAGGTCCGCACCACAATGCAGCGCTTTGTCGCTCAGCGAGTCAAAGTCTCCAATGATCATGTCTGGTTGAAATCCGCGTTCCAAGAGCGCGTCCGCGCCTCCGTCGACTGCGATCAATACGGGGCGATATTCCTTGATGTAGCCCCGCAACGCCCGCAAATCATTGCGATAATCATGGCCACGCACAACCACGAGAGCGTGTCGACCCTTGACTGCGAACGACAGCTGAGGAAGTCGTAGCGGAGCAAAAGTAACCTCGGCTTCACGTTCGATGTACTCCAACGTATTGCGCGCAAAGTTGCGAAGCTCGACCCCTATCCCCTCATTGGCATTCTCCATCCGCTGTTCAATTTCAGCAATGGACATCTGTTTGCCAGCTGCGACAATCGTGCCTCCCCGCCACAACGCATTGTCATGCACATGCAGGCGTTCTCCGTCTCGAGCGTCGGTCATTACATCGGGACCGACTTCGTCGAGCAGCGCTATGCCTTCACGTGCCAGCCGAACCGGGCCTCCGTTCGGATACCGACCCGAGATCGATTGCGATGCGTTCACCACTGCCGTGACACCGGCAGCAATCAACATTTCAGCGGCGACTCGATCAAGATCTTGGTGGTCGATGACGGCGATGTCGCCCGGCTGTAACCGTTTCACGAGATCTTTGGTTCGATCGCCTACTCGCACCGTGCCTTCGACAGCGTCAGGAGGCAGAATCGGACCCGCGCGGCGAGCGCGCAACTTCGAAATCATCGACGAGGGCTCACGTTTGCCGTCAACAATTCCACGGCGTGGGCGCGAGCAGAAGTCGAAGCCTCAATACCTCCGAGCATGCGTGACAGCTCCGACACGCGGGCATCATCAAGAAGGAGCTCCGCACGAGAAACGGTGCGCCCGTCAAGCTCCGTCTTCGTTACATGCACTTGGGCATCGGCCGCCGCAGCAACTTGCGCGAGGTGCGTTACAACCAGCACCTGATGCACCGTCGACAGCGATTTCAGGGCTCGTCCTACCGCAATCCCCACTTCGCCACCAATGCCCGCATCGACTTCGTCGAACACCAACGTAGGAGGCGCCTGTGACAACACGACACGTATCGCCAACATCGTGCGTGATAGCTCTCCGCCCGAAGCGGCGCGCGCCAAGGGACGTCCAGGCTCTCCGGTGTTGGGCGCGAGCTCGAATGTCACCGTATCGATACCTTCGTCGGTGAGGTCACAGGCATCAATTGCAATCGAAAATACTGCGCCAAGCAGGGCAAGCTGCTGCAGTTGCTCGGTCACCGCCGCGGCGAGCGGCTTGGCCGCTTTCACACGTACTTTGTGAAGCCGCTGCGCCGCCTTTTGCGCCGTTTCGAGCATCACAACGCGCCGGTCCGACAGTTCCTCGACCCGTTGCGTATGCGACTCGAGTGCAGCGAGCCGCGCTCGTGCTTCGGATCCGTACCGCACTACGTCCGCGAGTGCGTCGCCATACTTTCTGCGCAGTTCACGCAACATTTGGCGTCGTGCGCCGAGTGAGGCCAAGCGGTTCGGGTCAGCCACCATGGCTTCACGTTCCAATCGGACATCATGAATGACCTCACCGAGCTCCGACTGCGCGGCGCGTATCCGCTCGCTGATTTCGGAAAATGGAATTCGACCGGTAAGCACTGCGACGGATTTCCCGACCGCATCAATCGCAGCATCAAGTTGCATATAGGCGTCATCGAGAGCCTCTTGATGCGACTCACTGTCCGATAACCGATCGATCTCTTCGGTCATTCGTTCTTCTTCGTCCAGGCCCTCAATGTGGGCTTCATCGATCTCAGCGATTTGAAACAACAACAAATCAATCTCGCGCGCCCGAGTGCGATCGTCTCCGCCCAACGATGCCAGCTCAGCATCAATCGCGCTCACCATTCGACGAGCATCTAGCAATTCCCGCTTCGCATTCTCTGCAGCGGGTCCGGCGTAGGAGTCCAACAACATTCGCTGTTCTGATCCGTGCAGCAAGGACTGCTGATCGTGTTGGCCGTGGAGGTCGGCCAACGAAGTACCAAGTTCGGCCAATTCTGTGGCTGTCGCCATACGTCCATCGATATAGGCGCGACTCCGCCCATTCAAGGGCACAACTCGGGCCACTACTACTTCGTTGTGGCCACTGATAAAACGAGCTTCAACTCTGGCTTCGTCTGCACCGTTGCGAATCAGACCCGTGTCAGCCCGACCTCCAAGCAGCAGTTCTAGGGCTTCAACGAGCAGCGTCTTTCCTGCTCCCGTTTCGCCAGTAATCGCGGTAAGTCCTGCGCCAACAACAAGCCGAAGGTCAGAGATGATTCCAAGATTTTCGACGCGCAGTTCGACCAGCATCTCTGTTTACCTATCCGGAAGTTCGAATTTGGCTTTCAAAATTTGATGAAAGGCCGTGTCGGGCGCGGCGACGATTGAGATTCTTTGTGCTGCGGCAGTGCAGCGCACACGATCACCGGTGGCGAGCTCACCGACCGGGCGGCCGTCGATATTCACCGAAACTGGCCGATCGGCGGTCACCGTAAAATCAATCGTCTCGTCACCGCTCAGAACCAACGACCGATCGAAAAGCATGTGCGGAGAAATCGGCGTGAGCAACAACACGTTTGCGGTTGGCGACACAATCGGTCCCCGAAGCGAGAATGAATACGCCGTCGATCCGGTCGGCGTGGCCACAACGACCCCGTCTGCGGCATAACTAGTAAAGGGCTCGTCATTGATCGCGACAGCCAAGCGAACCATGCGGCCCGCACTGAGCTTCTCCAAGACCACCTCGTTCAGACCATGCCATTGCCCCCCAGCGGAACCTGTCGATTCCACAACACACTTCAGCACAACCCGTAACGAGATCGAGTGCGCTTCGTCGCGCACCATTGCGAGCGCCACCTCTAGGTCATTGGCCTCGAACGCGTTGAGGTAACCCAGGTTTCCCGCATTCACGCCGAGGATCGGCACCTCGGCGGGGAACACCAACGCTGCGGTGTGCAACATCGTTCCGTCGCCCCCCAACGACACGACCAAGTCGAGACCTTGGACGAAGTCCGCTTCGGGCACTGCGTATTCAGCCAACCCAGAGGCAACAGCCTCCGCTCGCGGAATGCGTATTTCGATACCGTGACCCCTCAACCACTGCGTAGCGCGGTGGGCGAGCGCGTGCGCGGCCGGTCTGTCTCGGTTAGGTACCAGTCCGACTGCTCGCATCACGTCTCATTCTGGCCTGCGCGCGCCCCAGATGTCGTGCTCTCGTCGTCGATCACCAGTTGTCGAGCGTCCGCCCAGCTCATCGCCACGCCTCCAAACCGAGCCAAGGCCAAGAATTCGCGGTTCCCGTCAGCACCCGAAATCGGCGAGGCCACGAGCCGTTCAACTGCGACCTCCCGTTGATGCAGCTTTTCGAGCACCTCCACAACGACATCGCTTCGAACATCGGCATCGCGGATCACACCACCCTTGCCGAGCCGCCGCGGCCCGGCTTCGAACTGAGGTTTCACCAGGAGCACCAACGGCCCCCCGGAAACGACGCACCGGCCGAGTGCAGGCGCAACCGTCGCCAAGGAAATGAAGCTCAAATCAGCAACACAACCGTCGGTTTGGCCCCCGATCATGTCTGGGGTCAACGATCGAGCATTCAGACCTTCGTAGACCCCAACCCGAGGGTGATTGCGCAACGACCACGCCAATTGACTGTGGCCTACGTCAACCGAAGCCACGTGCGCGGCACCGCGCTGCAACAAACAATCTGTGAAGCCACCGGTTGAAGCGCCCGCATCGAGCCAGCGCAGACCTTCGACTTCAACGTCGAACTCGTCGAGGGCTCGCTGCAATTTGTACCCACCCCGAGAGACAAATTGCGACCTCGGCGCTGCGATATGCACAGCGAGCGCATCGTCCACGAGGCGCGCCGGGTTACTTGCGGGTGCACCTGCAACGGTCACGCGCCCCTCGCGCACAGCTGCAACGGCGTCGGCCCGACTTCGCGCCAGGCCGCGCCGCACTAGCTCGGCATCGAGGCGCCGTCGCATGAAGCGCGACGACTACTTCGACTTCGTCGATTTGGCCGCGGCCTTGTTCGCTGGCGCTTTCTTCGCCGCAGCCTTCTTCGCTACTGCCTTCTTCGCCGCAGGCTTCTTCGCAGGCGCCTTCTTTGCAGCAGGCTTCTTGGCCGACTGGGCAGTCGCACTTTTCACTACGCCGAGGCTGCGCAGTTGTTTTTCGACTTCACGACGCACCAGTACGCTGATTTCCTCGGTGCGTTTGCGACCGATCGCGAGCACTTCTTCGACCGCGGTACCGGCCTGCTCCCGCCCGACCTGGCCGCTGGCAACTAGCCCCGCCACAATGTCGCGTGCTTGTTTACGGCGGGGTTCGGCAATCGACGCGCCGAATTCGAGAATATTTTTCCAATTTGGTGCAGTGGCCATGAATCATTTCCTTAGCTGGTGACGCCCGCGTCGACCGGGCGGCCGGGGGCAGTAACAGCATGTTATGGGCCAGTTTGCCCAGGTCCAGACTTCAACACCATCACAACGAGGCGCTGCAAGTCTTCAGCGATCCACTGAGCGCCACTCGTTGTTGGATCTTCGTAAGCTTCGGCGCCAGCAATCCCCGAAAGCACCAGACCGAATGGCCACCCGAGCACGCGGGCGAACTCACCGTCGGTACTCACTCGATCACCGATCATGATGCCGTCTACACCAAAGCGGTCACACACATAACTTGCCATCGCGGCGTGCGGTTTGCCGGCGATCAACGGCAAGCGGCCGCTTGCTGTGGCGACCGCGGCAACAAGACTGCCGTTGCCGGGCAGCACAGTGCCGTTCGCTCCGGGATACGTGGCATCAGTATTGGTTGCCACAAACACCGCGCCAGCTCGCACGGCGTCGGCGGCAACGCGCAGTCGCTCAAAGTCGAAATCTCGGTGCCACCCCACAACCACCGCGTCGGCCAACCCTGTGTCGACCACATCAAAGCCATCTCGCCGCAACGCATCTCGCACACCTTCACCTGCGCACGCCAGAACCCGCGCGCCCGGCGCGCAATGCTGAGTCACCAAGTACGAGCCCGCGAGTGCGCTAGTCACGACGTTGGCCGCTTCCACTTCGATACCGAATCGAAGCAGCTTCTCGACGTACGCCGCGGGCGTGGTGCTGGAATTATTCGTGATGAACACCACCTCGAAGCCAGCGGTGCGCAATGTCGCGATCGCGTCTGATGATCCAGCGATCGGTTCGTCCCCGCGCCAGATCACCCCGTCAAGGTCGCAACCTGCAATCATGCGCACGAACGCACCCTATCGGCGACCGGCATTTCGAAGCGCCCAAACGTCACTGTGATAAACCCCGCCGATGCCTGAGTTTCTGCCTTTTGCCGGTACCCGCTACGCCGACGGAGGCGATCTTGGCGCAGTAGCTGCACCGCCGTACGACGTCGTCGACGATCATGAACGCATCGAGTTCGAAGCGCAAAGCCCACACAACGCGATTCGTTTGATTCTGCCGCAAGACGAATCGACTGCAGGCGATCGGTACGAGCGCGCAGCCAAAGCGTTCGCCGAATGGAAACGCACCAACATCCTCGCTAGAGATGTCACCAAACGGTTCTACGGCTACCGCATGGATTTCACCGCACCAACTGGCGAATTGCTTCATACCGTTGGAGTCCTAGGTGCACTAACCCTCCCCGATGTGGCTGGCGAAGGCGACATTCTGCCGCACGAGCGCACGATACCGAAGGCGAAATCCGACCGTCTGGATCTCTTGCGAGCGACTCGCGCCAACCTGGACCCGATCTGGGGACTGTCGCTCACCGAAGGACTCACCGATCTCATCGATCAAACCAATGAAATCGCGCATTGCGTCGACGAACTCGGGATATCGCACCGACTCTTCGCGATCGACGACGCCACACAACAACAAGCCATCACCGATGCCGTGGCCAAAACTCCGGTGGTGTTAGCCGATGGGCACCACCGTTTCGAGACCGGTATCAAGTATCGCAGCGAGCGCAGCGAACCCAACGCGGGCGCGGATGCGATCATGGCGTTCGTCGTTGAACTTGCCGAAGATCAACTGTGCATCCAGCCCATTCATCGCCTCGTCACCGTGCCGCCCGGCTTCGACGTACGCGCGTCACTCGCCGACGCGTTTGCGATCACTGAGTTAACCACTCATACCGGAGCCGAATCCGCAATGGTTCTCGTCGATGCCGCAGGGTTATGGCTGCTCACACCCAACGCCGCAGTCGTCGAAGCTGCACTTGCAACCGAGTCTCCCGAGGTACGCGACACCGATGCTGCAGTTGTCGAACACGTCATCGTGGGGCGCTGGACGGATGCACAGTGGGTCTTTCGCCACGACGCAGACGAGATCGTCAAACTCGTGCGTAACGGCACCTACAACGCGGGCCTCATTTTGCGGCCCCCGACGGTTGAGGTCACGCGCGCGGCATCATTTGCCCGCGTGCGCATGCCCCAAAAAACCACGTTTTTCTACCCGAAACCACGCACGGGCATGGTGTTTCGAGAGTTCGACGCACCCTAGTTTTCGCAGCATTTCTCAGCCGCGGCCTATTCAATGCTCCAGGTTGCGCCGCTCGACATGATCTTGGCAAGGTTCCCCGGACCAGATTTCTCAACTGAAGCTGCGAGTTGTGCCTGCACCTCAACGTCGTAGATCGGTCGTTGCACATCTCGGAACACTCCCACTGGCGTCGGAGTAGTCGGCCCCGCCGACAGCCGCGACAATGCAAACGCGAGCGTGGGATCCTCACGGTGTTCGTTGTGCACAAGCAAACCATCGACGCCTACTTCTTCTACGTCTACAACGCGCGGTTCGCCGAATTCATTGACGGCAACACCGAATTCTTTTTCGGCCCCGAATCGAATTGCCTCACCGTGTTGAAGCTCGATCAGCATGTTGTCGCGGTTTGCTCGCTTCAAGATGCCGTCAAAGGCTCCGTCGTTGAACACATTGCAATTCTGAAACACTTCGACGAATGCTGCGCCTTGATGCTCATGCATGCGCTTGAACGTCGCTTGCATGTGCTTGCGATCCATGTCGTGGGTGCGCGCCACAAAGGTCGCTTCGGCGCCAAGCGCGATCGATAGCGGATTGAACGGATGATCGAGCGAACCAAATGGCGAGCTTTTCGTCACCTTGCCGACCTCGGACGTCGGTGAGTATTGCCCTTTCGTGAGGCCGTAGATCTGATTGTTAAACATCATGATCTTGAGATTCACGTTGCGGCGCAACGCATGGATGAGGTGGTTGCCGCCAATGGAGAGCATGTCACCATCGCCGCCGATCACCCACACGTGTAAATCAGGACGAGCGAGCGCCACACCAGTAGCGATTGCCGGAGCGCGTCCATGGATGCCATGCACGCCGTAGGTTTGCATGTAATACGGGAATCGAGCAGCACAACCGATGCCGGAGACGAACACCATGTTTTCGGGGCGCACATCCAGTTCGGGAAGCAAGAATTGCACTGCCGTCAAAATGCTGTAGTCGCCACACCCCGGGCACCAGCGAACCTCTTCGCCCGATTCGAAATCCTTTTTCGTGAGTGTCACTGTCTCTTCGGTCATCCGAGCATCTCCAGAATCTTGTTTTCAATCTCCACCGCGCGAAACGGCACACCCATAACTTTGGTGTAGGACTGCGCATCCACGAGATACTCGGCACGCACGAGCCTCGACAGTTGGCCAAGGTTCATCTCTGGCACCAGCACCTTTGAGTACCGTGACAACACGTCGCCGAGATCTTTCGGGAACGGGTTGAGGTGCATGAGATGAGCATGCGCAACTTTGAGATTGCGAGCACGGATGCGGCGCAGCCCAGCAGTAATCGCGCCCCAGGTACTCCCCCATCCCAACACAAGCACTTCTGCGTCGCCGGACTCATCGTCGAGCATCACGTTCGGAATGTCGTTGGCAATACCTGCGATCTTTCGGGCTCGCAGTCGCACCATCGCTTCATGATTCTCTGGCGAGTACGAAATGTTGCCGCTTCCATCCGCGCCATCGAGACCAATGCCCGATTTTTCGATACCGCCGATGCGGTGCATCAGCTTCGGCGTACCGGGAATCGCCCAGGGTCGCGCCAGCGTTACGGGATCGCGCAGATAGGGCCAGAACTCATCGCCATGATTCAGTTCAGTGGCAAACTCGACAGAAATATCGGGCAACGAATCAAGGTCGGGCAACAACCAAGGCTCCGCACCATTCGCCAAGTAGCCATCAGTCAGCAACATCACTGGCGTCCGATATTTGAGGGCAATTCGACACGCCTCGAACGCGGCGTCGAAACACTGGCTCGGCGTATAGGCAGCCACGATCGGCAACGGCGACTCGCCGTGGCGTCCGTACATTGCGAGCATGAGGTCAGCCTGCTCAGTTTTAGTAGGCAATCCCGTCGACGGCCCGCCTCGCTGCACGTCAAGGATCACCATCGGCAGCTCCAAGCTGATCGCCAACGACACGGCTTCTGACTTCAAATCGACGCCAGGGCCCGACGTGCCCGTAATAGCAAGTGACCCAGCAAACGCAGCGCCGATCGCAATCGACGCCGCCGCGATCTCATCTTCAGCTTGCAACGTTTTGATGCCGAAATTTTTCAGTTTCGACAACTCATGCAGCACATCACTGGCAGGCGTAATCGGATACGACGCATACACTAGCGGCAACTTCGCGCTCTGGGCTGCCGCGACCAGACCGTACGTTGTTGCAACGTTGCCAATTACGTTGCGGTAGTTGCCAGCCCGCAACGAAGCCGGCCGCACTTCGTAGGGATGGTCGAACAACTCGGCAGTCTCACCAAAGTTGCGACCTGCTTTGAACGCCGCAAGGTTCGCATCCAGCACCTGCGGCTTCGACTCGAAACGCGATTCAATCCATTCGATAACCGGTTTCGTCGGTCGGGTATACATCCAGCACAACAGACCCAAAGCGAAAAAGTTCTTCGACCGCTCAGCATCCCGAGGCTTGACGCCAAGCTCTTTGGTTGCACTTACGGTGATTGACGTCATCGGCACTTGGTACACGTTGTACGCGGCGAGTGAGTTGTCTTCCAACGGGTTCACGGTGAGACCCGCTTTATCCAGATCGCGTTGCTCAAAACTGTCTGAGTTGATGATGAGGGTCGTGCCCGGCACCATCTCGGCGAGGTTCGCGACAAGTGCCGCAGGGTTCATGGCGATCAACACATTCGGTGCGTCGCCCGGAGTCACAATGTCGTGGTCCGAGATATGCACCTGGAATGACGAC
Source organism: Actinomycetota bacterium (assembly GCA_005773635.1). GTDB lineage: Bacteria > Actinomycetota > Acidimicrobiia > IMCC26256 > PALSA-610 > F1-120-MAGs023. The sequence goes on from SXHN01000076.1 coordinate 15,414, forward strand.
ACGCCTGCGATCGTTCCTGCTGGGGCGCGAATCTCTGCCGGGTAATTCGGCAGTGTCGCAAGGTCATTTCCGAACGCTGCCGACAACTCGGTGAAGCGGTCGCCAACGAGCTGCATACCGTCACCCGAATCACCTGCGAATCGAATCACCACTCGATCGAGCGTCTCGGTAGTGGGATCTACAGGAGTATCGATGGTCACCGTTGACCACTTCCTTTCGCCGTCATGCCGTCACCGTGTTCCGGACTTCCCTGAGCTCATCGGTGCGGGCGTCGGAGCGTACCTCTATGGCGCGCCAAGGTCTGGTTTTGTTCGACTTCACCTCACCTAGTCGCCGCCCAGCAATGCGTCAGTGATGGATTCCGAAACTGCAAAGCACAGACGTTGGATCTTCTTCACACCCCGCTTGTCGGAGCCCCGAGCAATCGAGGTAGCCGCGATCTCCACGCGGCTCGCAGTCGCACCCCCAGCCCGAAAAAATCGACGTCGAACGGTCCCGACCGCAAGCACCTCATCACCGACATCGAGTGACAGCACCCAGTCTGGTGGGTCGACGACAGATATTGGAACACTTAGCGCAGCGCCCCCATCGGGCCTGGTAGTGACTTGGAGCGCAACGAGTTCGGTACCAGACGCCAGCACCCGCAGTTCGGGAGCGCTTGAAAGCTCGCCCCGAACGACACAATGATTGATCGACATAGTTTTCCCCTTGAACGGCAAATACAGCTGGGAGACAAGGGGAAGTTGGCGGACTGAACCGGTTGAGGTTCTGGGCGATCGTGCCGGTGATCATGGTGTCGGATCAACCCGCAATCACCGCGAGAGCTTCGAACGACCTGGCACGGTCAGACTGTAAAACAAGGGTGAGACACCCAACCCGAGGCATCCACTGAGCCGACGTGACGCCACGCAATTCAGCGCTACTGAAGATTCGCGAGCCGCTCGGCGACATCCGCGAACTGCGCGTCGTACTTCGAGACTTGTAAGAACAGCGCCCTCGCTCGGGGGTGATTGCCCGCACGTTCGTGGAGATCAGCAAGTGCGTACCAGAGACGAGCGTGATGCGCTTGCACTCGTCGAGGGGCCTTGGCGTTGCGCTTTTCTAACAACGTGATGGCTTCGTCGCGCCGACCACGGTCAGCAAGCGAGCCCGCCATGACGATGCGCCCTTCGGTCACGAGCTCGGCCGAGGGTGAGGTCTCAGCCAGTTCACGCCATGATTCGTCGACCTTCTTCCACAGCCGCTGTGCGCGGTAACAGTCCATCAACACTGGGTGCTGATCGGTGGAGCCACTCAGGGTATGGACGAGCTCCAGCTCCTTCGTCGCAGCCTTGAAATTGCCTATTCGGTAGTGGCATAGCCCCACAAGTTCACGCACTCCAATGGCATCCGGATATCGATCCGCCATGGGTCGCAGCATCCGCAATGCGTCGCGCTCCCTACCAGCAACGAACGCGGCGGTGGCCTCGCCCAACAGCTCAATCACTCGACGCGATTGTTTACCGGCCATGCGCACGAGTTCATCGTTCGCTTCAGTGCGGCGCATCCGTTGGCGCCGAGCAGGATGTTCTCGATATGCAGCACTTGCACCGCCGATATTTCGCGACTGGCCGCCGCGTCCGGGTGCCCCAGACCCCCGCGAAGCTGCCGATTTGTTCCCAGCCGATGCCGCGCCAGTGCGCGGTTTGGCGCCAGCCGCAGACGCTCGGCCTGGGTTCGTCGCCGATGCGCGCCCACTCTTTTTTTCAGCAGCAAGAATCGCTTTGGTCGCTGCCATCGATTTACCGGGCAGCGGCTTAGGCGCAACTCCCCGCGGCGCTGCTGGCTTGCGACCTGACGGTTTTCCGCTCTGCGTTCCGCTTTGTTTTCCGGTCTGTTTTGCGGCGCGACGAGGTTGCGAAGAATTTGCCATGATCGAGCCATCGTAGATGCATGTGATCCGAAACGCAGAAAGGCCCGTCGAGCGCATTGCTGCGCTCGACGGGCCTTTCTGACCGAAAAATTGCGGCGGCGACCTACTCTCCCAGGAAGTTCCCCTCCAAGTACCATCGGCGCGGGCAGGCTTAACTACCGTGTTCGGGATGGGAACGGGTGTGACCCCGCCGCTATAGCCACCGCAAAATCTGGCATTCTCAAACCGTTGAAAACTCCATAGCGAGCACGAACATTCGTCGTCATAACAAAGAAAAGCAAGTGGAAGAGCTCAAGCCCTCGGCCGATTAGTACCGGTCAGCTGAACACATCACTGTGATTACACTTCCGGCCTATCAACGTGGTGGTCTACCACG
>SXHN01000077.1 GCA_005773635.1 Actinomycetota bacterium
TGGAATGAACAAGAGGCACTCCCCGGAACCTTGACCGAGCTACAGCGAATTCGGCCTGATCTCGACGTGCTCGTGATCTCCGACGGTTCGACCGACGCCACGGCTGAAATCGCTCGGGGTTTTGGCGTGACGGTCGCGGAATTGCCATTCAATCTTGGTATCGGAGGCGCGTTACAGACTGGATTTCGCTACGCGGTGCGTCATGATTATTCGCGTGCCGTGCAGTTTGATGCCGACGGTCAGCATGATCCCAATGAAATCGCGACATTGTTCACCGCGCTCGATGCCGGAGCAGACATGGTGGTTGGCACTCGGTTCGGCGAAGGGGGCACGGTTGAATATCGCGTCGGGCCAATTCGTCGCGGCGCAATGCTAGTGCTGCGTTTCATGATGAACGCGATGACTCGGAGTGACTTTTCAGATACTTCGTCGGGATTTCGTGCGTTTGATCGACGAGTGCTCAATCTGTTCGCAGCGCAGTACCCCGTTGAATTTATGGACTCCACCGAGTCGCTACTGACAGTTTGCAACGCTGGGCTCAAGGTCGTTGAAGCCCCGACAGTGATCCGAGAACGTCAAGCAGGCACCCCGTCCACGCGACACTTTCGGTTGGTGTTTCACTACCTCCGCCTCATTGTGACGATGATTGCACAGTGGTCGTTTCGACGTCCGCACGTTGCAGCCGCGAATACCTCGGAGAAGCCATGAAATTCCTGATTGGAGATTCGACTGTGGTGGCTCCGCCGTCACTGGGACTCTCAAACTCAGCCCAAATCATGGTGATGGCGTTATGCGGATTTGGCGCGGTGTTCTTGTTACGCCTGCTTCGGAGGCGTCAACTCCGCGGAAAGTACACCTTGCTATGGATTGTGACCGGTTTCGTCGTGCTGCTGATCGGCGCGTTCCCTGGCATGATTGACCGAGCTTCAGAAGCGCTCGACATCTATAACCCGCCAAACATGTTGTTTCTGTTGGCGATTGCCTTCCTCGCACTGGTTTGTGTGTACTTCAGCTACGAACTCACTCGCCTTGAAGAACGAACGCGAATCTTGGCAGAAGAACTTGCAATTTTGCGTGGCGATTTGCAAGAGCAAATGATTCCCGGTGTATCAGTCGATGCCCGCGAGGCGTCGGGCGAGACCGAGCGACCGAGCTGAATCGTACGCTCGGAAGATTTGCATCTTTTCGGCTTCGATGCTGCCTTCGGCATGTACTGCCAAGACCGCGTGGTAACCACCGAAATCTCGCACAGTCAAATCCGAGATCAGGTTCATCATCGCCAGGCGCTCACTGGCGGGTGCTGCCGCCGCGAAATATTTTTCGAGCACGGGGCGGATTTCTGGGTTGTCCCAATCTTCGCCACCCGGGCCGGTTACCAAGAGGCCTCCAGCACAATCTTGCACCGCACGAACTGCGCTGTGATAGCCGGTTGCAAAGGTATATTTTGCAATATTGGTAGTTGCGCTGTCCGGTCGGCAGTAGCCGTCGGAGCCGACTTTCCCGCGTCGGGCTGCAGCTTCGATCAACGTACGCACAGTCTCGTTATAGATCACAAGTTGAGTCAGCTTGTCGCGTATGTGTCCTGCGCTAATGACTCCGTTCATGCGCGCAATTTCTGCAGCGCAACCTACGAGAGCATCAAGTAGGGGCAACTTGTATGACACCGCGGTGAACCGGTGGTACTCGACAAACGCCAGTGCAATCGGTCCGGCGAGTTCTGGCCGACGGTAACAAAACACCCGTTCCCACGGCACGAAGACATCGTCGAACACCGTGAGCGTTTCCAACATTTTGTGTTTTGACGAGACCGGGAATTCCCAGGTATGCCGATTGCCTGCTGAATACGGGCTGACGTACATCGATAATCCTGGTGTATCCGGCGGCACCGCAAACGCAATTGCGTAGTCGGCGTCCTCGGCTTTCATCGCTCGAGTTGGAAGAACCAAGATCTCGTTGCAGTTTGGTGTCAAGCTGGTATGTACTTTTGCGCCGCGGACGGTGATCCCTTCGTCGGAACTATCGATCACACGAACGTGCAAGTCGGGATCTGCCTGTTGGCTCGGTGTTTTCGTTCGGTCTCCTTTGACGTCGGTTTGCGCTACTGCGACGGCGAGATCCTGGTCCCTCGCTCGGTCGTAGAACGCACGGAGACGTTCAAGTTCTTCACCCTGTAACAATCCAAGGAGCGCGAACATTGCGTCGCTACCGACATCTTTGATCGACAGCAAGGTGCCGCCGAGTGCCGTGGTGGTTTCGATGAGGCGCATACGAGCTAATAAGTCGTCGGTAGACCGCGGTATCCGGTAGTAAGCGCTGTAGTCATCGCCGGTTTCGGGGTCGGTGGCAACCGCGAGATCTCGATAGGCAGGATTGTGTCCGACCTCAAAGTCGATCGCCGAATGATCGACTGCGACGCGTAGATCGGCGTTGTCGAGCACACAGCCGATTTGCTCACCTCGATACCACAGCACGCGATTGTCACGCAGTGACGCGCGGTATTCATCGGCGGAACGTAAGCCCATTTCAATTCTCCATCTTGGTGAATGTGCAGTGTCGCGCAGAACGCGCAGTGGTACCGGGATCGCGACTGATTTATGACACTTGCGTCAGTTGCGAAATGCGTGGCCGACAGGTACCCAAAATCCGGTTACACGTGAAGCTCGGCTATGCGATCACGAAGGCAGCCGCCGCTGCGGCCCTGGAGCACCTTGGTCACCTTGGTCTGCATTCGTGACCTTCCGATCCACATCACACGTGACCCGATTGTGCCGAGTTCGTCGCGGTGTCGAAAAGGCTCGTTCGGATCGAAGTCGTACGGATGGCAGTAGAGCCAGAGCAGTTCGTCGCCTGCTGCCTGGGCCAAGCCATAGCGCACCAGCGCGTAGGGCAACACTCGCAGGTAGGCGCCGCCGAGATAGGGATTCGCGATGGATCCGAAGGAAACAACGGGGCACGGAAGTTCGATGAGCCCGCTCGGCCAACGAAACGGATGTCGTGGTGCGCCAGGGTCTCCCCAGAGCGGGCTCTTGGCCGGGAGCACGCTTGACGAATACTCGAATCCGGCCTCACTAAGCAAGTCTGTCGCCCAGTGCGACTCTGGCACCAGTGAAAACGTTGGCGCACGAAAGCCCGACACTCGTTGTCCGGTGAGATCCTGGAGCATTTTGATACCGCGATCGAGGTCGGATCGCAACTCGTCGTGACTGAGTTCTGGGAGTGGCGTGTGGTGCCAACCATGGAGCCCAACCTCGTGGCCGCGTTGCGCGATCAGCCTCACCATGGCGGGGTGGTTTGCGGCGAGTTCGCCGACGACAAAAAACGTTCCTTCGATCGACTCTGCGTCGAGTTGGTCGAGGAGTCGCTCAACGATGTGTTCGGCGCGTACTGCCTCACCTGCGGGTGCGTAGTCCTCAACATCGACAGTGAGCGTGATGCGCGCGGGAGTCGTCATCTGTTAGTACGCGTCCATGTCGAGAAATTCGAACGTCTCGAGATTGAAGCTGGCGGCGTCGACGGCGTCAGGATTCAAGATTTTGAGAACAACGTTGAGCGGTGATGGCTGGAGCCGATGAGGAATCGTCACTCCTGCAACCTTGACGTTGCGATTCCAACCCGCGTAGATGCATGCGACTGCCGAATGTGCACGCAATGCGCTGGCAACGATGCGCCCAGCCCGCAGCGGAGATGCAGCATCAGAGGTGGGCCACACCTTGAGTAGCACCGCGAACGGCAACCTGGCTGGTCCGGCCGCGCAAACACTCACCGCAAGCGCGTCTGCATGTGCGTGGATTACGTAGCCGCCGTTCGGACGAGACAAGCGCCAACGCAGGAAATCTGTATCCCAATGTTGGGCCCATTCTTCGACGGGTGCACCTTCGAGAAAGGCCGTAAGTTCGACAAACTCGCGGCTTCGTAAAAAATCAGGCGTGACTCTATGACGGCGAACTGATCGTGTCGGTAGCCCCCAGGCCACTCGCGCTCGCATCGGGCCGATACGGTGCCAGCCGAATCGATCAACGACCACCACAGTCGACGTATCATTGCCAACGCCGACCATGGCGGGCGCACCCGTCGCGGCAGCTCGTTCGTACATGGGATTTGCCATCTTGCGAAAGAGCCCCGACTTGCGGATGGATGAGTCGGTGGCGACGTTGGTGGAGAAGATAAAAGGCACCACAGCGTTGCCATGGCGAAATCGTGCTGGCAGTACGCCGTAGTGCCCGATGCGACGACCGCTCTCATCGTCGATATTTTCGAGCAGTGCGTTGCCACGCGGGTTTTGATCGTAGAACCAACTCAGGTACTCCGGGTGCGAAAAACGCTTGGCGTCAAGTTCAGCAACGAGGAGCTGTCGCGTCGCAACGTGGGGATCTTCGATCATCGAAAGACGTGGTGGGTTTTGTTAACGATTGCGCCGACGGTGCAGGAGCCGATCCCGTATTCCCCAAACGGTGACCCATCCCATTGCTTCTCCGACGATCCGAAGTGACATTTTCGAGGTGCCTCGTTCGCGGTCGCGAAATGTGATCGGCACTTCAACGATTACGCCGCCGATGCGGGAGATCTTGTACGCAGTCTCGACTTGGACGAGGTAACCCTCGCCTCGCGTGTGGGCGTGATCGATGGCTGACAGAGCTGTTGTGCGAAACGCGCGAAAACCAGCAGTGGAATCGGTGACGCGATGCCCAAGCATGAAACGTGCGTAGGAATTACCCCATCGCGAAATGGCTAAACGATGCGCGGGCCAGTTCGGCACTGCCCCGCCAGGTACGTAGCGTGAGCCAATTGCAAGGTCGGCGCCTTCGCGGACCCGTCGGATGAGTTCGGGAAGCGACTCGGGTTGGTGGGAGAGGTCGGCGTCCATTTCGCACAAGATCTCGTAGCCTCGCTGTCGGCCAACCGCGAAA
>SXHN01000078.1 GCA_005773635.1 Actinomycetota bacterium
AACTCATCGCAGAGATCCAAGAGCACCGGATCATTGGGGGAGTGTGCGGTGCGCACGGCGTTGAATCCAAACTGTTTCATCAACACAAGGTCGGCGCGGATCTGCGCGGCAGTGACGACGCGCCCAGTGTATTGATCGAAATCGTGGCGATTGACGCCGTAGATCAGCACCGGAGCTCCATTGATCAGTAGCTCCTTGCCGCGAATTTCGACACGACGAAAACCAACACGTAGAGCGCTGACTTCTCTCGCAATGCCTTGAGGGTCTATCAGCGTCACGACAACCCGGTAAAGGTTTGGGCTCTCGTGTGACCACGACGCGACCGCCTTGAGCTCTTGATGCAGCAACACATGATGACCTTCGAAGCTGTAAGGCACCGCTTCGTGGGGCACGACCGCCCGCATCTCGGTTCCGATTGCTTTGCCTGCGAGTGTGTGCAGTTGGGCCACGACCGACCACCCTTCACCAGGACGCGTTCGGCCTTGATATCCGATCTCGACGCGGACGTCGAACGTTGCGCTGGTGTTGTCGGCATTGAGATGAGCGGTGGGATAGACGTCTGCAATGAATGTGGATTCGGTTGAGTAGATCGCGACTTCACGGTGAATCCCGGCTTGCCACCACTGGTCTTGGTCTTCGATATAGCTGGCGTCTGACCAACGGATCACCATTGCTGTGAGTTGGTTGGTGGCGCCGTGGCGCACGTGCTGCGTGACATCGAATTCAGCGGCGAGTCGGCTGTCTTTGCTGAGCCCCACCGCGATACCGTTCACCCAAACCAGTAACACGCTTTCGGCGCCGCCGAAATGCAACACGGTTCGCCGCCGTCGCCAGGCTTTGGGCACCGAAAACGTAGTTCGGTACAGGCCCGTCGGGTTGTCCTGGGGCACGAACGGCGGGTGCGGACGAAACGGCATTTGCACATTCGTGTAAATCGGTGACGCGAAGCCCTGCATCGTGAACAGGCCGGGGACGGCAATCTCTGCCCAAGCTGAATCATCGAACTCCTGGGATTCGAAGCCTGTCGGCGCCGCGCCGGGCTCTGTGGCAAGGGCGAAGCGCCACATACCGTCAAGGCGCCGAAACCAAGGATTCCCATCTTGGGGAGAGTTGTTTGCGACCTCCAGCTTCGCAGCGGGCCACATTGATGGTCGCATCGGGAGGCGGTTAATTGCGACAAGTTCGGGGGTTTCCCAAGCGCGGCTTCCGGCAAATTCGAATCCTGGAATGTTCACCCGTGTGACGCTACTCACCTGTGCGATGATGCTGCGATGGCTGCTCGGGGTCGTGGGGATTTGTCGTTCGCAATACGGCTTGGAGGCGTCGCCGTGGTGGCGCTCGTAGTGCGCGCAACGTACGCGCTGCTGTGGAGCCGGTACGCCATTGTGGGATTTGATGCGAGCTCGTACTACGAGCTTGGCAAAAGCATTGCGGTCCACGGGAGCTATGAGTTACGGACCCCAAAGGCCGAAGCCACAGCACTGTTTCCGCCAGGCTTTCCGTTTTTTTTGGCTGTTGGCAGGCTGATCGGTTTTGGTACGCGTACCAAGATGCTGTTATGGGCCGCTGGCCTTGGGACCGTGACGGTCGTGATGATCGGAGTGCTTGCTCGCCGCATCGTATCTCCGAAGGTTGGACTCGTCGCCGCTGCGATTGCTGCTCTGTACCCAAACTTGTGGCTTGCCGATGGCGCATTGATGACGGAAACCCTCACGGGCGCGCTCGTCGTGGCGGCGCTATATCTGGTGACGGAGTTGCGCTCCGCGCCCCGACCAAGTATCGGCGTAGCGCTTGGAATGGTGCTGTTGTGGCTTTCACTGACTCGCAGCGACGGGTTGATTATTGCGCTGCTGTGTTGCGCGTCCGTCATCGCTGCTGCACGTCGAGGATCGATTGCGGTCGCCAAAACTGGGTTTGTCGCGGGCGTCTGCGCGATTGTCATTCCATTGGTAGGCATTGGGTTATGGCAACTGCGTGTGCAGAACGAAATGGATGCGTTCGTGCCGATCGCGGTGAATAGCTGGACGGTGGTTGCGGGTGCGAACTGCGAAGCTACGTATTACGGCGATCGAATCGGAACGTGGGAATTGCCGTGCGTCAAGACGGTAGAAGCGTTCGCCGAACACCAACTCCAAGGCGAAATCGCTCAGAATCGGTATGCCCGGGATCAGGGCGCTGAATATGCCCGCGACCATCTTCAACGGCTGCCCCTGGTCGCGGTGGCAAGACTGGGGCGGGCTTTTGGTGTCTACGACCCGTGGCGGGAGTTGAAGATCGAATCGTTGTTCGAAAGTCGGAGTGTGTCGTGGTCTCGCGCCGGATACATCATGTATCTCGCGATGATGCCATGTGCCGTATTCGGCTGGTTCTCGGCACGACGGCGCAAGGTACGAGATGTAGGCCTGCTATTGATACCCGTTGTTGCGGTGATCATCTCGGTCATCGTCGGCTACGGAAATCATCGCTTCCGTATGCCGTTGGAGCCCTGTCTCGTAGTGTTGAGTGCCATGGGCTTACATGAATTGGTGCATCGGCGCGTCAACTTGATCGGGACCCCGAAATGAAGCTCCGGCTCGCACTCGTCGGCGGACCTATGTATGACGGCCTCTACGAAGCAATGGGCCTGTTTGACGACCCGGGAATTGACATCGTGGTACACGAAGATCACCCGACGCTCAACCGTGCCGTAGCTGATTTGCTGAGCAATGGCGGTGCTCTCGATGTGATCTCGACGCATTCGAAGTATGCGCCGTCACAACGAAGTTGGTTGCAACCACTCGATGAACGGGTTGATGTTGGTTCGCTTGCGCCTCGGGCCGTGGAGCTATGTCGTTTTGAGTCTGTGCAGTATTGCGTACCTCGCAACATCGATGTGCGCGTCTTGTGGGCGAATCGATCGCTCTGCGATATTGAGAACGTTCCATCGAGCTGGGACCAGTTGGCGTCGAGTGGTCTCGCATTCGGATTTCCCGGCCGAGAATCGGGCCTATTTGGCACGTTGTTTGAGATCGTAACTGCCTTCGGCGGTCGCCTATTCGATACCGAGGCGCGCGCAGCCTTTTTGGATACGCATGTGATTGAGGCATTGGAGTGTTTGCGACGAATAAGCGCCAACGGTCCTCGCGCGATGGTTGATTGGCATTATGACGAGGTTGACGCAGCGGTGGGGCGCGGTGATGTCGCGCTCGGTGCGGCCTGGCCTGGTGGCACTACTGCGCTGCGTGCCTCAGCTTCGGGTTCCGATCTTGCACCGTTGCCGTATTTCGGCGATGCGTCGGGCCCACGGTCGTATGCCGGATGCCACGGGTGGGCTGTGCCGATTTCAACTCGCGACGAACAATCTGCCATCGACCTGATTCAGCGCCTCTGCGCGATCGAAACCCATGCCATTGATGCGGCCAGCGGCGCGATGTGTGCACATGAAAAGGCCCTGGAGGAGGTCGAACCAATCGATGAGATCGACGCGCTCCGTTTGTCGATTACGAGGGCGACCATCGCCAACGGAATGCTCACGTATCCGCCGATGGAGCGATTTCCTGAGGTAGAAGACGCAGCGTGGGGCGCCATCCACGCCATGCTGGCGGAGCGTATCAATGCACGGGAGACCGCCGAACAGATGCAAGCCTCAGCCGAGGAGGTGTTGCGATGAGTGTGTTGCGACTTGAAGGCCTTCGCGCAGTTGTGACCGGGGCTGCTTCGGGTATTGGCGCCGCAACGGTTGCTGCCCTGCGCAGTGAAGGAACAATGGTCGTAGCTTTGGACCTCAATCCCGTTGACGCAATGCTCGGGTCGAGCGCTCGGTGCGACGTGAGGGATTCGGCCTCCGTCGCGTCCGCGGTCGCGTACGCGCACGACACTTTGGGTGGTATTGACATCCTCGTGAACAATGCCGGTATTGGTGCCGCCGGTGATGTGGCTACGAATGCCATCGAAGAATGGCAGCAAGTATTTGATGTCAATGTATTCGGTGTCGTGCGGATGAGCGCCGCGTGCTTACCGGCATTGCGCGCATCGCAGCATGGCGTGATTGTGAACCTTGCCTCGATTGTTTCGTGGACAGGGCTGCCGAATCGCGCCTGTTACGGAGCAAGTAAGGGTGCCGTGTACGCGCTGACGCTGGCGATGGCAGCCGATCATGCCCACGAAGGAATCCGCGTCAATTGTGTGTGCCCTGGCACGATTGACACGCCGTGGGTCGGGCGCATACTGGAGAGTGCTGCTGAACCCTCGGCAGCTCGGGCAAACTTGGTGGCGCGTCAACCGATCGGCCGATTGGGCACCGCAGAAGAAGTGGCGGCGGCCATCTGTTATTTGGCATCACCGAGTGCGGGCTACACCACTGGTACCGCGCTGCAAATCGACGGGGGTACGCACAGCTTCGTCGTACCTGGAACGCTGGGAGCGAAACCATGACGGTGATAACCGCGATGCACGTACTTGATGTCCGAGCGCCGACATCGCGGACGCTTGCGGGCTCCGACGCAGTACATAGTGACCCCGACTATTCGGTTGCGTACGTCGTACTAGCTACCGATGACCCAACGTTGCGCGGTCACGGATTCACATTTACTCTCGGCCGAGGCACGGAAGTCGTCGGCGCGGCGATTCGCGCGCTGGAGCACTTGGTCGTGGGCCGCGACCTCGACTCGATCACGGCACAGTTCGGGCAGTGGCATCGCGAACTCACGAACGAATCTCAGCTGCGCTGGCTCGGGCCCGACAAAGGCGTGATCCATCTTGCGGTTGCGGCGATTGTGAATTCTGTATGGGATCTCTGGGCGAAGCGCGAAGGCAAACCAGTGTGGCAGCTGGTCGCAGACATGTCGTCGCAGCAGATTGTCGATCTTGTCGACTGGCGGTACCTCTCGGATGCACTGACCAAACAGGAAGCTGTCGCGTTGCTTGATGATCTCATGCCGACGCGCGATGCTCGCCGGGCTCAGCTTGAACGCGACGGCTACCCGGCGTACATCACCTCGGCTGGTTGGTTGGGGTATAGCGATGAAAAAGTTCGTCGTCTCGTCGGTGAATCATTGGACAGTGGGTTTACCCGTTTCAAAGCGAAGGTGGGAATATCGGTCGATGACGATCTTCGTCGAGTGAGCTTCATGCGAGAACTGCTCGGTGAGGATCGGCCACTGATGGTTGATGCGAACCAGGTGTGGGATGTCGATCAAGCAATTGAATGGATGAGCCATTTTCAGGATCTTGGCCTGCAATGGATCGAAGAACCGACGAGCCCCGACGACGTACTCGGCCATGCGACGATACGGCGTGCGGTGGCGCCAATCGGGGTGGCAACTGGAGAGCACGCGATGAACAAAGTGCTCTTCAAACAACTGTTCCAAGCCGACGCGATCGATTTCGCTCAAGTGGACGCGTGTCGGCTCGGCGGCCTGAATGAGGTAATCGCCGTGCTGCTCATGGCCGCCAAATTCGGCGTGCCAGTGTGTCCACACGCCGGTGGCCTGGGATTATGCGAGTACGTCCAACACATCAGTGCGATCGACTTCATTGTGGTTTCTGGTCAGCTTGATGGCAGATCGACCGAATTCGCGGATCATCTGCATGAACATTTCGTCGATCCAGTTCGAGTCGTGGGCGGCAACTACCAACTTCCGAGTCTGCCAGGGTATTCCGCCGAAATGCACCCGGATTCGTTGGCGCAACTTGCGTTTCCCCACGGAACTACGTGGGTCGAAACGCACGAATGCTGAGTTGGCGCTGAGTTGGTGCTGAATCGCCGGTGAACGGTGCCGGAATTTCTAGGTTCCGCCGGTTAACCTGACCGACTGTGGTGACCCCGAATCGAGACGTGATGCTCGTCGACGACGCGCAACGGCGCAGCCGAGGTCGTGCCGCGGTGGACAATCTGGTGCAACGGGCAACGTTGCGCAACGTCTTATTCGTGGGCGCCATTGTGCGACTCGTGCTGGTGCCGCTGTGGTTCGGTCAAGATTTCATTGTGTGGCGGGTCGTGTCTCAGGAGTTGTTGCACGGCCGCGACTTTTATTCGAATAAGCCTGCGGCGTTACCCGGCGGGCCGTATGCATACTTGCCATTGTTTGCGTACCTCGAAGTTCCGTTTCGGATCATCGCCAATCTCACGCACACTTCATTTACTTTCTGGGGCAAGATCCCTATCTTGCTCGGCGACGCGCTGGTTGCTTGGGCGATCGTGAAGTGGTGCACGAAGATGGGCGTCACCCAAGCCAAGACGACGGTTGCGGTAGCAATGTGGTGGCTGAATCCATTGGTGCTCTTCAACGGCGCGCTCTACGGTCGTTTCGACAGCTTGGTGCTCGGTGTGTTGATGAGCAGCCTGCTCATTGGTCCGCCACGTGCTGGTGCGCGTTGGTATCAAGCTCGATCCACGTTCCTATTCGCGGCGTCAGTGGCGCTGAAGACGTTCCCCGCGTTCTTGTTGCCCTGGTTCTGGCGTAACGCGAAACAACGCAATCGGTTGTTTGCTGGCATCATTGCTCTGTGTGCGGTGTGGTCATTGCCGTTTTCGTTGAATGATCCGTCGGCATTCATTCACTCCACCGTGTTGTACGACACCGGCAAGGTACCCACCAACCTTTCGTGGCAAGTGACCTTGGTGCACATCATGAGCCCCGACACAACCCGAGCAATCGGAACCTTCATCCTCATCGGATTTGTCATTACGTTGTTCATGCTCACGAAGCTGGATTTGCTTGAGTACTGCGCGGCTGCATTCTGTGCCTTTGTGGTTTTTGGAAAAATCGTCAACGAGCAGTATTTGGTGTGGGCGATCCCGTTTCTTGTGCTGCTCGTCGCGGCGGGCCGCGGCAAGTATCACGGTTGGATGTTGGCCGCGTTTACCGTCGTCGGGACTTTTGTGAATCCGCTGTTCCACCCGATCGGCCGACAGGGCAAGCTTTCAACTCTGTGGGTCAATATCGGGCTCGCCGTTGGCACGGCCGCGTATCTTTCGTGGCAGTGGACGACGCATCAACAACGCAAAGAAGTCTCGGTACATCTCGATGATTCGTTTCTCGACGAACGAGATCGCGAACTGCTCTACGCCCCTGCGCCAGCTGACATCGTCCCCTAGGTCGACCCCGATCCGAAGCTTGCTCAGCGGCTCTGTACTACGGAATTGTGACTGCCGCCGTTGAAGCGGACCGATTCGTTCCGGCGTCAATCGCTCGCACGAAGTACCGGCCTGGCACGGTAACGGTGTAGGTGAGTCCAGATACCGTCGCGATCACGCGGTCTTCGAGCAGCACCTCGTATCGTGGCGCCGAATTTGAGTCGTCGGTTGCAGCATTCCACTTCACAACTGTTGTTGTGCTGTTTGAGATCTTGCGGAAATTGGTGGGTGTCAGTGGTGCTGTGCTGTCGCGCGGGCAGAAGCGGGCGAAACCGCCCAGCCAGTCGTACGTGCCGTTGCGATACCCACCTTTGGTGATATCTCCTCCAGACCACAGGCAACCGAATGAGTCGAATTCGATCTCCCATGGCCCTTCACCCGTTGAAGCGAACCCCCAATTGGGATCGAAATCAGTGACGCGATCGAAGGTGCTGGCGTCATAGGCCGACAGCCAATTCACGTTGTCGATCTGTGAGTAGTTATAGACAGCCGCCCATGTCGTGGAATCTGCGTAGCTGAAGTGATAGCAGTGGCACGACGCGTAGACAATCCCGTCGCGCGCTGTAGACGCTTGATAATCACCGCCGAACCAACCAATGTGGCTGCGAATGAGCGAGTAGGAAGCCGCGTCGTATTTGGCGAAGTTGTGTTCCGAGCCACCTTGAAAGGTGTTGCCGTTGTACTCAACGATGGTCTGCTGCCATTGACGGCTGGTGTTGCCTGTACTCGGAACGTACTGCTGCATTCCTGGAACGGGAGCGCCCGTAATCGTGTCGAGAACTGCCGTCGCGTTCGATGGTGACGTCATCGTGAACCCGTTGGCTCCATTGAATTTGAAGAAGCCGACTGTATAGACACGAGTGCCGTCAGCGCTGGCGTCGACGTCCATAATCGTGTTGTCGAAATGCCGGCTGAAGTTGGGATCAGGTGTGCCGTCAGTCAATGAAACTCGCGCTAAACCGCCTGCACTTTTGCTGGACAGAGACGGTCCGCCAACGACGGAGTTAAAGCTGCCGGCTACGTACAGCCAGCCGTCTTGAATGTCCAGTGCTCGCACGTGCGGTCGAGCACCGAGGAACCGAGTGCCCGCCAGGCTCGCGGTCCAGCTACTCACAACTTGGCCAGTGGTTGGGTCGATAGCTGCCAGTCCCGCGGTGTTGGACGTACCGTTGATACTGGTGAAGTTGCCTCCAACAATGAGTTTTCCATCTGGTGATGCTTTGAGCTCCCACACCGCGCCGTCGAGCGTCGGCGTGAATGTTGGGATCCATGCTCCAGTTTGCACGTCGAACGCGGCGAGAAACTTCTGGTTGTAGCTCGCACCAGCGGCGCCGTTCTTTACCGACGCGAACTGGCCGCCGACGAACATCGTATTGCCAACTTGTTGTAGCGCGTACACCGGCGACACGTTGTTGGGGTCTGGGTCCAAGCTCGGATTGAACTTGACCGCTTTGTTGGTGTCGTTGACAAGCGCGCTCGATTGCGCTTTGGTGCACGAAATGCAGTTTCCCGTTCGGTTATTGCCGGACGCGTCGGCCATCGTAGTTCCCACGCTGTCGCCGACGCGGAGATAGGTCAACGGAGAGTGTGCCAGAACGGCCGTGTCGTAGGCGCCGATCGTTGCGCCCGAACCGATCGCGAAGTGGTCCGCGATCGCTGCCGAGTCGAGTGCTCCGCTATAGATCGCGAGTTCATCGATGTTGCCGGAGTACCCGTAGTAGCTGTCTTGGCGCCAACTGCTCAGCCTCGCGCTTGTTGATGCTGAATTGTTGCATGCGATATTGCCGCCGAGCGATTGTTCTGCACCATCGATGTAGAGCTTGTTGCTTGCGGTATTGCCGTTGGTAAACACGGCAGCAACGTGCACCCAACGGTTTGCGAAGCCCGTACTTGGTACCCCCCAGTTGTCACCGCACGCGCTGTTGAAACCGAATCGGTTGTCGGAGCGAAGCCAGAGGCTGTAGTTGTTGAAGCCGAACGGCATTTGATTGTTTTTGCCGCTCCATTTCATCCAGAATTCCACGGTGTTCTGCGCCCCGGCAGTTGTATCAACCCCGAGATTGTCGAGGTCAATACTCGGCGCGCCGGGTTTGACGACACCGGTCACTCCCCACTGGAAAGTCTGCGGCGTATTGCTTGGTAGCGCCCGCACTGACGAAGCCGGCGTGCCGCTCGCCGGGATAGGTGTGTGGCCCATGTCGGCATCTGTCAATTTTGGTCGTAGCCAGACTTGCGCAAACGGGCTTGCGTGGCCTTCGGTACTGTGTGACCAGAGGTATGTGGTTGAGGTATTCGAACCCGCAACCGAGGAGCCGTAACTGAACCCCTGCTTTTTGGCATGAGGTCCCCACTGGAATGTCCATACGCGCTGATCGTTATTCCACCCGCTGGGATTGGCGTCGCGAGTAGTGCCGTTGTCGTATTGGCTAAGGGGTGAGAAGGGGTAGTTCGTTCCGTCAACGGTCATCGATTTCAACCAGATTCCACCGGGCATTGCCCATGACCATTTCGTCAGGTGATCGAGTTGCATCCGCACTTCTTGCCAGGTTGCGCCTTCGGCGTCGCGCGCCCGTCGAATTCTGATTCCATCGTCGAGCGCCGCTGGGCTTTGCCCATTGAGGAGTGCGTCAATCGTCGATGCGGTGAGTGTGGCTGGCACGAAAGCGGCAGGCCCGGTTGGTGTCGTACGAACCGTCGACGCCGTTCCTTGTCCCTTGTTCTGGAATGTCCAACCTTCACGCCCGCGGCCCACCAGAACGTAGCCGCCGCCGTCGGTGGTCATGTCGCAGTAGAACTGCTGAGGCGCGACAAGCTTGGTAGTGAGTAGCCAATACAAGCCGTCGGCGCTCGCCGGAAAACTCTCCTTGATCGCCCAACATGAAGGTGCTGCTTTCGCAGAGGACGTCCCGTCAGAAACCGTGGCATCTGACGCTGCTTTGGCGGGGTTGGTTTCGGCACCCGGCATGGTGAAAGCCAGCGCGGTAGCGACTATAAGGGCGTTGTAGTGGTGAATTCGCCGCACGGAGTTGCTCCAGTTTGGTTGTCTGCCCGCCAGACCGAGCGCCCGAATGTTGCAGTGTTGTAAGCAACGGAATGTTGAAGGAGGCGGTCGATGGGCTATTCGGACTAGAGGCCGCGTTGCTCTGGAAAATCGTTGGGTACGATTCGTTGGGTGACCCTGGACCTCACGATCGATCGCGCCGCGAGTAAGCACCGCGTTGAGCTCGATGCTCGCGCGTGGGTCGATGTCGTTGAAGGATTAGTTCGACAGCCAGTGGCGGAGCTTGACCGTCTGATCAATAACTCAGCTTGGCAAACGACTGAGGTCCTGAAATACGACCGCTATGTGCCCGAACAGCGGTTGAGCGTAGGGCTACGCGGCGACTCCGATCCGTTGCTTCGCCAAATCGGGATGCACTTGGATGCTACGTACGGCGTTGCGTTTTCCGGCGTTGGTGCGATCCAATACCGAGACGGAAACGACTTTCAGGGGATGCATAGCGATCGAGAGATGCGTTGGCTTGATGACACGCTGGTTGCCATTGTTGTCCTCGGGCAACGGCGGCCGTTTGTGCTGCGGCCGCGCGGCCAGTGG
Organism: Actinomycetota bacterium; assembly: GCA_005773635.1. GTDB lineage: Bacteria > Actinomycetota > Acidimicrobiia > IMCC26256 > PALSA-610 > F1-120-MAGs023. The sequence continues at coordinate 10,713 of SXHN01000078.1, forward strand.
GCTGGTGCAGTTGATCCTCTGCCCGCGGGTGCCGATGAGCACGACACCGTGTTGCTGCCCGGCGAGGGCGACCTGTTGGTGATGGGAGGCACGTGTCAACGAGATTGGATGCATTGTGTTCCGCGGCACGAAACCAAGTTGGCGCGTGTGTCGTTGACCTGGCGCTGGACGAGTAAACGCGGCCGACCGGATACGAACCCGACGTTTTACGACGGTTTTCACTACTCCGACAAACCCAAACGCCCCGGAAGCCGACGTCGGCCCAGTTAACCCGACGTTGGCCCAGTTAACCAGGTATCGTCGCGATGATGCAGACCGGTGATATTGCCCCCGATTTCGAACTCCTAGATGAGACGGGCAGCCCCCGCAAACTTTCTGATCTGGTTGCGGACGGCCCGATCGTGTTGTTCTTTTATCCTGCGGCGATGACGCCTGGTTGCACCAAAGAGAGTTGTCACTTTCGCGATATGGCGGCTGAGTTTGCTGCCGTGGGTGCGCAACGTGTCGGAATTAGCGCTGATGCCGTGGAAAAACAACGCGAATTTTCCAATAAATACACATTCGATTTTCCGTTGCTGTCGGACCCCGACCGTTCTGTTGCTGCAGCGTTCGGCGTGAAACGCAAGGTTGGAATTTTGAAAGTAAAACGGTCCACGTTTGTCATCGATTCCGAGCGCAAGGTGTTGGCCGTTGTTTCGAGTGAGTTTTCAATGAACGATCATGCCGATAAGGCTCTTGAGGTCCTGCGCAAGCGGTAGTCGCGTCGTAGCCTTGGGTCATGGCAAAGATCGCGTTTATCGGGGCGGGCAGCACGGTCTTTGCCCGTAACTTGCTCGGAGACATTCTGAGCAATGAGGAACTCGCGAGCAGTGAAATTCACTTGTTCGACATCGATGCACAACGCCTCGCAACGTCAGAATTGGTGGCGAATCGTGTAGCTGATGCACTTGAGGCTCCGGCCAAAATCGTGGCTACCACCGACCGTCGCGCCGCGCTCGATGGCGCCGACTATGCGATCAACATGATTCAAGTCGGCGGATACGAACCCTGCACCGTCACCGACTTTGAGATTCCCAAACGGTTTGGGTTGCGCCAGACGATTGCCGACACGCTTGGCATCGGGGGCATCATGCGAGGGCTGCGGACGATCCCGGTGATGTTGTCGATGGGCGAAGATATGCAAGAGTTGTGCCCCGACGTTTGGTTCCTCAACTACACCAACCCGATGGCGATCAACTGTCGCGCTATGAATCGCGCTACTTCGATTCGCACGGTAGGGCTCTGCCATAGCGTGCAAGGCACCGCATTTGAGTTGTCACTCGACTTGGGGATTCCGTATCGCGATATTCAGTATCGTGCTGCGGGAATCAATCACATGGCGTTCTATTTACAGTTCGAACGCGACGGCGAAGACCTCTATCCCGCGTTGCGCGAGATCGCGTCATCAGGCAATGCACCCGCCGCGAATCGAGTCCGCTACGAGATTATGCAACGGTTTGGCTATTTCGTTACCGAGTCGAGTGAGCATTTTGCTGAGTACGTTCCGTGGTTCATCAAACGTGATCGCGGCGACCTCATCGATGCGTTCAACGTGCCACTCGATGAATACCCGCGCCGTTGTGTGGAACAAATTGCGGATTGGGAAGAGGAACGATCACGACTTGAGAACGGCGAGGCATTCGACGTGAAGCCAAGCTTCGAGTATGCGGCCACCATTATCCGCAGTATTGAAACCGGCAAACCGCGGGTTGTGTACGGCAACGTCGCGAATGACAATCTCATCGATGACCTTCCCTCCGGTTGTACCGTCGAGGTGCCTTGTCTCGTTGACGGCAACGGTTTACAGCCGACTCGAATCGGTGCGCTGCCGCCGCAATTGAGCGCGCTTATGCGCACGAATATCAATGTGCAGGAGCTCACCGTGGAGGCGGCCTTGACTGGTCGCCGCGACCACGTGTACCACGCCGCGATGTTGGACCCGCACACCGCAGCCGAGCTTGATATCCAACAAATTCATGATCTGGTCGACGCGCTCCTTGAGGCGCACGCCGACTGGATTCCACCATTGCACTAATCGACAGGGGCAGTCCGATGATTGATGTCGAGGGGTTCGTGGCACCTGGTTACGCCAAGGTCGTCGATGCGTTCCGTCGCAATTTCGACAAGCGCAACGAAGTTGGCGCGTCGTTGTGCGCCTACCGCGACGGGGAGGTGGTTGTCGATATCTGGGGCGGCACCCGCGACGTGGCGACGAACGCCCCATGGCAGTCCGACACTCTCGCGCTCGGGTTTTCGATGACAAAAGGCGTGACTGCCATCGTGGTGAACCTCTTAATCGAACGAGGATGTATCGACCCGAGTGCATCGGTTGCGACCTACTGGCCGGAATTTGGCGTGCATGGTAAGGCCGAGATCACGGTGACTCAACTGCTGTCGCATCAAGCCGGTCTTCCAGTGATTGAAGGCACGTTTACACTCGATGCGGCGTTGGCGTGGGATCCAGTCGTGATCGCGTTGGCGCTGCAGCAGCCGCGATGGGAACCAGGCCAAGCGCACGGCTATCACCTTCGCAGCTACGGCTGGCTTGCAGGTGAGTTGGTTCGCCGCTGCGATCCCCAACATCGCACGGTCGGAGAGGTGCTCCGCGAAGATATAGCGGGGCCGATGGGTCTTGATCTGTGGATCGGATTGCCCGAGATTTTCGAACCGCGAGTCGCAATGTTGGTGCCGCCGCTGCCCGATTCGTTCGCGATCATTCCGAAGCACTCCGATACTTGGCAGGCGATGACTGGGCCAGACGGGCTGTTCGGATACAACGACATGTGGAACACTCGTGCCCTGCACGAGGCGATGTTGCCGTCTTCGAGTGGAATTGGCTCGGCGCGTTCGTTCGCCAAGCTGTACGCGTCACTAGTCGGAGACGGTGTCGCGGGTTTCCGTTTGCTGCTACCCAGCACTGTCGACAGCGCGACCACGGCGCAGACCCGAGGGCCCGATCGCATCATCGTGCGCGACACCGCGTTCGGGTTGGGGTTTATGTTGCCGCCTGCGCTGCCGGCTCATGCCGGGCCGCGGTCATTTGGCCACGGCGGTGCGGGTGGCTCGACTGCGTTTGCAGACCCTGATGCAAATTTGGCGGTGTGTTATTTGATGAACGGGTTGCAGTTTGATTTCACGAAAGCCGACATGCGTGCTGAGACGTTGGTACGAGCCCTCTACGAGTGTTCGGGCTGATCGCGCTTTCGGCGTCGCAACATCAGAATCGGTATCCCGACGACCATCGCCGGGACGAGGTACGGCAACAGGAATCCAATGGCAGCGCTTACTACTGTGACTGCGGCGACGAACGAACGCCATCCAGTCCGTAATCCCTGCACAAAGCCGGGCAACTTCTCATCCTTGGACGATTGCGCAGGAGCTTTCTGCGAGAATGTCACGGAAATCGTTGCGAATTGTGTTTGTGTATCAAGCGCATCGAGTTGTGCTTGAAGGGAATCGAGGTCTGCGAGTCGGGTACCGAGTTCCCGTTCTACTGCGAGTACATCGGCCACCGTAGTCGCGTTTCCCACGAGCGTTTGGAGCCGGTCGATTGCGGAGCGTTGTGCACTAAGTCGGGCTTCGAGATCAACGCTTTTTCCGGTGACGTCCTCTGTGGCTTTGCGCTGGCTTTCGACGGTGCCGAGTTTGCCGAGTGCTTTCAGGGTGTCAACAAAGCGGTCGGCAGGAACCTTCATGGTGATCGACACTTCGGAGCCTTCGCCGAACTCCGATTGTTCCGCGTCGATGTAGCCCTCGGCGCGATCGGCGATGGTGCTCGCAGCGTCGGCCGCGGTCTTCAACTGCTTTGTGGTGATGCGCAATTCGGCGGTGCTGATCACCACCCGATCCTTCTGACGCGCCGTGCTTATCGAAGCGGTCGCGGGTTTCGCTTCGGCATCGTTGGATGCGCTTGACGCGCGTTTGGCTGAGTCCGAACTATCGCCGATGCTCGAACAGCCCGTCGCAACGATGCTGAGCATCGCCACGACCGCAATCCCACGCAACGTTCTGTTCATAGAAAGCTCAGTTCCCTTGAAGGGGTTCAGATCGCGCAACCTAGTTGGTCTCTTGCATCTCAAGACGTCGGGCAGGCTGAGAATGTGCCACTGCGGGCCCAAAAATGTCGTCGGTTTCCTTGGCTGTGGCGGTGCACAGCGGTTATGCTCCCGCGCCTCACGGCACCTTCATCCTTCTTTACCACCGCGACACTGGAGTAACCATGATTGAAACTGCAGCGACTACCGCCAACGAGCTTATTTACCATCGGTTGTTGCTTCCCATGGTTGCTCGCCAGCCGGATGCGCCATGCACGACGAACGCAGCTACAGGAGAAACGCGCACCTTTGCACAGCATCTCGACCGAGTAAAGCTCGCGATTGGAGGCTTGCGTGCGCTGGGTGTTGAGCGAGGCGATCGATTCGCATTGATGATGATGAACTCTGCGGAGTTTCTGGAGCTTGAACATGCCGCATTGCTGGGCGGCGGGGTCGTCAATCCGCTCAACTTGCGATTCGCGCCGAAAGAGTTGGCGTATGTGATCAAGGATTCGGGCACCAAAGTATGTTTTGTCGACAAAATATTCGCGCCGCTAATCGATGCGGTCAAAGCTGACGCAGGGCTTGAACACGTGATTCTTGTCGGTGACGGCGATGTGCCTCACACCGGCACCTACGACAAGATGCTGGCAACCGCAACTCCGACCCTGCCGGAGGAAGGCAACGAATCCGATCCCGCGATTCTCATGTATACCGGTGGAACTACCGGTCTGCCAAAAGGTGTATTGCTCAGCCAACGCGCGCAGGCGTTGAATAACTATCACTTCATGATGACGATGCAGTTCAATCGCAACACGAAGTACCTGCTGCAAACTCCGATGTTTCACGCCGCGTCCACGTTCGCCATGCTCGGCGTGCCTGCGGCTGGTGGTCATCTTGTATTGCTTCCGATGTTTGAGCCCGCGGCCGCGATGCAAGCGATGCGTGCATATCAACCCAACATGACCGCAATGGTCCCAACCATGATCGGCATGACCGTCGCGCATCCAGACTTCACTCCGGATGCGTTGGAAACTTTTACGGATCTGGCGTATGGCGCATCGCCGATGCCCGCGGTGTTGCTTGAAAAACTGTTGGCGCTCTATCCCGAAATGAATCTTTGGCAGGCCTACGGCATGACCGAAGCCTCGACTGGCTTGACGCTGCTGCGTCCCGAGGATCATCGAGCGGGTGGTTCTCTGTTGCTGTCCGCTGGATCACCGTTTCCAGGTGTCGTGTTGTCGATTCAAGATGAGGCGGGAAATCTCCTTGCGCCTGGCGAGACCGGTGAAGTTTGTGCTCGCGGTGGCAATTACATGATCGAGTACTGGAACAAGCCTGACGCGACCGCGGAAGCGTTCCAGGGGGGCTGGTATCACACTGGCGACGCGGGATATCTCGACGATCGGGGTTATCTCTTTTTGGTCGATCGGGTGAAGGACATGATTGTCACCGGTGGTGAGAATGTGTATTCAGCCGAAGTGGAGAACGCAGTTTCTAGCCATCCGGCGGTGTTGCAAGTCGCGGTCATTGGTATACCTAGCGATGCGTGGGGTGAAGCCGTGCACGCAATCGTCGTGTTGCGCGAAGGAGCTGAGGCAACTGAGAGCGAGATCATCGCTCACACTCGCGATTTCATAGCAGGGTACAAGGTGCCAAAGAGCGTTGATTTCCGTGCCGAACCGCTCCCGTTGTCGGGAGCGATGAAAGTACTGAAACGTGAACTCCGAGCGCCGTATTGGGAAGGTCGCGAACGTAGCGTCGGGTAACCATTCATCCCCGCGTTTGGCGGTGCCGCGGCTGTGGTCCTTGGAGGTCGTCTCGTACTTCTGAGCGCGCTTGCAGGAGTCGAGCGTCCACGATTTGCTTGACCCGAGCTCGCACTGAAGGCAACAACGCTCGAGTTGCATTTCCTGGACAGCGCGTTTGGCGTATGTCCCGGTGACTCAGAATGTTGGGGAGGTGAACACGTGTACCGAGCGCGTCGGCATAGTCCGATGAGCCGGTGGGATCGAGATCCCAGCGCGAGCATTTCCAAGCCAGTACTTCGACCAGCGCATCAACCATTGGGACCGGTGGAGCGACCGTGTCGAAGGTTCCCACTAACGCGATTCCGATCGTTCGAGAATTATGGTTGAGAGCGTGAGCACCTCGCACCTGGCGCTGCAGTGCGTCCTCGCCAGTGGGCGCCATGTCGGCGGCGTAGTCTGTTGCCCACCGGCCTTCGTAGATCGTGCCCTGTTCATCAATCAACAGGTTGTACGCGATGTCGCTGTAGAGCCGCGATACGTGATAGTTGAAGATGTTGCGAATCTGAGCGTTGTAGTCCGAACGACTGTTTGATGTCGCGGTGTGGTGGACAACAAGTTTTTGAACCTTGGAGTCGTAACTCGGTGGGGCCACACGTTGCGATTCGTCGGCACCCCATTGTTTGCGGGTGACAATCTTCGGAGTTGGCCAAATAAGTGCGTTGGCTGTGGCTCCGAGAGCTGGGTGGGTGCCCGAAGGCACAAATTGCATTGCGGCGGCGATGCCACCCGCGGCAACGCCGGTGCGTAACAAATCGCGCCTGGACAGTCCATCGCTGCCATCACGAGGGCAACCTTGTGTCTCGTTCACTTTGATCTACCGGAATGTTGAGGTGCGTACAACGCTCAGCCTATGGCGAGACGCACTTCGTATGGGGGTATGCCATTTGCGGCCGTAGAGTCGTGTGATGTTGAGAATCGGAGTTCTTGGTGCTGCCAAAATCGCCCCTAACGCATTGATCAAACCCGCCCGTGAACACAATGACGTCGTGGTCGCCGCCGTCGCAGCTCGCGACAATGGCAAAGCCCAAGCATTCGCCAACAAGCACGGCATTAGTCGCGTGCACTCCAGCTACGACGACGTATTGTCCGACCCCGAGATCGACGCGATTTACAACCCTCTTCCCAACGGTCTTCACGGCAAGTGGACGATCAAAGCGATCGAGGCCGGGAAACATGTGTTATGCGAAAAACCCTTTACGGCCAACGCTGAAGAAGCCGAGGAGGTCGCTCGCCTCGCGGCTCAGCATCCCGAACTTGTTGTTATGGAGGCGTTTCATTGGCGTTATCACCCGCTCGCTGATCACTTGAAAACTATTATCGCGAGCGGCGAGCTTGGGGCACTGCAACATGTCGAGACGTACATGTGTATTCCGCTGCCATTGAAAAACGATATTCGTTTCAATTTCGACCTCGCCGGCGGCTCGGCGATGGATGTCGGTTGTTACGCAATCCACATGAATCGAGTGTTTGCGAATGCGGAGCCGAAGGTCGTGAGCGCGCAAGTGAAAGTACTGAAACGCGAGCCGCGCATCGACCGCTGGATCGCAGCCGAGTTGCGATACGGCGCTGGCTGCACCGGGTCGATTACCGCGGCGTTGTGGTCAGGTTCGCTACTCAAGGTTGGGTTGAAGATCACGGGCTCGGGTGGTGAACTTCGATGTCTGAATCCGACCCAGCCCGGTTTGTATCACCGAGCGTCACTGCGCACTCCTGCAGGTAAACGTGACGTTGGTGTGACCGACAAACGAGCGTCATATTGGCATCAGCTCGGTGCGTTTGCCGCGGCGGTTGCCGGCGATCGCAGTCGCAATATCACTGATTGCGCGGAAGCGATTGCCAATATGCGAGTTATCGACGACGTGTACAGATCGGCTGGGCTGACCGTTCGCCGACCCACGCCTGAGATCGAGCACTTGGCGAATTAACCGCAGTCGCCGCACTTCGAAGCGGCGTTCGATTTTATGCTGATTTGAGTTCGGACTTACAGAAATTGTACGGGTGAGATTCCCATTCACTTTGTGGCAGCAGGTGATACGTGCCATCTGCGCAGTCGATCTTGGGGTTGACTTCGGCGAACATTCCGCCGTCTTTTTCGTCGACTTCGTAGCCTGGAACGCTCCAGACGTGCACCATCCATTGAGTCTTTGGCATCAGCACCCCTCCGACGGCTTCGCAATCTTTCGGGTCGACCTTGCGATCGGCACCGAACGGAGCGTTTGTGCCGCCGTCGACGGGGTCGCGAGTACTGCAGATGTTGGTGTGGTAATGCCAGAAATCATTCTTGCCGGGGAAGCCCTCAGGCTGCTTTTCTGCGACGGAGTAGTACATGAAGCCCGCAATTTTCGCAGTGTCCTGAGTGCCATCGAAGATGACAACGAGGGGGTTGCGCATATCGGTGTCGTCCATGATCCCGTCGGCGTTGAAACTGTCACCCGACACAAGCGTGTAGTGGATACCTAGCCCCGGGGTGAATGGACCGCCTCTGGTCGCGCCCGCAGCCTTGAACTCCTTGAGGGTTGGGTACTTTGCCGCGGTTTCGCGGCTCGCGTCCAGCAGCTTGTCGACGGCAGCTTGTTCAGTGCTCGTGAGCTTCTGGTATTTCATCTCTTCGTGGTGGCCGTTTTGCAACATGCCAAGACCCTTGTCGTCTATGCCGTTGCTTTTCGCCTCGCCGTGACCCTCGCCGTGACCGTCCTCGTGACTGTCGCCGTGGCCATCCTCGTGGCCGTCGCTCTTGGGCGTTGCGGTGGTCGGTGTGGTTGCTTTCGGCTCTGGGGCCGTGGTTGCGGAATCAGTGTCGCTTCCACACGCGGCGAAAATCAGTAGCCCGGCAAAGGTCATGGGGAGAAGTTTGCGCATTTTTGCAGGCTACCTGCCAGAAGCTGGGGCAGGCAAGATAGCGATATCGACAGGCGAAACGAGTGTCGTCGGATATGGGATGGGCGTTATCGTCGCGACCATGACAACCACCTTTGATGCACTCGGCGCCGCCATGAGTATTCGCGCCGTCGCCCA
>SXHN01000016.1 GCA_005773635.1 Actinomycetota bacterium
GATACCACGGCGCCAACAAAACCTGGCAGTTTTAGAGCGAAGAGCACAACGACAATTACGTGGTCGACCGCAACGGACAATTCCGGGTCTGCCCCGAACTACGAAATCATCAGAAACGACCGGGTGATTGCCGTCGTTGCCAGCACAGTGCGCAGCTACGTCGTTCCAACTGGCGGGCGCTATTACGTGCGCGCCGTCGATCGTGCGGGTAACCGTTCAGCAACAACAGCTGTCATCACGAGGTGATCCGAGCACTACCCTCGAACGCCTGCGCACCGAGCTACCGAAAATCGCGCGATCGGATCGATTCGGCCAATGGCGACGGCAGGCGAGTGATCCGCCCTGCAACCAGATTTGTGACGCCCTGATGCCGTTCCAATATTCCTCGGACCCGCAGCGCGGGTGCGCCTCGAGCCACCGTGCGAAATCGTTTCCAAACTCCTTTACTGCAGATCACATTGATCAGCCCAGTCTCGTCTTCCAGATTGATAAATACTGTGCCTTTTGCAGTTTCCGGTTGTTGACGATGCGTCACCACACCCGCAACCTCCACGACCGAACGATCAGGGAGCTCCCGCAACTGCGCGGCAGTCACCACGCCTTGGCGGCTGAGTTCTTCTCGCACAAATTCCGTAGGGTGCTTCCCTGCGCTGAGGCCCATCGCCCACAAATCGCTCGCCACTTCTTCGGTCTCGGTCATACCAGGCAGCTGCGGTGCATCAATTCCTGGCAACAGACCCGGCAACGTTGCGACAACGGTGCCATCTCTACGCACTTCTGGTCTCGCATTCCGCAACGCTCCGGCGGCCCACAACGCTTGGCGCCGACCTAATCCAAAGCAAGCTTCAAACGCGCCAGCGGCAGCAAGGGTTTCGATCGCATCCACTGTTGCACCAGTACGCCGGACAAAATCTTCGATGTCTCGAAATGGCGCAATCACTCGTTCGTCATCAACATGATCCAAGAACGCGTCGTGCAAACCGCGGACGCTGCGAAGCCCCAAACGAATGGCGTGCACGCTGCGTTCCGCAAAATGCCCCGGTAGAGGTTCACCAATCGGATCACTTGCTGGGCGAGGCTGCAAGGTGGCATCACGAGACGACGCGTTGATATCTGGACCCAGCACTAACACGCCATGTCGATGAGCGTCGCGAATAATCGAATGTGGTGAGTAGAAACCCATCGGCTGAGCATTCAACAACGCAGCAGCAAACGCTGCGGGGTAGTGGTACTTCACCCAGCTGCTCGCATACACAAGATAGGCAAAACTCACCGAGTGACTTTCAGGAAAGCCGAAGTTTGCAAACGCTTCAAGTTTCGTGGCGATCTCTTCAGCGGTCTCGCCAGTAATACCGTTTTCTGCCATGCCATCCATCAGCCGTTGTCGCATTTTGGCCATACGAGCCTGCGAACGTTTCGAACTCATCGCTTGACGAAGCTGATCCGATTCTGCAGGCGTAAACCCGGCGACGTCGATTGCCATTTGCATCAGCTGTTCTTGAAACAGCGGGACACCTAAGGTCTTTTCGAGACACTTCTCGAGCAATGGATGGGGATAGGTGACTGGTTCCTCACCATTGCGGCGCCGCAAGTAAGGATGCACGGAACCGCCTTGAATCGGGCCAGGACGAATCAACGCCACTTCGATGACAAGGTCATAAAACGTGCGTGGTCGCAGCCGCGGCAATGTCGCCATCTGGGCTCGGCTCTCAACTTGAAACACACCAATCGTGTCGGCGGCACACAGCATGTCGTATACCCGCGGGTCTTGCGGGATCATTGCCATATCAATGTCGATGCCCTCACTCGATCGAATGAGATCAAAACTCAGATGCAACATCGTGAGCATCCCAAGACCCAACAAATCGAACTTCACCAAACCCGCCGCCGCACAATCTTCCTTGTCCCACTGCAACACACTGCGACCTTCCATTCGGGCCCACTCCACCGGACAGAATTCGATCAACGGACGATCAGCCATCACCATCCCGCCCGAATGAATACCAAGATGCCGAGGAAAATCGATCACCTGTGCAGCAAGATCTAGTGCAAGCTTCGGAATCATGGGTTTGCGAGTGTCGCCAACACTGGTGGTGTCGCTGCTGGTGAGTTCGCCAAAGGCTTCAGCCGAAGAACTCCAACGATCGACCCACTTGCCGAGTGCATCGGCTTGTCCAGAAGCTACCCCTGCCGCCTTCGCCATCTCGCGCAGCGCGCTACGCGGCCGATACGTGACGACATTGGCTACCTGCGCGGCTCGCTCTCGACCGTAACGATCGTAGACATACTGAATCACTTCTTCGCGACGCTGATGCTCGATATCAAGATCGATATCTGGGGGCCCATCACGCTCAGGAGATAAAAACCGCTCGAACAACAACCCCAATGCCACTGCATCAGCCTTCGTGACGCCCAGGGCGTAGCACACTGCGCTATTCGCACTACTCCCCCGCCCCTGACAGTAGATATCGTGCGTACGGCAAAACTGCACAATGTCATGCAGAAGCAAAAAATATCCAGCAAAATCAAGCTGTTCGACCACTGCCAGTTCGTGCACAATCTGACGTTGTGCTGCTTCATAATTGGGATGGCTCTGGGGGTAGTAGACCGTTGCGCCTTTACGCACAAGTTCTCGTAACCACGTCATCTCGCTATGACCATCCGGAACCGGATAGTCGGGAAGGTTTGGAGCCGCAAGCTTGAGATCAAAGGCACACGCTTGCGCTAACTCAACAGTTCGTTCAACTGCCCCTGGCCAACGAGCAAATCTCCGAAGTTGTTCATCAGCGCTACGGAGATGCGCGAGCGGGCTCGCGGGCAACCAACCATCCATCTCATCCAAGCTGCGACGAGCTCGTACTGCGGCAAGCGCGCAGTACAGCTGCCGTTGCGCAGTAGTTGCGTAGTGCACGTTGTTAGTCGCAATGAGTTCCACATTGGCACGCGTCGCAATAGTTGCCAATGCATCATTGCGATGACGATCGAGCGGATCACCGTGATCCCATAACTCCACCAAGACGCGATCTCTTCCGAACGCCGCAACGAGTTGTTGCAGTTCGTAGGCCGCAGCGGCGGGCCCATCGTTCATCAACGCTTTGGGCACCGCGCCCTTACGACAGCCCGTGAAGATGAAGATGTCGCCGCCGTGGGCTGCCTCGTTTGCCAATTCTTCAATCGAGAGTTGTGGCGCACCTTTTTGACCACGCAATTGCGCCCGACTGATTGTGCGCGCCAACCGCGCGTAGCCCGCTGGGCCCTGCGCGAGCACCAGAATGTGATCACCATGAGGATCTGCGGTGCCATGGGGAATCTTTCGCGCCCCCAAGGTGAGTTCGGCTCCGAAAACGGTGGGCATCCCCAATGGCCTCGCCGCCTCCGCGAGACGTACTACTCCATAGAAGCCGTCGTGATCGGTGAGCGCCAACCCGCTCAGGCCCAAGCGCGATGCTTCCTCGACCAACTCCTCAGGATGACTCGCTCCATCCAGGAACGAAAAATTCGAATGGCAATGCAGCTCCGCGTACACACATGTACGGTATACGAACACATGTTCGATTTGCAAAGGAGGCCGCAAGGCGTTTGTTTCGTCAAGCACCTCGGCGAAATATGAACCGTTCAGGATCGGCGCTGAATGGCAGATCTTCACGCCGATACCACTCCAGAAATTCGTCGTCGGTCATCCTCCACCGCCGCCGCAACTCCGGCGTCCCAATATGTCGATCCACCCACCGAGCCGTCGCTGCCCTCACCTCGGCCTGACGCAATCGCATGGCCCGTTCATGATCTTGCGTCGTCAACGGAACCGAATCGGGCACTGCCGTTGTGCCATCGGTCAAATCTGCGTTCAGCTGATGCAATTGCGGCGCAACCGCGCTCGCCAAAACATGGATCGCATAGGCATTCATTGAGACCCCAGCACTCTCGGCCGCAAGCGACAATGCCGTTCGCAATTGCGGCGCAACCCGGAAATACAACACCGCTGACTTTGCACTCATGAGACGAACGTACCGAAGGGCTACGACACTCGTTCACCCACACCCACACCCAAACCCACACCCACACCCACCAAAACACCGTGCTAGCGCCGGTGCTAGCACGGGCGCTAGCACCGAAACGGCTTACACCCCTATCGAACTCCGCTGACGCACACACAATGGCGCAGCCCCACGCACTAGTCGTAGAGCGCATCGATGGTGACAGCATGTGCGCGCGTGGAAATCAAAGCTGTCACCCCCGAGGCCATCACGATGCGCCAGCGCACGCACCGTTGATGCTGACTTCCGTCCCACCAGCGCACATCACTGGGCCACGGGCCTTCATACGTTGCAATCATTCCCCCGCCACCGGGCAGCACCTCACACTGCAATTGATGCGGTTCGGTAACAGCTTCACCTCGAACCGAAACACGAACCATCGCACCATCGCGATCCGCTAAACGCGCAACAATTCCGGGGCTAAATACGCGAGCCGGATACGGGCCAGGCACTGCCCCCGGCCAAGCCGCAATTTCTCCGTTCATGCCCAATGGCCGAACCCCCGCACGCGGCTCACCCCACGGCACAAATGCAATCTGTTCATGAGGAGTACGCCCGCCTTGCTGCACCAAGGTTCCCACAGCCTCGTATCCGAGCATCCCTTGCACACGAGAAAGTACACGATCAGCTTTCATCGCGGCGCCAGGATCCCCGCCGAAGAATCCGAGTTGCCGCGCCGGGATCGCAATGACTTCTTCAGGTTCGAGTCGCAAACGAGTTAACGCGCCAACCGTGCCGTCAAGCCCGCTTTCGCCCATCACTGCAATGTCTTGATACGCGCGCGCATCATCACCTAGAAGTTGAGAGTCGAGGAGTTGAGAACAGGGATTACTTGCCTGTAGCCAACCATCGAGTTGCCAACGCACACGTTCTGCAAGCGCTGCAGGCTGAAAACCGTCATCGTGCCGCCAACTTCTCGAAAGCAGTTCGCCATATTCAGTTTCTGCTTCTACCAACACTCGGGTACAGGCAAGCCCTCGATCACCAAGCTGCGCAACGATTTGGTCAGCCAGTGTTTTGGCAGCAAATGCAACTGCGTCCACCCGTGCAACCGGGGGGTCAAATTCGATTCCCGAAGAACAATCCGCGGGCACCAAGCTGAGGTTCAACGGTGCAGGATCATGGCCCGAAGCTAAGACATGCAGCCGCGCTCCGTGGGTACCGAAGCGCGACAGCACAGCATCAGTTGGCAGCGCAGCGAAGTCACCCAATGTTGGTAAGCCCAAGCGCTCCAACATCCCTGCTAACTCGACATCACCCAGCGCAGCAACGGGGAATGGTGCAACAAAACTCTTTGACTCGTTGCTCGGAATCACTCGATTCATACGGGCGGCAAGGCGAGCGGCAAACCGACCATCAGCGATCCCAACTCGCACATTATGCACATCAATCATCGCAAGCGACGCGCAGACAACTCTGAACACTTCGGATCGCAACAAATCATCGCCGCCGAAATACCGAGAAGGCCCGCGAGTGGCGAAGCTCAACCGTCCGGGAATATCGAGTTCGAGTCGCGGGGTGAGTTGTTCGATCGCACGGGCGACATCTTCGAACACGCGCGCCTCGTGTGCGGTATCCACATCAAGCACCACAAGATTCGTGACTCCTTGCGCATCGGCACAGCACGCTTCGGCTTCACGCCGTCGCATTCCAATGCGCACACCCAACGTTCGAGCGGCGTTCGACGCGCCTCGTACAACGTCACGAGCACCTATGCGTTCGCGTACGATCATGGCATCATCATGCAAACTTGGATCACGAGCGAACGCGGCGGTGACGGGCCAATCCAAACATTGCACGACACAGGCCCGTGCCGATACAGCATCACCCGACACAAACATCACCCCGCTTGAGCAAGCCGCAAGTGATCAGTGATCAAGTCATCAGCGATGCGCGGAACCCCTTTACCTTGGACTTCGTAATGACGTTGGGCATTGTGATCCAACGACACTGTGATACGCACCATTGCCTCACCAGGCCATCGCCCTGCGCGTATTCCTGGCACAGTTTCCAAGATGACGAGTAGACCCTGCCGTTCACGTACTCGGGCTTGCAATCGACGCGCATCCCCAAGCGCGACACGATCTGGGATAGCTGCACATACCAACGTGACCCCATCGAGCAGTGCCCCAATCGTGACTGCCCACCGATCTGGAGTAACACCGTGAACTACCGCGCACCGGTCGAGTGCTACCCC
>SXHN01000079.1 GCA_005773635.1 Actinomycetota bacterium
AATACCTACATTTATCCGCCTGCCCCAAGCATGCGCATCGTCGCCGACATCATCGACCACACGTCGAAACACATGCCAAAGTTCAATTCGATCTCGATTTCTGGCTATCACATGCAAGAAGCGGGCGCGACTGCGGTACAAGAGCTTGGGTTCACGCTTGCTGACGGTTGGGAGTACGTAAGGGTCGCCACCGAACGCGGCCTCGACATTGACGAATTCGCGGGCCGGTTGTCGTTCTTTTTCGCAATTGGTATGAACTTCTTTATGGAGGTTGCCAAACTTCGCGCGGCCCGACTGTTATGGACGCGCATTGTGAGCAACTTCGATCCGAAGAAACCAAGTTCATCGATGTTGCGTACGCACTGTCAAACTTCGGGGGTTTCGCTCACCGAACAAGATCCGTACAACAACGTTGTGCGCACCGCGTACGAAGCGATGGCGGCCGTCTTTGGAGGTACGCAGTCATTGCACACGAATAGCTTCGATGAAGCAATTGCTTTGCCAACCGAATTCAGTGCGCGCATCGCGCGTAACACGCAGCTGATATTGGCCGAAGAGACAGGTGTGACGCAGGTTGTGGACCCGTTGGCGGGTTCGTACTATGTCGAGGCGCTGACGCAGCAGCTTGCCGACGAAGCTTGGAAGCTGATTGAAGAAGTCGAAGCGCTCGGCGGAATGACTAAGGCCGTTGAGAGCGGCATGCCGAAGTTGCGAATCGAAGAGTCGGCAGCGCGCCGCCAAGCGGCGATCGACCGCGGCGAGGAAACTGTGGTGGGGGTCAACAAGTATCGCCTTGAAACTCAAAGCGATATCGATGTGCGAGATGTTGACAACACAGAAGTGCGTCGTCAACAAATTGCGCGCCTTGATCACATCCGAGCGACTCGTGACGCCGCTGCTTGTGCTGAAGCACTGGATGCGTTGCGTCGTGGCGCGGCGGGCGACGGCAACCTTTTGGCGTTGTGCGTTGAGGCGGCGCGAGCGCGTGCAACCGTTGGCGAGATGTCGCAGGCGATGGAAGATGTGTTCGGACGGCATCGTGCTTCGATACGCACGCTGTCTGGAGTTTGGGGTTCTGCGTATGAGGGTGACGAAGGCGTCGACAAGATTCGTCGGGAGATAGACGACTTTGCGCAGACCGAGGGCCGACGACCGCGAATGCTGGTGTGCAAACTTGGCCAAGATGGCCACGACCGAGGTGCGAAAGTCATCGCGACTGCGTTCGCCGATCTCGGCTTTGACATCGACGTAGGCCCGCTGTTTCAAACACCCGGCGAGGCAGCACGTGATGCGGTCGAAAATGACGTACACATCGTGGGCGTCTCCAGCCAAGCTGCTGGGCACAAAACGTTGGTGCCGCAGCTTGTTGCCGCGCTGAACGAACAGGGTGCCTCGGACATTCTTGTGGTGGTCGGCGGGGTGATTCCTGCGCAGGATTATGACTATCTGTATGCAGCAGGTGCGGCCGCGATCTTTGGTCCTGGCACTTCGATTCCACTCGCAGCGGCCGAACTTCTCACGATATTGGCGAAACGAAACCCATCCACCTAGCCAGCGGTGGCGCGTTTGTGTACCGCGGGCGGTCGACTATCGCGCCGTCGGGGAGAGGTTTTTGGCGAGCCAGTTGAGGATGTCGGTCGTGACCTCGTCGCGGTTGGTTTCGTTGAGGAGTTCGTGACGGGCGTCGGTGTACCAAATCGCCATGACGTTGGTCAGACCGGCTTCGCGATATCGCTGCGCGACCGTTTCAACGAGCGCCAAACCTCCTGCGAGCGGGTCGGCGGATCCCGAAACCATCAGCAACGGAAGATCGCTACGGATACCTGCCAGCACGCCAGGATCACACGCTCGGGCGACGTCGGCTGCCATGCCCCGAAGCCCTTTTCCGTCGACACCGAAACCGCACATTGGATCAGCGACGTAGAGATCGACCTCGGCTTCGTCGCGGCTCAGCCAATCGGAGGCGGTGCGGGCGGGCTCGAAGGGCGCGTTGAAGCCCTCGAGGTCGGCGGGAGTGTCGTCGACCGGTGCCATCGCGGCGAGCGCGTCGACCGCGCTCGTGCCGGACAACACCGCCGCACTGATACTTGCAGAATGGTCAAGTAACAGCTGTTGGAGCGCAAAGGACCCCATGCTGTGCGCAAAGAGGCACCGGGGGAGCCCACCGGTTTCGTTGTCGATCACATCGCCGAGTTCCAGCAGATCGTTGATGAGCCCAAGCCAACCGCCGGGTCCGAAGTCTCCGAACGACTCCTGCGATGGTGCCGTGTGCCCGTGGCCTCGAAGATCGCTCGCGTACACGACATAGCCAGCATCTACCAGCGCCGATGCGAAACGGGTGTAGCGCTGTGAGTGTTCGCCCATGCCGTGTGCGATTTGGATGGCTGCCCGCGCGTCGGCTGGGCCGGTGCCGTTGGCGACCCAGCGCCTGACGAATACTCGAGTTTGGTCGCTCGCGGTCAACGTGAAGTTGGATTCTTGCATCGTTGCATCTTCGCACACCTTGTTGTCGGTTTAGCCTCGCATTGATGTCTGGAGTTGAGAATGTGATTGAAATGGCGCACCAACTTCGATCAGGCGATCGGCGCGTCCTGGCTCGCGCGATCACGTTGGCCGAATCGACTCGCGGTGAAGATCGTGAGCGATCAGCGGCGCTGATGGACGAGGTCATGGCGGCCACGGGTGCGTCGGTTCGCGTAGGAGTAAGTGGTGCGCCGGGCGCAGGTAAGAGCACCTGCATCGAGGCGCTGGGCATGCATTTGATCACCGCAGGTATGCGGGTCGCTGTGCTAGCGGTCGATCCGTCGAGCTCGCGGTCCGGAGGGTCGATTCTTGGTGACAAGACGCGCATGGAGGAACTCGCCCGGTCGCCTCACGCGTTTATTCGACCGTCTCCGAGCGGTGGGACCCTCGGTGGCGTGGCCCGCCGGACGCGTGAAGCGATGTTGCTGTGCGAAGCGGCGGGATTCGACGTCGTACTGGTGGAAACGGTTGGTGTTGGGCAATCGGAGGTAGCTGTCGCAGGCATGGTGGACACGTTTGTGCTGCTGTTGGCGCCCGCGGCGGGAGATGAGTTGCAAGGAGTGAAGCGAGGCATAGTCGAACTTGCCGACATTATTGTCGTCAACAAGAACGATGGTGACTTGGCCGCATCGGCCGCCAGGACCGCAGCTGACTATGCAAATGCAGCACACTTTCTGCGCCCTCGCACGGCGCACTGGGCTACGACGGTGCTGTCATGTTCAGCGTTATTGCAACGCGGTATTGATGAGATTTGGTCGACGATTATGGCTCATCGCGAAACGCTCGCGATCGATGATCAACTTCGCCAGCGGCGTGGCGATCAAGCCAGTGAATGGATGTATTCAGAAATCAGTGCGTCGTTGCTCGATTCGTTGAAAGCCGATGTGCAGCTCGACCGATTGCTCGCGGATCTCGACATTCAGGTCCGCGCAAGTGCCATATCGCCGACCGCCGCGGCCCTCAATGTTCTGAGCGCCTTTCGTGGTGGGGCTGCGGACGGATCGGCTGCGCCTAGCTAGCGCGACGGTGGCCGTCGACGGGCACAGGTGGTGAGACGCGCTGGAGAATTGCCTTTGCTTGGGCAACGCCTTCGCGGCCAACCCGGCGGGTGCGTTCGTCGAGCATCCAGTCATTGTGAGACTGGTCATTCGCTGAACTTAGCGATTGCCGGTTGCCACCGTCGAGGAGTTGCAACTGTGCGCTGGAGCGGGTGCGTGTGTTCATGGGTTGTACTTTGCCAGGGGGGTACGACATTGAGTTTGCCGCCGCTGAACTGCGAATGAACCCACCGCATATCCGAAGATCCCACAACAACCGGGTTAAAACGGACAATTTGTCGGAATGCCGTTCGGCCGCGGGGATGCTTTTGGTCAAGCCATCG
The DNA here is from genome assembly GCA_005773635.1 of Actinomycetota bacterium. GTDB lineage: Bacteria > Actinomycetota > Acidimicrobiia > IMCC26256 > PALSA-610 > F1-120-MAGs023. Next base: position 3,905 of record SXHN01000079.1, read on the forward strand.
CTCCACGTGCTCGAATGCAGCCATGACTTCGACTGGTATTCCGTTGGCGCTACACCGCGGCGAGAGTGACAACCCGTTCGTCGACCTCGGTGACGGCAGCACGCTGCAGTTGATGCAGATCAACATTGATGCTGGATTGTGGGTGATTCGCACGAGATTTCAGCCGGGTTACAAAGTCCAGACCCACCGGCACACGGGCGAAGTGTTCGCTTTCACGATGTCGGGCAGCTGGAAATATGAGGAGTATCCCGAGGTCAATCGGGCTGGTTCCTACTTATACGAACCGGCTGGCTCCATCCACACGCTCATTGTGCCCGACACGAACACCGAAGTGACCGATGTGTGGTTTGCCATTTACGGGGCCAACCTCAACCTCGATGCTGAGGGCAACGTGACGAGCGTGTTGGACGCAGGGTCGATCCGTGACGCGTACGTGATGCTGTGCGACATGCAAGGTCTCGGCGTTCCGAGCGTCATCGGGAACTAGCGAGCACGCCATCGCTGGGGCGTTGTTGCCCACGCGCCCCTAGCCTGGGGCCAATGTTGTACCTCGATCACGCCGCGTCGACGCCCATGCGGCCCGAAGCCGTCGCGGCGATGCTGCCCTACCTCACTGAGCATCCCGGAAATCCGTCGGGGACCCACTCCGCGTCGCGAATTTCCAAGACTGCGTTGGAACAAGCCCGCGAAGACGTTGCGGCTGTCGTCGGTTGCGACGCGCGCGAAGTGATTTTCTGTGGCGGCGGAAGCGAATCTGACAATCTTGCGATTAAAGGTGCGGCGGCGGCACGCCGAGATGCGGGGCTCGACGGCGTTGTCGTCTCAGGTATTGAGCACAAAGCGGTGATCGGTGCAGCGCAACGCCTTGGTCGCGACGGGTTTCGCGTGACGACGGTTGGGGCTACATGTGGTGGAGTCGTTGACCTCGACCGCCTCGCCGATTCGCTCGACGACAAGACCGCAGTTGTGTCGGTGATGTTCGTCAACAATGAAACTGGTGTGGTGCAGCCACTCGATGAAGTGCGCGCGCTCATTTCTGAGCGGTCGCCGCAAGCCGTGCTGCACACTGATGCGGTTCAGGCCCCGCAGTGGGTTGATCTCACTACGGCGGCGCGGGCCGCGGATCTCGTCAGTTTGTCTGGCCATAAGTTCGGCGGCCCCAAAGGCGTGGGCGTTCTCATCAGGCGATCTGAAGTTGCTGTGTCTCCGCTGATTGAAGGCGGTGGTCACGAACTCGGCTTCCGAGCCGGTACGCAAAATGTGGCGGGAATTGTTGCATTTTCTGAAGCGTTGCGCATCACACACGCGCAGCGATTGGCGGAGGTTCAGCGGATCGCAGCGTTGCGTGATCGTCTCGAACTCGCTCTCGCGTCGCAGTTGGAAGAATTCGCGGTTAACGGCGATGTCGAGCGGCGAGTGGCGGGCCTATTGCATGCGGCGTTTGGTGGCGTCGAGTCCGAAACGATGTTGGTGGCCTTGGACGTGGCTGGCGTATGTGCGGCATCGGGAAGTGCTTGTAGCTCCGGCGCTATTGATCCGTCGCACGTGCTTATCGCGATGGGTATGTCGAGATCGGTGGCTTTGTCGTCGGTTCGTTTTAGTTTGGGTTGGGCATCAACCGATGCTGATATCGACGCAGCAATCCCAATCATCGTGAATACGGTGAATGGGTTGCGATCGAGGGCGGCGTAACCCAATGGCCAAGGTTCTCGTAGCGATGAGTGGTGGTGTGGATTCTTCGGTTGCTGCCGCGCTGATGATTGAAGCCGGCCACGATGTAACTGGCGTGACGTTGAAGCTATGGGGTGGTGAGCAAGATTCTGGATGTTGTTCGGTTTCCGACGTTGAGGACGCGCGACGCGTCGCCGCGCAGCTCGACGTGCCGCATTACGTTTTCAATTTCCGTGAGGCGTTCGACGAAGAAATTGTTGATCCGTACGTCGCGGCCTATGCCGCCGGTACGACGCCGAACCCATGTATCGAATGCAATCGAACGATGAAATGGGGCCGACTGTTGGAGCGCAGCGATCAACTGGGCTTCGAGTACCTCGTTACTGGACATCATGCTTGCATCGTCGACACGCCTCATGGCCTGCGGCTCGGGCGAGGTGACGATGCTTCGAAAGATCAGTCGTACGTGCTGTACATGCTCAGCGAATCGCAGCTCGCGCGCACGCTGTTGCCAGTTGGTCACATGACGAAGCCACAGGTGCGAGCGATTGCTACGCGGTTGGGCTTACGCACCGCGTCGAAGGCCGAAAGCATGGACGTATGTTTCATCACCAAAGGCGGACGAGATGCATTTCTCGCGGCGCGGGTGCCCCGGGCACCGGGCGACATCGTTTCGGTCGATGGCTCCCATCTGGGACAACACCCTGGCGTTGATCGGTTTACAATCGGGCAACGACGAGGGCTTGGTGTCGCCGTTGGAGATCGTCGCTACGTTGTGGATATCAACGCAGCGGAGCAGGTTGTGACCATCGGCGAACGTCGCGATTTGCTGCGCGAGTCGGTTGCGCTGCGTGACATGGATTTTGCAACGGGTCGCCCTAATTCCGAGCAGGTGTTGGTGGCACAAACGCGCGCGCACGGACAAGCGATGCCGTGTCGACTCGTCGGCGATGAAGTGCTATGGCAAACTCCGCAGCCTCGGGTCGCGCCCGGTCAAGTTGTTGTGTTGTACGACGGTGACGTAGTTGTCGGTGGTGGGATCACTCGCTAACGGGCGGCACCGCTCTCGTCACAGAGCGAAACAATTGAGCCAAATGGTTCGTTTTGCTAATGCATCCCGAATTCCGCTGTACACGGTCCCGTCGAGTGGGAGTGAAACGTGGTCGACGTACTTCAGCCAACATTGTGTCTGGATGGTGACGTTTTTATTGTTGCCGTCGTTGGCCAGGAAGCCGTTTGTAAACGGAACGATGACGGTGTCGAGCGACGTCACGAAGTTGGTGTACTGCACATTGCCGATCGTGTCGTCGCCAGCGTTGAGGTTGTTGAGGAATGTCGATCCGATCGACATTTGCTGACATGCGATAACGCCGATGCAATTCCCAAGACCGAGTAGCGAGGCAGCGTTAGCAGCGAGGGTGCCGTAATGGACCGCTCCGAGGCTGATCATCGAATCGACTTCGCTCGCACCGCCGAGGTATTTGATGTAATAGCGCGACACCATTCCGCCTTGGGAATGCCCGATGAGATCGACTTTCGCGGCACCCGTTTGCGCACGGACCCCGTCAACAAACGCGTTGAGATCGGCGGCTGCTGCGGCCGCGTCGCCGAGGCCTGAGCCAGGTAACCCAAAGATGAACGCTTGTCGGCCGTCGGCTTGGAGCCTGGCTGCGAGCGGTGCATAGAAGATGTTGGCCAGCGGTTGTCCGGCAAACGTGCCGGCAACGATCACGACCGGATCGCCTGCGTACGCGTCAGCTCGATCTGCGTGTGAACCGATGGCAACGCTGCCCATCAGCGCGGTCGCGACCGTCGCAATGCACAATTTCCGACTGAACCTCATACGGCCCCTTACCTCGAAAATGTCAGGAAATGAACGTACCACTTCAGGTCGCGAACTTGTTGCGATGGTGTGGCAATTAGTGCTTGGCGGCTGGCGGCGCGGCCATCGCGAGGAAGTCTCGTGGGCGAAGTGGCGTGAACATCACCACAATGGCCTCGCGCATACTCAACGATTTTCGGCCGTCGCGCACTGCGAATACTCCGGGTTCGGTGAGGTGGATCGCGATGCATCCGACGAGTGCTCCGCCGCGGGTATCGAGAGTGGTGTGCGGATCGGGTTGCGCGTCACCATCGAACGGAGCAAAACCATGGATGTGGTGGCTGTCGAGCAACACCGGATCGGGGAGCAGCATCGACTCAGAAATAACCAGCCCTGCAGGCACAAATACGTAGAAGCGTCGCGACAGGGAATGTACGGATCGCATCAACAGTGCTGCGATCGGGAGTCCCATTACGACGGCAAACGCTCCCGCAATTTCGTGTTCGCTTGCTATGAGTAAAGGACCGAGGGTAAGGCCTCCGACGATCAATGCGGCGGAAACGGCGGTCATCGCGCAGAGCAACGGAGGTGTTCGCAATGGGCGACGAATTTCACTTCCGTACGCTTCGGCCTGAGCGCTCGCGTCGGCCACCGGCGCGCTGAGCGTGAACACTGTGGTGAACGTCGCGTGTATTGCTGCGATAGCGATCGCGATCGAGGATGTGGCAAATGCACTGACAACAACGGCGACAATCGGCAACGCTCCGACGATTCGCAATGCGGTAAATGCCTTCGCGCTCGGTAGTAACAACGCGACGAGACCAATCAGCCATGCGGCATAGGCCATGACGGCGAATGTGATCGAAGGCGCGCGATCCCAATGTTTTGTGGCGTCATCGAGCGCCCATCCGACGGAGGCGGGTAGGCAAAACCACAGTGCTCGTGTAATCCAGAGCAATGAACCACCGTTGTTCGAAGGATTGGTGCGGGCGTTCGTATACTACGAAGTCTCATGACTCGGGCTCTGCTGCACGGGGGAATAGCAACTGCCATTGGCAGTCTTCCTCATCCTGACGCGCCGGATGCCGCGGCGTTGATGTTTCGCACAATGCCAGACCTTCCTGCTGCACCATCGTTGCCATGCCGGAGCCCGCACGAGGGGATGTTGGCGCAGTGGCTGCGAGCGTTGCCGGAGGTTGCAGTCGGGCCTGACGGAGCACTGTCTCTTGTGCCCGGCGTGTTTGATGCAAGCGCGGTAAGTGTCGCGTTTGATTCTGCCGCGCACGGCGGATTGTTAGAATTCCTCGACCTTGCAGTTGCACTGCCAGTGCCGCCGAAAGCGATCAAATTGCAGTTGAGTGGCCCGCTTACGTTGGCGCTAGCGCTGATTGATCTTGGCGTGCAACCCGAAGTTGCGTTTGCTCGTGCGAGTCGCTGCGCAAGCGCCTGGGCCCAGGCACTCGTCGATCTCGTCAAGGCACGGCTTCCAGAATCTGAAGTCGTGATGTTTTTTGATGAACCAGGCTTGGTGCATTGGACCGCCGATAGCCCAGTGATGGACGTTGAAAGTGCGAGTGACTATTTGTCGAATGCGCTGGCCGCTCCTGAATGCGTTGTCGGCGTACATGTGTGTGGAGCCGGTGCACTTGATATCGCGCTGGCGGCCGGCCCCGATGTAATCGGAATTGACGTGCATGCACGTTGGCTTGACCACGCAGTCGGCCTTGCACGTTTCCTCGATGGCGGCGGCTTCATTGCCTGGGGAGCAGTGCCAACTGATCGACCGATCGGTGAGCTTGCCGCGCCGTTGTGGAACGATCTCGTCGCGCTGTGGTGCGACCTCACGCAACGCGGCTGCGACCCGGTCCTGTTGCGCCGTCAGGCGATGGTGACGCCCGCGTGCGGTTTGGCATTGCATGGCCCGTCGCAAGCCGAACGTGCCCTGCGCTTGACGCGTGAACTCGCAGATCGCGTGTTTGACCAGGCGCTGGGAACTCGTCTGAGCATCGGCGCTTGATGGCGAATTTCTGTTCGGCGTGACTGTCCGAACCTGCAGATAATCTGCGGCTCATGAGCGATGCCTCGAATGCAGCGGTTCGCGCCGCGTCGCTGCGCACCGAGATCGAATATCACAACGATCGCTATTACAACGATGAGCAAGAGATTGCTGACGCCGAGTTTGATGCTCTGCTGCGCGAGCTGATTCAGATCGAAACCGAATACCCAGAGTTGGTGATCGACGGCTCGCCGACCCAGCGCCCCGGTGGAGTGCGCCAGAGTTCGTTTGCGCCTGCAGAACATCTCGTACCAATGTTGTCGCTTGATAATGCGATGTCGAAGGACGAGCTCGTCGCCTGGGGTGTTAGGGCTGCGAAGCTTGTGGAGAGAGATCTCGAGTTTGTGACCGAACCCAAGATGGATGGTCTTGCCATTTCGTTGCTGTACCGAGATGGCATGTTGGTGCGGGGTGCAACGCGAGGAGACGGCCGCGTTGGTGAGGACGTCACTGAGAATGTGCGCACCATCGGCGAAGTCCCCAAGCAGCTTCGTGGCAAGCGCATTCCTTCGCTGCTCGAAATTCGAGGTGAGATCTATATGAGCCTTACGGCGTTCGAAACGCTGGCCGCTGCGCAACGAGATGCGAACAAAACGGTTGTCGTAGTGAATCCGCGCAACGCCGCAGCAGGGAGTTTGCGTCAGAAGGACGTGAGCGTCACGGCTTCTCGTGACCTCTCGCTATTTTGCTATCAACTTGGCATCGTTGAGGGCGCGCCCACCTTCGAAACTCACCGTGAAGTTCTTGAGTGGATGTCTGAACTTGGCTTTTCGGTGAATCCGCACATCGAAACACATTGCACTATCGAAGCGGTGTTTTCGGAGTGCAACTCATTGTTAGGTCGGCGGCACTTGCTCGGCTACGACATTGACGGTGTTGTGGTGAAAGTCAACGACCTCGGGCAGCGCAGTGAGATGGGGTTCACTTCGAAGGCACCCCGTTGGGCGATTGCATTCAAGTTTCCTCCTGAAGAGCGCACCACAGTGTTGCGAGATATCCACGTGAGTATCGGCCGTACCGGGCGTGCCACGCCGTTCGCAATGTTGGAACCCGTCTTTGTCGGTGGGGTCACAGTGAGCACTGCAACGTTGCACAACCAAGATGAAGTTGCACGAAAGGACGTTCGCCCCGGCGACACGGTCGTGGTGCGGCGGGCGGGCGATGTGATTCCTGAGGTTGTGGGCCCGGTGTTGGCGAAGCGTCCCGCGGGTCTCGTTCCGTGGGCTTTCCCGAAAGAGTGCCCTGTCTGCGGGGTGCCGCTTGCGCGTGAAGATGGAGCTGCAAATTCACGCTGCTTGAATTTGAGTTGCGCCGCGCGGCAATGGTCGCTCATCGTGTACTTCGCAAGCCGCGGAGCGATGGACATTGAAGGTTTGGGTGACGAACGGGTCGCGCAGTTCGTCGATGCGGGCCTGGTAGTCGATGCCGCCGACATTTACAACCTCACAATCGACGACATCGCCGCGATTCCTCGGCTCGGTGCGAAATCTGCGGCGGCGTTGGTTGCAGCGATAGCAGGAAGTAAGCAGACGCCACTTTGGCGCGTGCTTGTTGCTTTGGGAATCAAGCACGTTGGGCCGTCGGCGGCACAGGCGTTTGCCAAGTATTTTCGAACGCTTGACGCGATTTTTGATGCGCCGGTCGAGCGACTCATTGAGCTTGATGGTGTCGGTGCGGTCATCGCCGAGAGTCTGAAGGCGTGGATCGAAATCCCTACAAACACAGCATTCGTTGAGAAGTTGCGGGCAGCCGGAGTTAGTTTCGACACCGCGGATGATCGCGGCTACGACGCTTCGGTTGAGCCGACGCTTGCGGGCCTTACCTTTGTCCTAACGGGAACGCTCGGCGGTCAGACTCGCGAAGCCGCGGCGGCAAAGATTGAAGCCCGAGCGGGCAAGGTAACTAACAGTGTTTCAAAAAAGACCAGCTACGTGGTGGCCGGCGACGCCGCGGGTTCCAAGCTGGCAAAGGCTGAACTGCTCGGCGTTACGGTGCTTGATGAAGCGGCGTTCGATCGCCTCATCGAACACGGAGTTGCGTGACACGGTGGAGCGCTCATTGGATTAGGCGCTTTTGAATGTCCATGTAAATGTTCGTTCGTTGTCTCCACCCGAACCTTCTTGTTTCGGCCAGTATCGCAATGTGATTCTGTGTGGACCGGGTTCGAGTTCTGCGAAGGTCTTGTTGATTCCTGGCTTCCAAAAAATGCGACCGATGTCGAGTCCTTGCACTTCGTATTCGTCGAGTGGCAGCGGTATGTCGTCGAGCACGAGTTCGCCGGTCATCTCCGGATCCAATTTCACGCCAATTTGTTCCTGCGCGCGAATGACAAGGTCGCGGGGGGGGAAAAGTTCGAGGATGCCGGGAGGAAGGTCGGCTGTGGCTGTGTCGTTCTTGGTGCTTAACACCGCGAATATGCCAACGAGCAGTGCGGTGCACACACCGACCACAATGATGAAGGTCCGTTTCGGGTCGTAAGGCACCGGGATGTGATCGGTCATTGATGCAAACCGTACTGCGGCCACATTCAAGGCCTGCAATGAAGCCAAACCTGAAAAGAATGAACGATATCCTTGCTGTCCGATGGTCACCTCTGGAAACGCCGATCTCATCGGTCGGGTGTTATACGGGCGATACCGCCTCCTCGAACTCGTCGGACGTGGGGCGAGTGGGCAGGTGTTCGCGGCGCAAGACACGCAACTTCAGCGCCAAGTTGCCGTCAAGATTCTGCATCAGGCGTTGGCGAACGACGCGGGGTTCCTGAGACGATTTCAAATCGAAGCCCAAGTCGCCGCGAGCCTCAGCCATCCGAACATCATGGTTGTGCATGATTCGGGCACCGACGACGGGTTGCCGTTCATGGTGATGGAGCTGCTGGGTGGGGGCAGCCTGCGGGCGATGATCGACGAGGGCCATCTGCTCACGGCATCGCAGGCGGCGTATCTCGGACGAGACATTGCTCAGGCGCTTGCCTACGCGCATAAGCGCGGGATCATTCATCGCGACATTAAGCCGGCGAACCTGTTGTTTGACCACAATGGAGTGGTCAAAATCGCGGACTTCGGTGTTGCTCGAGCGCTCGCCGAAGCTAGCTGGACTGAGCCGATGGGCGCAATGATCGGCACCGCGCGATACGCGTCGCCGGAACAAGCCCTAGGTGTGCAACTCGATGGGCGCAGCGATCTGTATTCGCTCGCGTTGGTGTTGGTTGAAGCTACGTCTGGCGAGTTGCCGTTCGATGCCGAGACACCATTGAGCATGTTGAATGTGCGCACGCAAGAACCGATCGTCGCGGACCCGAGTCTTGGCCCGCTGCGGGCTGTACTCGAACGATGTGGGCAGGTCCAGCGCGACGATCGATATCCCGATGCTCGCACGGTGGTGAGTGCGCTCGACGATGTTGTGTTTTCATTGGCTCCCCCGACCCCGTTGGCGCTCGTCGGTCATAATGGTGATGGGGCAATCGACCCGACCACTGCGTTCGAAATCGCGACTGCCGAAGTCGTTTCTGGGCCGCGAGTAATTGCAGCTGATACTGATGCAGCGCCGATTGCAGTTACAGGATCGTCGCGCCGCGACAGCGACGCTGCCGTCGAGCGGGCACCGGACGCGTTCGACCGCGCGACGCCGCTATCAGCGATGCCGTTTGATCAGGATGCATCGGCTGAATCCGCTGCCGTGCCATTACTTGGTGCAGCCCACGGCGCGCTCAACCCGGGCGCAACGTCCCAGCCGATATCCCAGTCCAACGGTTCGCAACGCGTCGCGCGATCGTTGTCGCAGCGTCTGGTTCCGATTGCGGTCGTGTTTGCAGTGGTAGCGGCACTCGCAGGTTCCGTCGCCGCGGTGGCGGGCCTGGGAGGTAAACCGGCCAAATTTGTGCCGACAGTGATAGGGCTCGATAGCGACGCCGCGAAATCCCGGCTTGAAAGCGCGGATTTTGGCGTACGAATTGTTGAGCGCACGGCCGAAGAGCCCCGAGGAAGCGTGCTGCAACAACGGCCTGCACCGGGCACAGCGTTGCGCGCCGATGCCGATGTCGAGATTGTCGTTTCGACGGGTTTGGAAATGGTCAAAGTCCCGAAGCTCATCGGCATGTCCAAGAGTCAGGCGATCAAAGCGCTCACTGATCGAGGGCTTATCGCTCGTTCGACCACAGACTACGACGATGCGCATCCGGAAACCCTCGACACCGTGTTTCGCTCCGAGCCCGCAGCAAGCAAGCTCGTGGAGGTGGATTCGACGGTGGAATTCGTCGTCAGTCTTGGCCACAGCAAGGTTGCTGTACCCCGAGTCGTCGGGTTACCTGTTGGTGAGGCGACTGATGCGTTGACGAAACTGGGCTTCAAAGTGAAGCGATCATCGAACGACATCTTCAGCGAGACGATCGAAGTGGGCGAGGTGGTTGAAGTATCGGTACCGGAAGGTTCGAAACAAGCGTGGAAGAGCACCGTGACGCTGACTGTGTCCAAGGGCCCTGAGCGAGTTGAAATGCCAAATGTCGTCGGCTTGGATGCTGCCGATGCATGCACCTTGATTCGAAATCGTGGTCTGGAATGTGCGAGCCCCTTGTTGGGGCCACAGATCACTGGCGTCGTGAACGCTGCGGATTTCCCTGCTGGAGAGCTTTTGAAGGTGGGTACCGAAATCCAGCTTACCGTCGACTGATCGTTGTCAACCTGCGCGCCGTAGCATCACGGCGAATCTGAATTTGCTTGAGTATGGAGGTCAGCTATGGGTGCACTCGAAGGAAAAGTTGCGATTATCACCGGTGCAGGTGGAGGGTTGGGCCGCGAACACGCGTTGCTATTTGCGGCAGAAGGTGCGCGCATCGTTGTGAATGACCTTGGGGGCGACAGCCACGGCACTGGTGGTGGCAGCACGACGCCCGCACAAGAAACCGTTGCCATGATTCACGAAATGGGCGGTGAAGCCGTTGTCAATGGTGCGAACGTCGCCGATTGGGATGGCGCCGCAGCAATGATCCAACAGGCAGTCGACACGTATGGCGACCTTCACGTGTTGGTCAACAACGCTGGCATTTTGCGTGACGGTGTCATTTTTAAGATGACCGAAGCTGAGTGGGACGCGGTCATCGCGGTGCATTTGAAGGGTCATTTTGCGCCGACTCGACACGCGGCTGTGTATTGGCGGGATCAGTCGAAGAAATCTGAAGAAGCCGGTGTCGCAACGGCCGCTCGGTCCATCATTCATACCTCATCGACTTCGGGTGTGTTTTCAAATCCGGGGCAAGCAAACTACGGCGCCGCGAAGTCTGGCATCGCGACGCTGAGCCAAATCTGCGCCAAAGAACTCAAGCGCTACAACGTGCGTTCTAACGCGATTTGTCCAGGCGCCCGCACGCGCTTGACGTTAGAGACTCCGGGCCTGGGCAACATGGTTGCGGCTCCTGAAGAAGGTTTCGATAAGTGGGATCCCGCGAATGTTTCGCCGTTTGTTGCGTACCTTGCGAGCGACCTTTGCGAACTCACAGGTGAGACGTTCTTTGTGCAGGGTGGCACGGTGAGTCGGATTCAGTCATGGAAATCAGCTGAGACGCTCGACCAAGATGATCGCTGGACCGTTGCCGAACTCGCGGCTAACGCGGCAAAGTTCTCGCGAAGCGCGTGACCGGCGCGCCGGTCGGCGCGGTAAATATACGTTTTGTCGGAATTGGTGCGGCGGAATGAGACCCACGACCTATTGCCACGCAGCGTGGTTGCGCCGACGATCTCGGGCATGCGCCGCATGCCTCACGGAGGAACCTCGCACCCGCAGATCTCACGACCCGGCAACGGATATGGTCGGGCCTTGCGGCCCGGGCCAAGCCGGCGCCTTTCACCCTTACGGCTGGACGTCGCGTCGGTCGAACGAGTCGTTGCGCTGTGGGCCGCCGATGTGGATCTCTCGGCAGCGGAACGGTCCTGCGAGCCGTCGTAAACCCTTGATGTCTGTACCGTCTGCTCACGATGAGTGACAAGACGGAACGGTCCTCGGACCTCAGTGGCAAAGACGCCTGGCCGGGGGAGTATTCCGGAACTGAAGAAGTGCCGATGGTCGACTGGCCGAGGCTGTTTCGAGACCGGATCGCACGTCGAGCGCAACAATCCGATCGGTACCGCTGGATCGCGCTGAGCACGGTGCTGGTGGGGCTGTTCTCAAGCGGCATCACGATCACAATCCTGGGAAATTCGCTGCCGGTGATTGCCAAAGACATCGGTACGACGCCGTCGATTGCCACTTGGATCTTGACCGGACAACTGCTGACATTTGCAGTGCTCATGCCATTGATGGGCAAACTCGGCGATACGCATGGCCACCGCAAGGTGTACTTGATCGGATTCGCGGTCTTTGTTGCGATGTCCATACCCACAGCGCTGGCTCCGAATATTGGTTGGCTGATGGTGTTTCGTGTTTTGGGGGCCGCAGGCGGGGCGGCGACAAGCCCAACATCGATGGCGATTGTGATGCACGCGTTCCCCGAAGAAGATCGGGTGAAGGCGCTCGGATGGTGGCAGCTAGTTGGTGCCGGTGCTCCGGTAATCGGACTGGCGGCGGGAGGACCGATTGTCGAATCAATCGGGTGGCGCTGGATATTTGTAGGCCAAGGCGCAATCAGCATTTTGGCGTTGCTCGGCGCAGCGGCGATATTGCGCGAAACTCCGGCTCGATCATCTGGTCGTTTCGACGTGGCGGGTTCGGCGACACTCGCCACTGGTGTTGTGAGTTTGTTGCTTGGCATGCAACTTCTGCAACAGTTCGGAATCACTGCGTTGAGCCTCGCGTTGCTCGTGCTGGCGCCAATCGTGCTCTACGGCTTTGTGCAGATCGAAGCGCGCGCGGTTGCACCGTTATTACCGCTGCGTTTCTTTCGAGCTCGCAACTTTACGGCGTCGCTGATCGCGCAGTTTGGCGCGAACTTCGCGTATATGGGCAGCTTCATCATTACGCCGCTGCTCGTACAGCAACGGTTCGGATATTCACAGAGCGCGAGCGCGGCGGCGATGGCGCTGAGACCGCTGACGTTCAGCCTCGTTGCGCCATTCGCCGGCTATATCGCGGTGAAGCGTGGGGATCGATTGATGAGTACTTTCGGCACCACCTGTATTGCGCTCGGAATGCTGGCGTTTGCCGTGGCCGCGCAACAGGACTTGATTGCGTTTGTGTTTGTCGGCCTGATTGGTGCAGGCATCGGAATGGGCATCGCGTCACCGAGCATGATTTCGGCGGTCGGTAACACGGTGGAAGCAAACGAACTTGGAGTCGCCAACGCGGCGCAGTCGATGATGGGGCAACTTGGTGTTGTCGTGGGGATGGGTGTTCTATCGACGGTCCAGTCGACGGGCACCGGTGGTGGACCATTCGCGGTGGCCTATTGCTGCGGGTTGGCGTTGGCGCTGGTTGCAATCGTGGCGTCATCTGTCATTCGCAACACCTTGGTGTCAACTCGAGTTGACACGCAATAACAGTGGCGCGGAACAGAGCCCGCGCCACTGTTATTGCTCAGATTGTGGGACCGCCGCAGCGTCGTGTTGCGGCTGCCCTATTCGGTAATGCCCTGGATAGCCGCTTGGAGGTCGGGGCTTGCGCCACCGCCGCCTTGCTGTTGCATCATCAGCTTGGTCATGTCGCCTTGCACTTTGACCTTGCCCGACATGAACGCTTGCATTCCCGCCTGTTGGTCGCCGGAGATGAAGACGGCCTTCGCGGTTGCGTAGTCGGTGGTTAATGTGACGTCGCCGGGTTCTTTGTGCCCGCCACCCATCAGTGCAACACCGTCGATGCTGCCCATGTGAAACTGTTTGTCAGCACCGAATGGCGTGTCGGTGACATTGAGGTTGACAACGAGATCTGCAGTCGTCGCCGCGGCTGCATCGGCGGCAGTTCCCGCCACGATGGCTTCAACGGCAACGATCCACTCGTCGGTGAGGAACGCGAATTTTTCAGACATGGGTAGCCTCCTGAGGCAGTAGTCGAAGGGTCGGATTGCTGCGGGCCGGGAGCCTACAGGGAATGATCAGACGGATTCTTTCGGCTTGTAGCCATCGAACAACATCGGGTGATCGTGGGCAAATATCGGCCCGGCTGAGATGTACTCGTCGCCGATCCACAGATGCATCATGGTGAGATTGGAGATCGGGAACATTTGACCGCCCTGGTCTTCACAGCTTGCTGCGCTGAGATTGATCGGCGAACCATCAGCTTCGCCTTCGGAGATCACGAGGAACTCGCTGAGCAAGAAGCACACCGAATCATGACGATGCCAGGAATCGTGAGGCCCGGTAAATCCTTCAGGATCGGTTGGCATGCCGAGAATCCAGCTGACTCCAGCGAGCTTGGCGTCATCACCTTCACCGTCAAAGAGCAATATGTTCGGTTCTTTGATATTGAAGACACCATCCGCGGTGGCGAAACCAGTGACACCACCTTTGAGCCAATGTGCGCCGATGCCGTACAAGCTTTTCGTGGCCTTGACCCAACCGTCTTTTTTGGCGTCGGCACCCGTTTTGTATTTCGCCGCCCAGGCCTTCACGACGTCGACTTCGGCTTTGGTCGTGGGCTGCAGCTGGTCGTAGGTGATCTGTGAGTCGTTGTGTTGATGACCCTTTGCTCCATCACCGTGATCGTTGCCCTCGTGGCCGTGGTCGTCACCATCTTTCATTGTGTCCATGTCGTGGGCGGTGGTGGTGACCGCTGGTTTGGTTGAACTGGTTGCTTTTGCCGTGACGTCTGTCGTTGACGAACCACAAGCCGCGGCGCTGATAGCTAACGCGGAGAATGCGGCGGCCAAACTCGGCGATATGTGTTTCATGTTGGTATGAACTCCCGGATCCGGTGTTACTGAACGAGTGTGTTTTCGTGGCTAAACACGCCTTCGGGTGACGTGTAGCCGGGAACAGTCCATACGTGCAGGAGGTAGAAGCCAGCAAAGCTGAAGCTGACGCCCCCAATTGCTGCGCACTCCGCCTGGCTGAGGTCTTCGCCACCGATGATCAAACCGGTCGTCAGGCTGCGGCACAACGCGGGGTGTTCGTGCCAGCTGTCGTAGTCGCCAGCGAAGCCTTCGGGTGGTGTCGCTCCGTTGTAGACGATGTAGTTGTGTCCGACGATTTCGCCGTTGCGTCCGTACAGGAGCACTTCTGGTTTTGCCGGGTCGAAGTGACTGTCGAGCCAGCCGCCTTGGAGGTAGTGCGCCGCGATCCCGGGGAAGAACACGGTCGATTGGCGCCATCCAGCGGCCGATGCGCTAGCCGTTGTGGGATATTGCAGCGCGACCTGCGTGCCCAGATCGACCTGAGCTTGCAGGTCTGCAGGGAGGTCATCGAATTGAACAACTGGCCCGCCGTGACCGCCGTGCGTGGTGGTGGTCCCGCCAACTCCGGTGGTTGTAGGCCCATGGTTGTGCGTAGTGCTGGTGCCATGGTGGTTGTGTGTGGTGGTGGTCCCGCCACTGCCGTTGACCGTCGTTGTTGGACCGTGGTTATGGCCGCCATGGGTCGTGGTCGAGCCGTTGCCGCTGACGGTCGTGTCTGTATGGCCGCCGTGGTCGCCGTGGGTTGTGCCGGTGCTGTCGTTGTGGCCGTCGCCGTGGTCGCCGTGGGTTGTGCCAGTGCTGTCGTTGTGGCCGTCGCCGTGGGTTGTGCCAGTGCTGTCGTTGTGGTCGTTGTGGTCGTTGTGGCCGTCGCCGTGAGTCGTGCCGGTGCTGTCGTTGTGGCCGTCGCCGTGGGTTGTGCCGGTGCTGTCGCTGTGGCCGCCGTGCGAATCCATGTCGTGTTCGGCCGCGGTCGATGTTGAGTTGGCTGGTCGGGTAGTAGTCGCCTTGGCTGCGCTGCTCTTGGCGTCGCCGCCGCTTGCGGAAACGATGCCGACAGTCCCTAGAACTGCTAATGCGGCCGCCGCGCAGACCGCGGTCGTTCGTTTGGTGAGGTGTATTGCCATGTGAGCCCCCCGGCTTCGAATTGTCCTGTCGCAAGGTTAGACCGCGGATCCTCGTGTTGTCTTGTTTGTGCCGAATATGTGACCACTACGATCTAGGGCGATGAGTGGTTCACGACCGGAGCGAATACAAGACCGTGCCCGCAACCCGAAGTGGCGCAATCCCGCATTGCGGATCGAAATGAGTGAGTGCATCAACTGCGATGCGTGTTTGCGGCACTGCCCGCCCCAATTCGGGGCGATCTTCAATCACGGCGCCGATGTGGTCATTATCTCGGAATTGTGCTCGGGCTGCGACAAATGCCTGCCGGCGTGCCCCGTGAACTGCATCTACCCAGACCCGACGCCAGCGCCCACCCCGAATGATTGGTGGGGTCTGCCGAACACTCATCTCGACCCCTATTGAGGTACCGGCCGTTGCCAATGGATTGAGCAAGAACCTTTCGGTGGGCGCTTCGTAGACTCCGAGCCATGACTAGTTCCCCGGCGCGGTTGACGCGCTCTGATGTCGAACACGTTGCGAAATTGGCTCGGCTTGCACTCAGCGACGCCGAAATTACTGAGTTCACCGAACAATTGGCGGTAATTCTTGAGCACGCTGCGCTGGTTTCGGCCCTCGACACCTCGGATATTCCGCCCACTTCGCATCCTTTGCCATTGGTGAATGTCTTGCGAGCCGATGTTGTGAAGCCGAGCGTGGGGAGAGATGAGCTCTTGACGAGCGCGCCCGACGCGGAATCCGGACGTTTTCGCGTGCCCCGCATTCTTGGCGAGGCTCCGTGAATTCGAGCGCCTTCGATATCGCTGCTGATGTGCGCGCCGGGCGAGTCTCCGCTCGGGATGTCGTCGAGCAGCACCTCGCGACCATCGCAGATCGCGAAGCAGATGTCCACGCATTCAACTTGGTGATGGCTGATGTTGCCAGACGCCAAGCCGATGCAGTCGACGGCGACGTTGCCGCTGGTCACGACCCTGGGCCCCTAGCCGGCGTGCCGCTAGCACTCAAAGACAATCTGTGTACTCGAGGCGTTGACACGACCTGTTCTTCGCGGATTCTGCAAGGGTGGAAACCTCCCTACGATGCGACGGTGGTGACCCGATTGCGTGACGCCGGGGCCGTCGCGATTGGGAAAACGAATCTTGACGAGTTTGCGATGGGCTCATCGACCGAGAATTCGGCGTTTGGCGCGACTCGAAACCCGCGCGATTTGTCTCGAGTCCCCGGCGGTTCTTCCGGTGGGTCGGCCGCCGCGGTCGCGGCAGGGTTCGCGCCCCTCGCGCTCGGTTCAGATACGGGCGGTTCAATTCGCCAGCCCGCAGCCTTGTGTGGCGTAGTTGGAATGAAGCCCACCTACGGGACAGTGTCTCGGTATGGGTTGATCGCGTTTGCTTCGTCACTCGATCAAATCGGACCCTTTGCCACCAACGTGCGCGATGCCGCGTTGTTGCTGGAGACGATGTGGGGTCACGATCCACTCGATTCCACATCGATTGCGTCACCGCTTCCAACGTTGGTGCAAGGCCTGGATGACGGCGTCAGGGGCCTGCGCGTTGGCATTGTTGAGGAGCTCACCGATGTTGAAGGTATCGATCCAGAAGTGCGCGCTGCTGTGTCGAGTGCGGCCAGAGCTTTGGAAGATGCGGGTGCCAGTGTTGACAGAGTGTCAGTTCCCTCCACGATGTACGGGCTCGACGCGTACTACTTGATCGCTCCGGCCGAGGCGTCGTCGAACCTTGCCCGTTACGACGGCGTTCGTTACGGTTTGCGCGAAGAAGGTACTGACATCGGCACTATGAACGCGAACACCCGCGATCGCGGGTTTGGCGCGGAAGTCAAGCGGCGCATCATGCTCGGTACCTATGCGTTGTCAGCGGGCTATTACGACGCCTATTACGGCCAGGCGCAGCGGGTGCGTACGTTGATTGTGCGCGACTTCGCAGCAGCGTACGAACGATTCGATGTGTTGCTGTCGCCGACATCGCCGACGATTGCGTTTGAGGCTGGATCGAAAACCGCCGACCCATTGGCCATGTACCTTTCCGATGTCTGCACGATCCCCACCAACCTTGCCGGGCATTGCGCAATCAGTGTGCCATTTGGGTCCGACTCGGTGCACAACATGCCGATTGGTGTGCAGATATTGGGACGAGAACTCGCAGACGCGTTGATTTTTAGAGTGGCTCGAGCGTTGGAAGTCAACCGCGGTGCGTAATGACGAGGTCGAACACACCCCAGCTGGCGCGCAGCTTGTCCGCGCAGTGCGTCACAAATTCTTGAGAGTCGGGCGTTTCCACCGTTCGAGAAGGGTAGCGAAATGAGCGTCATCACGAGTGCCAGCGGAACTGAGTGGGAGATTGTTTCCGGTCTGGAGGTGCACTGCGAACTCGCGACCGCCACGAAGATCTTTTGTTCGTGCGCCAATCAGTTTGGTGAAGAACCCAACACCAACGTGTGCCCGGTGTGCCTCGGGCTGCCGGGTTCGTTGCCAGTGTTGAACGAAAAGGCAGTCGAGTACGCGTTGCGAGTCGGCGAAGCGTTTCACTTCACTGTGCCCGCGCAATCAGTTTTTCATCGCAAGAATTACTTCTACCCTGATATGCCGAAGAATTTTCAGACCACGCAGTACGACGAACCGATTTGCGAGCACGGCTGGCTCGAGGTTGATGGTGTGCGACTCGGGATCACTCGGGCCCACCTCGAGGAAGACACCGGAAAATCAATGCATATGGGCGGCGCTGGCGGGCGCATCCACGGAGCCTCACATTCATTGATCGATTACAACCGGGCCGGTGTGCCTTTGCTTGAAATAGTGAGCGAACCCGATATCCGTTCGTCTGAACAAGCCGCGGCGTACGTTGATGAATTGCGTTCGACGTTGAAAGCCATCGGCGTTAGCGACGTAAAAATGGAGGAAGGCTCGTTGCGCGTTGATGCGAATGTGTCGGTACGCCGGATCGGCGACACAGGTTTCGGCACCCGTTGCGAAATCAAGAATCTCAATTCGTTGAAGTCGTTGCGTGATGCCATGGACCACGAAGCGGCGCGCCAGATCGAGATTCTGGAAGACGGCGGCGAGATTCGACAAGAAACGCGTCTGTGGAATGAAAATGAGGGTCACACGGCTTCGATGCGATCGAAAGAAGAAGCGTACGACTACCGATACTTTCCGGAACCCGATCTTGTGCCAGTGCAACCTACCGATGAACTGAGGGCCCACGTGCGGGCTACGATGCCCGAGCTTCCTGCGGCCCGTCGCACTCGTTTGATGGCCGAACTGTCGATTAGCGAACAAGACGCGCGCACGCTGTTGTCTACCGATGGGTTGGCCGATTTCGCCGAGGCTGCGGTCGTGCTCGGCGCGCCGCCACGTGACGCGGCGCTCTGGACCACACAAGACGTGTCGGCCCACCTCAATGTGCTCGGTGGCGGCGCAACTGTCGAGGGCCTCGATCCTGGGTTACTTGTCGAGACGTTGCAATTGGTATCCGACGGCTTGGTGTCTCGTAATCAAGGTAAAGAGGTGTTCGCTGCCGCGTTGGCCGGCGAAGGACGTCCTGCGCAAATAGTTGCCGACCGAGGATTGGCACAGGTCAGTGACAGCGGCGCGTTGGGTGCCGTGGTTGATGAAGTATTTGCCGCGAACAGTGCAGCGGTGCAGGAATGGCGTGACGGCGATGACAAGGTCCGCAAGAAAAAACGGGGCTTTTTAATGGGTGAAGCCATGAAGGCACTCAAAGGCCAAGGTAACCCACAACTGCTCAATCAATTAATCGACGAACGACTCGCGGACTAGCTGCGACTGCGCGTTCGAACGTGCGGGTTAGCGGGTGAATTTCGACAGGGCTTCGGTCCAAGTTTCGTGAGCTACTCCTGCTGGGGGATTGACTGATACGCGGTCAACGATTCCTGCGTAACGAGTCTGGAGGGCGTTGGCAATGGTGTGGGGTGTGCCACACGTAACGAATGCATCGAGCATCTCATCGGTAATAAGGCTGTTCATCTCCCCCCAGCCACCGGTTTTGGAGAGACGGTTGAGTTCGGTTTGTACTTCACCCCAACCGTGGGGTTCAAGCACCACTCGGTAGGCAGGTGTGCTGCCGTAGAAAGCCAGGCGCATGCGGAACGCCTCGCGTGCCTGTTCGATTTCCCCGTCGCTATTGCCGACTGCCACCATTGCTGGCAGTGAAATCTCGAAGTCGGCAAGGGTGCGTCCGCGAGTGGCCAGTCCGGCTGCGAGAGCGGGCAGTGTTGTTTCCCGCATGAATTTTTCCGTTGAAAACGGGTGGATCATGAAACCGTCGGCTACCTCACCGGCAACGGCGGTCATCTTGGGCCCAACCCCTGCCAGCACAATTGGCGGCGGCCCCCATTCGCATGGTCCAGGATTGAACATTGGCGTCATCAAGGTGTGTCGGTAGAATTCGCCCCGGAAGTCCAAGGGAACCTCGTCGTTCCAGCTCGCGAAGATCGCCTGGATCGCTTGCACCATTTCTCGCATGCGGGCGGCGGGCCGGGACCATTCCATCGAGAATCGCTTTTCGATGTGGGGCTTGATTTGGCTGCCGAGCCCCAGTGTCATGCGACCCTGTGACGCCAATTGAAGGTCGTACGCGATGTTGGCGAGCGTCATTGGGTTTCGGGCGAACGCGATTGCGACCGCGGTAGTGAGTTGCAATGACGTGGTGTGTTCTGCGGCCAGGAGCAGCGGCATGAACGGCTCATGCGGACCCTCAAAGGTGTACACGCCGTCGTAGCCAAGCGACTCTAAATCGCGGGCGATCTCGGGCACCTTCATGAGATGAGTGGTTTCTAACGCTGCATCGACTCGCATCTTGTTCTCCATCCACAGCACAAAATCCAGCTGGGTCTTGAGGTGATGCTAGATGCCCTTCGTGACACGGTTTGGAATTGGTTAGGCAGCTCGAGTTTTGACCGAGGAAAAATAGGGCCCTTGCGCGTAGTCGCAATCGAGTTGGATGAGAGCTCGTACATCATCGACGGTGGCGACGCCATCAGCGATGATTGCAAAGCCAACTGAGTGGGCCAGCGCGATTACGGCTGCGACGATGGCTTGACCGGGTGCATCAATAGCTACCTCGGCGTAAAAAGAGTGCGCGAGCTTGACGAAGTCGACATCGATTTTACGCAAGATTGCGACTGAGGTTGAGCTCTTCCCGAAGTCCGCAAGCGCGAGTTGGACGCCGATTTCGCGCAATCGTTGCAGTGTTGCAAGCGCGTGCTGCGGATCGCGCAGAACCCAGGACTCGGCCACTTCGATGCAGACTTGCCGGGGAGGTAACGAAGTACCGATGAGTGCCGACTGCACACCTTTGATCAATGACGTGTCGTCGAGATGCCGCGGCGACAATCCGACATGAAGCAGCGGAGCGTTGGTGTCACTGTCCCCGCGCCAACGGGCTGCCTGAATGCAACCAGAGGACAACATGAGCCTGTCGAGTATTGCAGCGAGGCCCATTTCCGAGGCAGTCTCCGCCAGCGAGGTGTGTTCCAAACAAGAACCATCGGGGCGATCCCACGCACAATGTGATTGGTACCCACGCACTTCGCGGTTGATAAGCCCAACGATCGGTAAGTACGAAATGGCAAGGGTGTGGTGCTCGATGGCCTGACGCAGCCCTATCTCCAGCGCGCGCCGATGCGAGTGTGCAGCGCGGAGCGCGGCGTCGAATATTTCTATCCGGCTGCGACCTTCGTGTTTCGCCCGGTACACCGCTGCATCCGCATTGCGCATCAACGCGTCGGCACTTTGCGCACCATCGCTGATCGCGATGCCGATGCTCGCACCTACTGTCGCAGTGCGACTACCGACAGCGATTGGCGACTCGACAAGCAATGCAATTCTTTCTGCTATTTCGATCGCCTCAGCCGGGTCGTTGAGATCTTCGCAGAGTACGACGAATTCATCGCCGCCCAACCGGGCGACGGTGTCTGCCTCGCGGGACGCTCGTCGGAGTCGTTGAGAGATTTCGATGAGGACGGCGTCGCCAGCTTGATGCCCAAGGGTGTCATTAACCGCTTTGAACCTATCGAGATCAAGGAACAGCAGCGCCGTTGACCCGACATCAGTACGTCGGGAAAGCGCATGATCCAAACGGTCGGCAAATGCAGATCGATTCAACAATGAGGTGAGCGCATCGTGGGTCGCGCCGTAGGAAAGCAACTCTTCGGATCGTTTCCTTTGAGTGACATCGGCGAGCATGAGAATGATTTGGGAGGGCGCACCCGACGCGTCGGTGATCAACGCAGCATCGGTGAGTGCCCACAGGACATTGTCTTGTCGGTTTACTAGCCGATGCTCGATTTGGCGGGCCTTGTCCCCATTAAGAATCTCTCGTAGTCCGTCGGTAAATAGCCGCCGATCGTCCGCGAGGACGAAGTGGTCAATCGGCCTCGATACGAGTTCATCAAGTGAGTATCCAAGCATCGCGCAACCAGAAGGATTGAGGTCGCGAATACTTCCGTCGATATCGAGCAGAGCAAGGCATAGCGGAGCGTGTTCGAATGCCGCGCGAAACCGTTCTTGTGCTTCTCGTAGCGCTGCTTCGGTGCGTTTTCGTTGGGTAATGTTTCGCGCCGTTATGACGACGCCACCGATCGCGCCAAGATCGCCAAGGTTCTGACCAACGCATTCGAAGTCCCAGTAGGTGCCGTCGGCACTGCGCAATCGTAATTCGATGGGAGCGTCCGGGCCGCGCGTTCCGTCGAGTACCGCACTCAATCCGCTCGCCGCGATTTCGAGGTCTTCGGGGTGGACGAGTGAAAACACCCCGCCCTCTGGGTCGAAACCTTTCGGGTAACCGAGATGGCGGGTCCCCGCGTCGCTTGCCTCCCAATCGCCATCGGGATAGAGCACCGCAATGATGTCGGCGGAGTGATTGACCAACGCACTGAATTTCGCTTCGCTGGTTGATAGCGCATTCGCGGCGCTGATCTCCGCACTGACATCTTCGATGCCGAGAATGAAACCCGGTGCATTGGTTGACACGCTGGCGGATGCCTTGAGTCGGTGGCCGTGCACTCGGGCGATGAAGGTACTGCCGTCGATGCGCCGAGCGGTGATATCTACATGAGGAGTGTGGTGTGGGTCCGCGATGTGTGACCGGATCGCGGCAAGCGCCTCATTCGCAGAATCCGATTTGAACAGCGTGGTGAGCGAGGTAGTGGCTAGGTTCGACATTGTCGTTTTGAAGAGCTCGGCGAATGTTCGATTCGCGTGTACTTGTGCGTAGTCATCGGTGACGAGTGCGATCGCAAAGGGGGCGAACTCATGGAGTATCCGATAGCGATTTGCGATTTCGTCTCGGTCGGTGAGCGATCGGCAGTGGAACACCAAACCTGCAACCTCAGGGTCGGCGAGCAAGTTGGTGGCAATTGTCTCGAAGCGGACCCAGGTGCCATCGGCGTGAGCGACTCGAACTTCAAACGGTTCTTTGACCCCGTGCGAGGAACTGGTCGAATTCAGTGCTGCAGCGGCTTCAGCCAGGTCGTCAGGATGCAGGAGTGTCAACACATTGCTGCCGAGTAGGTCGGCTGGCTCATACCCCAGCAAGTCGCGGCCTGCGCCACTGCTGTAGAGGAGGTTCGCGTCCATATCGGTCACGATTACCAGTTCAGAACCGTGCTCCAGGATCGCCGCAAGGCGCGTTGGGTCGATCGAGGCGCGCCGCGCCGCGCCGCTTTTCGAAGCGGGATAGTGCCCGCTTGTTCCCGTACCGTCCATTTCGTAGCTGGTATCGGGTATTCGAGATGCCTGCTGTAGACCGAGTCTGACATGCTTGGCGCATGACACGTGTAGTGCGAGTTGTCTCGTCGGGCGTCGTGGCCGGTACTCAATTTGAACGAGGAGTGCAACGGTTCTGTGGGATTCGGTACGCGGTTGCTGAGCGGTTTGCTCGGCCGACTGCGTTGCCCCTATTGGGTGAGATAGACGCTACCGATTTTGGCGATGCTTGCCCGCAGATGCCGGTGTTCTCGCCGTTGGTGCCGGGCGGGGCGTTGGGCGTGGCGGAATCGGAAGACTGTTTGCATCTCAACGTATGGATTCCCGAAGGTGCAGGGCCGTTTCCAGTATTGGTCTGGATTCACGGTGGCTCGTTCATTACCGGCGCGGCATCGCAAGCGATGTACGACGGCTCGCCCCTCGCGGGTCTCGGCGTTGTGGTGGTGTCGGTTAACTATCGAGTGGGCCCGCTCGGATTTCTCGACCTTCGCTCAATAGATGGCGCCGACCCGACTTGGACCGCAAATGCAGGGTTACACGATCAGGTGGCTGCCTTCAACTGGGTGCGCAACCACATCGCCGAATTCGCGGGTGATGCAGCAAACGTGACGGTGATGGGTGAGAGCGCTGGGGGTGGGTCGATCTTGCACTTGCTCGGGGCTTCGCAACGATCGACGTGGTTCGACCGCGCAATTGTGTTCAGTGGATCTGCGGGATTCACATTCGAACCGAGCGACGCGGCGACTATCGCATCGCGGTTCGTGGCTGGGTCCGGGACGCCAATTTCGCAACTCTCGTCGGTCGATGTTTCGACTTTGATTGCGGCGATCGGCGGCACGATGAGCGATCCCGATGTGTATGCACTCGCGGGGATGATGCCGTTTCATCCGTCGATCGATGGCGACTTGGTGCTCGACACTCCGATGGCCGGTTTGCAACGAGGCGCCGCGACGGGTTGCGACGTGTGGCTCTCAACGACCCGCGATGAGATGGCTTTGTTTGTTGATGCGTCACCGATGGAGCCTTCGAAATTGGCGAAGCGGGCCGCTCGATACGCAGGCCTTGACATTGCAACGGCTGAACAACTGGTTGAGAGCTACCGCAAGCAACTTATGGGTGAAGGCCTTGAAACCGAAGCAGTCAACGTCTGGGCCGCGATCTTGAGTGATCGAGAAATGACGTTGCCGATCCGAGGGTTGCTTGATGCGGCAGTAGCAGGAGCCGGCAATGTGTTCGGGTCGTTATTCACCTGGGACTCACCACCGCGCGCCGATGGCCGGCCGGTAGGTGCTGCCCACGCAACCGATTTGCCGTTCATCTTCGACAGCTTCGATGTGGACGGATGGGCGGAGTTCGTCGGCGCTACCGGTCCTGATCGTGAATCGATCGCCAAGGTCGCGTCGCGGGCATTGCAATCATCGATCGTGAAGTTTTGCAGCGACGGTGACCCAGGGTGGCCTCAGTGGTCAGACGACCGAGCGATGTGCACGTTTGGCGAACTACTTAAGGTCCAGCATGATCCGTTGCGGGCACCCGCTGAGTTGTGGGAAGCCATCGCTTCATGACAGCGGGGCGCGCGGTTTTGGCGCCGGGAACGCGTTTCTTGCAATGCCAAGTTCGAGGGCTGTGTGGGTGCGGGCATGCTCCAACATGGTTGCGGAATCCATCGTGGAGTGCATCACGACTTGGAGGCCGAGGCCGTCAAGCATCGAAGCGATTCGCCAGGCCGCGTCGCTCGGGCTCGCGCACACAAAGGTGCCGTTAGCAACGCCGTCGGCGATGACTCGTTCCATCACGTCGACCCAGGTTGAGTCGAGCTCCTGCGAGATTGCCTTCAGCTTCGGGTTGCGTAGAGCTTCCCCCCATGCGTCAATCCACAGTTTCCAGCTCACATCGGATGGCCCCGGTAGATACTCGCGAAGTGTGCGGTCGATGCGTTCGATCGGATCGCGTCCCAGCGCGACAGTGTGTTCTAGCCTCAATAGGTCGAGATCTGCTGCGTACCGGAGGGTCTCGCTCAGTAGTTCGTCTTTCGACGAAAAGTGATAGTGGATGAGCCCGGTTGACACCCCCAGTGAGGACGCGACGTCGGTGATTCGAGTACCGGCGAATCCGAATTGCAGCACCAGCGTGTGGGTCGCGCGCAGGATCTCCTCTCGGCGCTGATCCGGCAAGAATCGATTGCGGGTGCGTCGGTTCTTCGCGCCTTGCGTCACGTGGTCACTGTACTGATTTATGGGCTTGCACTCGGATTGTCAGCATTGGTCACAACGCTCTAGGTGTGCGAAGCGATTGGTTGCACGGATCGTCGCTTTCGAAGATAATGCGCTGTGCCTACTTCACGATCTGGCGGAGAAATCGAACTTCGAGGCCTTTCGAAGCGTTTCGGTGATTTCGTGGCGCTTGACGCCATTGACCTCGATGTTCACGGCGGCGAGTTCTTCAGCCTGCTCGGCCCGTCGGGGTGCGGTAAAAGCACCACCTTGCGCCTGATTGGGGGCTTCGAGGCGCCCACAGCTGGAGTGGTGCGAGTTGATGGCATCGATTTGGCCTCCACTGCGGCCCATAACCGTCCGGTGAATACG
This sequence comes from Actinomycetota bacterium, assembly GCA_005773635.1. Taxonomy (GTDB): domain Bacteria; phylum Actinomycetota; class Acidimicrobiia; order IMCC26256; family PALSA-610; genus F1-120-MAGs023. Next base: position 29,717 of record SXHN01000079.1, read on the forward strand.
GTGTTTCAGAGTTATGCGCTGTTCCCGCATATGTCGGTTGAAAAGAACGTCGCCTATGGACTTCGATGGCGCGATGGAGTCACCAAGGCCGAACGGATTCGGCGTGTCGGTGAAGCCATTGCGATGGTCGAACTCCAAGGCCTTGAGCAGCGACGCCCAGCGCAGTTATCAGGTGGGCAACAACAGCGAGTGGCGTTGGCGCGCGCGTTGGTCTTGAAACCGTCGGTCTTGTTGCTCGACGAGCCGCTGGGCGCGCTTGATGCGAAGTTGCGCAAAACCCTCCAACACGAACTCTCAACGCTCCAGCGTGACGTTGGAATCACCTTCGTCTATGTCACCCACGATCAGGAAGAAGCACTCACGATGAGTGATCGGCTTGCAGTGATGGATCGCGGCCGTATCGTGCAGATCGGTACACCTAAAGAGGTCTATGAGTCGCCAGCTACCACCTACGTCGCGGATTTCCTTGGAGTGGCGAATTTGCTGGATGCCGTGGCAGTGGATGACACGACAGTATTGGTGAGCGGCGTCGCGCTGCGAGCTGAAGTTGGCGTTGTACGCGGACCGGTGAAAACGGTCGTTCGTCCTGAACGAGTTCGCTTGTCGGCCTACGGTTCCGACGAAACGGGTGCGCTCGAATCCAACGCGCTGACCGGCCTCGTAGAACGTGTGGTGTACCTGGGCGCTACGAGCCATGTCGTCGTGCGCCTTGCAGACGGAGCGACGGTGCAAGCGATGGTGCCCAACAGCGAGGGTGCCGTGGATGTATCAGCGGGTACTCCAGTTCGTGTGCAAATTCCCGTTGATGCCATTCGGGTCCTAGTGGCAGACGAGATCGATCTTGTTTCGAGTGAAGCGGGCGAACGCAGTGAACTTGAGGTTCAAGCTTCGCGTTAGTCATACTTCTACCCATGACGAACGAACCGTTGCGGCTTGGAGTGATCGGCTGCGGGATGATCGCTCAAGCCCATGCTGCAGCGATTCGATTGAATGCCGACGATGGTCTCGTTCGTTGCGTTGCGGCCGCCGATCCGAACCCAGATGGCGTTGATCGATTCGCAGCCATTGTCGGTGGTGTTCAGCACCGTTTCAACGATGGCATGTCGTTGATCGACCATCCCGAAGTTGACGCGGTCGTATTGATTACTCCAACGCGGTTCCACCGCGACTATGTGCTTGCGGTGTGTGCATCGGGAAAACCACTGTTCAGTGAAAAGCCGCTGGCTCCTACGTTCGATGTGGTGCGCGAACTGTGTGGAGCGGTGCGTACTAGTGGTATTTCTGCGCAAGTTGGGTTTCAATCCAGGTTTCATCCGATCGTTCGTCGGCTCAGGGAGATTGTCAACACAGGTGAGCTCGGTGCTCCAATGGGGTACTCGTTGCGCGACGATCAGTATTGGCCGACCGGCGACGTTGTTCCGGGTCACACAAGTTGGCGCTCGGATCTGTTCGAATCGGGGGGCGGTGCGCTGCTCGAACATTCGATCCACTCGTGCGATGTGTTGGCGTGGCTCTTTGGCCCGGCAATTCGCGTGTTCGCGACGAAACGTCATGTATTCGGCTATTCGGTTGAAGACACCGCAGCGATGACAATCGAGCATGTTGGCGGTGTCATTGGGAACCTCGTGACGATCTTCAATGGGGTTCGAGGCCGAGAAGAACGTCGCCTTGAGGTGTTTTTCGAACGCGGCACAATCGAGCTGACCACCGATTTCTTGGTAGGGGCGCCCGAAGATTCTCTTTTGATTCAGCGACCAGATCAACCTCCGGAGCGCATCGACGTCGCGGCACTGCGGGGCGACTGGTTTAAGAGGGACGGTTGCGACCCTGAACGGCAATACTTCGTGTATCAATACTTTGCCCATCGAGCCTTTGCGCAGGCGCTGCGCGACAACACGCCGATGAGCCCGGGCTTCGAAGACGCACTCCTTGCGCATTCGATCGTGGAGGCGGGATACCGATCCTGCGACTCAGGGATGCCGGTGTTGGTCAGCGATCTCTGAGCAGATCAGACGTCGAGCCCAGCAAAATCCTCTACTACGCTGCCCGTCGTGCCGTTGTGACGGCGCCAGAGCTTGAGGCCAGCCATTGCGAACAAGATCGCGAGCAGCGTCACCGCCAACATGATTGTCGCAAGCGCGTTGACCGCCGGGGTTTGCGTGCCGCGAAATGAGTTGTAGATCTTCATCGGCACAGTCTCGCTACTCGCATCTGCCGACAGAAACTGACTCACCACAAAGTCGTCGATGCTCGTCGCGAATACCACCATCAACGAGGCGAAAATGGCCGGGCTGAGCAATGGCATGATGATTGTGCGCAGAGCCTGCATCGGCGTTGCACCGAGATCCTGCGCGGCATCCTCAAAGTCGCGGCCCAAGGTGAGTAGTCGCCCTCTGACCACAATGACGACCGTTGAAAGGCTCAACGTGACATGCCCAAGCAGTTGGGCAGTAGAGCCGAGTTGAATCGCGGTAAACATCGTGGTGAAGCACAGGTACAGCGCGCTTGCGAACACGATCTCGGGAGTCACGAGCGGAACAAGCATCAACATGTTGGCGGGTTTTTGGCCGTAGCCGCGCCAACGGGTGAGCCCGATGGCCATTGCCACGCCGAGCGGCGCACAGATGGCCATGGTAAGCAGCGCCAGCTTGATTGAATTGCCAAGCGCATTGTGCAGCGTTGCGTCGTGCCACACCGAGCGGTTCGGGTCTCCCCAATACCAACGAGTCGAGAAACCTTGCCAGGTACTGCGCGAACGCCCCTTGTTGAACGAGAATTGAATTGCAACGATTACCGGCACGATGGCCCACGCAAGGTAGAGCCATGTCACGGCGGCGAGCACCCGTGGTTTACGCCAGGGGTTCGACCACCACCGGCCGATGGGGCCAAGGATGTTCATCGCACATCCTTGGTGGCAGCGTTGCTTGCGTAAAGGTAGTAGCCCATGAGAATCGTCAAAAACAGTGTCAGTGAAAGCACAAGTGCCGCGCCGACGCCGCGAGATGTTGGCGACTGCACCGCGGATTGAATCTGATTGCCGATCATGTTGGTGCGAGGTGACGACGACAACAGTTGATTGGTGTAGTAGTCACCGAACATCGGCAATGCTGTGATGGCAGTTGCAGCGAGGATGCCTTGGCGCGCACTTGGCAACGTGACGTGAATAAACGTTCTGATGGTGCCCACTCCAAGATCTTTCGATGCTTCGAGGAGCCGGGTATCAATGCGGTCAAGGGATGCGAACAACGGGAGAATGAAAAACGGCACGTAGCCGTAGACCAGCCCGAGCACGATTGTGTACCACCGAGCGTCGAGCCAGTTGATCGGTCCCGACGTGATGTGCAGCGCTGCGAGAATGTCGTTGACGTAGCCGTCCTGTTGCAGCAGATTCACCCAGGCCAACATACGCATGAGATACGAAATCCAAAACGGTGCAAGTAACAATGCGAGCATGAGGCCTCGGCGTTTCCCTGCGAAGCGCGCAACGTAGTAGGCGACCGGGAATCCGATGATGAAACAGAGCGCCATAGCTAACACGACGTATGTGCAAGTGCGCACGAACGGTTGTCCGAACACGCCGCTTTCGAGTCCGCGCCATACTTCGCGAAACGAATCTGCATTCCAATGTAGAGGGTTCCATTCGGGCTCACGCGCGCCGAAGAGCGGATCGTCGTATCCACTTGCTATTGAAACGACGCCGTAGAAAGGGATAGCGAACAGCAGCACCAGCCAAGCGGTTCCCGGGAGCGCAAGTGTGGGCCAGAGCCATCGCGGCCGGCGATGTTCCACTGGAGTTGACCGAAAATACTTGTGCAACGCGATTACTTTGCCCGTGGGCTAACTGCCCGCACCGCTGGTGAACTTCGCCCACTCATCTTCCCAAATTTTCTTACCCTTGGGCGAAAGTTGAAGCTCTTCATAGCCGTTCACGAAGTCTTGTTCTCGCACGACTGCAGTCAGCAGATTTTCGGGGATCACGCCGTCTTCGATGAGCGTCTCAGGAGTGATCGCCGTGAGCGGTTGCTGGTAGCCCGTGAACCCAATGTTCGTTCTTGCGTTGGTTTCATCGAGAATAAAATTGAGGAATCGGTGTGCCAACACGGGTTTCGCGGCCTTGCGCCCAATGGTCCAACTGTCGCTTTGGATCAACCCTTTTCCATCGGGTTGGAACCAGTAGCCGAGTACCTCCGGGCCAAGATCCTCCGGAAGGTTGTACACGGCGTTGATCATGTCGCCGCTCCAGGTTTGGTGCACCCAGGCTTGGCCCTCGGGTAGTTTCGTGTAGCCCTGGCCGCTGATCTTTATGTTGACTGCACCGACCATTCGCTGCAACTCGGTGCCTGCTTTTGCGATGATTGCGGGGTCTTCAGTGTTGACATCAGTGAAGCCGAGGCGAAGCAACGCCATGGACAGCGCCTCACGGTCATCGTCAAGTACGAACGCGTAACCTTTGTGTTTCCGGTTGAACAGCATGTCAGTTGCGTCGGCAACCGTGGGCGGCGCGTCCGAAGGGTCTACTTTGTCAGTGCGATAGCCAATGCCCGTCGTGTAGATCGTGTACGGGATCGTGTACTGCGAGCCTTTGTCGTAGAACGGGTCTTGCAGCGAAGCCCAGACGTTGCTGAGATTTGCGATGTACGTTTTGTTCAGAGGTTGAATTAATCCGGCCGCCGCCAAAGTACCGAGCCGGTCGGGAGACATGTTGATGAGATCGAAATTCGCGGCGCCGCTTTGTAGTTTGTCGACTGCTTCGTTGATGTTCGCGAACGTCGTGAGCTCGACTTTGACTTTGTATTCTTTTTCGAATGTCTTGACGGTTTCGGGGTCGAGATAGTCGGCATAGTTGAAGATCTTGAGCGTGCCGGATTCTGGATCAAGCCCATCTTTGATGGGATCGGCGCACAGTGGCAAAGTTGCGGGATTGTTTGGTCGCGACAGTTTCGGCGGCTCTCCGCACTTCGCATTGCCGCTCGGACCGCCTTGAGACGTCGACACGGGGTCTTTGGAGTCGCTCCCGCACGCACTTAATAGTGTTGCGCCGCCGCCGAGCAGCAACGCGGTTGTCGCTGAATGGCGAAGGAACTCGCGACGGTCGTAGCTGCGTCTGCCGGTTGTTTCGCGACGATCGGCCATGTGTGCCTCTCCAACCCAAGGAGTTAACTGAACGGTCAGTCAGACCGTAGCTCAAATGGTCCGTCCGATCCACCCCTAGCTGGCCACGCGGTGGTCGCTCGCGTCGAGCGCGCAATCCCCCTGGGTCGCGTCGCAGATCGCGGCGCCGAGGATCTGCACGGATATCGCGATTTGCTCCCGACTTACAATGAGCGGTGGTGCCAGTCGGATCGACCGTTCTCCGCAGGTGAGCACGAGTAATCCTCTGCGAAACGCAGCTTGTTCGGCGGCAGCCGCGATCTCGTGAGTTTCGAAGTCGATGCCAACCATCAGCCCTCGTCCCCGAATATCCGTGATGGCAGGGCATACGGTCGCGAGTTGTTGGAGCTGAAATTGCAGATGAGCGCCCATCGATTGTGCGTTGGCAATTGCTGACCCCTCGAGCACGTCGAGCGTTGCGATTGCCGCGGCGCACGCAACGGGATTTCCGCCAAATGTCGAACCGTGTTTACCGGGCCCCCATGTCATGAAACGGTCACGAGCTAGTAGTGCCGCGAGCGGGAGACCACTCGCGATTCCCTTGCCAGCGAGGAGCATGTCGGGTGCAACGTTGTCGTGTTCGATGGCCCACATCCGGCCGGTGCGTCCCGCGCCCGATTGCACTTCATCCGCGATCAACACAATTCCGTGGGTGTCGCATATGCGTCGTAATTCAGCCATCCAGCCTTGCGACGGTACGACGTATCCGCCTTCGCCCTGGATTGGTTCGACAATGATTGCGGCGACGTCGGTGGGTTCGCTGAGATGGCGAAATATCACCGACTCGATGTAGCCCGGGTCGCCGTACGGAGCGTGGTACACGCCGGGCATCATGGCGCCGAAGCCACCGCGGTATTTCGCTTTGCTTGCTGTCAGCGAGAGTGCTCCCAGCGAGCGGCCGTGGAACGCGCCATGAAAGGCAATGATATTGGGGCGCTTTGTGGTGTACCTAGCGAGTTTGATTGCAGCTTCCACTACCTCGGTTCCGCTGTTGCCGAGAAACACCTTCGACGGTCCCATGCCGTGTGGCGCCGACGCAACCAATCGCTCACACAACTCGATATACGCAGGCACGTACCAATCGCTAGAGCAATAGTGGAGGAGTTCATTGCTTTGTTTCGCGATTGCGGCGACCACAGCTGGATGGCAGTGGCCTGTGCTGTTGACGGCAATGCCCGCGTTGAAGTCGAGGAATCGATTGCCATCGACGTCTTCGATCACCAAGCCGGACGCGCGCTTCGGAACGAGGGGGTAGACGCGACCGAGACAGGAGCTGACACTGAGCGCGTCGCGTTCGATGAACGCTCGTGCTATTGGGCCTGGGAGTTCAGTGCGCAGTGCGGGTGCGTTGCATGCTGCGAGTGCTTGGGCCGTCGTCGTTGTCATTGTCGTCATGGTGGGTTCCTCTTTTGGTCTATTTCGTGGGCCAACGGGGGCTGGTGGTGCGCGGCGGGTAGAGGGCCGCTTTGACATGCAGGAGTGAGGGTGCGTTTCGGGAAGCCGCCTGTGTGAGAGCGTGCTGGTAGTCCGATCCGACCCCGCTGATGAGAGTCGCGTCGATTCCGAATCCCTCTGCCACCTTCACGAAATCCACGGGCTGCAGCTCGCAGCCGTCGAGCTCCTCATGTGGAAACCGAAGCATTCCGTAGCCACCATCATCGATGACAATGATGGTGATCGGTAGCTGTTCCTGAGCCACGGTCGCGAGTTCGCCGATGGCAAAGAGCATTCCGCCGTCGCCAACGAATGCCGCTGCCGGTCGACCGCTTGTTGCGGCTCCGATTGCCGCTGGGAACGCCCAGCCGAGTGTGCCCCAACCCATCGGGTAGTGCAAACCTCGTGGTTCGGCAACGGCGTAGTGGCCAGCCATCCAATACCCGGCGATGCACATATCAGCGAATACAACTGACTTCGCTGGGAGTGCCGACTCCGTGTGTTCCAAAAACTCAATAGATTCAGCACTATTCGAATCTTGGCGGAGTTCTTCGCGAATTTCTCGTCCGAGTAGCGCGAGGTGGCCAAACCATGGTTTGTTGCTTGGCAACTGGGCGACGATTTCATTTACTGCTTGGGTATCGGCCGCGATGACCTGATCGAACGTGTAGTTCTTGGCAGCATCGGTCGCGTCGATGTTGATCGCCACCCGGCGAGCGGGCAGCGGCAGCCGCCAAGCCATTGTGTTCATTGCATCGAGGTCGGATCCGATAACGATTGCGCCCGTTGCGCGTGCGATGAGCGACGTCACTTGTGGTTCGTGTGCCGGTGCAGGTACTAGGTGGGGATGTCCGGCTGGGAGCACGCCCCGCGCGGAAAAGGTCGTGACGACGGGTGCTCCGAGATGTCGTGCCGCGAACTCTATTTGTCGTCCTGCATCTTTTGCCCCACCACCGACAATCAATATTGGTCGGTCGCCGAGCGCAATGTCGATGCGCTCGGGGTTGTCGACCACGGGTTCCCTTCGCGGTGCGTCAGGAGTGGCCCAGGGTGCCCGCAACAAATCGGTTGGAATTTCGAAGTATGTAGGTCCGTGAGGTGGTGTGAGTGCAGCGTGAATCGCTGCGTTGATCTCTCGCGTTTGTGCCTTGGTAACTGCCGTAAACATTGATGCTTGGTCGGTGCACTCGTGCAGCACCCCTCGATATACATCGGGTGTGCGCTGAGTGCTTGGAATGTCGGTGGCGATGACGAGTATGGGGCTTTTGCTCGCCCACGCCTCGCCGACTGCTCCCAAAGTATTTGCTGCCCCCGGCCCCGTGGTCACGAGTGCTACTCCGAGTCGACCAGTACTGCGCGCGTACCCATCTGCGGCGTATGCACATCCTTGTTCATGCCGAGATCCCACGATGCGAATACCAGCGGCTTTGAAGGCTGGCCACAGAGCCATGTTGTGCACGCCCGGCAGTCCGAACGCGACATCGACATCGACAGCGCGCAATGCGGCCGCGATCACTTGCGCGCCGGTTGCGCTCGTATCCATCACGCGATCGAATCGCGATTGTCGATTTGAGCTTTTTGTAGGCGACCGGAGTAGTCGATGTACACAGACTTCGTCTCGCTGAACTGTTCGAGCCCACGTGATCCTGCTTCGCGATATCCATTGCCAGTGAATTTGTTGCCGCCAAACGGGAGATGGATTTCGGCACCGATTGTTGGAGCATTGATGTATACGATGCCGGTGTCGAGATCGTGAAGGGCCCGCATTGCATGGTTTACGTCGCGTGTGTAGATCGATGATGAAAGTCCGTATTCGCAGTCATTAGCAGTTTCAATCGCTTCGTCGAATGAGTCCACTTCAAGAACTGCGAGCACCGGACCGAATACTTCGTTGCGAGTGATGAACGAGTTGCGGTGCGCGCCACTCAAGATCGTTGGCGCGTAAAACGATCCGCCGTCGCAGCCTGTTGCAGCAATTGGAGAGCCGCCAAGGAGGAGTTCGTTGCCTTCGCTCACCGCGGTTTGCACCATGTCGTGAATACGTGCAACTGAGGCTGATGTGATCACGGGACCAACGTCGGTAGTCGCTACTAGTGGATCGCCGACCATCAACTGAGCGGCACGGCTGGTGACTCGCTGTATGAGCTCATCGATGATCGCTCGGTGTGCAACGAGACGCGATGTCGAAGTGCACCGTTGGCCCGATGTACCAAAGGCTCCGAAGATCACGCCATCGACCACGAGATCAAGATCCGCGTCGTCCATTACGATCATCGCGTTTTTCCCACCGAGCTCCAACGACACGAGTTTCGGGCCGACTTCCATTGCGGCTGACGCAACTCGCCTGCCGGTTGCGACTGAGCCGGTAAAGGAGATCGCGCGCACACCAGGATGCACAGTGAGCGCGGCGCCTACGTCACCGAAGCCGTGCACCACGTTGATGAGCCCTTCAGGGGCGCCAGCTTCGATGCACGCGGCGACGAATTGTTCGCAGCACATGGGTGCGAACTCTGAAGGTTTGATGACGACGCCGTTTCCAGCGAGCAGCGCGGGGAAGATTTTCCATGATGGAATCGCGACTGGGAAGTTCCAAGGCGTGATCATTCCCACGACGCCAACCGGGTGCCGCGTTGTGAACCCAAACTTCTCCGGCATCTCGCATGGGTGCACCGTGCCCCAGGCGTTGCGAGCTTGGCCTGCGACGAAATGCGCCATATCGATCGCTTCTTGCACGTCGCCGCCGGCCTCCACCAGGATTTTGCCAGCCTCTCGTGATACGAGGTTCGCCAATTCAGCCTTGCGGCGCGTGAGTACTTCGCCGATCGTGGCGATCACTTCGCCTCGCGCTGGCACGGGAAGCTTGGCCCATGACCGTTGGGCTGCCGTTGCGAACCGTACGGCTGTCTCCACATCAGTCGCGGTATGGATTGGCATTGATGCCACGATTTCAGCCGGTCGGGCCGGGTTGGTGCTGTCGAACGTCATTGCCATTAGGGCCTTTGCAGTCGATTGTTTGCGGGATGTCAGGTGCGGGAATTGTTATTCCGAAGTCTGCAACAGTGTAACGTATGTTCCATGACATCGACACGATCCGTCATGGAATTGATTGCGGATGCGGCGTCGTTGCTGACCGTGTCCGAACGCAAAGTGGCCGAGGCGATCCTTGAAGACCCCAAGATTGTGGCATTCGGGACGGTGGCGCAGCTGGCGAGCCGGGCGGGGAGCAGCGGGCCGACGGTACTTCGCCTAGCAGCGAAGCTTGGTTTCGTAGGCTTCGTCGATCTTCAAGCTGCGGTGCAGGAAAATATCGCTGACCAGCTCCGACCCGCGACGCAACGAATTCGCGAGCGCCGCTCGGGGGATCTCATTGCAAATGCTCTGCATGCCGATCTCGACAACGTGCGGCGCACCCTTGAGCAGATTGACCCGAACGACTTTGCTGAGACCGTCGAGCTAGTTGCTGATCGGCGTCACAAGGTATTCGTGATGGCGAGTGAATTGTCTGGTTCGGCCGGACGCTTGTTGGCGCAACAACTCGATTTGTTGCGAGATGGCATCGTGCTGATTGATGGGCCAGGACCGAGCGTGAGTCGCAAACTCGTCGACGTCGAAGCTGGCGATGTTGTGCTGGTATTCGATCTGCGCCGCTACGAGCAGTGGGTGCTCGCCGCGACCGAGCGTGTTGACGAGCATGGAGCACTGGTTGTGGCGATTACCGATTCGCGTTTGTCGTCGCTCGCGCAGCACGCGCGATATGTCTTTACGATTGCTGCGCGCGGAGCCGGGCCCTTTGATAGCGCGACCGGTGGCATGGCGTTTGTGCACGCTTTTGGTGCCGCAACCGCCGCACGTCTGCGGCGCAGCGCGACGGTGCGGCTTGATCAAATTGAAGCGAGCTGGGCGGCCGGCGGCGACCTCATCGGCGACCGGTAGCGCACGTAACGACACTCCCAGCGCGACTCAGCAATTGGTGATCGCGCCGGTTTCCGCCCCTTGCGCGAGCTTCGCGTACTTCGCGAGGAAGCCTGAGGTATATAGCGGTTCGGGGATCTTCCAGTGCTTGCGGCGCTCAACGAGTGTGGCTTCATCCACCATGAGATCGATCGTGTAGTTCTCGGCGTCGATCAGGATGCGGTCGCCGTCTTCGACGAACGCGATCGGGCCACCATCGACTGCTTCCGGGGCAACGTGACCCACGCAATACCCGTGCGTGCCTCCCGAGAAGCGACCGTCGGTAATGAGTGCTGCGTCTGCGCCGCGGCCAGCGCCTTTCATTGCGCCAGTTACCGCCAGCATCTCGCGCATGCCGGGCCCTCCCTTCGGGCCCTCGTAGCGAATCACCACGATGTCTCCGGCATTGATCTTGCCCGCGAGAATTGCTTCCATTGCGAGTGGTTCGCCGTTGAACACCCGTGCCGTGCCGTCGAAGTGCAGGTTGTCAATACCTGCCACCTTGACGACGGCGCCTTTGGGGGCCATCGTGCCGTGGAGAATCGCGATACCGCCCTGCGCGTGGATTGGCGCGTTCAGTGGATGCACCACATCGCCATCGGCGCCAGGAGGCGCGAGTGCTTCGAGGTTCTCCGCCATCGTTTTGCCGGTCACGGTCATGCAGTCGCCGTGCAGCAATCCCTCATCGAGCAGTATTTTCATGATGACGGGGATCCCGCCAATTCGGTCGACGTCGGTCATGTGATATTTGCCGTGCGGTTTGGTGTCGGCGATATGGGGGACACGCTTGCCAATCTTGTTGAAATCAGCAAGCTCGAGTTCGACGCGGGCTTCGTGCGCGATCGCCAACAGGTGCAGCACTGCGTTGGTGGAACCTCCGAGTGCCATCACCACTGCAATTGCGTTCTCGAACGCTTCCTTCGTCATGATCTGGCGAGCGCGTAAATCTCGTTCGATGAGGTTCATCACGGCACGACCCGATTCGTACGCGTAGTCGTCGCGACGACGGTCGACTGCGGGCGCGGATGCTGACCCTGGCAAACTCATACCGAGTGCTTCGCCTACCGCCGCCATCGTGTTGGCCGTGAACATTCCCGCACAGCTTCCCTCAGTGGGGCATGCACGTTTTTCGATCTCACCGAGTTCGTTGAGGCTGAGAGTTCCGGCGGCGCACGCGCCGACTGCTTCGAACACGCTCACGATATCGAGTGCTTGATCTTTGTAGTGCCCTGGCAGAATCGAGCCGCCGTACATGAAGATGCTCGGTAGATTGAGGCGCGCCGCGGCCATCAACATTCCGGGCAGGCTTTTGTCGCATCCTGCGAACGTCACCAATGCATCGAGCCGTTCTGAATGCATGACGCATTCGACCGAGTCGGCAATGATCTCTCGACTTGCAAGGGAGCCCCGCATGCCCTCATGCCCCATCGAAATACCGTCGCTTACTGCGATTGTGACGAATTCGAGTGGGAAACCACCAGCGTCTTTGACGCCGCGTTTCGAAGCTTTCGCAAGTCGGTCGAGCGGAAGATTGCAGGGCGTCACCTCGTTCCAACTCGAAGCCACTCCAACCTGGGCCTTACCCCAGTCGTCGTCGCCCATTCCTACCGCTCGAAGCATGGCGCGGGCCGGGGCGCGTTCCATCCCGTCGGTGACTTCGTGGCTCATGGGTTTCATCGGGTTCGACATGGCCGTCAAGGGTAGTAGCGGCGCTCGCTGATCTCTACATGAGATTGCGTGCGAAGAAATCGAGGATGATTTCTGCACGCTGTACTCGGTGTTTTGGAGCGCCGCTGCGCGACAGTTCGTGACCCTCCCCAGGGAATCGCCAGAACTCGGGGGTCTTGCCGAGCAGACGCAGTGCGACAAACAGTTCTTCGGCTTGGTCGATGGGGCAGCGAAGATCGTTCTCACTGTGGAGTATTAACATCGGAGTGTTGATATTGCGTACGTAGGTCATCGGGGAGCAACGCACGTACGCCTCGCGGGCATCGAGATGCGAAGCTCCGACTTGTTCGATGAATGATGTTGCGACGTCGGAGTTGTGCTCTTCGGTTATGAGGTTGTTCACCGAGCGTTCGCTACAAGCGGCGCGGAATCGGTCGGTGTGGCCCACGATCCACGTTGTGAGGTAGCCGCCGTAGCTTCCGCCTTGAATTCCGAGCCGGGTGCCATCGATCCAGTCGAACCGCGCGACCGCGGTGTCGACGCATGCCATCACATCATCGAAGTCGATGCCGCCCCAACCGGTGCCAGGATCCACTTCGCATTCGGGCCACCGAACCGCTCGACCCCACGCCTCTGAATATCCAGCAGATCCCCGAGGGTTGCAATACAGCACTGCGAATCCCGTGGCGACTTGTGTTTGAAATTCGTCGAAGAGTTTGTGGGTGTATTGCGTGAACGGCCCGCCGTGGATATTGAGAATGGTGGGAAACGGACCGGTGCCGTCGGGTCGGATCGCCCAACAATCGACGACCTCGCCGTCGGTGCTGGTTGCGGTGTATGCGATTGGTATTGCTGCTTCGCTTTGGGTAGCTGTTTGAAATTGTTGCGTGATCGTCGAGCACTGCGTGTGGTTGACGAAGAGTTCAGGCAATGACGATGCATCTCCGACGATCGTGGCGAGCACGCCTGCGCGTGAGTCGAAATCGATGACGCAACGGTCGCCGCTCACGACGTCGACTATTTCAGTTGAGCGGATATTCGCCTGAGCAAGCGCATTCGAACCGCGATTCTCGTATGCAAATAGGAGATGGTCTGGGTCTTGCCACAACAACAACCGATTGTTGCCTGGGGGCGTGCAATTGCGGTCGAGTGCGGACGTGATGGTTCGTTGTGTTTGGTCACCCAGATCGATGACGACGACGTGGTTGTGGCACGGCCCCGCGAGTGGCGTCGCGTAACGAAAAGCCGCGATGCGTTCGCTGTCGGGCGACCAAATAGGTGATGCGTACATCGAGTCGGTTGGCGTGATGACTCCGACTGCTTCAGTCGCTAGGTCAAGGACCCATAGATCGCGCAGAAGGTCGAGATCCCAAGTTGTATGACGAGCCGAAGCAAACGCGATCTTGCAGCCGTCAGGAGACCACGAGATTTCGTTCACATCGAACGGACCAAGGGTGCGCGCTATCAGAGTGGCTCCTGGTCGTGCCGCAACGGTGAACGCGCGGGATGGGCGATCGAAGAGCCATCCTTCGCCATCGAGGCGCGAGTAGAACCGTTCGATCTTGCGGGCGGGAGTGTCCTTGGGCTCGCGCGATTCACCGGGCGCGGCGTAGTAGGCGAGGTCTGGATCTCGGGCGACGAACGCGAGCGTTGACCCATCAGGAGACCAAGCGAGCTCGGTTGGACCTTCTGGCGGCGTGCAAATTTCGGTGACTTCAAGTGTTGCTATGTCGATGAGCGCCAGCTTGGTAACAGCATCATCGTCGCCGAGCGCTCGTAAGGTGCAAGCGACGACCGTGCCGTTGGGCGACCATCGTCCGAGGCTGCAGGCGAATCCGGACGGGGAGATTGTGGTCAGTTCGCCGGTGGCTGTCGCGCACCGACGCAACGCAGATTCGTAACGATTTTCTGCGCTGTTCATTGTGGTTTCGGCGAAGATCACCGAAGTTCCGTCGGGGCTCACTTGTACATCGGTGAGCGAAATGAGATCGGTGATGTGCTGCGCTGTGAATCCCGCCACGGCGGCCGACCTTACCGGTCATTTGGGTCGGTGAGGAGGCTTTCGAGTCGAAGTGCTCTCAGCCGAGCGTGACGGGGATTCGCAGCAATCCAGCCTTCGGATGGCGGACGGTGACGAGAATTTCCGCGTCGGCGTCGCCCTCTACGACCCACTCTGCGACTCCGACGTCGGGTGTTTCGTCCGACGCTGCTCCTCCGAAGTCGGAAATCATGGTGGTAACCCGCGAATGCCCTTGGAGTTGACCAAGATCGATGCGCGTAGTGCCTGATACAGCGCTGATGCCGGTGGGTGTCGAGATCGTCGCTTCCACGCCGATCGCGATTTTCTTGTCGATCGCTCGTTGCGTCACGTTGGTTGGGAGCCAGCCACAGTTTTCGATAGCGACGCGGACACGCCACGTCGTTTCGCTCAGTCGATCAACCTTCGTTTCGCGATGGCGCAACTGTGGCGCCGAGAGCGCGCAGTAGATCTGCCAGTCAGCGTGAGGTTTGACTACGGCTTCAAGAAGGTGGTCGGGTGGATTGCACCAGAAGCGAAGCGTGTCCCAGCCGCCGATTTCGATGGCACCCAACTGAGGATGATCAAACGGGTACCAATCGACGAAACCAGTGCCGCCAAGTTCGTTGTCGCTGTACGCGAGAAGTTGGATGTCCTGTTCGATGGGGTGATCTGCGAACCAATCGACCAGGTGGTAGTCGGTGATGCCTGCGTGGGGTAGCGGGCTCCAAAATTCCGTCGTCCATCCAAACACGCCGAGGTGGTCGTAGACCCAAGTGTCGGCACCACCGGTGATGACGTCTTTGGGGTCGTAGCGAAAGTCGTTGTACACGCCGACGTGGCGATATCCCGTGATTTCTGCACCGCGGGCGCCGAGCGCGTTGTACATCTTGAGGTCGACCGTCGGGAATTCTGTATCTGGTCGGTCATCGAACGGGCGCAGCAGCACTGCGCTGAAGGTGTGGTACGCGAAATAGCAACACACGTTGGTCCGGGCAATGAGGGCTTCGGCCAGCGTCCGAGTTTCGGGTTCGCTCAAGGGAAACGGTCCTGCACCAAACTGCTCGCCGTGCACGCGCCAGCCCGCCGGGAATTGACGGTTCAAATCAAGGCTTCGGCGCTCAGGAGCTGTCGCGAATTTCATGCCGTCGTAATCGCGAATGATGCCTTCGTACAAGAGGCGGTAAAACGGTCCATCGCCAATATCGTTAGGTGTTCTTGCGACCAGGAGCCTGGGATCGCGATCACTGACTTTCCATGGTCCGTTCGAATCGGGCACACGCATCGTGAGGAGGCGTCCATCGCCGTCAATATCGTGTTCGACCAACCCCGGTTGATCGTCGGTGCGTGGCCACTTGCGCACGGAACTGCGCAGGAACTGGGGTGAATCTGCAAGGACGAGTTCAGCACCATCTGGATTGACGCGGGGCATGACGTAGAACGTGCGACTGTCGAGCGCTTTGGTGATGAGTGGATCGGTGCCGTAGCCATGCACGAGTTTGTCGATCAGGTAGAGCGCGGCGAGCGAGCCAGTGTGCTCGATCGAGTGGATATTTGCGTCAGCCCAAATCGCGGGCTTCTCACTGTGACATCCAGTATTGGTGTTCGTTACGGTTGCGAGCCAAATGTCGCGCCCTTCGTACGACTTCCCCACACTCTCTACGGTGAGCGGAGTTGGGAACTGCGCGGCGAGGGAATGCAACGCCGTTGTGAGTTCGTCGTAGCGGTACAGATGATCAAACGAAATCACGGCCATGGTTGGAACCTACTTTCCGAACCTGGTGAGCGGAGGGTGGCCTGGGTGTTTTTGGATCTGCGCTCATCGACATTCCGTCTGAATGCGAGACGATGAGATGGACTGTGCGGATATACGCGTATTGTTCGGATGTGTTGCTGCCAATATCGATGACTATCGCCTGGAATCAGCGATGCGCCGCAATGGCGTGCACGCTGAGACACAAGCCGTGAGCGTCGGTTGTCGCGCTGGAGCACAGTTGGGCGAGTTTGATATTGAGTTCGAACGGATTGCATCGGTGGTTCCATCGTGAGTTGCCTTCGTTATGCCTGAGTGCTTGGAAGCCGAAGCGACGCGCGTCGTGATCTCCGAGCACGCAGTGGGTCGCACAGTCAAGAAGGTGGAAGCACCCGACGAGTGGTTCTTGAAACGTGGTCTCACGCCCGCGCTTGTTCGTGCGGCTTTGAAGGGTGAGACATTTGTCGGGGCACGACGCGTCGGTAAACAACTCCTTGTTGATACGGAGCAACACGTACTCGGGTTGCATCTTGGAATGAGTGGGCGCGTGATCGTCGACGACGTTGCCGCCGGCGACCCCTTGCTCTACGCCAGCAATCGCAACGCGCCCGAGTGGCGTCGTTTCGGTGTGCGCTTCGACGACGGAGGCTCGCTGTGGCTGCGCGACCCTCGCCGTCTCGGTGGAGTGGAACTCGACCCCGACGAATCGCGATGGGGCCCGGATGTGTTCACTATTACTCATAAACAGGTGCTCGCCGCGCTCGGCCGATCAACTGCACCGCTCAAAGCCGTGTTGATGGATCAAGCGCGTATCGCGGGGCTCGGCAATCTGCTGACTGACGAAGCCCTGTGGAGAGCGAAGCTCGACCCCGCACGCCGCACGAACTCCTTGACCGCAGACGACACAGTCGTGTTGCACAAAGCGATTCGCTCGACGATTCGGATCTGCCTTAAACGCGGTGGCTCACACACCGGCGATCTGCACGCACATCGCGAACGGGGTGGTCGATGTCCGCTTGACGGTGTTGAACTAGAACGCCGCACCGTTGGGGGACGCACCACCTATTCGTGCCCGCTACACCAGAGGTAGTCGGATCGATCGCTAGTGCTCGGTTGCGTCGATTGCTGCTAGCTCGCCGGTGACGAGATCGATGACTGAGGTTGCAATGTGCACTCGGTTGCGTCCTTGACGTTTTGCTGTGAGTAACGCCGAGTCGGCTGCGGCTAGCACAGTTGCAAGGGAACACCCACTAGCGCAGTCAGCGATGCCGAATGACGCTCCGATTTCCGGTAGCCGCGCAGCAGCCAATGTGCGGGTGAAATGTTTGCGGACGCGCTCAACTGCTCGCTCGGCTTGTGCAGCGGTGCAATCGCTGATCACCATCACGAATTCATCACCGCCGAAACGAGCGACGAGATCTTCGGGATGCAACGCGCTGCGCATGGCCTCTGCGAACGCGCGCAACGTTTGATCGCCTACCTCATGCCCGTGGGTGTCGTTGATGGCTTTGAAGTCGTCGAGATCGGTGATCGCTACCGCAAATGGAGTGTTGGCATCGACAAGGTCGCGAACATGGGTATCGAGGCTGCGGCGGTTGTAGGCGCCGGTGAGTGGGTCGGTTGCGGCACGTTCGTTGGCGTGTTCGACGGCGCGTAGCAGCGATATCCGGCCCGCGGCTTGTGACGCGAGTTCCTCGAATCGAACAATGTCTTCGGACGTTGCGGCATCGTCGGGAGTCGACGTGATGTGCAGCACTCCGACGTTGCGGCCCGCGACAGTGAGCGGAACGCAGACCGATGAAATTTCTCCGCAGCTTCGCCCGCGAAGATACGCGCAGGCGTCGATGGCCTCGCTGGAGTCGAACGTCTCGGTGTGCCCATGCTGTACGGCTCGACAGCCGCGAAGTGTCGTGACGTTGCATCCTGCGCCGTCTGCAACAGTGGGTGTGCTCGCAGCACACGCGAGCTGATCGGTTCCCGTTTCGTCGACGAGTAGCAACTGGCCAGGTTTTGTCGGAACGATTTCCTGTATTGCTCTGGCGACGACATCTACAACTCCAGACTCTGACGTCGTTGCTTCGATTGCCCGCCAAAGCCGAGCATCGAACGTACGCCGCGCGAGGCTGTGTTCGAGGCGGGCGATCCGAGCGTCGCGTTGGGCGACCTTGCTGGTGTATTGCGCGTGGACCGGCCGTTGAATCAGCCAGGTGTTGAGCGCGATGATGGTCGCGATTCCAGCCACAATCGTGAGCGCCAGGGGAATGGCTCCACTCGATGGTGCCACGCCACCGATGAGCATGCCGACGGCGAACGACGCGATGGAACCCGTCGTGATGCCGAGGAACAAGTTGGTGTTGGTGTTGGTGCTCTGAGGTTGCATCGTGAGCGATCCTGATGAAGCGTCCAAAGTGGGCGGCGGATGAAATTGCGCTTCTACTGATCGGTCACGTGACCGTGGTTCTGACCTATGGTGTCACGTAGTGCACTATTCGAGGTATTTGTGCCATTGCGTATTGGAGTAGACGAATCTCGAGCTGTGGTCTATACTCCGGCCGATGTTGTTTTCCACGACCCTCGTAGTAGTAGTTACTTAGCGCACGGGCCGTCTCGCGTCCGTGCGCTGCCAACCCCTCCAGTCGGAGGGGTTTTTGTTTGCCAAAAATGTTCACCCCAACCGGGAGCATCACATGAAACCAACTGGAAAAATCACAGGCGCCCAAGCCCTCATCCGGAGCTTGGAAATGGAAGGCGTCGAAGTCATGTTCGGCCTTCCGGGCGGGGCGATTCTCCCTGTATACGACCCGCTGATCGACTCATCGATTCGCCACATTCTCGTGCGTCATGAACAAGGCGCGGGGCACATGGCAAGCGGATACGCGCATGCGACCGGCCGCCCAGGCGTGGCGATGGTCACGAGTGGCCCGGCGGCGACCAACATTGTGACGCCGTTGGCGGATGCCTACCTCGACTCAGTGCCGATGGTGGTTATTACGGGACAGGTGCCATACGCCGCGATCGGGACCGACGCGTTTCAAGAGTGCGACACGGTCGGCATCACGATGCCCGTCACGAAGCACAACTGGTTGGTCACCGATGCCCGCGACATTCCCACCATCATCCGCGAAGCCTTTCACGTCGCTACGACGGGTCGCCCGGGCCCTGTGTTGGTCGACTTCCCGAAGGATGTCGCGACGCAAATGATGGATTGGTATTGGCCAGATGGCGTGGATATGCCTGGTTACAAGCCAACTACCAAGGGACATCCGAAGCAGGTGAAAGATGCGGCGCGACTGATTGTTGCCGCGCAACGTCCTGTTATCTACGCCGGTGGCGGAATCTTGAAGGCGCGCGCTGCCGATGCGTTGAAGACATTTGCTGAGCTCACCGGGATTCCGGTCGTGACCACGCTGATGGCGCGCGGCGCGTTCCCAGACAAGCATGAACTGTGTCTCGGTATGCCCGGGATGCACGGCAATTACACGGCGATCACTGCGCTGCAGCAAAGCGATTTGCTCATCACCTTGGGCGCTCGCTTTGACGACCGGGTTACCGGCAAGGTTGGCGCGTTTGCGCCCGACGCGAAAATCATTCACGTCGATATTGATCCTGCGGAGCAAGGCAAGGTGCGTCGCCCTGATGTGCCGATCGTCGGAGACTGTAAGCAGGTCATCGAAGAACTCATCAAAGCGACGAAGGCCGAGATCAGCAAACACGCCGCAGCCAATATCAGTGAGTGGAAAGCGACGATTCAGCAATGGCAGCTGGACTTTCCGCTGTATTACGAACAAGAAGAAGGTGGCACGCTGAAGCCGCAGTTTGTGATCGAAAAACTCCGTGAAAACACGCCTGATGATTGCATCCTCGCCTCTGGCGTGGGGCAGCATCAGATGTGGGCGAGCCAGCACTGGCAGTTCAATTACCCCTACACCTGGATCAACTCGGGTGGCCTCGGCACGATGGGATACTCAGTGCCAGCAGCGATTGGTGCGAAGGTTGGTCGTCCCGACCGCATGGTGTGGGCCGTCGATGGTGATGGTTGCTTCCAGATGACCGCGCAGGAACTGGTCACCGCGGCTGCGGAACGCATTCCGGTGAAGATCGCGATTCTCAACAACGCGTATCTCGGCATGGTGCGCCAATGGCAGGAACTCTTCTACGAGGAGCGATACAGCGAGGTGTACCTGTCGCCTGACCTCCCCGACTACGTGAAATGGGCTGAGGCCATGGGCTGCGTCGGTATGCGCTGTGACAACGCCGACGACGTGGTTGCCACTATTGAAAAGGCCAACGCCATCAACGATCGTCCAGTCGTGATCGACTTCCGCACGGACTATCGCGAAAAGGTCTACCCGATGGTCGCCGCGGGGACATCTAACGACGACGTCATCCTCCATCCTGCCCTCAACGAGAAATCTCGATAGCCATGGCCTATAACGCTCGTCATCACATTTTGTCAGTCCTCGTCGAGAATAAAGCAGGCGTACTCACTCGCGTCGCGGCGTTGTTTTCTCGACGAGCGTTCAACATTGTGTCGCTCGCAGTCAGTCCAACTGAAGACGAACGGTTTTCGCGCATGACCATCGTGGTCGACGCAGATGCATCGCCGTTGGAACAAATCGTGAAACAACTCAACAAACTGATCCCCGTGATCAAGATCAGTGAGATCGCGCACAGTGAGGGGGTCGAGCGTGAGATGATGTTGCTTACGTTGAAAGCCGGTTCGGAAACTCGTTCGCAGGTGACGGAGCTTTCATCAATCTTTGATGCCAAGATCATCGACGTTGGCTACGAAGCGATGACGATGATGGTGGTTGGAGAGCCTGACAAACTCGACGCGTTTAGTGACTTGGTGCGGCCGTTTGGCATTCTCGAAATGCAACGAACTGGCCGCATCGCGATGCCAAAACTGGCCCGTCAACCGGTGAAACTTCGCGCCGTCAGGGCGGCCCGAGGCTGACATCGTGGGCTGGCGCCCGTAGCCTTGCATCTGTTCATTTTCCTCAAGGAGACCATTCAATGGCCGCAACTGTGTACTACGACAAAGACGCCGATTCGGCGCTGCTCGCCACCAAGAAGGTAGCGATTCTGGGATACGGCTCTCAAGGCCACGCCCACGCGTTGAATTTGAAAGAATCTGGTGTCGACGTCATCGTCGGGTTGCGGGAAGGGTCGCCTTCCAAGGCCAAGGCCGAAGCTGCAGGGCTCAAGGTGCTACCAACCGGCGAAGCGGTGGCGGCCTCGGACATTGTGATGGTGTTGCTCCCCGACACTGAGCAGCGCCATGTGTTCACCTCCGACATTGCTCCCAACTTGAAGTCGGGCGCATCATTGGCGTTCGCTCACGGTCTCAACATCCACTTCGACCTCATCAAGCCTGCCGCCGACGTCGACGTTTGGATGATCGCGCCGAAAGGGCCTGGCCATCTCGTACGCCGCACCTATGAAGAAGGCGGCGGCGTGCCGTGTTTGGTTGCGGTCGCCCAAGACTCAACGGGCAAAGCCAAAGAAATTGCGTTGGCCTACGCGCAAGCGATCGGTGGCGGTCGCGCTGGAATTCTGAACACCACGTTCCAAGAAGAAACCGAAACCGATCTTTTCGGTGAACAGGTCGTGTTGTGTGGCGGTTTGGTCGAACTCATCAAGAATGGTTTTGAGACTTTGGTGGAAGCGGGCTATCAGCCAGAGTCGGCCTACTTCGAAACGTTGCACGAAGTGAAGCTCATCGTTGATCTCATCTATGAAGGTGGTATTGGTGCGATGCATTACAGCATCAGTGACACCGCGGAGTACGGCGACTCCACCCGCGGTCCGCGTATCGTCACCAAAGCCACCAAAGCGGAGATGAAGAAGATCCTGAGCGAGATCCAAACTGGCGAGTTCGCTCGTGAGTGGATTAGCGAAAACGACAACGGTCGCCCAAATTTCAATCGGTATCGCACCGAGACCGACGCGCACCCGATCGAGAAGGTCGGTGCGGAACTTCGTGCAATGATGCCGTGGATTTCTGCGGGTAAGACCCGTCCTCAGGACGCGTCTGGCGGTTGATTCGCCGGGCAGCCGCCATGTAGTTTCTGTGCATCGCCCGGCGCCTGTTGGTTCCGGGCGATGCACGTAATAGCCCTGCAGCAATAGGAGACGCGTATGCAACTCGGGACCGTGACTGAGCTTTGGCAGTATCCGATGAAGTCGTTGCAAGGTATTGTGCGCGATTCAGTCGAAGTTGTGGCGTCGGGGATTGTCGACGACCGTCGGTGGGCGTTGATCGACGGAAAAGGTCGGCTCTGCTCGGCGAAACGTCATTCAAAGTTGTTTGAAGCGACCGGCCGTCCAGATGGCGCGGTGCAACTTCCGGACGGCTCGATCACTCGCGACGACAATGTCATCAGCGCGTGGCTAGGCAGCGATGTTCGGTTGATGGAACGCAATGACGATACGCAAGTCGAATTCGAAATGACGTTCGAACCGCCCAACGATGACGCCGAATTCATTCAGTGGCCTGCGCCAGCTGGGACGTTCTTTGACCTCGCGGCCTTGCACATCATTACGACGGCCACGTTGGAACACTGCCGGTCGCTTCGGCCCGAACTCGACTGGAACATTCGTCGGTATCGGCCCAACATTGTCATTGACGTCGACGTGGAACCGTTTGGCGAAGATGCGTGGGCTGGCACCGATATCCAGATCGGCAATGCGGTGATTCGTGTGGATTCGCCAACGATCCGTTGTGCAATGCCACTGCGCGCGCAACCCGGAGGCATCGAACGCCAACCCGAGCTGTTTCACGCCCTCGATGCAATCCACAGCAATTTTCTAGGCGTGTACTGCAGCGTAACCACACCGGGCTCCATCACCCTCGGCGACGCAATCACCCGCAGCTGACTTCGCGACGTGCGGTTGGCGCGTTTGTATACCGCGGGCGGTGCACTTTCGCGCCGTCGCGCCGTCGCGCCGTCGCTCCGTCGCGGCGTCGCTCCGTCGCGGCATGGGGCCGGGCGAGTTGGCGTGTTTGAAGCGTTATGCCTCGCTTGCTGCGGTCTTTGCGACGATGCTGCGCGCCGCCATGACCGCGGTGCTGAGGGTTGCCTGCAGGAGATATCCGCCAGTCGGTGCTTCCCAGTCGAGCATCTCACCGACGGCATAGACGCTTGGCCGTTTGCTCAGCATGAAGTCGGCATCTACTTCCTGTTGGGCGATGCCGCCGGCGGTCGATATGGCGCGGTCGATCGGCTGAACACCATCGACTTCGATGGAGAGGTTCTTGATGAGATGCGTGAGCTGTGCAACGTCATGAGGTACGGAATTCCCCGTCTGTTCTCGCAGGAGTGCCACTGCGGCTCGCGACAACCTCAACGTTCGCCGAAGCCAGTTGGATGTTGATTCCTTCGGGCGTCGAGATGAGAGTTTTTGGCTCACTGCCTCGGCGGTGCGATCGGGTTGGAGGTCTAACAGGATTGTGGACTCGTGACCGCCTTCGATTCCGGTGCGTAACGGACGGGCCAAGGCGTAGATCGCGCCGCCCTCGATTCCATTGGCGGTGATCATTGCCTCCCCGCGAACGGTTGCGTTTTGGTATCGCAATGCGATGTTCTTGAGAGGTATACCCGCGAAACGCGACGCGAAGTGGTCTGACCACGTAGTCAAAAAGCCACAGTTAGCAGGGCGTAACGGCACAATCTCGATCCCCGCTGTATTCAGCACCTCGGTCCACGCACCCGTTGCGCCCGTGCCTGGCCATGATGCACCCCCTAGAGAAAGAAGTGTCGCGTGCGGCGAGAATTCGGTTTCTCCGAGTGATGGGTGCACGAAGCGCAACGCGTGGTTGTGATTCCAGCCCGTCCATCGGTGTTGGGTGCGGAATTCCACCCCTTGAGTCCGCAACCTTTGCAGCAGTTTTCTGAGCAATGGGGTAGCGCGAAACGATGCAGGGAACACCCGGCCGCTCGTGCCTATGAATGTCGTTTCGCCGAGTTCGTTGCACCAATTGCGCAGAGCTTCGGGGTCGAATGCCCGAATCGCTGGTTCCAGAAATGACCGATCCGGACCGTATCTATTGAGGAATTCTTCGATTGGCTCACTGTGGGTGATGTTGAGACCGCCGCGACCGGCGAGGAGAAACTTTCGGCCGGGAGATCGCATCTGATCGAACACCGTGACCGCTAGGCCTGCGCCAGAGAGCAAGTCTGCAGCAATAAGTCCGGCCGGGCCCCCACCGATGATGGCGACGTGTTGGGTGGGAATTGAGGTCAATCGATCAGCCCGAGGTAAGCACGTACGGCTTCGAGATTCTCTGCGATTGGCTTGGCCGCGTCGATGAGGAGCTTCGGCTCTGGAAGTGGTTCATACGCACTTCGCGACGCCGCGACGAAGCGCCAGTCGAGCTCGTCCCATCCGGGGATATTGCGCTGTCTACCGGTGATGCGGGTTTTGTGCACCGCTGCGTCTTCGAGGAAACATTCAATGACAAAGACGGGCGCCGCGTGTGCAGCGGCCAGATCTGACCACTGCGCGAGTGCTCGTGTTCGAGCGACACAGTCGGTGACTGACGACTGGCCTAGTCGCAGGCGAGACTCAATCATCCGTGACATCAACTCGTATCCGATGTCGCGTCTCGTGTCGACGTCGGGCGCGGCCGCCCAAACCTCTGGGAACACTCGCAACGCTGACATGATCCAGTCCCAGTTCAGTAGTGCGGCGTTGGTTTCTTTGGTGATTGCTTCGGCGAGCGTGGACTTGCCGGTGCCAGGTACTCCCGAAAAGACACAGACGAATGGGTTGTTCACGCCGTGAAGAGCCATCGAGTGGCAGTGAGAGGGAAATCTGGGTCTCGATCAATGAAGCCAAACGCTTTGTTCGGTACGACGCGAAAGTGCGGTCCGGGGTGCATTTCGGCAGCGTCCATGTCGTACTTTGCCGCGTACTGCTCCCAGTACGGCACAATGAGATCGGTGGGAATTGCTTCGATGACACCTTCGAGGATGACAGGTTCCACCGTGTCGTCAACCGCGATTGAAACGTGACGATTCGTCTCGAAATTTCGGGCCTTTTTCGATAGAACGTCGGTTCCGAAGCAGAACCAACGCTCGTCGACAAGGACGCCCCAAATTGGCATCAACTGCGGTCGTTGGTCGGTAGCGACCGAACAGATCCAATATCCACGGGATGCATTGATGCGGTCGACGGCCCACGACCACGGCAAGAGTTCGCCTTCAGTTTCGGGTTTGATGCCATATGTAGATGCGGTCACTGGACGAGACGCGGCTACGAAATCGTGTTGCCGATTCATATCGAGCCGGCATTCGTCAGACCGACTTGCGATTGTCGACGCCTCATGACGAAGGCGTCGATAGCGAAGGCAGTAGCTGTCCATACGAAGATGCGCGCTTGCACCGCGGCGCCCAATGAATGGCGCGCAAGCTCGAGGGCATCACCGTGAAACGCGGCCAGGGCGTGAGGAATCACGATACAGCCAATGGCAAGAATTGTGCATCCAAGACCGCGACGCGCTCGGTCTCCAAACCACAATGCCATTGCCAATCCAACCGATGCCAACGCCGCCCAGGCTGCCGTTATACGAAATGGTGGTAGTCCGAGACCGCCGATGGCACGGGTGATCGGACCAGGTCGCATGCCTTGGGCAATTGCAATCGGTTCAAGGTTGGGGGTGAATTGATCGGACATCATTGCCAGTGGTTTGGTTGCGACGAACCAAGGATGGGTCAACAGATACTTCATATAGACCGCTTGCCCGTGATCGTCGAGCCACCGTCGAAGCGGTTGGTAGTACGGGTCGTCACTTTGGAACGCCGGATATGTCAGGAAGTAATTGGCTTGCAACGTTTGTATCGCGCCGTCGTTCGGCAGCCCTTCATCGAGCAGCCATTCGTACGCGACTGGGTCATCTGCGATTCGCAGAACGATTGTTTCAGCAATTGGCCAGTACGAGCGATTCGCCGTTGACGACCATGTCATCGCAGTTGCGCCAACGATCACAAGCACCGTCGCGCTCGCGAAGAGGCGGGCACCGTGGGTTGCGCGACAACGTGGCACCATCCACGCCGAGAACGCGACCAGACCTAAACAACCAGCAATAATGGCGTTGATGTCGCGAACAAACGAAGCGAAGATCAGTGCTGCAACGAATGCGATGGTCGTGCGGGTGTCAGCCCGCATCGCTAGTTGAATCGCAAGTGCGATTACCACGCAAGTGCTGCTGATAGCCAAGCTTTCTGTGGCAATTGCGACGTCGTACATCACAAACGCGGGCGTAAGTCCGGTTGCCAATATCCCGATGAATGCGAGCCATTGCGCGGTAGCGGAACGCATTGCGTGACGAACGCTGAGCGCGACACCCAACCAAGAGGCGATGGAAATAGCGGTTTGCGCGATCACGATGAGGCGGAGGTTGCGGCCGAGCACTTTGAGCATCAATGGGAAAATAAAAGGTCCCGGCGCTGTATAGAAATCCAACGAAAACAACGAGGTCTGTGATGCCGTCGTATACGTGGGAGTGTCGGACCCAACGATGACGTGAATCCCACCTGTGTCGGTCGGTAACATCGCTCGAATCGCGTACCCAATTTTGAGCGCAACAAAGATCGCTCCGATTGCAATGATTGCGGGATGGGGCTTCAGCGTTCGGGAGTTCGTCATGATCATTGGGGGATTGTTTGAAGGATTTTGACAAAGTAGGAGGGGTATACGCCGAACGTAACAGCGTAGACAAGCACGGCCATGAGCCCCGTGTGCGCCACCACGATGAAGGCTCTCGGAATGCGAAGCCGTGGCACTGTAGGAATTGCGATCATCAGTAGCGGCAGCAGCGGAGCGAGGTAGCGGCCTTGCATGCCTGTGATTTCGAGTGAATCTTGAACTGTCACCGTGTCGTACACGAACAAACTGAGCAACATGAACCCGGCGAGCAGCGCGAGCATCGCGGACATGAGGAATCGCTCGGTGCGGCTGAAATGAGCACGGTCTTGTTCCGGGGTTGAGAACCGGACGGCGAGTAACAGCAAGAAGCCTGCGAGCGAGAGCCACCACGGAGGCACCCACAGGCCGTAGTCGAATAGCGCGGTGGCTCCGATACGTTCGCCTTGGCGTGTGGCTGTATGCCAAGTCGCGGCAACGAAACGGCTCGGGTCGTCGCGTAATCGTTCCCACTGCAGTGTCGGGTCGAGCGTGCCAGGGTGTGGCAAGCCTCCGAGCATCTTCTCGATTGGTGATGCGTTTTCCGACCCGACGTAGGCGCCCAACACGAATCGATCGCTGAAGGCTGTAATCCAAATACCACCGATGACCATGGTTGTCGCGACGACCGCAGCTACGAGCATCCGATGCGCACCTCGCGCTCGGAGCCAGGGAAGCGCGAAGACGCCAATAACAAAGAAATACGGTGCTTTGGCATTGCCGAGTGCGAAGGCCGTCGCAAAAACTGCAAACCACTCGGTTCTGCTGATGGGCGCATCTCGCAGCTTGCGATCACGAATGAGTAACGCCAAGCCAATGGCCGCGATTACCATCGCTACCGCGAAGGCATCAGGCGAGGCGTTCGCCGCAACGAACAGCGCGCTCGGGAATACGCCGATCCAGGCCAGTGGCCACTTCAGCACGGGCACGACTCTCAAGATTGCCGCGACAATCGCGACATAGAACAGTAGGTTGGCGATCCGCGCGAGTATCAACAGGACGAGTGGCGACGCACCGAAAATACGACCAACGCCGATACCCACGGCACTCGGGATATGACCAGCGGGCGACAACGTGGCCATCGGGTACGACACGAATTCATCCGGGCCGTCGGCGACAGCGTCATTCCATCGTTCCCAAGTGGCTGAGCGACGCTCGGTCCCACCAACCACTCGTAGTTTGGTCATCTCTTGTGTCAATCCGCTTGGAAGATCTGAGCCCACTCCGAATCCGCGCACTTCCAATATGAGGTCGCCTCGCGTGATGGCATAGGAACGTGCGAAGTGAGTTTGCTCGTCGTCTCCTGCGAAAGGGCGGGTTAAGACTGCGACCGCGAACCCAATAACGAGCGCGGTCACACAAAAGAAGCGGACGGGTGTGGCGAGTGATCTAACGCCCCGCGCGAGCTGGTGCGTCAAGGGCGTCACGGGGCGCATCGTACTGTTATTCCCGGTCCTAAGCCTCGTATAGGGTTGGCGCTTATGGCATCTCTCGACTCGGTGTTCGGCGGGCGCCGTGTGGTCGTGACGGGTGGCCTTGGGTTTATTGGCTCCAATCTTGCGATTCGCCTCAGTGCAGCCGACGCGAAGGTGACAATCGTCGACGCGTTGATTCCGCGCCACGGTGGTAATAAACGCAATGTCGATGGGTTCCCCGTCGACGTTGTCATTTCGGATATTGCCGATGCCACCATGCTTGCGCCGATTCTTGCCAATGCGGAATTCGTGTTCAATCTCGCAGGGCAGGTGAGCCACATCGACTCGATGGAAGATCCACTCACGGATTTTGACCTCAACGCGCGGAGCCAGCTCGCGTTCCTCGAACTTCTGCGCCGCGTTACTCCCGAAGCTCGCGTCGTGTACGCATCAACCCGACAGATCTATGGGCGGCCCCGGTACCTCCCCGTTGATGAGCAACATCCGGTTGCGCCCGGCGATGTCAACGGCGTGTCGAAGTATGCAGCAGAACAGCTCCACATGTTGTATTCGTCGATTCATTCGATGCGCACAACTGCGCTTCGCCTGACCAACACCTTTGGACCTCGCCAGCGTCTGCGAGGTGAACATATGGGCTTTATGCCGGTGTTCGTGGCTCGGGCACTTGAAAACCGCTCGATCACCGTGTTTGGCGACGGCTCCCAAGAACGGGACTGTCTGCACGTTGACGATGTCGTCGACTCGTTTCTGCTCGCGGCCCAGTCGGATGCCGCGATTGGGCAGGCGCTCAATATTGGTGGTGACGAACGATTTACGCTCGCTGATATCGCTAACTTGATCGTCGAAATCGCCGACGCGGGAACGGTTGAATTTCGATCGTGGCCTCGCGAGCACGAACGTATCGATATTGGCTCTTACCAAGCCGACTCAGGTTTAGCGAAACAAATGCTTGGTTGGAACCCCAAGCTGCAACTCCGCGACGGGCTGCGATCCACGATCGACTATTACCGTGAACATCTGGGTTGGTATTTGTGAGCGAGGCGCTCATACCGGTCACGAGTATTGCGCGACGGCTGGCACGACTCGAGCCGTCGATCGTTGCGGCCGCTACGCGTGTGGCTCGTTCGGGAACTGTTTTGTTAGGCCCCGAAACCGAAGCGTTTGAAGCCGAGTTCGCGCAGTACGTAGGTAAACAGCGATGCGTCGCAGTTGCATCAGGGACAGAAGCGCTCCGCCTTTCGCTGGTAGCCCTCGGTATAGGTCACGGCGACGAAGTGATCGTTCCTGCTTTCACCGCGGTGCCGACCGCAGCCTCGGTGTGTGCGACGGGCGCGACTCCGGTGTTTGTGGACGTTGACGAGTTCACGGGTGCGATCGATCATGAATCTTGCGCCGCCGCGATGAACAGCAAGACTCGAGCGGTCATAGTCGTGCATTTGTATGGGCGGCCTGCCCCGTTTCCTGAACTTGGCATTCCGATAATTAGTGATGCCGCGCATGCCCATGGTGCGCTGACGGGAGCGAACGGGCTCGATGCGGGGGCAACGCTGACTGCATATTCCTTTTACCCAACCAAGAATCTGGGCGGCATGGGCGACGGTGGGGCCGTCGTGACCGACGACGAGGAACTCGCAGCCAAGGTCAGACTCCTGCGTACTCACGGCATGACGGAGGGCTACGTCCATCGCGAAGTATCAACGAACGCTCGGATGTCGGAATTCGAAGCGGCGGTGTTGCGGTCGGCGCTCAGGGTGCTTGACGACGACAATCGCGCGCGCCGTCGGGTAGCCGAGCGCCTTCGCTTGGCGGCTCCTATGTTGCGGTGGCAAGAATCACACCCCGATCACGTATTTCATTTGCTGGTGGCGCGCGTAGCGGATCGTGAGCGCTGGCGTGCTTCGCTAGGTTTCGCGACCGGTACGCATTACCCAGTTGCGCTCACTCGCCAGCCCGCGTACCAACGGTTTGTGCGTGCTGAGTGCCCTCGTGCTGAGGCCTGGGCTGAAGAATGCGTTTCGTTTCCGTGTTTTGCTGAACTGACATCGAGCGAGATCGCGGTCGTGGCCGAGTCGTTGGAGCGATGCCAATCATGAACATGCCATCCAATCCAGCGGTGCAAAGTGTTTCAGCGTTCTTTCCTTGCTATAACGACGAACTTTCAATCACGCAGATGGTCACGGGCGTTCACGAGACTCTCGAAAGGCTCGGCATTGATCACGATGTAACGGTGGTTGATGACGCTTCGGTCGATGGATCACTCGGAGTATTGCGCGCCCTTGCAAGTGAAGTTGGCGAACTGCGGATCGTTGAACATTCGGCAAATCGTGGCTACGGTGGCGCGTTGCTTTCCGGATTCGCGGCAGCGCAGAAGCAGTGGGTTTTTTATACCGACGGCGATGCTCAGTACGATCCTCGTGAAATTGCACAGCTCATAGCGTTGGCAACCGACGATATTGATGTAGTGCAGGGCTACAAGATCCGGCGGTCTGATTCGCTAAAGCGGATTGTGATCGGCCGGGTGTATCACCACACGGTCGCAGTGATGTTCGGATTGCGTTTACGTGACGTTGATTGTGATTTCCGCCTTATGCGGCGCGAGGTTCTGGACACCATTCAGCTCAAAAATGCCAGCGGCGTGATTTGTGTTGAACTAATGCGCAAACTGCAAGACGTCGACGCACGGATCGTGCAAACGCCCGTGTCGCACCTTGCACGCCCTCATGGTAGGTCGCAGTTTTTCCAACCCCGGCGAGTAGCCCGAAGTCTCTACGACCTCGTTCGGCTTTGGTTGTTGTTGGTTGTTGTCCCGAAGATGCGTTGGATCCGCACGTAGCCGAAGCTAGGGCTGCAGCAGACCGGTAGAGGCTCGTTGTGCAACAACAACCGCTGAGGTGCCAAACGGCAAATTGATTCGTCGCAGTATGTGGTGCTCCAATTCGGCGAGCTTTCGCATGATTGGTGTCGCGATGCGGTCGGCTCTGCGGGCTTCTAGGTCGGAGCGTGGCGGTTGAGACGCACGTTTGCGTTTCACGATGCGCTGCGAACCGGCGATAACGGCAGCCGGTGGGAAGAGAAAGGACTTCGCGTACGTAGAACGTGTGACCTGTAAGCCTGCGTTGACTGCGAGTCGTTCTAAGTCACCGGTTCGATAACGCCGGATTCCGTGCGTTAATACGTCGTGTTCGCGATGCAGTACGTTGAACGCGGGTTCAATGAACAACACTCGACCACCTGGACGCAATACGCGCGCGAATTCATTCACCGCAGTGCAGTCGTCATCGACGTGGTACAACACTGTTAGGGCCAGGACGAGGTCGACCGAGTGGTCAGCAATCGGTAGCGCAACGGCCGACGCCTGCAACGGAACCAACTCGGGGCGTCGAGTACGCACATATTCGAGCGCGATCGGTTCGTAGTCGAGCGCGATAACCGGCCCGTATTGTGCGAGCCACGCACCGTTGCCTCCGGGACCGGCTCCCACGTCGAGGCTGACGATGCCGGGCTGCAGCGTCTCGACGAGAAGTTCGCGCAAGAGGCGACGCGTCGAGACGTACCACCAATGGTGGTCTTCAGCCTGGGCAATGCGGTGGTATTCAGAGGAATCCAAGGGTTTCTTACTAGTCGAAAATTAATGCAACGGGTTGATTGGCGCTCACCTTTGAGAGACAGAACCGTTCGCCCGTTATGACTCCGGCTCCGGTTGAAAAGTCGTAGCGCGGCAAATCGAAATCATAACGATGCCCGCCTTGTGTCACCGGGTTGGAACAGTTGGTGGAGTTGGTCATTTCAGTTCGGTGCGCAGGACACGGTACGTGCCCGCGGCAAGCGGGATCCAGACCCACCAGAAACTGGTCACGAGGATTTGACCCCATGCTTCCCACGTCACTTCAGAACCGTCGAAGTCGAACAACGGCCCTTGGGCGGTTCCCGCGTCGATCCAAGGTGCCGCACCGCTGAGCCCTGGAACGATGTTCACGACGACGCCCATCAGAGTCGGAGCGATGAACGACAGGACAATTGCTGGTGCGCTATTGAGCAGGATTGTCCCGAATGCGAGGCCGCCGAGCAATCCGAGGATTTGTAACACGAAAACGTTGCGAATGACCGCTGCGTTTCCTGCCCAACTCCCGGCTTCATCAGTCAGCGTGCCACCAATCACGTTGGCCAACGCTGCCAGCGTCAGCATGAACAAGATGGCACCGAATCCGAGCAAGAGAACCGCCACGATCTTCGAGGTCAGCACTCGCTGACGACTCGGCTCGAGCGTGAAGGTCGTGAGACCGGTGCGCTGGGACCACTCACTTGTAATGGCCAAAATGCCAAGCACCGGAAGGAGAAATCCTTGCGGTGTCCCTGCGACGAGTACGAGAGTCCTGAACTTGAGGTCTTCGGCTTTTGCAAACGCGACGAACAATGCGATTGCAATAAACGTGATTGCACCAATCGCGATCAGCAGCCATCGACCAGCACGAGTGTCGGTCGTTTTCCGAAGCTCTACTTTGACGAGCCGCGAGAACGGGATGGGCGTTCCTACGCGTGCGTTCGTCGATATCGTCGTCGCACTCATGGTGTCACCGCCTCCCGGCTGTCTTCGGCGGTCAATTGCATAAATACTTCTTCGAGCCCCTCGCTGTCGGCAGGTCGGAGTTCAACAAGTACAACGCCAGCCATCGCAGCGGCACGACCAACTTGTTCCGCAGTCCCGTCGACGATGAACGTGTTTTCGTCTCGCCGCGTGGCCGCCAGACTCGCGGCCATGATTGCAGTACCCAAAGCCTCGGGATCGAGACCTCGCACCAATGTTCCTGCGTTTGCAAGCATGTCGGTCTTCGAACCCTGCGCCACGATTTTGCCGCGGCCGATGACTACTAGCTCGTCGGCGATGACCTCGATCTCGTGCAACAGGTGCGACGACAACAACACCGTCCCGCCTTGTTCCGCGAAGCCACGCAGTAGGCCGCGCATCCAGCGAATGCCCATAGGGTCGAGACCGTTCGCAGGTTCGTCGAGCACCAACACTTCAGGCGCCCCCAAGAGTGCGTGTGCGATGCCTAACCGTTGACGCATCCCGAGGGAATAGTTCGCGACGCGACGTTTCGCTTCGGTCGGCGTCAAGGCCACAACCTCAAGCATCTCGTCGACTCGCTCCGTGGGTAACCCCATCACCAACGCACCAAGCGTCAGGATTTCTCGACCGGTGCGCCCTGCGTGTTGGGCCGACGCGTCGAGCAAAATTCCGACTCGAGTGCCAGGGTTGCCGATGCTCGCATACGGGACGCCGAAGATGGTGGAAGTGCCGCTCGTAGGTGGGGTAAGCCCACACATCATGCGCATCGTCGTAGATTTTCCGGCGCCGTTTGGACCAAGAAATCCAGTCACGGTCCCCGGACGCGCCGAAAACGACACGCGGTCTACTGCGATGAAATCGCCGTAGCGCTTCGTGAGTTCGCGGACTTCGATCATGGCTGTCCTTTGTGCACGTGTAGTTGTTAGCGCGGTACTTGGCTCCACGGCAACGTCTTGTCGACGCGTGGTTCTCCAGGAAGACCGAGGATTCGTTCGCCCAAGATGTTGCGCATGATTTCGCTTGTACCGCCCTCGATTGAGTTCGCGCGGGCTCGCAAGAACATGTGGCGGCTTGCTCCGGGCACGCCTTCAAGGCCGACGTCGGTAGGGCGACGGAACGTGAAGTCGAATCCGTCGAGTGCGCGCGCTCCGAGCAGATTCATGCAGAGTTCGTAGATTTTTTGATGGTTGATCGCAAGTGCGAGCTTGGCGATCGAACCTTCGGGGCCGGGGTTTCCCGATCGTGCTGCAGCTACTGCTCGCAAGTTGGTGAGCCGCAATACTTCGGCGTCTACCCAACCTTTCATCAGCTGGTCTTTACGCGCCGGCGACTGTGTGGTTGCCTCGTCGTTCCAGATGCGCACGGCTTCCGCGATGGCCCCAGCACCGCGCTTCGGGCCTCCGCCACCGCCGCCTCCACCACCGATGGAGGTACGTTCATTCGCAAGGGTGGTAAGTGAAACTCCCCACCCTTCGCCTACAGCACCGATGCGATAGCTGTCGGGGATGCGAGCGTCGGTGAGGTACACCTCGTTGAATTCCGCTTCGCCGGTGATTTGCCGTAGCGGTCGTACCTCTACTCCTGGTTGGTGCATGTCGACCGCGAAGTAGGTCATGCCTTTGTGCTTTGGCGTTTCGGGGTCGGTACGCGTGACGAGCATTCCAAAATCGGCGAGGTGTGCGAGCGTGTTCCAAACTTTCTGACCGTTCACCACCCATTCCTCACCGTCTCGTTCGGCACGAGTGGCGAGCGACGCGAGGTCCGACCCCGCGCCCGGTTCGCTGAAGAGCTGGCACCACACTTCTTCGCCAGTAAACATTGGGCGTAGAAATCGTTGTTTCGCCCATTCGCTGCCGTGGGTCACGATCGTTGGTGCCACTAAGAACAAACCGAAAAAGAGTTTGCTTTCGCCGCCCGGCGCGCCAGCGGCGCGTACTCGCCGGTCTACCTCGCGTTGCAAGCCCGGGCGGACGCCGAGCCCGCCGTAGCCGGCTGGGAAGCTGATCCAGGCAAGACCCTTGTCGAACTGTGCGCCTCGAAATGTGAAACTGTCGACCTTCGCGGGATCACATTCGGCGAGGAGTTCTTCGGTCAGAGCAATCACTCGTTGAGTATCGGCGTCGACTTCGCTGGCAGTTGTATGCATGGCGTTGAGCGTAGGCTCCGAGCGCATGACTGCGCTCAGCGTGGCCGCGGCTGGTGCGGTCGGATATTTCTGCGGAACGTTCCCGACGGCCGACCTCGTCACGCGGATCGCCACCAAGGGTGCGATGAACTTGCGGTCACAAGGCAGCGGGAATCCGGGCGCGACCAACGCCGCCAAAGTGCTCGGCACCAAGTGGGGTCTTGTTGTGTTGACCGTCGACATCGCGAAGGGCGTCGCCGCGGGATTTGCAGGAATGGCGATTGGCGGCGACTCGGGCGGCTACCTGGCAGCCACATTGTCGATTGCGGGGCATATTTTTCCAGTCTGGAGCCGTTTCCAGGGGGGCAAAGGGGTTGCAACGTCTGCCGGTGCGTGTTTGGCAGTGTTTCCTTTGTATTTCCCGATTGATTTGGCTGTCGCTGCGATTGGCGCGGTGGCGGCAAAGAAGGCCGAACGAGCGACCCAGATCAGCGGCGTGGTGTGGACCGGCGCTGCGCTGTTGTGGTGGCGCGCGGACCTTCCGAACGCTTGGGGACCCGACCCGAGTTGGGGGCTGTTGGCATTCGCGGCAATCAGCACAACAATGATTCTCGGAAAATTCTTGCACGCCCGACAGACGGCTTGAACATGAAGATCGCGCTCGTTACAGACT
This sequence comes from Actinomycetota bacterium, assembly GCA_005773635.1. GTDB lineage: Bacteria > Actinomycetota > Acidimicrobiia > IMCC26256 > PALSA-610 > F1-120-MAGs023. The sequence continues at coordinate 65,178 of SXHN01000079.1, forward strand.
CCAACGCTCAACTCCCTGCTCAGCTACGCGAGCGCTACAACATTCAAGTAGTGCCGCTTGGCATTACCCTCGACGGTTTGCCCTACAAAGAAGGCGTCGATGTCACGTCTGAAGAGTTCTATGCGCGACTCGCGCAAGGCGCCAATGTATCGACGAGCGCGCCGTCGCCGGGCGACGTTCTGGAACTGTACGAAGCGGCCGCTGCAGATGGTGCGGACGCCGTACTGTCAATTCACGTCGGATCAAATACCTCGGCGACCTTGAATTCGGTCAAGATCGCGCAAGGCCTATCGCCCATTCCCGTTTCTATCGTTGACACTGGAACTGCCTCATTCGCAATCGGCTGCTGCGTGTGGGCGGCTGCCGACTCGTTGGCTGCAGGGCACTCGTTGGCCGACGCAGTGCAGCGAGCCCAAGACGTGGCTGCCACGGTCGGCAATGTGTTCATCGTCGGCGCACTCGATCTTGCCGAGCGCGGTGGCCGGCTCGCCGCGGTCGAGCGTGATTCGACGTTGCCCGTGCTGGCATTGGAATCGGGCCAGATGCGTCCCGTTGGGAGCGTTGTAGATCAAGACGCAGCTGTGGATGCGATGTGTGAATACGTTGTTGATCGGTCGGAGCACAGATTGCAGTGTGTGGGTGTCGGCAATGCTGGGAGCGAGCCGCTCACACTGCAGCTCATCGAACGGTTAGTTGCCTCGGGGATTGCTTCGGAGATCGTGCGCTACGAAATCGGTCCCTCGGTTGGCGCGCATACTGGTCTCGGAACGGTTGGCTGCGTGTTTTTTCCGAAGGATTGAAATGCCAACGAATACCGCAGCCTTGGCAGTTCGACGTGGCGAAATATCCCTTTCGTTCTTCAGGTTTGCGCAGGTAATGCCAGATCACTGGCCTCTTCACAGAATCTTCGGATTTCGTTGCCGATGAATCACTATGCCTCGCGTGAACCGTCCTAGCGTTGCAGCAGTGACCAGCACTTGGGAACGGCCCGGCTACCGCTTCGACGCGGAGGGCGTGGCGTCCATCCCCGCATCCGATTTCGGTGACCCAGCCGTATATGAGCGCGAACGGGCGGCGATGTTTCGTCCGGGTACTGGAATGATGTACCTCGGCCACGACCTGCTGCTGCCAGGGAAAGGTCATCGCCTTGCCGATGGCGACGGTCGTGTGCTGCTGACCCGCGATGAAGACGGCCAAGTTCGTGCCGTCGCCAACATGTGTACGCATACGTTGCGACCGCTCACCGACACGTCAGAGTTTGTTGACAAGTCGTGTATCACCTGCCCATTTCATCAGTGGTCGTTTCGGCGTGATGGCTCACTGATCGGTGGGCGAGAGATCACCTTCGGATCCGGCGACGAGGGGGCGGCTGTGAGAGCAAGCCTTGCCTTACCGAGTTTCGAAGTGCTCTCGTGGCAAGGTTTTCATTTCGGCATCGATCCGCAACGGCGAGCCGAGTATGAACTTGATTTTCAACGCATCTCTAACGATTTCGCGGAACGCGGCTTGAGTGATCATCTCAACTTTGACGGTTGGACCATTTACGCCAGTGAAGACACGCACTACGCAGCAGATTGGAAGGCCTTCCTTGAGGTTTTCGGCGACTGCTATCACGTGCCGCCGTATCACCCTGGTCTGGCTTCGTTTTCTGATTGCGACACATTGCAGTGGACGTTCGGCCCCAACTATCACGTGCAGTTTCTCGATCTTCACGAGACGCGTGGCGGTGGATCCGAGATGTACACGCAATGGGTGCAAGGTCTCGAACGATACGCCGAGGTGCGCGGCGAACCAATGAGTGATTTCGCCGTTGCGTGGCTTGGTATCTACCCCAACATCATGATTGAGCTCTACGCGGGATTACGTGTCTTATCGATTGTGATTCCAACGGGCCCAGACACTCATATCAATCGCTCTCACTATCTGGTGCCCACGGATATGGAGTCGGTAGTTCCCGGACTTCCCAACGTCATGAAGACGGCGTTCGATGAAACCGGCGTAGAGGATTACGTGCTCATTGAGAGTCGCCATGCGGGCGCGATGACTGCGAAGTCGCTCGGTATCGACATCGAGTCCTACCACGTCAACCTCTCGGGCCCTGCACCTGAAGCGGGTACCGCGCATTTCTACGAGTGGTACCGCGCCCAACTTGCTCGTTAACAGCCACCGATTTATGTGATTCATCGAAATCGGAGCCTTTCGGGCATAACTGAATGCCCTGTTGCGGTTGCCTTGAACTGATTGACTGAAGACATCAGTACTGCGTCGTCTCATGGGAGTCGACGTTCAAGGGAAAGGGAATCATGGGGCCTGCAGTAATTGCGGCAATAGTTGTTGGGGTCATTGCGTTGTTTGTGGTTGCGCAGTCGTTTACCTCGATAGGGGCGAGCGAGATCGGTTTGGTTACCAAACGGTTTTCGTTCAAGAAGCTTCAAGACGACAACCCGATTGCGTTCAATGGTGAGGCCGGTTATCAAGCCGACCTCTTGATGGCGGGGCTCCGATTCAAGCTCTGGCCGATTTATGGGGTGAAAAAGCATTCGTGGGTCCAGGTGCCTGCCGGGGAGATCGCTGTTGTGGTTGCCCAAGTTGGAATGCCGTTGCCGATTGGTAACAAGAGTGCGGTGTACGACTTGAAATTCGGCAATTTTTCGAATGTGCGAGCCTTCGTCGAAGGTGGCGGACAAAAGGGTGTGCAGCGCCCGGTGTTGCCTCCGGGCACCTTGGTGCCTATTCACCCGGTCGCGTTTCTCGTGTTGACTGCTCGCCAAGCGTTCGGCGTGCCGGTTGCTCCCGAAATGCAACAGCGTGCCAAAGCCACCGGCGGGGTTTTACGCAGTGAATCTTTTGGTTTGAGTGCCGATCAACTCCGCGTCGTAGTGATTTCGCCCAATGGGCCACAAGACACCGTCGGCATCGTGACCGCACTTGAAGGCGAGCCGTTGCCTTCTGGCGATATCGCGAGCCGCCTTGGAGCGTTTGAAGACGTGCTGGCCGCCGAGGCAGCCGACGCGACCGACGCCGACATCATCGAACTGTTGTTGGGCAATAAGAACAACCTGCACAACAACTATCAAGACTTTCAACGATTCATCGATAACGGCGGAAAAATCGGTTTGCAACACGATCCGTTGTTGTATGGCGCGTATTTGCTCAACCCATTTCTAGTGCAGGTTGAGACTGTGCCGATGCTCGTGGTGAATCAAGGTGAAGTAGCCGTAGTTAAAGGTTATGTTGGTCTGCCCACTTCCGACACTTCGGGTGTTGAGTTCAAGTTTGGTTCGATTGTGCAACCCGGCCATCGTGGCATCTGGCAAGAACCTTTGCGTACGGGCAAGTACGCAATCAATCCGCGGGTGTATGCGGCAGAGATCGTGCCGACCTCGATCTTGACGCTCAACTGGAGTGATTCAGTGTCAGCCGCGCACAGCCTTGACGTGAACCTCCAGCCAATCTCCGGCAAGAGCCGAGAAGGTTTCGTATTCGGCATCGAACTACAAGTACAGATACATGTGCCCGATACGAAAGCGCCGAAAGTCATTTCTATGGTTGGCACGATGCTCAACCTCGTCAACGAAGTGCTGTCGTCTGCGGTCGGCAATCATTTCCGTAACACGCTGCAAAGTCTGGAAGCAGTGAAGTTCATCGAGACGCGTATGGACGTGCAACAAGCCGCACTTCTGGCGGTCTCGCAGTATTTGTCTCTCTACGACGTTGAAACCAAGGGTGTGTACCTTCAAGACGTTGTGTTCCCACCGGAACTGGTGGAAGTGCTCACCAAACGAGAGATCGCTAACCAGGAAAAGGCAACCTTCGCCGAAGAAGAACGCGCCCAGGTCGTGCGGGTCGAAATGGAAAAGGCCAAGGGCACTGCAGACATGCAAGCTTCGTTGGCCCAAGCACAAGTGTCGGTAACGATTAAACAAGCACAGGCCGAAGCACGTAAAGCTGAAGCCGACGGTGAAGCCACCTATGTGGAGCGCACCGGTATTGCTGAGGCCACTCGCCGCAAGGCAGTTGGTGTCGCAGATGCTGAGGTGCTCGAACGCACGGGTTCTGCCGAAGCCGAAAAGCAGCGCAGCATTGGTCTTGCTCAAGCAGAAATTACCGAAAAGATAGGTGCCGCCGAGGCAACCAAGACTCGCGCAATTGGTCTGGCCGCCGCGGAAGCTACTCAGGCGCTCGGTGAAGGCCGGGCTCGTGGATATGCAGCACAGGTTGTGTCGCTTGGTGCTGGCGCGACGGCGGCCGTGGCCGTGGCTGATGCTGTCGCCACGGGCGGCATTGACATCATGCCCGAGGTGCTCGTGACCGGCGGAGGTGGTGCTATGGATGGCCTCGCCGCAGTGTTGATGCGAGCCTTCGGATCAGGCGGCGCCGCGAAATCGTCATTGGCCAACCTCATTGGTGCACCAGCGGCCACGGCTGCTGTCGACGCTGGACTGCCCGAGGTCAGCGAAATGGTGGACGCCGAATAGCCCTCGCCCGGGTGGTCACACGATGTAGTGGTTTGCGCTGCTTCTGTGTGACCGCGGCCGGGCGTCGGGCGCGGCGTGTAGACATTGGTGATGACTGACGTTTACGAACCAGAAGCCGCGGGCCTTGCCCGTGACAAGACCGATACCCTGCTGGAGCGGGTGCAGCGCGAGGTGATGGTTGGGCACCTACCGTCGTGCCAAATCGCGCTTGTGCGCGACGGTGTGGTGGGTATCGCGAAAACCTTCGGTGCCCCAGCCGAGTCGCGGTACACGATCTTTTCGGCAACCAAACCAATTGTCGCGATGGCGTTTTGGACATTGCTCGATGAGGGCCTATTTCGTCTGGATGATCCGGTGAGCGATCACATCCCCGAGTTCGCGCTCAACGGGAAACGCGATATCACGATCGAACAAGTGATGTTGCACACGTCGGGGTTTCCGCACGCGCCGCTTGGTTCACCCTTGTGGGACACGCGCGAGTCGCGGCTCGACGCGTTTGCCCGGTGGCGCACGAATTGGGAGCCAGGGACGCGTTTTGAATATCACCCCACATCTGCACATTGGGTACTCGCTGAACTGATTGAACGAGGTTCAGGCCGGGATTATCGCGAGTACATCGCGGCGGCCATATGCGAACCACTTGGCTTAACTCGTTTCCAGCTTGGTGTGCCGCTGCACGATCAAGGTGACATTCGCCAACTCGTCGTAACCGGTGAGGTGATGACGCCCGACGAGATCGAAGCCGTGTTCGGGTTTCGTGAATTGCCTGTGAGCGAAGTGACGACGGAGGCATTGCTACAATACAACCGAGCGGATGTGCGCGAAGTAGGCGTCCCGGGCGGTGGCGGCGTGTCGACTGCTGTTGATCTCGCGATGTTCTATCAATCGTTGCTCGAAGGTGGGCGAGGTTTGATATCGCCCGAAGCGATGAAGGATTTTTCAGCCAACGTTCGCAACACGTTCAGCGACTTCCTTGGCACGCCAGCTAACCGGGCGCTTGGCTTGGTGGTCGCAGGCGACGACGGCAAGAGTGGCATGCGGGGGATGGGCAAGACTGTTTCTTCGCGTGCGTTTGGGCACAACGGTGCGGGTGGGCAGATCGCTTTCGGCGACCCGGCGACGGGGGTGTCGTTTGTGTACCTCACCGACGGACTTGATGAACACGTCGTGCGATCTGCTCGCCGCACTACTGCTATTGCTTCCTATGCCGGAGCGTGCGCGAATTAGCTAAGTTCGCATCATGAAGGTTGACTTGACGGTTAGTGACTTTTTGCAACGGGCTGAGACGGTGTACGGCGACCGCGTCGCGTTGATTGATGAACCCGATCAGCCAGCAACCTCATGGGGAGCGCTGCCATGGCAAGAGATCGCACGGCGCGCCCGAGCCCAAGCTGCAGCGCTCGATCGCCTCGGCGTTGCAGTTGGCGAGCGGGTTGCGATGGTTTCGCACAATTCGGCGCGTTTGATGACTTCATTCTTCGGTGTGAGTGGTTTCGGGCGAGTGCTCGTGCCGATCAATTTCCGCCTGCACTCTGACGAAGTGAAGTACATCATCGAACACTCGGGCGCGACGGTGCTCTTGATCGACCCTGAACTTGAGGAATCATTGAGCGGGGTCACCGCAAAACACCGCTTTATCATCGGTGAGGCTTCGGATGATGACCTCTACGACTACGACCGAGAGCCAGTGGCATGGGCGGTGCCCGATGAAAACGCAACGGCCACGATTAATTACACGAGCGGCACGACGGCGCGTCCCAAGGGTGTACAGCTGACCCATCGCAATATTTGGCTCAACGCGACAACGTTCGGTTGGCAAGCCGGCGTCAACGACCGAGATGTGCTGTTGCATACGTTGCCGATGTTCCACTGCAACGGCTGGGGTATGCCCTACGCGGTGACTGGCATGGGAGGTCAACATGTGGTTCTGCGCAAGGTGGACGGCGGCGAAATCTTGCGCCGCGTCGATGCGCATGGTGTGACCATGATGTGTGGCGCGCCTGCGGTGGTTGCCGCGATTCTCGACGCGGCGACGACGTGGGATGGTGCAATCCCTGGGCACGGCCGTACTCGAGTGATTGTGGCGGGCGCGCCGCCGCCGACGCGAACGATAGAACGTGTCGAGACGGAGCTGGGCTGGGAATTCATTCAGATCTATGGCCTTACCGAAACGACGCCATTGCTCACGATGAATCGGGGCCGTGCTGAATACGACTCGCTCAGCCCGACTGAACGCGCGGCCAAACTTGGTCGAGCCGGCGCGCCGGCATTGGGTGTCACAATGCGAGTCGATGCCCAGGGCGAACTGCTGGCCCGAGGCAATCACGTGATGGAGGGTTACTGGGATCAACCCGACGCCACGGATGCCGCGATCGTCGATGGGTTCTTTCATACCGGCGACGGTGGAGTGATCGACGATGACAATTACGTCGCGATTCTTGATCGCAAAAAAGATGTGATCATTTCCGGTGGCGAAAACGTGAGTTCGATTGAGGTGGAAGACGCCGTGTTTTCGCACCCTGTAGTTGCTGAAGCCGCGGTGATTGGAGTTCCCCACGAAAAATGGGGTGAGACCGTGATCGCCTTGGTTGTGCTCGTCGCGGGCGCGCAAGCATCAGAGCAAGAGATCATCGATCATTGTCGCTCCAAGCTTGCGCATTACAAGTGCCCGACCAAGATCGAATTCCGCGACGAACTTGCACGCACAGCAACGGGAAAACTCCAAAAGTTCAAGCTGCGGGCGCCGTATTGGGAAGATCGAGACCGACTCGTGAACTGAAGTCGTGAAAGATGCGACTACCACAGGGGCGTCCATCCAAACTATTATTTGCATGCGTTGTGCAATCGAGACCTGGGAGCGGAAATGAACGTTGTTGCATCGAAAATTCGAGTGGCGGCTGGAGTTGGCGCGTTAGCGCTGCTGCTCGCGGCGTGCGGTTCGTCAAAAGACGAAGCCTCTCCTCGTGCTGAGGCCGAGGCTGGTAAGGCCTCGACTACAACGACGAAGCCTGCTGAGCACGACATGGACCACGGTCACGAAGGTGGCTCCCATGACGCCGAGGGCGACGATCATGGCGGCCACGGCACCGTCATCAAGGGCACTGCAAATGGTGACTCGCCGTGCGAGATTGCACTGGCCAAGCCATCGTCACCGGGTCAGGCCAATGAAAGCGGCGCTGAAGGTACCGACGCCGAAGGCGGTCACGGTGGGCGCGGCATGGTGAAACAACTGCCCACCACCAACGAAGAGCGCGAGTTGCTAGCGAAGCAAATGATTCAGGCGCGGTCAGTGATCGACAAGTATCCGACAGTCGCGGTCGCCGAGGCCGCGGGCTATAAGAAAACCACAACATTCTTGCCGTGTATCGGTGCGCACTATTCGAATTTCGCCTACCTACAGTTTGATCCCGCGAATCCGTCGGAGTTGTTGTTCGACGGTACGAAGCCGGATTCGAAGATTATTGGCCTGAGTTACCTTGTCTACAGCGTTGGTGCGCCGGAGGGATTTGCGGGACCCAACGACCATTTTCACCAGCACAACGCGAACGGTGGTCTGTGCCTGAATTCGAAAACCGAGGTGATCGGTGGCGAGAGCCAAACTCAAGAGGAATGCGAAGCGCTCGGCGGCAAAAAGAGTGCGAAATTGACCGAAAACATTTGGATGGCCCACGCGTGGGTGGCACCAGGTTGGGAGTGTACCTGGGGTGTTTTCGCCGGTGAGTGCCCCGAACTCGGCGGTCGCGTTGGCGGTACCGCTCAGGACCCAATCAAGAAGTAGCGCAACCCGAAGTCGCAAACTCCGATGTGCAAAACATCAATGAAATGGGCGCCCTTTGGGTGCCCATTTCTATTCAGTGACCACTAGCCAGTGACCAGATTTCAATGCAATGGTGATCGCTTCGTTGTGCGCAGCAGCTGGCTTTCCCAATCGTCGCGTACTTCGAGCGCGTCGTGCATCCATGTGCCCGGTGCTTTGACGAAGTCTGGAAGATCGCGCGTGAACAACCCAGTGAGGCGCTCGGGATACACGACCCGTTGCCACAAAAGGACCTCGCGTCGGCGCGGGGCTCCGAGCGCGGCTTGGAATATTGCAACCATGTCGAGCAACGAGCGGCTTGTGTGTTCTTCGAGGCTTGGTGCGTAATGGGTGCGGGCAGCTTCGATGTACTCGTCGAGTTTGGCCGCATACGGCCATGCGCGATCTTGCATAAAGAGTGCCTGGCTTCGAGCCCCGGCATCGATGGGGATGGCATCGAACTCGGTGACTTGTGGCCCCCATGCCATGGGCAATAGCAGCGTCCCTTCAACGTCGTGGCGCAAGGTATCGGCGTGGGCAGCCCAAGCCCGAAGATCACCGGTTTGCACGCGTCGCGCGAGGTTTTCGTAGGCATTGCCATCGCGCAACGCGGTCACGGTTACGTGGCAATACGCGCGGCCAGTACCGTGCGCGAGTTTGAGATGCCAGGCCAGGCGGGCATCGCCGGTGGCCGCGAGTGAAGCCATCCAGTCTTCATCGACGTGAGTTTCGAAGGCGTCTTCATCTCTGCCAGCAACCCTGTGCACTTCATGGAGATACAGCATGACTGCAGTTTCGTTCTAGGCAGTGATCGAACGCAACAGTTCGTCGAAACAACCGTCGGCGAGGGCTCGCATTTCGTCGTCAGTTCGATCTTGGATCGGATGCGCGACGAAAACCACAGCTGGATCCGCGCCGAGCGCACTCGACTGGGCCGTTGCCGCGGTGATGAACTCCGTCGATGCGACGAACACCATTGGGATACCCACTGATTCGAGATTCACGGTGTCGTGCACACTGCACGACGTACACGAACCTCAGTCGGCGAGCGCTTCAATCACGACGTCGCACTTTGCGGCGATCTCATGGCGCAGATCGATTGGCGCCGGCTTGGTAAAGGTTGGTTTGCTGAATCGTTCGATAGTGCAACCTTGATCGCCAAGCAGAGTTTCGATGCGATCAAGAAAAACGTTTCCGCGTGCCTTGGTGATATCGAGTAAGCCGACGCGCAAACCTTTGAGTGACGCGGGACGCAATGCCCTGGCGCGCGTTGTGGCAGACCGTTCGCCGGTTGGGTCGAGCAGAACCTCACTCACGTTCCTACCTCCTGGGTAACGATTTCACTGCCGACTGCGCCGCTGGCCCAACCAGATATCAACGCAGAGAACATACCGGCTTCGCCACCGGCATGGACGATCAACAATCCGCCGTTGCGAAACTTGGGCAGCGTGGCCGTTGCGAAACTCTCGGGTAAGCCTTCCGCCATTCCGTTGGCACCACGAACGAGTTCGGCCCCCGGAATTTGCAGTAGTGCCATGAGTTCGTCATGTAGCCGTTGTTTCGACCAACCCGCGTCGTGAAATACACGTGCGTGCTCAGGCGTGATGACGAGCGCACAGTCCCATGCGAAGACTTGCTTCGGGTGCCCAACAGTGCGCATGCCAGCGGCGAACGAGCGTGCCAAAGACTCAGGCTCACGGCTCAATTGATCAACGATGGGTTGTACGCCTGCGGCCGCAAACAACGTAACTGCATTTTGATTTGCTCGCATGCCCGCTCGCGACACGTGCAGCGGTTCCCAAGGCGAGTCGTGTTCTCGTTCGGCGAAACAGAACGTGTATTTGCCAGGGTTGCCGAGCGCGGCGCGATCAATTTCGCCAGGACGTCCGCCGCCGACGTTGCGAATAACCAGTTGCAAAGCCCTCCCGATGGATGCGTTTGCTCGGTTTCCTTGGCCGAGTGCGTTGACGCCGCTATTCATTCCGATCGATCTTGTGATCGGCCCATTGACGATGACGAGCGGTCCCGAAAAATATGTTGTGCATAAGAGGCCGTGCGCGTTGAAGTCTTCGGTGCAGGCCGCCTCGACGGCTGCAAGCACAATCGGCAAGTACTCAGGTTTGCAGCCAGCCATAACGGCGTTGACTGCGACTTTCTCGACCGTGCAGTCGACGAGGTCGGGTGGGACGATTGCAACAATTTCTTGCGGGTCGCGGGTTGTGCCACCGAGCATGCGTGCGACGCGGGCTGGTGTTGGCGGTACGACTGGGAGGCCGTCGGTGAATCCCCGGTCAAACAGCGCTTCCATTTCGTCTTCTTCGTCGCCGATCGCGAGAGCGCGGCTTCGCAGCAAAGGAATTCGTTCTGCGATGGCTCGTTGTTCGACAAACGCGGGATCGTTGGTGAGCGACCCGCAGCCTGGACGGAAATCTGGCAGCGCGACTCCCAGGTTGGCGGCCCCGGTGAATCTTTGCCAGTTGTCACGTGACCACCCAACCGTCGTGTCGACGATGGCGCCCGCCTCGATTTTGAGCAGCGTCGGTACAGTGTCGATGTCGAGTTCTAAGGAGATTTCTAAGTCGCTGTCGAGGACTACTGCAAAGCCATCGACGGAACTCTCGGGAAACGCAGGATCATCTTGGGTTACAACAGTCGCGAGGCCGTGAGCGTGCAGTTCTTGCAGCACAGGTGCGATGAGTATGCAGGTTGGGCAATCCGCCTTCACTACGGCCACGAGCCCATCGGCTTGCTTCGCAAGCCATGATTCGTTTCGTGGTTGCCAATCTGCAGCGGTCATCGGCGTGCAGCTTGGCGGCATGTGTGCCGGTTCGTCAACTACAGCAATTCTTCGAGTATGAAGTCGATTGCTTCCGTAAGGATTTTGATGTCGTTCGGCTCGATCGCGGGAAACATTGCCACCCGGAGTTGGTTGCGCCCGAGTTTGCGGTAGGAATCCACATCAAGGATCCCATTGCGACGCAAGACTCTCGCAACCGCAAGCGCGTCGACGCTGTCGTCGAAATCGATTGTGGCTGTCACGTGACTACGCGCGGATTGCGCGACGAACGGATGCGCAAGCTTGTGCTCGTCAGCCCAGCGGTAGATTATTGCCGCCGACTCATCGCATCGCCGAGCGCACCATTCCAAGCCACCATTGGCGTTCATCCATTCCGCTTGGTGCGCGAGCATAAACACAGTTGCGAGGGCAGGCGTGTTGTAGGTCTGGTTGAGTCGGGATTGCTCAAGTGCGGTCGCGAGGTCGAGCGACGCCGGAATCCAGCGCTTGGTTGCGTGGATTCGTTCGATGCGCTCGACTGCGGCGGGCGAAACCAGTGCAAGCCACAGTCCGCCATCGCCAGCGAAGCACTTTTGTGGAGCGAAGTAATAGACATCGAATTGCGATGGATCCACGCGTAGCCCGCCCGCGCCCGAGGTGGCGTCCACCATGACTAATCCGTTCGCGCCGCTCGGACGAACGACGTTGCACATCACGCCGGTTGAGGTCTCGTTGTGTGGGAAGCAGTAGGAGTCGATCGAAGGGTCCGCCGAATTGGGTCGCGGTACTTCGCCCGGCGCAGTTTCGATCACATCGGGATCTTCGAGGTGCGGCGCCGACTTCATCACGCCAGCGCACTTCGATGAGAACTCGCCGATCACGACATGCTGCGATTTCCGTTCGACGAGCCCGAAGCTTGCAGCGTCCCAAAAGGCCGTTGAACCGCCATTGCCAAGGAGCACCTCGTAGCCATCGGGGAGTGAGAACATTTCGGCGAGACCATCCCGGGCGCGCCGGACGACGTCGCGCACTGTGGCTTGGCGATGGCTGGTGCCGAGGTAGTCGGTGGCGCGAACTGCGAGCGCACTGACGGCTTCTGGCCGCACCTTTGAAGGCCCGGAGCCAAATCGGCCGTCGCTAGGGTGCAGATGGGCTGGAAGCACGATGGAATCGGCGTTGGTGGTCACACAACAACGCTATGAGCTATGAGCAATTTCTCCCGAACCGATTTTCTCCGGATCCGTCGGAGCGGATTGTGGCGGGTCGGAATCTCTACGGTGGGACGCGGTGGTCATCTCAGCATGCCAGCGAGGGTGTTCGTGCTGAGCCCATTTCGCATCCACGGTGCCGCGCAGGATCGCCCGCATCGGTTCAGGTCTTGTGATTGCCATGAGGATGTGACCGAGGATGACCGCCAGCAGAAAAATCGCGAACCAACTATGGGTGAAGTCGGCGCCTCGGCGCATCCACAATGGAAACACATTGGCCCATCGCATCGCCGTGCCGGTTACTGGAAACACAATGATGCACGCACCGATATAGATCGCATTGAGCTTTTGACCAGGATTGAATTTGCCGAGTTTCGCCGACGGTCGTGTCCGTTTCCGCCACCAGCGCGAGTCATCGACGGTCCAACGCGCGAAACGTTTGCAATCTTTTCGGAACTGCGCCCCGGCCCGGGTGAGTATTGCGAACAGCACTGGAAAGGGGAGCGCGTAACCGACCCACAAGTGCAGATCTTTGACGGTGCCGCGATATCCGATCCAACGAAATCCGGGTGCGCCGTAGAGGCTGAATCCCGTGATCGTGAGAAAGATGAACAACACGGCATTGCTCCAGTGCACTGCCCGCTCTACACCTCCGAAACGCAGGACTCTTTGCGAAGTTTCTTGCGAACTAGATCGGGTCATCACTGAGGCCGTTGCTCCCGCCAACCCAAGCGTCGATGTCGTACCCGCGTTCTTCCCAATACCCAGGAATGACTTTGTCGACCACCTCGATGGTTTCGAGCCACTTAATTGACTTGTACCCATACATCGGCGCGGCGTAGAGCCGCACGGGGCCTCCGTGAGCGGTTGTGATGTCGCGCCCTAGGAGTTGGTAGGCCACCAGCATGTCTGGGCGATACGCCTGTTCGAGCGTGAGGCTTTCTGTGTATTCGCCATCGAAACTTGTGAAACGCAACGCGGTTGCTGAACTTTGAACGCCTACTTCATCCAACAGGTCGCGTAATAGCACGCCTACCCACGGCACGTCGTCCACTCGCCACCCTGTAACGCATTGGAAGTCTTTCGTCATGCTCGTCGCTTTGCGCTGCAGAAGATCGTTGTAGCTCAACGTGAGCGGGCGATCGACGAGCCCACTGATCTTGAGCTGATAGTCGGCCTTGCTGCGTTTGGGATATCCACCAGTGACCGTGAATATTGTCCACCGGTCGTCGTTGATTGGCAAGAGTTTGGCGATTCCCGTTGGGTCCTTAATTGCAACTTTGCCGATGGTTGCTTTGACTGCGGTTGCTTGCCGGTTGCCGAGGACCACGCCGAGAGAACCCAGCGCCGCGATTCCCAAAAACGCGCGGCGACCATAGGGTTTTGCGTTTTGATTGAATTCGGGTTCGAGGGCCTCGATTGCGTCTTGGTTCATCGTTGCACCTTCTACGAAACCGCTAGTGCTTGCGGATGCCAAATTCGTTACGAAACACTGAAGTCCAGCGGGCGGATATCAGCAGTTACACCGCTCCGATTGCCACAATCTCGGCGAACCCGGCCGCTATATCCGCAACAAGCTGGCTGACATCGGGGACTGCTGCGGTGTCGGTCACGATACCGATACAGCATGTGTCGATATGCGACATGAGCGTGACGTTGACTGCTGCGCCAGAAGGGGGGCCGAACGCGAAAAAGCGTTCAACCCGGGCTCCGCCGAGAAATACCGGCACCGGTGCGCCTGGCACATTTGACGTGACGAAGTCCACGCACTTCAGCATGCCGCCGAATAGCGCAGTGGTGGTGGAAGTGGGGAGTCGGTTTAAGACGCCAGCGAGCGTGCCGGTGAGCCCGAGGGCGGGTTCTTGGCGCCATTCCTTCACTAGGGCTCCGACGGCCTTCATTCGGTCGACTGGGTCTGCGATATTGGTGGGGACTCCAAAGCGTGCCGGAGCGAAATGGTTGCCCGCGGCTTCTGCGCCCTCGGTTCGGATATTGATGGGCATCGTCATGCGCAACTGATCGACCGGGCTGTCGTGGCGGTCGTGATAGCGCATCAACCCGCCGATGACCGCGGCAACGAATGCATCGTTGAGGCTGCCTTGGCCAGCTTTGGCAGCTCGTTTTAACTCGTCGAGGGTCAATTCGAGCGTATCGAGACGACGCCCCATGCCCCGTGCAACCATGACGGGCGACATCGGTGCACTTGCGGGCGCTACGGCACGCCCGATTGAACGCGCCGCATCTACGGCGCGAACGGTCGAGCCGAACGGATCGCGGACTGCGCTGGTTGCAGTTTCGATAGCGACCGACGGCACCCGGCTGCTAATCCCCATGACTCTGCGGGCCGTGTGGGCCATCGATTCGCGTACAAGATCGGTGCCGCCGAGCGGTTCGGGTGCTGGGGCGGCCGGAGCATTCGCAGGCAACGCAGCGTCTGCGGTGAGGTCGACGAGCTGCGCGAGCAACTCCACTCCACCGACGCCGTCGGTGACCGAGTGATGCACTTTCATTACCAGCGCGGCCGTACCGTCTTGGAGGCCTTCGATGACCGTTGCTTCCCACGGTGGTCGGGCTCGGTCGAAGCTTGCTTGAGCAATTGGGGCAATAAAATCAAGGAGTTCTCGGTGGGTGGCACCGGGCGGTAGATGAACGCGGCGCAGGTGATAGTTCAAGTCGAAGTCCGATTCGACGGCCCACCGCGGTGGGCCGAGCCGCAATGGTGGCGACAACACCCGCTGACGCAAGCGAGGAATTGTGCGGGTCGCGATTTCGAAGCGTTTCTGAAGGCGCTTCCAGTCAGGCGCCGCATCAAGGATCCCGACCGCCACAATCGTGGAACGCAGAATTGGATCCTTTTCGATGTTCCACATGAGCGCGTCCGCGTCGCTCATGTGATCGGAGAAATCTTTCGCGCTCATCCGTGGACGTTACCCGTGAGCCGTCTAGCTCACAACCGTGGACACGGTTGCCACGGGCCTTCGTGCTCTGGCTGCCTCTAGGCTCGGACCATGCGCGAGAGGTATGTAGCTGCCAACGGGATTCGATTGTTTTGCTACGAAGCCGGCGATCCCAATGACCCATTGGTCCTACTGCTCCACGGATTTCCCGAAATCGCCTACGCATGGCGGTTTCAAGTAGATGCGATCGCGGCCGAGGGCTATCACGTTGTAGCGCCGGACATGCCTGGGTACGGTCGCAGTGACAAGCCCGATGTTGTGTATGACATTGAATTTCTGAATGGAACCATGGCGTCGCTGGTGGGATCGCTCGGTCATGCGCAATGCGTGATCGCGGGCCACGATTGGGGCGGGATTCTCGTCTGGCAGTTCGCGCGGCAGTTCCCAGAATTGACCGCTGGTGTCATCGGTTTGAACACTCCCGACCTTGTGCGTACTCCGATTGCCCCGGTTGCAATGCTACGGGCGATCTTCGTTGACACCCCGATCTACATCATTCAGTTCCAAGAACGAGGCCTCGCCGAGTGGGTGCTGAGTTGGGGTCGAGGCGCTGACGATTTCATTGAAATGATCTATCTCAACCAAACCACCAAGAACCTCGCGGTGTTTCCGCCGGAAGTGCTCGAGGTCTACAAGCAAGCATTCCGTCCGATTGGCGCACTGACCCCACCGATTGAGTACTACCGCAATATGGACCGTAACTGGGAGCTTTCAGCCGCGTGGTGCGACCGTACGATTGCAGTGCCGTGCCTGATGATTTCGGCCGCTGACGATCCGGTGCTGCCGCCCTCGCTGGCCATTGGAATGGAGGACCGGATAGCCCAGCTCACGAAGGTGGTAATCGAAAACTGTGGCCATTGGACTCAGCAGGAACAACCTGAGGCTACGAATGCAGCAATAATGCCATACCTCGCATCGCTGCCGCGATGGCCCTAAGCGATGGGCGCGACGCCGCCGCGCGGAATTCGGCTACGGAAGTGAAGGAAGCAATGCGCTGACTTCGTCGAGGATCCGAAACGTCGTTGTGTGCAGACAGTGCACGCGCACTCCGGCAGTTGTGTGGTCGGCCGCGAGTCGCAGGACTGCGTCAGAGTCGTTGACCAACACGATTGCACCGCCGCCGGTGTTGTTGATTTCGCTTGTGCCGTACTTCAAAAGGGATGCGAGTTGTGTCGCCGCGTTGTTGGTGCAGTCGACGATTGCGTGCAAGCCGCCTTCGAATTCGGCGGTGGCTTCGATGAGCGCCGCGACTTCGCCTTCGTCGCTGATGTCGACGGTTTCCGCGCTGACTTCGCGGCCCGATGCGCGGAGGTTGTCCGCGACTTGTTGCGCTAAGCGTTCGTTGCTGTCGGAGTCGGCAACGATCACCTTCCAGCGGTCTCGCGCCATGCGTTCCACTAGGGCCTCACCGACCCCGGAGGCTCCTCCGACAACAATGGCAACGCGTTCCGATGTGTAAGCCACGAAAAGCTCCGTTCCGAGTGACGTGTCGACCGTACGAAATTACCCCTGACGGTGTCAAGCGCCTGTGACTGAATCTGCGCTCGGTTCCTGTGAACTCAGCGCCGCCAGGCGTCGGGATCGAAATTGTCGTCGTCTACGGGCGCCGGTGTTCGTTCCAGATCGGCGGCTGACAAGAAAAACTCCTTGTTGCGCAACACCAGCATCGCCGGGCGACCCTCGAGTGGTGGTCGCAAACCGCCGCGCGCGTTATCGACGCGGACTCGAATGGTGCGTTTGCCCTTTGCGGTCGGCATCGCGACTTTGCCGTCGCTGCTCCACTTGAATGCACCTGCAGGCAGTGTGAGCGACTGAAAACTGGAAAATTTTGGCTGTTTGCCCGCTCGTCGCGTGAGCGACGCCGCGACCCGTTCCACGATTGGTGTGATGAACGGATCTGGAAGTTTCTGTGTGTCGACTACTTCTTTGACGACCTCGCGGAGTTCTTTTCCCGCAAATGCGCTGCGCTGTAACGCCGTAGCTCGGGCCGCGTTGCTCGCCCGATTCACTCGTTCCAGCGTGGCAGTGAGGAGTTGTTCTGTTTCTGGATCCGCAAGGATCTGCACTTCATCGATTTCGGCCATAGTGATCGCTGATCGTAGGAGGCCAGAGATGTCGGCCCAAGGCGATATCGGCTAGCTCAAATTCGAGTTTGATGGGTACGGTCTAGGACCGCTTGCCTGCATTCGGCTTCTTGCCGTGGTTGGCCTTCTTACGCTTGGCGTTGAGTTTTCGCATTTTCGTCTTTTGGCTCACGGCATTACCTCTCTGTGGAACTGATCTCCCTGAGCGTACTGGCTGGGCTCGGTGTTGCTCCTAACCGCACTGGGTGGGGAGGGTCAGTACCCTGGCGGATATGAGTGCCGTGGCGACGTCGCCAGGATGGCTAGTACGAGGCAGTGACGTGGTGATGGCGGCTGAGATCGCCGATACCCGCCGTGCTCGGCGGCGAGGTTTGATCGGCAGGGACCGACTCGTTGGTGCCTTTGTACTCCTCAAATGTCGCCACGTACATACCTTCGCCCTCAGGATCCCGATCGATGTAGCCATGTGCGACCGCGATGGCGTCGTGCTTGGGACGGCATCGATCGAGCCGCGGAAGTTCGGGCCGATTATTCGCCATTGTGCGTTGGTGGTGGAAATGCCCCTCGGTTCCATCGACCGACACCGAATCGCACGCGGCGATCGCCTCGAGATTCGACGCTGCGCGAAATGACCGGTCGCGTTGTGTTGGTTGCAACCCCGATCGGCAATCTCACGGATATCACGCTGCGGGCGTTGGAGGCCTTGCGTCTTGCTGATCGGATTTACGCCGAGGACACTCGTCATTCCCAGGGACTATTTAACGCTCACGGCATTGCCACCGCGGGCCGACTTCGTTCCTTGCATGCACACAACGAACGCGAACGCTGCGCGGAAATTGTGCGCCTTGCCGCGGGTGGGGCCCTAATCGCGTACGTGAGTGATGCGGGCACGCCAGGGATCAGTGACCCTGGTGCGGAGTTGGTGAGGGCATGTATCTCCGCGGACGTTCCCGTCGAAATGTTGCCTGGCGCGAATGCAGTGCTACCGGCTTTGGTGCTGTCGGGCTTGCCAACTGATGCGTTCACGTTTCATGGGTTCTTGGAACGAAAAGGTCCCGCGCGCTCGGGGCAACTCGAAATGATTCGAGTGTCGCTCGTCACTTCGGTGTTGTATGAGTCTCCTCGCCGCATCGCCGCCACACTCCAAGAACTTGGCGAGGCATGTGGCCTACATCGGCCGGCCGCAGTGGTTCGGGAACTCACCAAGATGTTCGAACAAGTGCGGCGCGCAACGATTGGCGAATTGCTTGCGTCGATCGGCGACCAAGAGATCCCTCAGCGCGGTGAATGCGTCCTAGTGGTGGGGCCGACGACAGCTTCCGCACAATCCTCGCCCGACGCGGGACGTATCGCCTTGGACATTGATGATCTACTGGCCAGCGGCATGCGGACCCGCGACATCGCGGACTCGCTCAGCGCGCAATATGCGATACCCAAAAGGGACGTATACGAAATGGCAGTACTTCGCAGCAAACTCAGGCCGAAGCGACGCTGAGCGTGTCGACGCACATCTTGCAGACCTGCTTTTCGCGGTATTCGATGAGCGCGTCGGTTGCGTCGCACAAGACGCAATGGTCCCAAGCCTTGCGCAGCACGATCTGATCGCCTTGTGCTTCTACCGCCAACAGATCGCCGCTATTGAGCCCGAGTACCTTGCGAAGATCGGCAGGCAATACGACTCGACCTAGTGCGTCAAGTCGACGGGTGGTTGCAAATGTCGTCATCTCATCTCCCACTGATTGATTACGAAGCCAATACAAAAGCCAATTGAATGTACTGCATTCGCGCTAATTCGATATAACTGACCTTGGTCAGACGCTCGGTTGTCAGTTTGCTGTGCTTGACACGTCATCAGAATTTTCGGTGTGCCCGTCCTTGGTCGTGAGATTTTGGAAATGGGTCAGGGGCCAAGGCGACTTGGCGACATAATGGGGTATGGCGAAGCCGTTTTTTGTAACCACACCCATCTATTACGTGACCGATGCACCACACATCGGGCACGCCTACACCACCGTGGCAGCCGATGTGCTGGCGCGGTGGCGCAGGCTCCACGGCGATGATGTGAAGTTTCTGACGGGTACAGACGAGCATGGCCTCAAGATTCAGCGAGCCGCCGAACAGCATGGAGTGACCCCGAACGAATGGGCTGATACGACCTCGCAGCGATACCGAGATACCTGGGCACTGCTAGGAATTTCCTACGACGATTTCATCCGCACGACTGAACCTCGACACCGAATTGCAGTTCAAGAGTTTCTGCAACGGATATACAACGCCGGCGACATTGAACTCGGCACGTATGAGGGCGAATACTGCGTCCCGTGTGAGGCGTATTACAACGCAGACGAACTCGAAGCAGGCAATTGTCCAATCCACCTGCGTGCTGTCGATCACGTCGTTGAAGAGAACTACTTCTTTCGGCTGTCGCGTTACCAGCAACGATTGCTCGACTATTACGCGGCGCACCCGCATGCCATCGAACCAGAGAGCAAACGCAACGAAGTCCTTGGCTTTATTCGCGGCGGACTCCGCGATTTTTCAATGAGCCGGACTTCCATCACGTGGGGTGTGCCGTTGCCCTGGGATGAAGGCCATGTGACCTACGTGTGGTTCGACGCTCTGATCAACTATTGCACCGCCGCAGGGTTGGGTGCTGATGATGAATCGTTCGCTAGGTTTTGGCCCGCTGATGTGCAGTTGATCGGCAAAGACATTCTGAGATTCCACGCGGTCTTTTGGCCTGCGATGTTGATGGCTGCGGGGTTGGAGTTGCCGCGCAAGATCTTTGCGCACGGCTGGCTGTTGGTCGGAGGCGAGAAGATGAGTAAGACCTCCTTGAATCAGATTGCACCAGAAGCGTTAGTTGAAGAATTCGGAGTTGATGGGTTTCGCTACCATTTCATGGCCGATCAACGCTTCGGTCCCGACGGCGATTTCAGCTACGAATCGATGGTGACTCGCTACAACTCCGACCTTGCGAACAATTTCGGGAATCTCGCGAACCGTGTGCTGAACATGGCAACGAACTACTGCGATGCGTTGGTGCCGTTAGGTCGCGCCAACGGTCCGTTGGTCGCGGCATCGGAAGCCGCAGTGCGAAATGCGAACTCGTGCATGGAATCCCTTGACTTTTCAGGGGCTCTCAGCGCGACCTGGGATTTGATGAGCGCTACCAACGCGTACGTTGAAGCCAGTGAGCCGTGGAAATTGCACAAGCGAAGTGAGACCGAAGCGTGTGCTGCGGTGCTTGGCGATTGTCTTGAAACTTTGAGGATCGCGACATTGCTCGCTCAAGCTGTGATTCCTGACGCGACTTCAGAACTCTGGCGCCGACTGGGATTTGGCGATCACATCAGCGCTCAGCGGTTCCCCGACGCGCTGGTATGGGGTCAACTCCCTGCTGGGAATGTACTGACCAAAGGTGATCCGTTGTTTCCTCGCAAAGACGTTGTTGCGTAGCTGATGTGGAGGGAATAGCCGATGTGGGTTGACGCGCATTGTCACGTGCAATCGGATTACGCGAAAGATCACGACGGCGACACCTTGATTGCCCGTGCAAGAGCTGCGGGCGTCGACTGGATGGTTTGCGTTGGTACCGATCTCACGTCGTCGCGGCAAGCCATTGAACTCGCACATCGACATCACGACGTGTACGCGACCGTCGGTTTGCATCCCCATGATGCGCAACACTTCGGGTCGCAATGGAAAGAACTCATCGCATGTGCAAGCCAAGACAGAGTTGTTGGTATTGGTGAGGCCGGATTCGATCTGTATTACGAGCATTCACCGCGCGACGAACAGCGCACCGCGTTCGTGGCCCAGATTGAATTGGCGAACGAACTCGATCGCGCGTTGGTGATACACACGCGAGAAGCATGGGACGACACGTTTGCGGTGCTGCAGACCGTGGGAGTTCCTCGTCGTACGGTTGTGCACTGTTTTTCTGGCGGTCCACGCGAAGCCCAGCGGGCACTTGATCTTGGCTGCTGGCTCTCATATTCGGGAATCGTGTCCTTCAAAGCGGCCGTTGAGCTACGGGCCGCTGCCGCAATCACTCCGCTCGATCGCATTCTGGTTGAAACTGATTCGCCGTATTTGGCTCCGGTGCCGCATCGGGGCAGGGCCAACGAACCCGGGTTTGTTGGTGCCGTCGGCGTAGCCCTGGCCGCTGCCTGCGGACAGGAGGTCGATGTGATCGCTACGGTGACCGCCGCCAATGCCGCCACCGTGTTTGGCGTCTCATCGCAGACCGAAGCGGCGGGGCTCCAGGTTGACATGGGGCCTAGATAGGCATTCTTTGCGACCGTTGAAGGCGGCCAAACTTGTCGGTCCGACGAGTTGGAGATTACGGTGCTCGCTGCTGCGGGTGGAAGGCCAGTCTGTCTTGTGCGCGCTCGAATCGCTATCACGGGCAGGAGATCGAAATCCTCGAGCAAGATCTGGATCGTTGTGCACGACTGTCGGTTGATGCATCGAACTCGCAGAGAGTCGTGTGCCGAGTCGCGCTCGATGCAGTGGAGGCACCAGCAGCCGTTGGCTTGAATCGGCGTACGGCGATTCTGATTACGAGTACACCCACCCCTCGCGCAGCAGTGCACCCGGCGTTGCGCCCGCTGGGCCGTACCGCCCCCAGATACATGCGGCGAGTGCGTCAGCGCGATCGCCGCGCACTGACTCGGCGTGGCGCGACGGGGTTGTTAGCGTTTGGTGTATTGATCTCGGGACCGACGTTGGCGCTATCTAGTGGACCGGATGCTTCCGCGAGTCGGAGTCCGCGCGGATCGTCAGCGATGCAACAACAAGTTCCTTCGCGTCCAGCGAGTCTCCCCGAGATAATTGAATCAGCAGCGTTCGTCGCTCCGGTTTCGAGGCCGTTGCCCCCGACAACGGCGATTCAGGCCCCGCCATTAGACTCCGCGGGCGAGTCGAAATTTGTTGGTGCGTACGCGCGCCGCAATGGCACGAAGTCTTGGGTTGCGTATCCGACTGGGCGATTCCATCCCTTTTTGGTGTGCACTCGTAGTTTCGAATCCGATACTGCCGGGGGATATGTAGCTGTGAGTCCTGACGGTCGGCATCGGGGGGCATATCAGTTCAAACGATCAACATGGAATACGGTTGCTCGCAATGTTGGTCGCGACGATCTCATCGGCGTTGATCCTGCGTCGGCCTCGGCTGGCGACCAGGACTGGATGGCGTTGTACCTGTACAAATGGCTGGGCGCAAGCCATTGGGAGGGGCGCTGCGCGGGAAAGTGAGTGAATTACTCACACCCGCGTCGATTCAGTCGCTGTTGGCCCAACATGGCTTGCGACCAAGTCGAGCGCTCGGACAGAACTTCTTGTGTGATCCCAACACTGCTCGGCGCATCGTGCGACTTGCTGGCGTGACCGCAGATGAACGGGTAGTCGAGGTTGGCCCCGGTTTGGGCTCGCTCACGCTCGCGCTTTGCGAAGCCGGAGCCAACGTGACGGCTGTAGAACTCGATCAGTACTTGCGGCCAGTGCTTTCGACGGTGACGCGTGGCCTGAATGTTGATGTCGTTGCCGGGGACGCGCTAGACATCGATTGGAGCGCGTTGCTGACAGAGCCTCCGTACTCGATGGTGGCAAACCTGCCGTACAACATCGCGACGCCCATGTTGATGCGAGCGGTTGAGATTGCCCCCATGATCGATCGCTACCTTGTGATGGTGCAACGCGAGGTTGGTGAACGGCTCGCGGCCCCGCCGGGAAGTCGCGTCTACGGAGCGGTATCGGTGCGCCTCGCGTATTGGTGTGAGGCAAAAGTGGTTGGAATCGTGCCGCCGACGGTATTCATTCCTCGCCCCAATGTCGAAAGTGCGTTGGTTCAGGTGATCCGAAGGCCATCGCCGGCTGTGGATGTGCCCGATCGTCAGCGTCTATTCGCGTTGATTCACGCCGGATTCGCGACGCGACGTAAATCGTTGCGGCAGTCGTTGCGGTCCGTGTTGGGTGCTCGAACTGATGCGGTATTGAGCGAAGCCAGTATTGCGCCGATGAGTCGCGCCGAGGCTCTTGGTATTGATGAGTTCGCGGCGCTCGCCCTCGCGGATGCAGTGGTCCCGCAGTGAGAGTGCGCGCTCCCGCCAAAATAACTGTGTCATTGCACGTGACTGGCGTCCGATCAGATGGCATGCACGAGATCGACGCCGTAACGGTGTTTGCCGACGATCTCTACGACACGTTGCTCATAGACACAGGCGCAGTTGGCCTAGTCGTTGAACCGCGAGGTGCAGCGCCCGTGGGCCCTGACAACCTCGTCGCTCGGGCGCTTGCCAGCTTGAACGTTGCTGCTCGAGTCGAGTTGCACAAAGCGATTCCTAGCGAAGCAGGGCTCGGCGGCGGTTCTGCGGATGCAGCTGCGGTTCTGCGATCGTTGGGTGGCGAAGTCGGTCCTGATGCACTGCGCCGAATCGCGACATCGCTCGGCGCAGACGTTGCAGTATGTCTGCAAACTCACCCGACTCGAATGACTGGAGTGGGTGACGTACTCGAAGCGTTGTCACCAACTCAGCCGCTGCACTTGGTAATAGCGACGCCGACCTTCGGCTGCTCGACCCCAGCGGTGTATAAGGCCTGGGACAGGCTTCATGGCCCCACGAGTGACCGCGCCATCGCCGCGCCGACCGGCTGGGCCGGATGTGCGACTGAGTTTCGAAACGATCTTGAACCGGCTGCCATCTTGGTAGAGCCACGGCTCGTCGCTTTTCGTGAAGCGTTGGCACTCATAACCGAGGGTGAACCAATGCTGTGCGGCAGCGGTTCTTCGTATTGCGTTTGGTTCGAAACCCGCGCCGCCGCGGACGCCGCAGCGAGTGAAGCAGCTCGGGTGCTTGACGTGCGCGTTGCGTGTGCGGTGACGTCGCGGTGACGGCGAGCAGTCAGAGCAGCCCGGCGCCTTTGGCCGCAGCATCAGTCGCGGTGGTGGCCTGGGGTGTTGGGCCATTGTTCGTGACCGCGATCGGCCTGAGTGGGGTCACGGTCGCGATTTACCGCCTGTGGTTTGCGGTGCCGATTATGTACGCGATCCTGCGCATTATGGGCGGTCAACTCACTTGGCGAATATTCAAACTGGCGGCACCAGCCGGAGCGCTCTTTGCCGCCGATATCGGATTCGGCTTTTCTTCTTTTCGTCACACCAGCATCGCAAACGCAACGATCATCGGGGCTTTGTCGCCGTTGCTCGTGCTTGCGATCAGCGGCCCGTTGTTCGGCGAGCGAATTCGCAAGGTCGATCTTGTGTGGTTTGGCGCAGCCTTGGCGGGAACGTTGTTGGTTGTGCTTTCGGGTGGATCTAGCGGCGAGCAAGGCCTACTAGGCGATGGTCTGGCGACAGTCAGCCTCTTTACGTGGACCGCCTACTTCGTGTATCTGAAAAAGAAGCGGGTCGACGGCGTTCCGGCGTTTGCGTTCATGACCGCGGTGATAGCAACCGGTGCCGTCGCGCTCACTCCATACGCCCTCGTAGCGGCTGACCCAGTAACTGCGTTGCGCGGTTCTGACTGGATTTGGCTCTTTTGCCTCATCCTCGGCCCGGGCGCGCTCGGGCACGGCGCGATGACGTGGGCGACGCGATTTCTTGATGTGAATCTGACCTCACTCATGACCTTGGCCGGGCCGGTCGTCTCGACGGTTGGCGCCGCGATCTTTTTTCACCAAGGCCTTGCACTAGGGCAGATGCTCGGCGCGGCGTTGGTCTTGGTTTCGATTGGGTTCGTGCTGGTCGGGCACCGAGGCTCGAACGTGACACCGCAGCCGCTTGAAGGGGGATAGCCCGTTTTGTACGCGAGCTATGCACTGAGGTGCGAACGGCGTGAAACGAAACTGGCCACCCGTGAGGGTGGCCAGTGAGCGGCTTCAAGTTGGGGCCCCGGACTACTTACCTTGAGTCCTGCGCTGCCAACGCGTCTTTTTGAGAAGCTTCTTGTGCTTCTTCTTTCGCATGCGCTTGCGGCGCTTCTTGATCAGGCTTCCCATAGCGGGGCGCAACGTAGTTGAGGTGCGCGGGTCGAAGCGAATCGGCGACCGTTTATCGTCGCTAGTCGTTGTGGCTGCGCAAAGATCATGGAACAACGCAGTGAATCCGTAGTGACTCCGCTACCGTATGGAGATCCTTTCGGGGGTGGTGTAATGGCAGCACACGGGTTTTTGGTGCCCGTAGGTCAAGGTTCGAGTCCTTGCCCCCGAGCTCAACAACGCCATACATGGCATCGGATTGATGGCGTTGAGTGAGCGCCCGAAATTCGACATCCCGAATGTTTCCAATGTCTCGAAAATCTGTGGCGTCAACACACCAGCTGAGGAGTGCGACGGGCCGTGAGTAACTACCGACCGATCAACGCAATAGTGCTGGCGGCAGGTGAGGGCACCCGGATGCGGTCTGTCGATCCGAAGGTGCTGCATCCGTTGTGCGGACAACCAATGGTGATGCATGTGCTTGACTCGTTGGCAGAGTTGCCGTTGGAACGTATTGTTGTGGTGGTTGGACACGGTGCACCCCTGGTTATTAAGGCGCTGCGCGATCAGCCAGCTTCAACCAAACCGGTTGAATTTGTTGAACAATCGGTGCGCCGAGGCACGGGAGACGCCGTAGGAATCGCGTTGTCGAACGCGGCGTTCGACGACGATGGTGAAGACGACGTGATTGTCGTCGCCGGTGACCAGCCACTGTTGCGACCGGAGACTTTGGCGGCGCTCGCAACCGCGCATCGAGAACAAGACGCGGCAGCGACGATATTGACGGCTGTGCTGACCGACCCCAGTGGTCTTGGGCGCGTTGAGCGAGACCGAGATGGCAAGATCGCCAGAATTATTGAAGACCGCGACGCAACCGAAGCGCAACGCGCCATCAATGAGATCAATACCTCGATCTATTGCTTCCGTCGCAACTTGTTGGCGCCAGCGTTGCGCCGGATAACCCCCGCCAACACCCAAGGCGAGTACTACCTCACCGATGTAATCGAGGTACTGCGTTCCGCCGGGCACAAAGTCATTGCCGTAGTAGCCGAAGATGCAGGCGAGGCGCTCGGAATCAACGACCGCGCCCAGTTGGCCGCTGCGGATGCTGTCCTGCGCGAGCGGATCAACGAGCGTTGGATGCGCGCCGGCGTGTCGATGGTCGACCCGGCGCGCACGTATATCGATGCGCGGGTCGAAATTGGCGTCGAGACGCGGCTGCTTCCAGGGACAATCTTGCAGGGATCGACGGTTGTCGGCGAAGCCTGCGTCATCGGACCTGATACCCGCATTGCGGATTCGAGCCTCGGACACCGAGTGACAGTCGAGAATTCGGTGGTGCAGTCGTGCGTCTTGGGTGATGACTGCCTAGTCGGCCCATTCGCGCACATGCGGGCCGACACGGTGCTTGCGGTTTCGGCCAGGGTTGGTGCGTTCGTTGAGACGAAGAACTCCAATGTTGGTGCGGGGTCGAAGATTCCGCACCTTGCCTACGTAGGTGATGCCGATATTGGCGAAGGTGCAAATATCGCGTGCGGAACTATTACCGCAAATTACGACGGAGCGAATAAGCACCGGACGTCGATTGGCAGCGCTGTGCACACAGGGTCGAACTCAGTGTTGATTGCGCCGGTATCCATTGGCGATGGCGCAACGATTGCATCGGGTGCTGTGGTGACCAACGATGTGCCCGCAGGAGCTTTGGCTAAGGGTGTGCCCGCTCGGATCACCGAGAATTTCAAACGTCCCACGAAAAAAGATGCGCCGAAGGCCCCCGACGCGCCACAATCAAGTGCGCCGTAGCGCGACGCACCGAATTCCCTTCCGCAGCAGTCCCCAAGGAGCGCATCACCATGGTTCGTGAACTCGTCACCCACAAGCAACTCGTGCTCGTGGCAGGCCGAGGCCACAGCAGCCTGGCGTCGTCGGTTGCCGAAAATCTCGATGTGCCGCTCACCGAAATATCGTTGTCGACGTTCGCGAATGGCGAGATTTATTGTCGTTTTGGCGAGAGCATCCGTGGTTGCGATGTATTCGTATTCCAAAGTCACTGCGATCCGATCAACGATCGTTTGATGGAGCAGATGCTGATGATTGACGCGGCAAAGCGCGCGTCTGCGAAACGCATTACGGCGGTATGTCCCTATTACGGGTACGCGCGTCAAGACCGCAAAGCCGAAGGTCGCGAACCCATTTCTGCCCGTCTTGTCGCCGACATGCTCACAACTGCAGGCGCGGATCGCGTTGTGAGCGTGGATCTGCACACTGGCCAAATTCAGGGTTTCTTCGATGTTCCCGTCGATCACCTCACAGCCGTTCCGGTAATTGCGGATTACTTGGCTGAGGTACTCACCGGAGAGATCACAGTTGTCGCTCCCGACGCGGGCGGCGGCAAGCTTGCGCGGCGATACGCGAGCAAACTTGAAGAACAACACGGCCTGGACATCGATTTGGCCTTTATCGACAAGCGCCGTCCGAAGGGCACGCACAATGTTGCGGTTGCTACGGAAGTAGTGGGCAACGTCGAAGGGCGCATTTGCGTGCTGGTTGACGACATGATCGACACGGCTGGCACGGTGGTGTCCGCAGCTGAATTGCTCATGGCTCGTGGAGCAAGCGAAGTGCTGATTGCTGCGACGCACGGTCTGTTATCAGGCCCGGCCGTCGATCGACTCAAGAACGGACCGATTCGCGAAGTGATCGTGACCGACACACTCCCGATTTCGCCGGAAAAACAATTCGACTCACTTCGAGTTTTATCGATTGCCCCGCTACTGGGAGCGGCGATCGACGCTGTGTTCGGCGATGGCTCGGTGAGTGGTCTCTTCGGGGGCGACAACTTTTAACCCAGTTGGGCGCCACCGTGGCCGGTGCGCGAGAATCTGGGGTCCATTTTTCGAACATGAGGTCTTTCGCGCGCCATGGCTGACACGACGCTTACTGCAACAATCCGAGAAGGTCGCGGCAATGGTCCGGCTCGACGCGTGCGCCAAGCTGGCGACGTGCCCGCGGTTGTATATGGCCTCGGCCGCGACAACGAGGCAGTAGCGGTGAATGCCCACGACCTCGACAAGATTCTGCATTCCAGCTCTGGCGTCAACAGCGTGATCACGCTCAAGGTAGACGGCGGTGCCGATCAGCTCGTGCTGACTCGCCAAATCGACCGTCACCCCGTGCGCAGCACGCTGACTCACGTGGACTTCATTCGCGTCAGCGCCGATGCCGACGTCACCGCTGATGTGCACCTTGAGCTCACCGGTGAACCGGAGGGTGTGCGCCTCGGCGGGTTGCTTGAACAGCTGTTGTTCTCAGTTGGCGTTTCGTGTCGCCCAGCGGATGTGCCCCAGGTGATCGTTCACGACATTTCTGGCTTAGGTCTCGGTGCCCAACTCCACGTCAGCGATCTCCCCACGCCCGCCGGAGTCGTGTTCACAAACGAACCCAACGACCTGATCGTGCAGGTCGCGATTCCCCGTGGTCTGGCCCAAGCTAGCGGCGACGACGGCGCACCCGCCGAAGGCGAGTAACCCTGCGCGTCGACCTGCTTGCCGTAGGGCTCGGAAACCCCGGCAAGCAATATCGACACACGCGCCACAACGTCGGTGCCGAAGCAATTGAGCTGCTCGTCGCTCGACATCGCGCAGAGCTGCGAATTGAAAAGGGCCTGTATTCGCAAAGTGCAGTCTTCACGATTGGGGGCCGCAAGCTTGCGGTCGCGATACCCACCACCTACATGAATGAATCAGGGCAGGCGGTAGCGCCGCTCATGCGTCGCTACGAAGTCGAACCGGGCGAGCTCGTCGTCATCCACGACGAGCTTGATTTCGACCTGGCCAAGGTCAAGCTCAAAGTCGGCGGTGGATTAGCCGGAAACAATGGTCTGCGATCGATCAAGGCTCACTGCAAAACTGATGCGTTTCTGCGTGTTCGCATTGGTATCGGCAAACCTCCTTCGAAAGAACAAGGTTCCAATCACGTGCTGAATCCGTTCTCGAAATCCGACCGCCCCATCGTTGACAGTGCAATCGAAACTGCGGCTGATGCCGTCGAAGCAATCCTTGTGGACGGCATCGACGCAGCAATGCTGCGCTTCCACAGCGTATGAATTGCGCCTGCTTCGCCCGGCGCGGCGAGGGGCTTCACACCCATTTTGTTCGTCCCTCACTCCTGGGCTGCTGTCGCCCCCGCGTGAATTGCGCCTGCTTCGCCCGGCAGGGACGCCGTGGGTAACGGCACGACGTTTCGGTCGATGCGGCATCGCAACTTTCGGTTGTTCTTCTTTGGGCAATTCACGTCGCAAGTGGGCAACTGGCAGACGCTGGTCGCGCAGTCGTTGCTTGCGCTGAATGTTGGTGGCAACGCCTTTTCTGTCGGCGTACTCGGTGCTTGTCAGTTCCTGCCTGTTCTCGTTTTTGGAGCGTACGGAGGGCTTCTCGCCGACCGCACCGATAAGCGAAACTTGCTCATCGTTGTGCAATCAATCGCGATGCTGCAGTCGTTTGCGCTCGCTTATGTGGCCGCACAGAATCAACCCAATTTCGTGTGGTTGTGCGTCGTTGCATCAGTAGGTGGTGTCGCCATGGCGATTGACAATCCCACTCGTCGTGCCTTTTTTGTTGAGCTTGTTGAGGAGAACGACGTCAACAACGCGGTCGGGCTCAATTCATCATTGATGACAAGCTCGCGTATCGTTGGCTCGGCGCTCGCGGGGGTATTGATCAGTACCGTCGGGTTTGCATGGTGTTTTGTTGCCGATGGTTTCACCTACGGCGCTGTGCTGATTGCCCTCATAGCGATGCGCACCGAAGAAATCCGATCGGCGCCGATCGTATTGAGAGCGCGGCGCCAAGTGCGCGACGGATTCATATATGTGTTTCGTACGCACGACCTATGGATTTCGATGCTCATTATGGGCGTCGTCGGAACGCTCGCATTTAATTTTCAGGTCGTGCTTCCATTGTTCGTCACCGAGACGTTCGATGCAAGCGTCAGTGTCTTCACTGCGTTGTTTTCGGTACTTAGCGTCGGGGCGCTGGCGGGCGCGCTTCACTCGGCGCGGCGCGAGAGTGCGGACCTTCGTTCGGTTGCGACGGCCAGCGTTTGGTTTGGTTGTTCGCTGTGTGCATTGGCTGCGACGCCGTGGCTTTGGCTTGCGTTTCCGATGTCGTTGCTTGTCGGGTGGTCCAGCATCATGTTCTTGACGGCGTCGACTTCGATCGTGCAACTGCGCGTCGATCCTGAAATGCGGGGCCGGGTGTTGGCCCTCCAAGCGATGGTGTTCTTAGGTACCACTCCGATAGGAGGGCCGATCGTCGGGGCCATCTGCGATGCTTACGGCGCTCGCGTCGGCATCATCGTGGGCGGCACAGCAGCGATTCTCGCAGGCATCCTGCCCTTCCACACGCCCAGAAGACGTTCTTGGCACGGGTGAGCGTTTGGCAAGGCGGATTGCGAGGAAAGTAGTTGACAACGTCCACCATTTGGTGGACACTGTCAACGTGCCGCAGACTGAGACCGACCTAACAACTCGCGAGCGAATTTTGGCGTGTGCAGTCGAAATAGTTGGGAACTCGGGTGTGGGTGCACTCGGAGTGCGAGAGGTAGCGAGGCAGGCGGGCGTGTCGCACAACGCTCCGTCGCGCCATTTCGCGACGCATCTTGCATTGACTACCGCGGTGGCGACTGTCGGCTTTGCTGAATTTTGTCGCGCGCTCGAAGACTCGATGGCGTTGCTATCTGAGCCGTTCGACCGCCTCTGCGCCACAGCGCACGCCTACGTGAAGTTCTCCTTCGACCGGCCAGGAATGTTCGAACTGATGTGGCGTTGCGATCTGGTGGATCACACCGACTTGGAGTTCGCGACAACCGCGTTGAAGTCGTTTGAAATTCTCCGTGATGCGGTTATTGCCTGCCAAGCCACTGGTTGGAATGCGATCGTTGAACCCGACGCAATCGCGGGTGTGCTGTGGTCGTGGGTGCACGGTCTTTCACAACTTTGGCGCACCGGCGGTATGCCGATCTTCGCAATGCCTCTCGACCTCGACGCGCACTTGCGCGCCGGATTTATTGCCCTTGGGCTACCTCATAAGGAGTATCAACCATGACGATGACCGAATCACGCCTTACCACTAGTCGTTACCTTTCTGGCAACTTTGCGCCAATAGAAACTGAAGTTGAAGCATTCGATTTACGAGTGCGAGGAGAGATCCCGTTGGAGCTGACCGGTCGACTGCTGCGCATTGGTCCGAACCCGGTGACCGCGCCCGACCCCGCCACCTATCACTGGTTCACAGGTTCCGGAATGGTGCACGGGCTACGTCTACGTGACGGAAAAGCCCAATGGTATAAGAACAAATTTGTGCGCAGCGACGGTGTGAGTGAAGCCAAGGGCTGGCCAATAACTGAGGGACCGCGCCACGGTATGAGCGATGGAACCGCCAATACCAACGTGATCGGTTACGCGGGTAAGACCTACGCAATTGTTGAGGCAGGAGGGCTCCCGGTTGAGCTTTCGTACGACCTTGACACGTTGCGCATGTCGAATTTCGACGCGACGCTCCCTGGCTCGTTCACAGCGCATCCGAAACGCGATCCGTTCACCGGTGAACTGCATGCAATGGTGTACTACTTCGAATGGGATTACCTGCAATACGTAGTGGTCGGTGTCGACGGGAGAGTGCGCAAGACCTTGAATGTCCCGGTACCTGGAAAACCGATGCTGCACGATTGTTCAATCACCGAGTCTCAAGTAGTGGTGATGGATCTGCCCGTTACGTTTGATCTCGAAGCCGCGATGAGCGGGCGCTCGCTTCCATATTCATGGGATCCCGAGTACGGCGCGCGCGTCGGGCTGTTGCCACGCTCGGCAGCTGATGGCAACGAAACCGTCTGGTGCGAGCTCCCAGAGCTTTGCTACGTGTACCACCCACTGAATTCATACGACCTTCCCGACGGGCGCGTGGTCTGTGACGTTGTCAAGCATCCGAAGATGTTCGATACCGATAAATATGGCCCTTTTGAAGGGATTCCGGTGCTCGCCCGTTGGACGATCGATCCTGCAACCGCGCGAGTGCACGAAGAAGTGCTCGATGACCGTGGTCAGGAATTTCCCCGGATGGATGAGCGGCTCATCGGACAAAAGAATCGATTCGGTTATGGGGCTTCGTTCGGCGAAGGAATTGAGCATGGGCCAGCGTTGAAACACGACTTGGAACGAGGCACTACCGAGGTGCACGAATACGGCAGCGGTCGCGTGACGCTGGAGCCAGTGTTCGTGCCCCGTCACGATGATGCGGCCGAAGATGATGGTTGGATCATGTCCTACGTCTACGACGCCACGACCGACTCAAGCGATGTTGTCATCCTGAACGCCCAAGATTTCACCGGCGAGCCTCTGGCCGTGATCTCGTTGCCACAACGGGTTCCCTTTGGGTTCCATGGCAATTGGGTCCCCGACGAGGAGTAGATGACCATGCGTCGGGACGTTCTTTTGGTTGCCCATATTGCTGCAATATCAGCTTGGCTTGGCGCAAATGTCGTGCAGTTTGTTTTGACACCTTGGTTCGCACGGCGCTCGATACCCGAGAACTTGGGGTGGATTTCAGCAACGCTGTTCCTCGGTCGCCGGTACTACAACGTTGTTGGTGCCCTCGTTGCGTTCACCGGCGTGTTGCTGGTGCTCGAATCCGATTACAACTTCAGCGCAGGTTTCGTCATTGTTGGTGTCGCGATGATCGTGGTCGGAGCTGTCACGGGAGTCGCCGTGTTCGATCGACTTATTAACCAACACATTGTGGCGCTGCAATCGTCTGATCTCGTCCTTGCTGCGCAGTTGCGCGCTCGTACGTTATGGGTTGCAGTGGTTGACACGTCGTTGTTGTTGTTGACTGCGTACGCAATGGTGAAGCGGTGGCACGCGTAACCCATGACACTCCAAGGCAGCGTCTTCAGTCGCTGGGAACCCATGTGCCATGGAATCCGTACGGGACCCGTTGCGGGAGATGCACGCGCGCGATCGGGCCACGAGCCACGTCTGATGCATCAATAATTGCGAGTTCGCTGGTATCTGCCGCTGCGTCGTGTACGTACGACAGCAACCAGCCGGCGTCTTGTTCGTTGGATTCGCCGTCGGGCACGAACAACCATTCGCCGCTATGGATCGATGGTCCGGGTTCCCATGTCGTGCGCGCGTTGGTTTGGTAGTCATGCTTAATCACTCCACCGAAATCGACGGTTGTGTCGCTGTCGCGCGTTTGTACGAAGTATCCGTAGCGATGCTTGCGGCCCACCACACGCGGATCGCGAGTCGGTAGCTCGCCGGGTTGGTGCTCGACAATGATGTCGTCGCTGACCTTCGAACTCATGGTGTCGATGGTCCATCGTCGCAACGAGAGCTCGCCGGCGAAGTTCTCTCCCGGCTTGAACATTGAGTCGAGCCGGCAAACATCAATGATGACGTTCTCGTTATCGCGATACGCGTTCACGCCGTGAAATACGTAGCACGGATCGATTTCGTACCAGACGATCTTGGACGTTGGTCCTGCGAGGGGCATGATTCCAATTCGTGCTCCGTAGGCCGGCTTCCATTGAAACGGCATTGTTCCCGACTGAGGATCGTCGAGCCATTTGATCGCGGATTGCAGATCAAATACGACGGGCAACTCCCAGAAAATTACGTCCCTGTCGGTAATTGCGAAGTCGTGGATCATCGTTGGGCCCGCGACCTTGACGCCTTCGCTGCTGATGAGTTTTCCGCTTGCATCGGTGACGTTGTAGGTGAGGAATGGATCAGTGAATCCGTAGCCGAAGGAGTGCAAGTACCCCGTGGCTGGGTCGATTTTGGGGTGAGCAGTGAACGACGACTTCAATCGGCCGCCGAAGTCGTGCACCCCGACTGTGCTGAGATCCTCGGGGTTGATTGCGAAAGGAAAGCCCACCTCTCCCGAACTCAGCAGCGTGTTCGCATGCCACAGCACCGAAACGTTGCTTTGGGTCGACTGGCCCCCCGGCGCACCGCTTCCACCGAAACCGATGCCTTGTTTGTACAGCGGAGTCTGGACGTATCGGTTGCGATACCACTCGGCCTTCCCCGCATTCAAGCGCACTCCGTGCAACATCCCATCTCCGAAAAACCAGTGCGATGAGTCGGCCTTCGATGGATTCGAGCCGTTGCGCACGTACAGGCCGCTGAGTGCTGGAGGGATCGCTCCGGTGACGGCGAGTTTGGTCGTCGTGAGTTCCTTGGTGACGGGTGCAAAGCCTTGCTGCAACCACCACGGGCGGTCTGGGTCGAAGGCTGAGGTGGTAGGCGACAGGCGCGAGGCTGGACCACTCGTCGTGGTGGATTTGGCGGTCACCCCGCCGTCGCTCGAACAGGCGCTGAGGAGTGCTCCGGCGGAAGGCAGGGCGATCGCGCCGAGTGCCATGGCTCGCAATATGTCGCGGCGGCTGGGTGCTTCATCGAAATGCATGGCCCGTATCCTTGCAGTTCCCTTGCACTAAAGGAAACCTGTGTCGCAACACGCTCCGCTGTACGGCGTACCTCTCATCCTCGATGGCGATACCGCGCTCATGGGCGCGTCGGCTGGGCACGGCAACAGCGTGGCTGTGCCCGAAGCCGCCCGAGCGATCTTTACAGCCGCACTCGCTCGCACCACGGCCCGTCGTCCGATACTGGTCGCGGTACCTACCGGCATCGAATCTGAACGGCTGGCGCACGATCTTGGGCTTTTTCTCGGGCCTGAGAGCATTGAGTTGTTTCCGGCGTGGGAAACCTTGCCGTTTGAGCGGGTCTCACCCGCGAGCGACACGATGGGCAAGCGGCTCAGGGTGATGTGGCGGCTGCGTGCCGGAGGCGAACATTTACCAGCGGTCATTGTCGCTCCAGTGCGCGCCTTAGTGCAGCGTCTCGGCCCCCACGTTGAAGACATACGCCCCCTCTTCGTGCGCAAAGGACACCACATCGATCGTGACGAGATGGTTGCCCAACTGGTGACGTCGGGGTACCGCAGGGAATATCAAGTGGAAGCCCGTGGCGAGGTTGCGGTGCGCGGTTCCATCGTGGACGTGTATCCAGTCACTGCTGATCATCCGGTACGGATCGATCTTTGGGGTGACGAAGTGGATCGATTGAGCCATTTCTCGATTGCCGATCAGCGCAGCACCGAAGATATTGAGTCGACGGCACTGTTCCCTGCGCGCGAATTGCTGCCGACTGAGGAGGTTCGTGAACGAGCTCAGTCGTTGTTGCAATGGCAGCCTTGGGGGCGCGAACAATGGGAGCGGCTCAGCGAGGGTGCCATCTTCGATGGCATGGAGAGTTGGCTGCCATGGCTTTGCGATGAAGAGCATTTGCTTCCTGATTTGTTGCCCAGCGGATCGCTTGTAGTGCTCTGCGAACCTCGACGCATGCGCGATCGCGCTCAAGAGCTGCTGGACGAGGAGGCGAGTTTGGCGTCGGTGTTGGCTGCTACATGGGGCGTGCCAAATGGCGAACATGAGTCGTTTCCGCGGTTGTCCTTGCCGTTCGATCGGCTGTTAGAACACACCCAAGCGGGTTGGGTTCCGCTGCTGAATACTCCCGACGGTCCGGGTACTCAATCCGTGGCGGCTTCACAATTTGATCCTGTGGTTGGCGATACCGAGGCGTTGGTACAACGCTTGCAACGGTTGCGCGCCGACGGTATGCGGGTGGTCGTTTGCGCAGAAGGCACGGGCAGCGCGCGCAGAATCTGCGAAGTGCTTGCCGGTGAGGGCCTCACGATCGATATTCACGAGCGCGTTTCCGATCGATCGCCATTGTTGGGCCAACCGGGCGTACACGTTGTGGTTGCACCTCTTGACCGTGGTGTGGTGCTCGCCGGCTACAACCTGGTGTTGATCGCGGAAGCCGATCTTACCGGCCGCCGTCGCGTGCATCGCAAACCTCGCGGCGCGCGAAAAGGTGCTGATTTCTATGAGGGAATGGCAAAAGGCGACTATGTTGTGCACCGACAGCATGGCATTGGCCGATTCACCGACATGGTGGAGCGCACGATGTTTGGCTTCACACGCGACTACCTGGTTGTTGAGTTTCGTGGCAACGAACGCGTCTACGTTCCCACCGATCAAATTGGCATCATTCGGAAATACACCGGTGGTGATACGCCGCGGTTGTCGAAGATGGGTGGTGCAGATTGGGAGAAGGCTCGCGCCAAGGTCCGGAAGGCCGCGCACGACATTGCTGCGGAACTCATCATCTTGTACCGGCGGCGCCTGGCAACTCCTGGCCATTCCTTTGGCGTCGATACTCCTTGGCAGCGTGAAATTGAAGATGCGTTCCCCTATGAAGAGACACCTGATCAACTCAAAGCGATCGACGATGTCAAGGCCGATATGGAGCGACCAATCCCAATGGATCGACTCGTATGTGGCGACGTGGGATATGGAAAAACCGAAGTTGCGTTGCGTGCGGTATTCAAGTGTGTGCAAGAGGGCAAGCAGGCCGCGATCCTTGTGCCTACTACCTTGCTTGCTGGTCAGCACGGACAAACGTTCCGAGAGCGTTTTGCGAACTACCCGGTTCGCGTCGAAGTGCTGTCTCGCTTCTTGTCGGCCAAAGAGACGAAGCAGGTGCTTGGTGGCGTCGCGGATGGCTCCGTCGATGTGGTCATTGGTACGCATCGACTGATCTCGGGCGATGTGTCTTTCAGAGATCTCGGGTTGCTCGTTGTTGATGAGGAACAACGATTTGGTGTTCAACATAAAGAGAAAATTAAGCAGTTTCGCACCGGCGTTGACATTTTGACACTGACGGCAACGCCGATCCCGCGCACACTAGAAATGTCAATCACCGGCATTCGAGATTTATCGTTGGTGAACACACCGCCTGAAGATCGCCAACCGATCTTGACGTACGTGAACGAATACGACGAACGCGCGGTCGCGGAAGCAATCCGGCGGGAGTTGCTGCGTGAAGGCCAGGTGCTATTCGTACACAATCGCGTGCGCGATATTGAACACGTTGCAGAAGATCTACGTGCGCTTGTGCCTGAAGCCCGCATCAATATTGCGCACGGACAGATGGACGAAGGCCGACTCGAACGCGCGGTGACATCGTTTTGGGATCGCGAATACGACGTCTTGGTCTGTACCACCATTGTGGAAAGTGGCCTTGATATGCCGACCGTTAACACGCTCGTTGTCGACCGTTCCGATCTCCTGGGTCTCTCGCAGCTGTACCAGTTGCGTGGTCGCGTCGGGCGGCGCGGCCAACGCGCATACGCCTACCTGCTGTATCCGCGTGACGCTTCCTTGAGTGAAGAGGCATACGAACGGTTGAAAGCAATTGGCGAGTTCACCGATCTCGGTTCCGGTTTCAAACTCGCGATGCGCGACCTCGAAATCCGCGGTGCCGGCAATTTGCTCGGAGCTGAACAGAGTGGTCATATCGCAGCCGTTGGTTTCGACCTCTACATGGAAATGGTCACTGAGGCAG
The DNA here is from genome assembly GCA_005773635.1 of Actinomycetota bacterium. GTDB lineage: Bacteria > Actinomycetota > Acidimicrobiia > IMCC26256 > PALSA-610 > F1-120-MAGs023. The sequence goes on from SXHN01000079.1 coordinate 102,931, forward strand.
TGGGCGAACTCACTGGCGAAGTGCGTGAGGTGCGATCTGAGGTGACGGTTGATATTCCCGGAGATGCAAACCTTCCCCGTGAATATGTCAGCCGTGACGACGTGAGGATGGAGGCCTACCGTCGTCTGGCGGCGGTCACTACTGATGCCGAAGTTGATGACGTTGAACACGAGTGGCTCGACCGATACGGGCCGTTGCCGGAGCCTGCGGCTGCGCTCATTACGGTGGCGAGGCTTCGGGTCGCGTGCGCGGCCCGCGGCATTCGTGAGTTGCAACTCACTAACGGACGGGTCCGTATCGAGGGGTGGGAGATGAAAAAGAGCACGGAGATCCGGCTCCAGCGCATGGCACCAAGTACGACGGTGAATAACACACCCGCGGGTCCGACGGTCGTTGTGCCGCTACGAGGGGTTACACCGGGGGCTGAAGCCAAGGCCATCTTGGATATCTTCACTGAGATCGCGCCTCTCGATGCTGTCAAGGCGTAGTCGCTGCACGCGCGCGTGAGAATGAAGTCCAAAACTGAACGGCAATGGGGCCACGGTCGTAAAGCTGGACCTGTCGCCGGTAGCCTGACCGGTCTCATGAGCGAAAACGATATTTCCGACGACGATCAATCAAACGTGCCATTCGCAACGCTGTCGCCCGAACCGGCACCAGCACTGCAAATGAGCGCGCGTTCGATCATCGCGACGATCCTGGTCATGACACTGGTTGTGGCCTTTGGCGCAGGGTTGTTGTGGTCGAGGCGCGACAAGACCTCGCCCGCAAGCAAAGTTTTGACGGGTTCTGGCCTCACAGCTGGTTCCATTGCGGCCGTCGTCGACGGGATGAAAATCTCCGCGAAAGATCTCGATGCTGTGATCGCGCCCTGGACGGCCAACAAGGAGTTTGTTGCGGCGATGGCACAAGGCAACACTCCCATCGTCGATGCCAAGGGCAATGCGCTTCCTGCGTATCGAGCCGAGCGGTTAGACGCGTTAATCCAGCAATCCATTTTCGACGACGCATTCGAGAAAGCCGGACTCAAGGTTTCTGACTCCTTTGTGAATGAACTACGCAAGCAAGTGACCGGAGATCCGAGCGCAAAGGGTTTCAGCAAGGAATTCCTTGATGATTTTGTGAGTGCACGTGGTCGATTCGAGGCGTTGAGGAAGTCGCAGTCGAAGGAAATTACTGAGGAACAAATTGAGGCTGCCTACAACGCGCAGTACGGATGTGAAAGTGCCAAGAGCGTTGCGCATGTCTTGGTCAAGACCGAGGCAGAAGCGAACGCAGCTTTGCAACGTATCCAAGGTGGTGAAACCTTTGCTGCGGTTGCCCAAGCCGTTTCCATTGACCAGGGCTCGAAAGCCAAAGGCGGCGATCTTGGTTGTTTGGTTCCCGGCACTTTCGTCCCAGAGTTCGAACAAGCGGCGCTCGCGTCAGTTGTAGATACGCCGACCAGTCCAGTGAAATCAGAATTTGGATTTCACGTGATCAAAACCACCGCATTTGTGGCGCCGCGGCTCGCCGAGGTCCGCGCGGAGATTCTTGTGCAGCTCCAGCAACAAGACACCTCAGGCAACCGAGCTCTCGGTAAGCTCATTGAGGAAGCCGAAGTCAGTATCGATCCGTTTATTGGCTCCTGGGGACCGACTCAACGAGGCATTCCTGGGGTCATAGCAAAAGGCACACCAGCAACTCCGGGTACGCCAGGTGCGCCACCCAACGGTGTGACGCCGACAAGCGCTCCGACTCGTCCGACGTTCCCAGAAATTCAAAACGAACGACCATCGAAGCCATCTAAGTAGTTGCTGATGCCCGGCCAGATCACTGTCGTCGGCCTTGGCCCAGCTGGCGCGGAGTTTGTGTTGCCTGCCGCGAGTCGCGCGATCAGTATTGCCGCGCGGCGCTTTGTGCGTACCGAGCGTCATCCTGTGGTGGATGATCTCGTCGCCGTCGGTATTGTGTTCGAGAGCTTCGATCATCTCTACGAAGCCAGCGACGATCTCGAGTTGGTGTACGAGTCGATCGTTGCCAAAGTGATGGAAGCAGCGCAGGCCGATGACGTGGTGTACGCGGTGCCAGGTAACCCCGTCGTCGCCGAACGCACCGTGGTATTGCTGCGCGAGCGAGCAAAGGATCTCGTTATCGTTCCTGGCTTGTCCTTCGCTGACCTGGCGTGGGCTCACGTTGGCGTTGATCCACTTGCGGGTGCGCGAGTTATTGACGCCCGCGATTTTGACGTGCAGATTGCTGGAAGATCCGGAGCGCTGCTGATTGCCCAAACCGATTCGGTGTTTGTGTTGTCAGATGTGAAGCTTGCGTTGTTAGACGCATTAGCAGCGGATCATGAAGTTGTGGTGTTGCAGCGCCTCGGATTGCCAAATGAGTTGGTCCAAAGAGTTCGTTTGGAAGACCTTGATCGGGTCGTGCAACCCGATCACCTTACGTCGGTATTCGTCGATACTGGGTCGGTAGAAATAGCGAGCGAATTTGCACGGCTTTGGCAGCTCACACTGCGGCTTCGCGGACCAGGGGGGTGCCCCTGGGATGCCAAACAATCGCACCATTCTTTGGCGCGCCACACCCTTGAAGAGGCGTATGAAGTTGTCGAAGCCATTGAACGACTTCCGATTGATGCTCCCAGTGGAGACGAAGACGTTGACTTTGATGACTATGCGAAACTTGAAGACGAACTTGGCGACCTTTTGTTTCAAGTCATGATTCATTCTGCGCTTGCGGTTGAGGCAGGTGCATTCAGTGCCGCAGATGTAGCTACGACCGTCCACGCCAAGCTTGTGCACCGTCACCCACATGTGTTCGGCGATGCGAGCGTGGCGAACGCCGACGAAGTTGTGAGCAATTGGGAAACCATTAAGAAAGCCGAAACCAATAGCGACAGTTTGGTTGACGGTCTGCCGGTCGCGTTGCCTGCGCTGCTGTATACCCCGAAGTTGTACCGAAAAATGAAAGTCGTCGGTATCGACCCTGCCGATGATGATCCGCAAGCATGGTTGGCCGCCGCGGCGGCTGGTCTTTGCTCGGTTTCGCGCGGTGCCGTCGAAGCAGCAGTTGGAGAAGTGTTGGCTGCCAGTGTCGCGGTGGCTCGTGCGCACGACGTGGATCCCGAGGCCGCGTTGCGCGGCTTCGCGTCGAGGATGCGCGACGATGTGCGTACGCTCGAAGCGCAAGCACAACGCGAAGGTTCGCAGCTCGAAGATCTGCACATTGCTGAGGTGCGACAACGATGGAGCGATCTTCGCGCTGGCGGTCACGACTGGTAGCCCACAGGTCGCGGTTGTGGAGAGCCAGACCTGCCGTAGGGGTGTCGGCCGACCAAATGGGGTAATTCATGCCCCTTTGTGACTTTGAGTTGGAATTGTGTGGTGTGCACGCGCTTCACTGAGCGTGCTTGGCCACGGGCATTCGAAGAATCTTCGTTGATCTTTCGCTCAGTGGTCGACAATCGGTTCACAAACGTCTACATTCTCCACACTTGCAACAGGAGCAACAGTGACAGTCATCGATGACATCAACGCCCGTGAAATTTTGGATTCTCGTGGCAACCCCACCATTGAGGTGGAGGTTGAGCTGAGGTCGGGCGCGCGCGGCCGGGCTGCGGTGCCGAGTGGTGCGAGCACTGGGGCACACGAGGCCCATGAACTCCGCGACGGCGGGGCTCGATACGGCGGCAAGGGCGTTGCTCTCGCGGTCGGCAATGTGAACGGAGAAATCCGTGATGCGTTGTGTGGGCTCGATGGCGCTGATCAGCGAAGTATTGATCACACCTTGGTCTTGTTGGACGGCACGCCTGGCAAGGGACGCCTCGGCGCCAACGCGCTGCTGGGCGTGAGTCTTGCTGTGGCCCATGCTGCTGCGGATCATCACGACTTGCCGCTGTACCGCTACGTCGGGGGAGCGAACGCCCACGTATTACCCGTACCGTTAATGAATGTCCTCAATGGCGGCGCGCACGCGGATTCGAATGTTGATTTACAGGAGTTCATGCTCGCGCCGGTCGGCGCGGCAAGCTTTTGCGAAGCGCTGCAATGGGGCACCGAGACATATCACGCGCTCAAGAAGCTGCTCAAAGATCGGGGTTTAAGCACAGCCGTTGGTGACGAAGGCGGCTTCGCTCCCAATTTGCCAAGCAATGAAGAAGCGTTGAAACTGCTGCTGCAAGGTATTGAGGCTGCGGGCTACCGTCCTGGCGAAGACATCGCACTCGCGCTGGACACGGCGTCGAGTGAATTTTTTACAGATGGTCGGTATGAGCTGAGTGGCGAAGGTCGCTCTCTCAGCCCCGCGGAGATGGCCGACTACCTGACCGACCTTTGCAACCGCTACCCAATCATTTCTGTCGAAGACGGTCTGTTTGAAGACGATTGGGAAGGCTGGAAAGCCTTGACCGGCCGCGTCGGAGACCGCGTGCAACTTGTTGGTGATGACCTCTTTGTCACGAACGTCGAACGTTTGCAACAGGGCATTGATCGTGGTGTCGCGAACTCAATTTTGATCAAAGTGAACCAGATTGGATCGCTGACCGAAACCCTCGACACGGTGGCCTTGGGCGCTCGTAACGGCTATACGTCGGTGATGTCGCATCGCAGCGGTGAAACTGAAGACACGACGATTGCCGATCTCGCCGTCGCGACGAACTGCGGCATGATCAAGACTGGTGCGCCAGCGCGAAGTGACCGCGTTGCCAAGTACAACCAATTGCTGCGCATCGAGCAGCAATTGGGCGAAGGTGCGGCTTATATCGGACGCGCTGCGTTCGCTGGGAGACCATGACAATGGGTCGATCGATCACCCGCTTGCGAGTCGCTTCGGGCGCCGTGGTGTTGATCATCGCAGCGTTCTTGTTTGCGTACCCGACTCAATCTTTGCTGGCTCAACAGCGAGCGGTAAATGAGTCGCGCCGGAATTTGGCGAGTATCGAGAAAGAAAACGCCGAATTGCGCATCCAAGCTAAACGGCTGCGGATGACATCAGAAATTGAGCGCGTGGCGCGCGAGAAGTACAACATGGCCCGGCCGAATGAGAAGGCTTACACCGTTGTACTGCAACCTCCAAAGCGCCAGACAACAACGACAACGTCTCGGTAACCCGCGGACGGCCAAACTCGGTGCGACTCGCAGCGATTTTTGGTATGGATCGCTCGTACACTGCGCAGCTGTGGATTCCTCCGTCGTCGATATTGGTGCTGTCACAGAGCAGCTCGGGCGCCCTCCGCTGGCTGACTTCGAAGTGGCGGTGCGTGCAGCAGACGGACATCCGGTAGTGATTCGCAATGCCCCGTTTCTGCATGACGGTACGCCGATGCCCACGCTCTACTGGCTGACCGACCGCAACCTTGTTGATGCGGTATCTCGGCTTGAATCGTCGGGAGCAGTGAAGCATTTTGCCGATCTCGTATCTGCAGATGCAGTTGCGGCGGCGCACGCTCGATACGCCGAAGAGCGCGCTGCGTTTATTGCACCCGGAGCCCCATTACCGCATCCGACCGGCGGAGTCGCGGGTACCGCGCGTGGCCTGAAGTGTTTGCACGCTCACTACGCATACTTTTTGGCTGGAGGCGACGACCCGGTAGGTGCGCTGGTGCATTCGGTCTTGAACAACGAACAGGAGCTCACCTAGTGCGCGTTGCCGCTATTGACATGGGTACTAACTCGACGCGCATCTTGGTCGCAGATGTGGTCAATGGCGAATTGATCACTCTTGATCGGCGGATGACGATCACCCGCTTGGGTCAAGGTGTCGATGCGACTCGACGCCTGCATCCTGACGCGATAGCGCGCGTCGTCGACGCATTGCGTGAGTTTCGTGGAGTCGCCGATCAACACGACGTACTCTGCATTCGCGCGGTCACCACAAGTGCGGCGCGAGACGCAACCAATGGCGGCGATCTGCTCGACGCGTGCGAAGCGGTGCTCGGGGTCCGTCCCGAAATCATTAGCGGAGCCGAGGAGGGTTCGTTATCGTTTCGCGGTGCGACGATTGGGCTCGATGCACCAGGGCCATATCTCATCGTCGATATCGGTGGCGGGAGCACTGAGTTCGTCGCTGGCACCGACGACGTCGAGGGGGTCGTGTCGATCAATATTGGGTGCGTACGACTCACCGAGCAGTACCTGCATAGCGATCCACCGGCGCCGGAAGAACTCAGCCAGACGGTTTCTGTGATTCGCGATTATCTCGCTGATGTGGATCGCGACGTGCCGGGTGCAAGTGCAGCAGCGACGTTGGTCGGGCTCGCCGGGACCGTGTCAACTATCGCGTCCGTCGACCAAGGGCTTGCTGAGTACGACCGTGATCGGATTCATCACTATCGGATCACGCGTGAAGCCGCAGAAGAGGTGTTTCGGACATTGGCAACCGAGAGTATTGCGGATCGCGCCCACAACCCTGGCCTTGAACCGGGCCGGGTGGATGTGATCGTGGGCGGTGTCGCGGTGGCGGTTTGCGTTATGCGCCACTGGGGTTTCGAGGAAATGTTGGTCAGTGAATCCGACATTTTGGACGGTATCTGTTTGGAATTAGCTCGTTCTAATGCTCTTTGATCGGTCCGTTTTGTCGATCAAAAGTTATGGAACTTGCTGCGTTCCTGAATGCGCTCGGTGAACTCACAATTGATGATCTTCGCGCGCTCGCGATTGATATTGACGCGATGACAGCGTCGGTCGCCGATGAAATCGACGTGACGCGCGCGTTTTTGCATATTGAAACGGTCTTGCGCAAGCAACATCAACTTCGTGAGGCGTGTCGCGCCGGGCACGCAGCGTCCGAGGCCGTCCAACGCGTTGCCGATGCTGGTGGAGTTGAGCTTCCAGATACAACCGTCACGCGGGTTGCTCGATGGGCGGATACGGTCGCTCGTGCCATCGTGGCTGCCGAAGAGTCTGTGGTCGATTTGGAGCTGTTCACGCACGGAGCGGAGCACGTGCCCGTGCTCGCTGAACTTACGGTGCTTTAAGCATCGCTTCGCGGTAGTACTTCATCTCCGCAACGGATTCACGAATATCGTCGAGGGCTCGGTGAGTTTCTTGCTTACCTGGGCGTGATTTGTATTCGGTTGGGTACCAACGACGACAGAGTTCTTTGAACGAAGACACGTCGATGCTTCGGTAGTGCAAGTAGTCGTCGATTTCCCGCAGATACGCGGAGAGGAAACGACGATCAGTGCCGATCGAGTTGCCGCAGAGCGGCGTTGTGCCAGCCGTTGGGATGTATTGCCTGATGTACTCAAGGGTGGTGGCCCCAGCAGTCGCCAAGTCGATCGTTGATGCTGCGATTTCGAGAATCAGTCCAGATTTCGTATGCATGTTCACGACAAAGTCGTCCATCACCGACAATGCTTCATCGCTTTGATGCACCACAATGTCGATGCCGTCATCGAGGATATCGAGATCGTTGTCCGTAACCAAGCATGCGATCTCGACAATCACATCATGATCGGGTTCCAAGCCCGTCATTTCGAGGTCGATCCAAACGAGGCGATTGTCATTTACAGGCCGAGGCATCGTGTCACGTTACAAGGCCCATATCCTGTGTCTCGATGGCGCGCAAGCAAGAACCAGTAGAGCTGATTGGACCTCGTGTGCTGCTGCGTCCGTTGCGGCTCGAAGATTGGGCCGCATGGCGAGAAATTCGTGAGCGCGGACGCGAATGGCTCGAATCATGGGAGCCCCGGCTCGAACCAGGAGCTGCCGACCCGGTCGTGGATCGTGAGGCGTTTCGGGTGCGTTGCAATGCGTGGGATCGGCAACGCAATTTTGATGCTGCCTATGGATTCGGGATGTTTTTGCGCGATGGCAGGCTTGTTGGTGAAGTGAGCTTAGGCAGTGTGCAACGTGGACCGTTTCAGACCGCATACGTGGGTTACTGGATCGACGAAGCCCACGCTGGGCATGAGTACGTGCCTGAGGGCGTTGTGCTGGCGCTGCGATATGCGTTCGACGTTTTGGCGTTGCACCGGATCGAAGCCGCAATTGTGCCCCGTAACGCCGCGAGTCGCAAAGTCGCCGAGAAACTCGACCTTCGCGAGGAGGGGACGGCCCTGCGGTTTTTGCAGATACAAGGCGTGTACGAAGACCATGTGCGATACGCGATTACGAGTGAGGAATACCGAGTCCGCGAAGCGGACTTGCATGCGCGTTGGTTGGCTCTCGTCTAGGAGTTTGGTGTTGCCGAGTTATTTGCCAAACCAACCCTGCGTGAATGACCAGGTCTGGTGGTCAAGCTCGGTTCGAACGGCGGTGTCGAAGTTGGGTTGCCAAGCCGCCGCGCGCAGGGTGTTTTTGACCCGCAGACTGAGTGGCTTCGGGGCGTGCGCAGCACGAGCTGCGAGCTCGATGGCGCTACTGATCAACGAGTCGTGATCATGCTGGGACCACGCCAGGCCTCTCGTGACCGCCTCGTCGGCATTCAGTGGGGTGCTGAAGAGCGTGATGGCTGCGGCCGTTTGTGGCCCGACTAACCGTTCGAGCAGCCAAAGATGGCCGCCTCCGGGATGCAGACCGATCCGCAAGAACCGTGCATCGAAGCGAGCTTTCGGCCCCACCACTCTCACGTCGCAGGCCAACGCGAGATTGAAACCCGCTCCAACCGCAGGTCCGTTGACGGCTGCGATGGTGGGCAGATCGGATCGCAAGACTCGAAGAAACCCGTCGTAAACTTTGGCCACTTGGGTGCGCTCTTCGTCGGTGCTGTCGTCACGGGCGAACGCCGCGAGCGCCGATGTGTCGGCCCCTGCGCAAAATACGGATCCCGCACCAGTGACGACGACGGCTCCAATGGTGTCATCGGTTTCGAGATCGTCAAAAGCCGTGACGATCTCATCGACGAGTGGGAGGGTCAATGCATTTTTGCGTTCGGCGTCGTCGAGGGTCAGTACTGCGACGCGGTCGTGGCGTTCAACGTGAAGTGGCATAGATGTTGATTTACACCTTGCGCACGACTGCCGGGGAATGACGGAAGAAATCTTCGACTTCACGTTCGTAGCGATAGCCAGGATTTTTGTCTCCGACGGCGGTTTGCAGGCGCAACCCGCGCGCAAATGACTCGACAGTTCCTGGGGTCGTGTACCGATACTTGTAGCCCGCACGTTTGAAACGTGTGTTGTCGAGACCTCGCCCGAAACGCAGTAGGTCGAGCCATTCGGGTGGCAGGTTCACAATCTTTGCGAGTTTGAGTACTTCTGCGGTGTACCCAGTCAATACTGGTGGGAGCGCGACTCGACGCTTGGCAACGATTTTGCAGATCTCGCTCCACGGCATTTCGCCGTCGCCCGCTACGTTGAATACACCCGGTACATCGTTGAATGTGGCGTAGGTAAGTGCGCCGACGACGTCTTCTTCGTGCACAAACTGCAATCGTGGATCGAACCCGAAAATCTCGGGCACCATAGGTAGCCGTAAGGCTTGCGCGAATGGAGTGTCGAGATTGTCGCCGAGCACATTCGTAAATCTCAGGAGCGTGACCGCGATGTGGGGGTTCTCCTCGGCAAAGTCGCGTAGGAACGCTTCAACCTCAATGAGGGAGCGTTCCATGTTGGATCGTGGTTCGCTGCTGCGCTGCATTTCTTCACGGATGTAGTACGCATCACGCTGATGTGCGCCGTATACGTAGCCGCTATTTTTTACAATGACCTTGCGCACCGGACTGCCGGGAGCTCCGGCAGCCGCCAACAGATTCATTGTGCCGATGACGTTGATTTCGTGCACGGTGCGACCGGAAGCGAGCGTGCTGTCGACAATGAGGTGTGTGTGCAAGACGGTGTCGATCTGAGCAGCTTTCACGATGCGCTCGAGGATCGAGTAGGACGCATCGGCTCGTACGAATTCGGTGCGTTCTAGGGGTACCTGCGGCTCGCGAGTATCAAGACCGACGACAACTTCAACGTCGTCGCGGCGCTCCAGTTCTTGTGCGAGCTTGCCACCCCAAAATGTCGAGAGGCCGGTTACGAGTACGCGCATGATTATCCGAACCAAACTGATTTACGGCGACGGAGCATGTCGTACAGCGCATCTTGAATAAGGCGACGGACGCGTTCCGATTCGGTCATGACCCGAGAGCGTGAGTAGCGCTCTTGGCCAGGTTCTACGTCGAAATGCACTGGTGGAAGCACACGAATTCGGAATTTCGCGGGGAAGTAGGCGAGTGCGCCAAACGGCCCGAACGCGAGCATGTTTGCAGTGATTGGCGCGTAGGGCAGGCCGGTGAGTTTCGCGAGGCGTGAGCTTTTCCATACGATTGGCATTGACTCTTCGGCGCCCATTACCGCCAACGGGATAATCGGTACGCCCGACCGCATAGCGATTTCGATGAAACCCCCGCGTCCGAAGCGACGGAGTTGGTAGCGATCGGCGTAGGTCTTGCCTGTGCCTTTGGTGCCTTCTGGAAAGACCAAAACGAGTTGTTGTTCGTCGTGGAGCAAACGGAATGCGTTGTCGGCGTTGGCCGTGACTCCGCCGACGCGCGACCACATCGTGCCGACTACTGGAATCGTCCGAAAGAGATACTCGGCGAGCCCGTACACCGGGCGACCGAGTTTCGTTTCGACTCCGTGCATGATCGCGGGTGCATCGGAAGGAATTGCGCCGGCATGGTTCGACACCAACAGCGCGCCGCCTACCGCTGGGAGGTTTTCGAAACCCTCCCATGATGTGCGGAAGTAGTACTTGTCGATCGGGCCGTACACGGAGCGCACAAGTGATCGCATCTTCTCACTACGACCCCAATGATCCACGTCGCTTCGCCGAATCTCGGCGTCCGGCGGAATTGAAGCCGGATCGCTGCGCGGTTCGTGGCGGGCTCGGGTGATTGCTACGAGCTCTGCCGGGGCTGACACATCGGGTGCCGTGAGATCGATTGCATTGGTGGGCGCCGAGTCGACGAGGACCGGTTTCACCGGGGCTCGGCCCTTGGTAAGCGGCGCATTGCCGGGGGCGACACGGGGTTCGTTTGGCTCCGACATTGCTGCCATCGAACCGCGTTCGGGCCGATTTTGCAAACTGGGCGGTGGTGTTTGTCAAACGTGGGCCGTCGTCACGGCGGCGTTTGGCCCAGTACGAGCCAGGTTGGGCCCCGGTAACGGTGCACCATTCCCCCGAAACGGGCGATAACAAATGCAAATAGTGCAAACCACAGCGCGACGAGGTTGCCTCCCAACATGACCACCGATGCCGCAGCTGCGAGAAATACGGCGGAAGCCCATGCCATCGCACGCGCGAGGTATCGCACATCGCCAGCGCCGATGAGTATGCCGTCAAGCACGTACACAATCGCTCCAATTGGCTGCATTGCCGCGACGATCCAGAGGAGTTGCCCGACTTCTTGGCGGATTGCAATGTCGTTGGTGAACAACTTCGGCAACCACTGATGTAAGCCAATGATCAGTACCGCACATATGCACCCAGACCACCAACCCCAACGGAGCATCGTCGCGGTTGCTTTTCTGGTGGCGGCGTGGTCGCCCGCGCCCAAGGTGCGCCCGACGATCACTTGGCCGGCTATGGCGATTGCATCGAGTGCGAACGCGAGAAATACCCAAATTTGCTCCGCGATTTGGTGCGCTGCAATTTGTGTTGCTCCGAGCCGTGCTGCCAACACTGAAGCGACGAAGAAGGCAGTAATCAGCGAACCGGTGCGCAACATGAGGTGCACCCCGACTCTTGCAGTGGTTTTGATTGACTGCCAATGCGGTCGAAGCGTGACGTCGGCGCGTTGAAAGTGGGCGTTGGTGATGATCAGGAAAGCGCAAGCGGCGATGGTTTGTGCAATTACCGTGCCCCAAGCCGAACCTGCGATACCCCAATCGAACTTGTAAACGAAAACAAGTTCCAGCACGATATTTGTGATATTGGCACCAATCGCAATGAATAGAGGGGTTTTTGTATCCTCAGCGCCGCGCAGGTAGCCCGTCGCCGCGAGAGCAATCATGAACATTGGTGCCCCGCAGAAACTGATACGCAGATAGGTGAGTGCCAGGCTTGCCACTTCACTATTTGGAGAGATCGCGTTGGTAATCGGCTCTGCGCTTGCGATCCCTAACACCAACACGGTGATGCCGATTGCAACGCTGAGCCAAAGGCCCGCGAGCCCGTGAGCCGCAGCGGCTGCGTCGTTGCCCGCGCCGCGGCTGCGCGCTACGGCTCCCGTTGTGTTGTACGCCAGGAAGTTGAAAATCGCATATGCGGGGAGCAGGATCGCGCTCGCAACCCCGAGCGCGGCCAGCGCATCGCGCCCGATATGGCCGACGATTGCGGTGTCAGCGAGTACGTAGAGGGGCCCTGCGACAAGGGATCCGAAGGCGGGGATTGCGAGGTGCAGAATCTCGCGGTCGCGTTCCCGCAGCATGGCCGTGACGGTACTCGTCTGCTGTGGTGTGGAACGGAACTCGTTCATTGGCCAATTCCCTGGCTCCTTTTTTCAAAAGCGACAAGGGAGCTCAGGAGTGAGGGACGAGCGAGATGAGTCCGAAGCGAGCTCGCCGCGCCGGACGGAGTAGGCGGAATATACAAGTGTCGTAGGGGTCTGCCATATTGACGAGGTGAGTGCGAACCATGTTCCGAGCCTGCATTTTGCCCGCACGGCGCGGCGGCTTGGTATGGCGGCGCGCGCGGCGGGCTTGCAGGTACCAGCGTTTCGGTCGCCGCCGCGCCGTATCGGCGTGGTGCGGTCGATTCGGCGTCTCGCGGGCGGCACAATTGTTGCTGTCCGTCTCCAGGGTCGTTCGGTCGTTGATATCGAACTCGACATGGTGGATGGCGTTATTGCCGCGAATCAGCTCATTGGCGAGGCGGCCGAGCGGATGCGATCGACGCTTTTGGCGGCACTCGCCGACGCTATGGGCGAAGCCGCTGCGTGACAAACGCCTAGCCTCCGGTCGCGCGTGATCGCGTGCGGCACCCGCCCGGGTGGCGGAATGGCAGACGCAGGCGGCTTAAACCCGCCGGCCTGTAATGGGCATACGGGTTCGAATCCCGTCCCGGGCACTTCTGTAGAACTGGGGAAACGCCGAAATCGGCGATCCCCGGAACTCTCGGCGATGTCTGATATCTCCGAATTTGCTCACGCTTTACGCCTAGGAATCGATTCCAACGGTCCCGCTGAATCTCGCTGTGTGATCGGTGGGGCTGCATTTCCCGGAAACGGCGATTACTTCCACGACTTGCTTTGCATTCGGGGTGCTGATCGTCAGCCTTCCTGAGTATGGAGTTGGCGCGCTCGCCTCTTGGATGTGCGCGGCGACAACGGCGACGCCTCCAAATTGAATTTTGCCGTTGTTACTGTCTACGGCCTCGTCACTTATTGGTGCACGTTTCGGGGTCGGCAACGATCGATGGCACCGTGGCATGGGGGTTCAAACCCGGCAACTCGTACCCGGTCGGCACCGCGTACGACACAATCAATATCGATGGTTCACTCACTTTCGGCGCGGTGGCGATCTCTCCGCCGATCTCGAAGGCAAACGGGCGGTATGCGCGTTCGACCGTAACGGCCCAAGCGATCGGCTGGGTCATCGATCAAACGAAAGTAGCCGTCGCTCCGAAGACCGTGCCACGCGGAACGGCGACTGTTCTCAGCGGAACGAAGTGGCCGCTCGATCAGACCGTTGTGATTGAGGTGAAGTTGCACGGACAGACCTTCGTGCCGGTGGCAACGGTCAATTCCGGGACCGGATCATGGATGTATTCGTACGCCGTGCCGTTGGGTGCCCCGATCGGAACGGCAGCGTTCCGGTTGGTGACCCAGCCCAACGGGGCGCAAATGAACACCGGCTTCAAAGTCACCTAAACGCGCGACATTACGCGCGTCGCGCCGCACGCGGATATAGGTAACGCCCTCGAACATCGCTCCAACCTACCGAGGTCTGTGAATGGGCATATTGTGCATGTCAGTACCGCTGCGGTAGTCAGATATACAAAGTTCGCACGGAGGCGGGTTTACGCTGTGTTTATTGACTTTTTCAACGCAGCAGCGGCGCCCCTTGGAAGGAGCGCCACTGTGCGGGGATTGTGAGGTGCACGGCAGGCCGTGCAGTTACGCCGAGTGCGCGCCTCGTGCCGGGATTTCGATGTTGCAGTCGGCCGCCGCTGCACGCAACGTCTTCATCTGCTCGGCCGTCGGGCGACCCTGCGGACGGGTCACGCCGGCGTCGGTGAGGCAGTCACGCTGTTCATCGCTGAGCTGTTGGAAACGCTGGCCGTTACGGCCTCGTCCGCCACCATTGCCGCGGCCCGCATTCGCAGGCTTTTCAATGCCGCAACCTTGCGCCGCTGCTCGCAGTTGCTTGTTTTGCTCGGCCGTTGGGCGGCCTTCGGGCCGAGTCAAGCCAGCGTCGGTCAGGCACTGCTTTTGGGTATCGGTGAGCTTTGCAAACCCGCCGGCCCGGCTCGGGTGTTCGCTTGGTGCTGTAGTCGAAGTGCTCGACGTTGCAGCTTCGGCGGGGCTGAAAGCGAGCGCTCCTGAAAAGCCGGTGAGTCCGATGGCGCTGACTGCGAGCACTGTGCGGAACTTGGATGATTTCATGTTGGTCTCCTTTGTTTGTGTGTTGTCGTCGGGTGGCGACAAGAACCATGATCGGCTCGACACCTTGGGGGAACTCCAACATCACCTCGCAACTACCTGGACATCTTCGCCGGCAGTGGGGCTCGCGTCATGGCAGTGCTTAGGCGTCGACTTCGCGTTGAGAGAATACGAAGATGGCCATTGCTGTGAATCCAGCAACCCACGCTGCGAGAGCAAGCGATGAGCTGATGCGGCCGAGGTCGCTTGTGTCAACGAGCCCACTTGCAAGGCTTCCTGGTAGCCACGCGCTGACATCGGCTACAGCATCGATCAGCGAGCCGATGAGCTGTTCTCCAAGCAATGCCCACGCGACGCCAATGCCAATAGCTGTGGCAGGCGCTCGGAGCAACACAGCGAGGAGCGCCCCGATGGACGCGTACGCGAGATTCGATGCGACCAAACCAATCGCAGCAGTACCGATGCTGGCGATGCCAGATGCGGTGGTCCACTGCGCGATGTGAACATCGTTGAGTGGGGCAAGGGCGAACGACGCTGCTACTGCGATCACGGTTGCCCACAACGCCAGTGTCGTTGCACTGATCGCCAAGGCACCGAGTTTGCCTCCCAGCAGCGTCGCGCGTTTCGGGTGGCGCACGAGGAGATTCTTCAATGTTCCATGGGTATATTCGTTCGCTACCGAAAGCGCGACGAGCACCAATACCACCACGCCGAGGAGTTTCGAGATGGTCGCGATGCCCTGGATCGCGCCGTCGTCGTTGGAAAGCGAGGCGAGCCCAGGCTCGGTTGTCGACGCTGAGCTCATTGGTCCGCCACCTCCATCGCTCGTCGTCCCAGTGATATAGGGGATTGCCGTACCGAGCAGTGCGACTCCTGCCGTGGCGCAACCGGTACCGACGACGACGCCTCGGCGGCTCAACTTCACGAATTCTGATCGGAGTGAAGGGATCACGAGTTGCTCCTGCGTTTGTGTGTGAGGTCGAGGACAGCGTCTTCGAGGCGAACGGTGTGTGGTTCGATGCGGGCCAGGACGATGTTCTCGGTTGCTGCGATGCGATTTAGCTGCGGTGCGATGCACCGCGCGGCGGCAATCGTGAGCGTTTCGCAGTATTCGATGTCTGATGTGATTACCTCGTAGCCGCGATCGCGGTAGATGCGAGCGAGTCGACCATGATCGATAACGTGTTCTGCTGCCACGATGAGTTGTTCGCTACTGCGTTCTGTCAATCCGTGCAACGGCCCTTGGTATGCAAGGTTGCCTTCGTCGATCACCACGAGATGTTGGCAAATTTGTTCGATTTCGGCGAGCAAGTGACTGGAGATCAAGACCGTCGTGCCCCGTGCGGCGAAGCTCTGCAGCAGTATTCGCATATCGGCAATCCCTTGAGGGTCGAGGCCATTGGTGGGTTCATCGAGGATAAGAATCGTTGGGTCGGGTAACAGCGCCGCGGCAAGCCCGAGGCGTTGTTTCATTCCCAACGAAAACGACTTGAACTTGTCCCCGGCTCGGTCAGTGAGCCCGACAATCTCAAGCACTTCTTCGATGCGGTGCTCCGAGATATTGGCGATAGTCGTGAGGACACGCAGGTTGTTCGACGCACTGAGTGTGGGATGAAAGGCTGGTCCCTCGATGAGCGCCCCAACCTTGTGAAGATACGCACTCGGCCGGGACAGGTCGTGGCCGAGCACTTTGCCCCAACCCGAAGTTGGGGTGATCAAACCGAGCAGCATTCGTAATGTTGTGGTTTTTCCTGCGCCATTGTGGCCAATGAATCCAGTGATCTGTCCGACAGGAATCGAAAGCGTGAGGTCGTTGACGACAGTTCGGGTGCCGTACGCCTTGGTAAGCATCCTCGTCTCGATTGCATAATCAGCCGGGGTTGGATCGGCAGGGAGTTTGGAGGGAATTGTGTTTGTGGCGTTTGCAGGCATCCCTGCAGCATCGACGCGGATGCTCGTGGTGAGATCAGAGCTGCCTGGAGGTTTCCTGAGGGTTGTCGTGGCCACGCGAGGTGTGGTGACGTCAAAGGTGGGTTAGTGCATTGAGCCGGGCGAGCCCGTTGCGTTGCGGGCACTGTAAGACCTCAGCTTTACTTGAGGTCAAGTGGTAGTTTCAAAATATGGCCCGAGCACAGACGTCGTTTAGTGAACTTTCCGTCGGACAAATCGCAGATCGCAGCGGGATTGCAGTCTCGGCGGTGCACTTCTACGAAGCGAAGGGCTTGATTACAAGTACTCGCACCGACGGCAATCAACGAAGGTACGCGCGCGACGTGCTTCGACGCGTTGCGTTTGTGAGAGCATCGCAACGAGTCGGGATTCCACTCGCCGATATTCGTGACGCGCTCAATTCCCTGCCCCAGCGCAGGACGCCAACCCATGAAGATTGGGACAAACTCGCAACGCGCTGGCAATCGCGGCTCGACGAATCGATCGACCAACTGATTCGCCTCCGAGAAGACCTCGCGAAATGCATTGGTTGCGGCTGTCTTTCACTGACCTCGTGTCCGATCTCCAATCCGTACGACGAGATGGGTCGCGAGGGCCCAGGACCCCGTCGCTTCTTCACGGGGTCGCCGCGCGCTCCTGATCGGGTTGCCACCAAATGAAACACGAAAATGTTTGCCATCGTCTGAGAACTTTGCGCATCTGACTACCGCAATTGGTACTTGCGTGCACAAAGTTCGAATAGCTTGCTGAAGGTTCGGATTGCATAAGTCGGTGGGCGTGAGCCACGATGTTTGAGTAGCTTCGTTGGTATGACAGTTGTGCGAACCGTGGAAGAACTTGAGGCGTTGTACGACGTTCCTGTCGCATCGTCGATCACCAAAGAAATTGATCATCTCAGCGAACTTCATCGCCGTTACGTCGATGTTTCTCCGTTCGTGTTGATCGCAACCGCAGGGCCGGGAGGGTTGGATTGTTCGCCGCGCGGTGATCCGGCCGGTTTTGTGCGCGTTGCTGATGAGCGTACCTTGATGATTCCTGATCGTCGCGGTAACAATCGGCTCGACACGCTGCGCAATATCGTCGTTGATCCACGGGTTGGTTTGCTGTTTCTGATACCCGGTATCGGGGTGACGATGCGTGTGAATGGCAACGCGCATCTCACCACTGATGCGGCACTGCGCGAATCGTTTGTCATCGCCGGTAAACTGCCTGCGACGGTGATCGTGGTGGAGATCACCTCGGTGTACACGCAGTGCCCAAAGGCATTGATTCGAGCCAAGCTTTGGGATCCGGAATTGTTTCGCGACGCGTCAGAGCTACCGACCGTGGGCCAGATCAACGAGTTCATTACCAACGGAGCATTTGACGGCAAGGCCTTCGACGAGGCTTATCCCGAACGAATTCGCCAAACGATCTACTGATGCGCGAAGCGCGATGGGCCTCGCTCTGCAGCTATCGCTGGGTGCGTAGTCCGACTCAACTCAGCGATGGAGAGGAATGATGTGATCTATCAGCGCTGCGTCTAGGTGGCCGTTCGGGTTGGGTGAGGGTTTGGCAGCCACGGCATTGGCCACTCGGAGTGAGGCGTCGTTGTGTTGGTCAACGATCAAATGCGCCTCCGAGGCCGCGGTGTGTTCTTCGAGAAATTTACAGACGAGTCTTACGCCGCTGCTGATGAATCCCCGGCCTCGATGCAGCGGATGACATGCGTAGGAAATGTTTGCTTCACCGCGCTTGACGTGTTCGTTGGAGAGATCACAATCGATGTATCCAACAGATTCGTGTGCTCCGGCATCGATAGTAAAACACCACTTTGGCCCTAAACCGAAAGAGTCGCGCTGTTGTTGCAGAGCCTCGCGAGCGTGCTCCAAGCGCGATGCTTCGCTCATTGCGTGCCATGCCTCTCCCTGCCTCTCGTTCCAAAGCCAACGGATTTGGTCGGTGTCCTTCGCGGCGATGTCGGCTGCGAGGTCTTGCAGTTCGCGGCGGCGGATTGTTGTCTTGCCGTCTGAATAGGTGAGCGCAGGAACTGACCGTTTGAGATATAAATTCGTTCCACGCTGTTGTATTTCAACAAACATTGCGCGCTTGGCGACCGCTATCGAGGCAAGATTGGCGCGGTCAATGAGCAGCGTCGCAGTTGCAATCGTTGTGGACATTGCAAGGTGGTGCATGAGTAGTTGTAGCGAGCGTGTCGCGTAGCCGCTGCCGCGATGCTGCGCAAAAAGGCTGTAGCCAATGTTGACCTCATCGGTGCCGAGCCAGTCGCGATCTTGGTCGTAGTCAATCCAGCCGACGAGTATGCCGTCGACTTCGATGCACGCGGTTGGTTGCGGATCATCTGACCCTTCCCCGAGCCAACGATGGAAGATCTTGTCGCGGCCTTTGATCAACTTGTCGGTATCGTCGGGCGTCGCAGCCCGCAACATAACGATGCCGTCGGTGACACTCGGCGACGTTGCACGATTCGCCGTGGTTGAGTTTGGTTGGCGTGGTTTCGGCAAGGCTGGCGAGCCTAAGTGATCGACTCGCCATGCTGTTCCCGCGGACAAAATGCGTTGTACAGCGACACGAGTTTTGGATCCGAGAATTGGAAATCGACCACAGCGTCAGTATCGCAGACTGCAGTCAACGGCCGATCCAACGTTGCCAGGTGTCTGGCTGATCGGTCGCGAACGATAAGAGATCGCTGATGTTTGCGGCGAGTGGCCGATACCAGCTCGGGCCGGTGCGCGCGGTGCGACGTAGTCCGTAGATCGCGTTGCCGATCGCGAGGCGCACAATGCGTTGCTCTAATCCAGGGTCGGCAGTTGCGCCCGTAACTTCGTGATAGCCAACGAGTACCTGTGCGATTGCGGCAAGCGGCAGCGTGCAAAAGTCGCTTGCCGGATCGGCAAAACCCGCGTCGCCCCAATCGATGAGAACGAGTTGACCGCGGGCGTCCGCCATCAGGTTGTCGGGTTTCATATCGTTGTGAACGAACCGGAGCTCTGCGTCGGGGTGATCTAACTCGGCGAGCAGTGAACTGAACCAAGCAACTGCGCGGTCGCCTAGGAGCCCCGCGGCGAGGGTGTCGTTGAGGAGCGCATCAGTGCCGCTGCGTTCGATCTCGCGAAACCAAGGATGTGGTGCAGGCAGTGGTGATAGGTGGAGCGCAGCGAGTTGATGGCCGAGTTGTCGATAGAGGCCGTCGAGCACAGGATCGGTTGGCGCGAGGGTGCTGAGATCGACGCCGTTGACTCGTTCAACAATCGTGTAGGGCACGTCGATGATGTCGCGTGCGTCGTCGAACGCGATGAGCGCAGGCGTGCGAACTCCCGAGCTGATGGCGACGGGAATGGCCGCGACTTCGGCGTGCAGGTCGCCGATGCACATTGTTTCGTTCTTCGGGACTCGTAGCACGTATTGAGATCCGAGCGCCCACAGCGCGTGCACCACACCGTTGCTCGGGATTCGTGCCGGAGGCATGTCGATTGACAGCCGCTGTCGCTTAACGATCGACTGAAGTTGCGCCTCGGTCAGATTAGGAAACGGTGCGACTTCGTAATTCGAGTTGGGAAGCGGCGGCAGAACATTCATTGGCTACATGTTGGCATGCTCGACGAGTATGTGCGTTCGAATTGATTACGTCGACAAAAGTTCGACGTTTATCGTGAATAGTGTCTGTTTTTGTTGGTTCAATATCGCACCCTCGTGTTTCAATGTCTGTAGATGTTGAGCGAACTTCAAGGCCTCCGAGACGAGTTACGCACCCTGGTGGTGGATCTCGATGTCGATCGTATCGATGGGGTGGCGGTCAGAAATCTGGTGGTGGTCTTCGCCGAAGTTGAACGGATCGCGGCGGCAGGAAAGATGTTGGCGATGGGTCGAGTGGATGCGACGGGGTCGTGGGCGAATACGGGTGCGAAGTCGCCAGCGGATTGGTTAGCGAACGTTTCGGGTACGGGGATCGGCCCGGCGATTGAGACCGTACAGTTGTCGCGGTCGTTGGAGAAACTCCCTGAGACGGAATCATCGGCACGGCAAGGCACGTTGTCATTGCCGCAGGCGTCTGCGGTGACGCGTGCCGCGATCGAAGCCCCGGCTGATGAAAAGAAACTGTTGAGTGCCGCGCAACGCGGTGGGCTCACCGAGGTGAAACGCGAGTCGGCGCGGATCTTGGCGGCGGCGCGTAGCAGCGAGGAGGAGACTGCGCGTGCGAAGCGGCAACGGTCGGCGCGGTCGTTGGCCTTTTGGATCGATGATGAAGGGATGATGTGCGGGAAGTTCCGACTTGAACCAGTAGTTGGCATCGCGTTTCGTCGACGTGTCGAAGCCGACGCCAAGAAATATTTTGATATTGCTCGCAAGCAGGGTGTGCGCGAGACCCAGGAGAACTACGCCGCGGATGCCCTCATCGGTCGCACCAACCCATCGCCGGATGTGGGAGGAAGTGCAGCGCTGACGACGGTTGCGATTCCAGGTCCTGAAAGGCCCGGCGCGAATGTGGACCTCATCGTGGTCGTCGACCTCGCACCGTTGCTGCGGGGTGAGCTACGTGATGGTGAACGGTGCGAGATCCCGCTCCAACCGCCTGACGGTTGAGGAATTGACCCTTAGGTTGGGCTGATAGACAGCCGAAAAATGGGAGGTGACATCTGATCCGACTCAACTTCCGCCCGAGCGTCTTGGTTATCTCTTGCGCGGTGCGCGCGAGAATGCGTCATTGACCCCTCGCAAAGCTGCGAAGCGTCTGGCGATCAGCGGCAGACGCTTGAAGCGCATCGAAAAGGGCGGCGAGCAGGCCGATCAGCCCATCATTGACGCGCTGCTGAGTGCCTATGAGATTGACGTCAACCAATTGATCCCTCAACGCCGAGCGATTGGCATCGACGGGGCAAAGTTGTCGTTGGAGCATGGAAACTCATTGGGTCATACTGCTCGATCATCTGAGCACGATGACCTGATTCGTGGGTATCTCACGATGATTGCTGTGGCTCGAAAGGACGGCACAGTTGACGGATTGTCATTGCGCAAAAGCGATGTGCAAGCGTTGGCTGATGCGCTAGGAACCGACGAGACGACGATTACGAATCGAATTGTTGCTCTGCTCGGGTGTGATGAGACCGAAGCGTCAGCGCTGAGCTATTTGATGTTGTCGTACGTCAGCGGTTCGTCAGCTGCGTAGCGAGCCGCTCGTCCGCGGCAGCTCAGCGAGCCGCTCGATAAGGCGACGTGCGAAGAGGTACGCGTCACCGGGCCAGCGGGCCGAAACGTAGCGACCGTCTTCGACGACGAATGCGCCGGTGTCATCCGTTGCTGATCCGCGACGAGTCAGGGTGCGCGGCCCAACCTCAAATTGTCGGCCGGGTGCTTGCAGCACTGCGCGCACCTCGTCTTCGACGTATGTCGGGTAGGTGCGGTAGTAGCGCCCGAGTTTCCAGGCTGTGAGAGCGTACGCGCTGCGTTCCATGTACTTGGGCAAACACGTTGTGCGTGTTTGCGCGATGACCGACCGTCCAGTGGATTGATCGATACTGCGCGCCAGCACGATGACGCCATGGCAGATCGCGGCAACGGGCCGATCGAGCGCCCAAAACCTTGAGACTTGCTGATGCAAGGTTTCGTTGGCGAGATATTGCCGCATGCGCGGTGCGTGTCCACCTGGGAGCAGCAACGCGTCGTAGTGACTCACGTCGACTTTCTCCCAAGATTTTGGAGAATTGAACGACGCATCTTTGTGCAGCGATGCGTAGAACGCGAGCGCTTCCTTGGCCGCACCTAATTGCCCGAAGATGACCCCTGCGATGAGGCGCTGATCAGCAGCAGGAGCGAAACCTCCGGTCTCAGTGGCGAAAACAACATCGTGGCCAGCATCTCGCAGCAGCTTCCACGGCACCGACACCTCAGTGACATCGAAATCGTGATCCGGCAGGGGGATGAGGACGCGCGCCATGCCTCGCTACTTGCCCGTGAGCTCAGCAACAATTGGCGCGAACGCTGACGCTCGATCACCGGGAATCACGATGTAGTTGTATCCCCACCGTGATCTGCGACGCTGAAGCTGTTCGACAATTTGGGTGGTGTTGCCGATGAGCACTAGCGGTGAGTCCACAACGTTTTCCGGTGTCGTCTCGAATGCGCCGGCTAACGCTCGCGCTAGACCGCCGCGATCTTCGGTGACCTCGGCGATCGAGAGCCACGCATTGATTTCTTTGCTCGAGAGGCCATCTCCGGCGGCCGCTCGCACCCATGCGACCTTTTGGTCGATGCTCTCTGGGAGCGCATCTTGCGCAGCGGCGGTGTCGATGGTGCCCGAATGAATCGATGCGTTGACGCCGATGATGTCGGCGTGTGTCGCAGCGTATTGGAGCACCCGCTTTCCTCCTCCGCCGATGAGAAATTTTGGACCTTCGGGCTTGAAAGATTTTGGAGTGCCGTTCAGTTCGGCAATTTGGTAGTGGTCGCCGGCGAAGCTGAACGGTCCGTCACTGAACAAGCCCCGTAGCACCGCTGCGTGTTCGATCATGCGGTCGACCCGGACCTTCGGCGACTCCATCGTGATCCCCGATTGTTCGTAGTCGAGGCGCTTCCAGCCCGCACCGAGCCCCACCTCAAGGCGCCCTCCTGACATTTGGTCGATTGACGCCAACTCGCGAGCCAAGATGGCGGGATGCCGGAAGTCGCAGTCGAGGACGAGCGGACCGACGTTGAGTTCGGTGGTTACCGCAACTGCCGAAGCCATGGCCGCTATGGGTCCGAGCCCCTCATCGAAGTGGTCGGGAACGAACATCGTGCAATAGCCGAGGGCTTCAACGTGGCGGACCGAGTCGAACCAGTTCAAGTGCTCAAATGCCCCACGCAATTCGAGACCGAAGCGAAATGGTCGTTCAACAATTGTCATGCGATGCTCTAGAGGTCCTTGCTCAAACCGAGCGCTTCGGGCGAGGCCGCAAGTTGGCCGCCCGCGGCGAGCCAACGCATGATTACTTCTTCGCCCTGCTTCGGGTTGTAGATGTCTTCTTGACGAGAAAATAATCCGTCGCCGCAGTATTCGTAGATCGTGACGCAACCGAAGCGATAGATCTCGTCGCCGTCGGCAGGATCGGGAAAAACCTGCCACGGGTAGAACACCACTTTGTTGCCGTCGATGACATGCCACTCCACTGGGAATTGCATCATTGGCACCGGAGCCATGAGTTCATTGATCTTTTTCTTGATCGCGTCGCGGCCTTTGATGATGCCGTAGTTGCATTCGTGCCATTCGCAATCTACGGAATGCAGATCGGCCCAGAGATCCCAGTCGCCTGCGTCGCCCGCGGCACCGATTCTGCGCCAAGCCGCCTCTACCTCGTCGCGTGCAAAAGTGTGAGCCATCGCTACAGCGTTCCCCCGGCCGCGAACCACTTGCCCATGACTGCTTCGCATTCCTTCATGTTGTAGATGTCTTCTTGGAGCGCAAACTTGCCATTACCCCCGTACTCAAGAACGGTGACCCCCGCGAATTCGAAGCCACCGGCGCGGCCGTCGACGTTGGGAAGCACGTTGCGCCACTTGAAGATGACGCGATTCCCGTCGATGGTGAACCACTCCATTGGGTACTCCCACTTGGCGTCGACGAGCGGCGCCATCGTGGGAATGATCCAAGCTTTGATGGCTTCCGGGCCGACGAACGTTCCCATCTCGTGTTCGACGTACACGCCGTCGGGCGTAAACAACTCGCAATACTCAGCCCAGCGTTGCTGGTCGTTGAGTTCTCGTTGTTTGCGAAACGCGGCTTCTACTTCTTCGCGGGGATATTCAGTCATAGTCCCACGCAATCACGCGCAGCGTGAGTACGTCAAACCAGCATTACGCCGTGGCGCGAAGTTCGAGGGCTTCTCGATCGTTGATGCAGTACCGGGTGCGGCCGTCGACTGTGAGCCATCCCAGTTTCACGAACGTTGCGATCGCCTTGTTGACACGCTCACGCGATGCTCCAACCATCCCCGCAAGTTCTTCTTGGGTGAGCGGCATTCGGAATTCATCTTCTCCTGCTGAAACCTGCAAGAGCCTTTTTGCGGTACGGCCAGTGACGTCGAGGAACATTGCATCCGAGAGCGCTTCGTCAGTGGCTCGAAGGCGCCGGCTCAAGATGCGCACCACTGCCCACAGCACTTCGGGGCGGTTGTGAAGCACGCGCTTGACGTCTTCGTAGCCAACAGAAATCAAGTGCACAGTGCCAAGGGCACGGGCGTCGGCCGATCTTGTGCCGCCATCAAACAAGGGGAGTTCGCCGAATAACGCTCCTGGTCCGAGCACCGCGACCACCGACTCGCGGCTGTCAGTTGCCTTCACGGTTATCGCAACGCGGCCTGAGAAGACGATGAAGAGCCGGTCGGCCGCATCACCTTGCTCACAGATCAATTCGTTACGCCGATACTTCGACAGCGCGGTCCTGCCGCTCAGTTCGCTGAGCAGATCGGGTGGCATTTGGCCAAAGAGGTCGGTTTGGTCGAGCACGCGGCTCCTGGTCATCGTGAGTTCCTTACCCAGTTAAGCGCGAACGTAGTCAATGTCACACTCTTCGATCGGCTGGTTTAGGGGCGAAGTCAAGGTCTTTGTCGAGAGATGCCGACAAAAGGGACAATGTTTGTTGAAGTGACTCGGCTGTTTTTCGTCGTCTTTTGCACTGCTGCAGGATTTTGGCTTACCCGCGACCTGAGTGGCGCTCGCGACGCGGCGCAAGGAATTGGGGGGATGGTTGGGTGCCTCATCGGCTACGTCGGAGGCGGCGTGCTTGGTCGACTCCTAGAACATGCGGCCGGCGAGGTCGAGGATCGTGCCGACTGCCTGCCGGCCGCCCAGGTCGTTGGCGGCGCTCTCGGGGCGTTGCTGGGGGCCATTGCCGGGCTCATAGCGGCGGCTCCGCTGCTGTTACTGATACCAGTGCGGATTGGTGCGGGCGTCGTTGGCCTTGTGGTGTGGTGCGCGATGTATCTGGGGATGCGCATTGTCGGTCAGCGCAGTGTCGCTGTACTGGAGATGTTGGGTCTGTCAACGCGACCGCTCGTGCGCTCTGAGCCGTTCGACGCTCGCGACGGCATGCTGGTCGATACTTCGGTGCTCATGGACGGGCAGTTGCTCACGTTGGCGCAGACGGGCTTGCTTGGCGCTGATCTCTTGGTCGCGCGCTTCGTGCTTGACGAACTCCAAGGTTTCGCCGACGCGGCCGACCCGGTCAAAGCACGGCGAGCTCGTGGTGGACAGGAAGCACTTGCAGAGTTGAGTAAGAACGGCGTGATCCAAGTTCGGATACTCGATGATGCCTTGCCGCAGTACAACGCAGTGGACGCGAAGCTCATCGCCCTCGCCCGGCGCCTTGAGTTGCGCCTGCTCACCAACGACGGAGCGTTGGCTCGAAATGCCGAGCTGCAAGGTGTGCCCGCCTGCAATTTGCGCCGCCTCGCGTGCGATCTTGCACCCGCGGTGCTACCGGGTGATCCTTTGCTGTTGCAACTCAGTGGAGTTGGGCGCCAACGCGGCCAAGGGGTTGGGCATCTCGAAGATGGTTCGTTGGTTGTCGTCAATGGGGGAGAGGAATTCGTGGGTGGCGAACCAATCGAATTGCGGGTCACCTCGGTAGTGCCGACAACGGTCGGGCGTGTGGTCTTTGCAGCCATCGAGGCGGCCTAGTGCTGCGGGCAAGGTTCCCGACGGAACCGTAAGCGCGTTGGCGGTGCACCTGCGTCAGAATGGTTCTGATGCTCACCGAACGGCAATTGGTCGCATTATCGCGCTCGGGTGACACAGCCGCGTTTGGAACACTGGTGGACCGGCACCGCGTGCTCGCGCTTCGGCTGGCGTATGCCATCGTTGGTGATGGAGCCGAAGACGCAGTACAGGATGCGTTTTTGAAGGCCTTTCGGAAGCTGGCTTCGTTTCGCGACGACGCAGACTCCGCTCCCTGGATCTACACAATCGTGCTCAACGAGAGCCGCAACCGACGTAGATCGCGGACTCGCCGCCAGCGGCTCGAGCTCAGGGTGCGGCCGCTTGGGGATTGCACTGTCGAATCGGCCGAAGATTCCGCCGCGGCGGGGCCATGCAGCAACAGCGAGTCTGCGCGGCGGTTGCGCGACTTAATGAACGCGACCGCGAAATTGTGGCGTTGCGATTCTTTTTAGGTTTGAGCGAAGCTGAAACCGCAATTGCAATTGGGCGGCCGATCGGTACTGCAAAATCGCGCGTGTCGAGAGCATTGCGCCGATGGCCCGGACCCTGGACGCACTGTCACGGCGCTAAGAATTTTCGACAATCACAAAGATGTGCGCTCAGTTCGCGCCAACTTGTCGTTGCCGGGTGACGTTGAACCGGAAGCTTTTTCGGTCGATGGCAAGCGGTTGTTCATACTCAGCCACGACGGCGACTCATACCGTGTGCAATCCATTGAACTAGCAACGGGCGAGCGCGTGGATGTGGGGGATCGTGACAAAACCATCCAGCCAGAAACGATGTATGGCCAACCGGCTCAGGCAGTTTTTGATCATCGGCGTGAGCTGCTTGCGACGTTGTATCGCGAACCAAACGATTACTTCCATCCGGCTTTCGTACACGTCTTGAATCTTGCAACGGGTTGGTCGTACTGCGTCGATCTGGAAGCTCCGTTCGGAACTGGGACCCTTGGAGAAGAGGTGATCCGGGTGACTCCGAAGAACACAATTCTGGTTGGCGGAAAAGGAGTCAACCGCACTGCTGAAATCGAGTTTGAAGCTGTGTTGGACCCCATCCGAACAGTCGGGATGAAGTTCCACGAGCGCACGTTGACCCGCGAGGACGATGGGTTTCGGACGTGGGAAGGTTTCCGCTCCGTGATTGCTCAAGTTACGGACCACGCCGACGGTTGATCGAAGCCCTATCGTTCGGCGTATGACCGCGCCGGTGTGGACAATTGTGTTGGGTGGCGGTAGCAGTGCCCGTTTCGGCCGCCCCAAGCAATTCGTCGATCTGGGTGGGTGCAGCGTGATCGGTCGCTCGGTGGCAACCGCGTTGCAAATCAGCGACGGTGTCGTCGTTGTACTCCCGCCGGATGCCGTGTGGAATGGGCCCGAAGCCGTGATTCGTGTCGCAAACGGAGCCACTCGTTCGCAGTCGGCGCGTAACGGACTAGCCGCCGTTCCATCGGATGCCGCGATAGTGATCGTGCATGATGGCGCCCGACCACTCGCGACTGAAGCGCTGTTTCGGGCCGTGATTGATGCCGTAGTGCGTGGCGCAGATGCCGCGATTCCTGCTTTGGCGATGAGCGACACGGTCAAACGCGTTGATGGTGCGTTGGTTGTGGAAACTGTCGTTCGCGAAAATTTGGTGACCGTTCAGACGCCGCAGGCCTTTCGCGCTGGTGCTTTGCGCGGAGCCCACTCCGCGGGTCACGACGACACCGACGATGCGGCGCTGGTCGAAGCAAGGGGAGGCCGAGTAGTAATCGTGAACGGCGAACAACGCAACATCAAAATTACCGTGCCCGAGGATCTATTGGTCGCCCATGCTCTGTTGGAGAATCTATGAATATTCGGGTAGGGCTGGGCTACGACGTGCATCCCTTCACGACCTCGGATTCTGATCGTCGCCTCGTTTTGGGTGGAGTGCAGATCGACCACCCGGGACTGATCGGGCATTCCGACGCTGACGCGGTTGCGCACGCGGTGAGCGACGCGCTCCTGAGTCCTGCGGGTCTTGGCGATCTGGGCACGATGTTTCCCTCCACCGATGAGCGGTATCGCGATGCTGATTCGATGCAATTGCTGGGCGAGGTGGTCGCTGCTGTGCACTCGGCCGGATGGCGTGTCGGCAACGTCGATGTCGTGATCAGTGCCGAGCGCCCTCGATTGTCTGGCTTCGTCGATGCAATGGTTGCGA
The DNA here is from genome assembly GCA_005773635.1 of Actinomycetota bacterium. Taxonomy (GTDB): domain Bacteria; phylum Actinomycetota; class Acidimicrobiia; order IMCC26256; family PALSA-610; genus F1-120-MAGs023. The sequence goes on from SXHN01000079.1 coordinate 131,275, forward strand.
ACATTGCCAGCGCGCTGCACTCACTGCAGGTCGGAGACGAGGGTGTGTTTGTGGCCGTACAACCCAAGCGTGGCGAAGGTGTCGGAGCGATCGGCCGAGGTGATGGAATTGCGGTTCGTGCCGTTGCGCTCCTGGTGCGAGCCGAGGTTTAGCGGCAAAACGGACCCGAGGCGCGCGGCTGGTCGCCGGTACGCTTGGCGGTTGTGCTGAAGATTTATGACACTGCGCAACGAGCAATCGTTGATTTCGTCCCGCGAACCGAGGGCGCGGCGTCGATGTACGTCTGCGGAGTCACACCGTACGACATCGCCCACCTTGGCCACGGGCGCACCGCAGTCGTCTTCGACATCATGCGTAGACACTTGACGCATCGCGGATACGCAGTCACGTTCGTAACGAACGTGACTGATATCGAAGACAAAATCATTGCGCGTGCTGCCGCGAAGGGCACCACGGAGTCCGACCTTGCTCAGGTGTTCCAAGATGAATACTGGCAGCAAATGGATCGACTAGATGTGCAGCGTCCGGATGAAATGCCACGAGCAACCGAATTCGTACCGCAGATGCAAGCGCTGATAGCTGAACTGATTGCCGCCGGGCGAGCGTATGTGATCGAAGGCAGCGGCGTGTATTTCGACGTGGCTTCTTTGGAGGACTACGGCAAACTTTCGCGTCGGTCATTGGAGCAGTTGATCGACAGCGCAGGGTCGCGGGTCGCTGTTGATGACGATAAGCATTCTCCCGTTGACTTCGCGTTGTGGAAAGCCGCTAAGCCCGGCGAACCAGAATGGAATTCGCCCTGGGGCCTCGGGCGACCGGGTTGGCACATCGAGTGCTCTGCGATGGCCCTTGAGATCTTGGGTGAGGGATTTGATCTTCACGGTGGCGGTGACGACCTTGTATTTCCGCACCATGAGAACGAAATAGCGCAGGCTGAAGGCGCGGGCCATCCGTTCGCTCGCTATTGGTTGCACAGTGCGATGGTGATGGTGGGTAGCGAAAAGATGAGTAAATCCGCAGGTAATTTTCCCTCCCTGGCGAGCGCGATTGATGCGCACGGAGCCGCGACATTTCGTTGGGTGGTGGTGCGCACGCACTATCGCCGCCAAATGGAAATCACTGACGATGCGTTGCGAGCTGCCGGTGCAGAAATGGAGGGATTCAATGCGCTTGCCCGCCGTGCCCATCGTGGCGGAATCGCGGCCGCTCCGACTGCCGACATTTCTGCATTCCTTTCGGTGATGGACAACGACTTTGATACTCCCAACGCGGTTGCGGTGATTCATGGGTGGCGAAGCGCCGCGAACTCGGCGCTTGACGATGGTCGGGCTGATGACGCGAGTGCTTTGGTTGCTCAGGTGCGCGCAGCACTCGCCGTGCTGGGAATCACCCTCGATGACGGCAGTGCAAACGGAGGCGACGCCGAGATCGACGCGCTCGTCGAGGCGCGCGCCGAGGCGCGTCGCGCGAAAAAATTTGCGGAATCCGACCGGATTCGCGACGAACTCGCAGGCCGAGGCATTGTGCTCGAAGACACTTCGAGCGGCACGGTATGGCGACGTTCATGACTCCAAGTGGCAAACGCCGGGCTGCAGGAACCGGTAAGAGCAAAGGTCAGGGGCGACCGCTTCCGAAACCGAAGGCGGTCCCGAAGCCGAAGCCGCGCAGCCAACAAGCTGACGGTCGCGGCAACGAAACCCGTGCTCCCAGGCCCCGTAGCGGTGAAGCGAAACGTCGTGAGACCATTGATGAGCGCCCGGCTTCCCATCGCAGCTCGTTGCCGCTCGATGGTGAACAAGTAGAGGGCCGCCGTGCGGTGCGTGAGCTGTTAGTGGCAGGCCGACGGCGAGCCAAGAAAATCTATATCTCCAACGAGCTCGATCCCAGTGAGATCATTACCGAGATACAAGAGCTAGCTGGTCCACTACTTCGTATGGTGAACGCAGATCGCATCGCGGAGTTCGCGCGCACCGAATCGCATCAAGGCGTTGTCGCGTTTGCCGAGCCAATCCCCAATTTTGAGATGCTCCAGTTGGTACGCGAGCACCGCAGACCGTTCATCGTCGCACTAGATGGAGTTACAGATCCTGGCAACCTCGGTGCCATTTTGCGTACGGCCGAGACTGCGGGTGTAACTGGGGTCTTGTTGCCGCGTAAGCGCAGCGCGCATCTCAGCCCCACCGTTGCTAAGAGTGCTGCGGGTGCGATCGAATACGTACCGATCGCGCTTACTTCGGGTATCCCCGGCGCGCTCGATCGACTTGCCAAGGAACGCGTTTGGATCGTCGGTCTTGATGGCGACGCTACGCAAACGCTTGACGACCTCCAGATAGCGAACGAACCGCTGGTGCTGGTGTTTGGCGCTGAAGGCAAGGGACTATCGCAACTCACGAAAAAACGTTGCGACGTGTTGGTGAAGATTCCGATGTATGGCAAAGTCGCGTCGATGAACGTGAGTGCCGCAGCGGCTGTCGCGATGCATACCGTCGCTCGGCGACGCCAACTTGCGCGCCAGAACGAACCTGATCAGTACGATTTTGGTCCCGACGACGGGGATGGTTTCGGCCCAGACTCATTTGCGATGGACAACGACGACTGGCTCGCGGAGTAGCTGTCCGCAGAGATTGGGTTCTCGGGCTTTTTCGGCACCCTGTTAACCTCCACGATTCCCTGCCGGGTTAGCTCAGCTGGCTAGAGCAACGCACTTGTAATGCGTAGGTCGTGGGTTCGACTCCCACACCCGGCTCCAAAAGCGTTCGCGGATGTCGCCAACCGTGTCGCCACAATTTGGTAGCAACGGCGTTGCGTCCGAGTATCCACCACATCATCGGCGATGTCTGGTTGTATCTGTGCTCCTATGTCGAGCACTGCATCACTCTCCGCGCAAGCCTGCGCGCTGCTCGATTTTGAACGCGAAGCGTGGACCTTCGAGGGGTCCAAGGAACTCAACATTCGCACGCGACTTGATATGTCTCCGACGAAGTATTACCGGGTCATGAGTGCGCTGATTGACCAACAAGCGGCTTTCGAGTATGACCCGCTCACGACGATGCGATTGCGGAAATCGCGCGATGAGCGTCGTCGCACCCGCATCGAAGGTCGAAGGGTCGATCGAGGGCATCCATAAGAAAAATTGCGCTGTGCACGCGCCTAGGGCGCCTGATGGGCCAGAATGCACAGTATGAGCGACCCAGATGACGGCAACTCTCGATCCGACGCCCGCGATCTCATGCGGGGCGCTAGCCCGCAGATGGCCAAGACGGTCGGACTATTGCTCGTTGCCTTCATCCTCGGCGTTGTGATGCTGAACATCTTTGATGACGCTGGCGACAAGAACACCAAAGTCGTGACCGGTAACTCCACCACGACAACGACGGACAAGAACTCGGACCCTGGTGCCTCGACCACCACCCAAGGGTCCACAGCGACCACAGGTGCGGTGTTGGCCCCCGCGCAGATTCGTTTGATCGTGCTCAACGGCAGCGGCGTGAACGGTGTCGCGAAGACCACAGCGAACGCGTTGAAAGCGGAGGGCTATAGCGCGCAAGAAGAACCCAATACTGCGCCAGCGACCCGCAAAGGATCTGCTGTGCAGTGTCGATCCGGGCTGAGCCGCGAAGCTGCGGCATTGGTGCAACAGTTGACCAACAAGTCCAACAAGGTTGTCTCGGAAGACTTCCCGGCGACGTTGCCGAAATTGGCCAAGGGGACAATCCCGGCATCGGTGCAATGCATCGTGATCATCGGCGCAACGTCGTAGTTCGACCTGGGTTCGTTGCCGCCGCGTTGGCCGGAGTTGTGCTGCTGGCGGTGGGGTGCGGTTCGTCTGAATCTCGTCAGAAGGTGGCGACGAGGCTTGCCACCAACCTTGGCGAACCGGTCGCGTTTGCGAGCCCTTCTCCAGGCCGTCTGCTGTTCGCCGAGCGACTCACTGGTCGGGTACGCGCGATCGTTGATGGGAGACTCAGCAACGAAGATATTGCACGAGTGGACGTGTCGACCGCGGGCCAGCGAGGACTCCTCGGGATGGCTGTTGATAACGATGGCAATGTGTTTGTCGCGTACACCGAAAACTTCGGTGATCGTCGCATCATCGTCGCGAAGGTCCGTGGCAGCGTTGAACAAATCGTGTGGCGCGGTCCTGCATCGCAGGATCAAGCAAATGGGGGGCATTTGCAGTTCGCCCCGAGTGGCGCACTGATAGTGGGTATCGGGGAACTAGCGGCGAAGCAACTTGCAGATTCAATCGGCCCGCCGCCCGAGCGCCTCGCTGCGGGCAGGCTCCTTGAGCTGGACCCACGGGGCCAAGCCGATCAGACGCCGAAGGTGATGTCGAGTGGTTGGTACAACCCCTATGCGTTTGTGGTTCGAACGGATGGATCCGTGTGGGTGGCAGACAACGCCCCGAATGGCACGCCCGAACGGTTGGCGCGCGGTGATCGCGATGGAAAACCAACGGAAATACTTGAGTTTGATGAGGAACTGATTCCCACTGCTCTGACCGTGGACGCGAACAATGATTTCGTTATGTGTACGTTGACTGGTTCTGGTGTGCGCAAGCAGGTAGGTCAATCCCAGTTTGGCGATTCGATCACCACTTCACCGTGCACGCGCAGCGCGTTTGGCCTTCCGGGTACAAATCGCCTCGTGTTTTCGGACGAGACATCGATTTTCGAACTTTCTGTTGCGTGAGCACTTTCATTAAAGACCGAATGTTGCTACCGCGCGGCGTTGAACCCACCACGTTGCAGCAGCGCGTCGCGGGTTGCGCCATTTGCAGCGCTGATCGCGGTGAGTGCCATCGCGAGTGCACCATCACGCACGGCTCGGTCGGCTGATGCGTTGACGCATGCGGCCGCGAACTCGGGCTGGTGATTGACTGCTCCGGCTGTTTCGATTGCAATCGTGGGGTGAATTGATGGCATCGCTAGCGAAACGTTGCCCATATCTGTTGAAAACGTAATGTCACCGTCGTAGACGCGCCCCAGCGGTTCAGCGTGTTCGTGGTACAACGAGATCAGCGCTTCGTGGTGCTCCATGTGCGTGTAGACAGGGCATTCATCATGAAACGAGACGGTTGCCCCGGTTGCTAAGGCGCCTGCCTCAAAGCAGCGTTCAATCCGAGGCCGCAGTTCGTGAAGTTCCGTGACGGTGCGCGCTCTCACCATCCAGTCTGCGATCGCGTGGGCAGGCACAATGTTTGCTGCATCACCGCCTTTGGTAGTGATGCCGTGCACTTGATCCGTTGGGCGCAGGTGTTGGCGAAGTAATCCGATCGCAACGTTGGCAACAGTGAGCGCATCGGCCGCATTGACGCCGAGGTGGGGAGCGGCTGCCGCGTGAGACTCGCGACCATGGCAGTGCACTTCGAAGTGGCTGACAGCGCTGACTCGCGGCCTGAGCGCATTCACCGCCGCGGGGTGCACCATCATTGATGCGTGTACTCCGTCGAAGGCACCGCGATCCAACATGTGCACTTTGCCGCCGCCACCTTCTTCGGCCGGCGTGCCCATGATGCTGATGGTGATGCCGAGGTCATCGGCGATGGGTGCAAGTATGAGGCCAGCGCCCACGGCGGCCGCGGCGATGATGTTGTGACCGCACGCGTGTCCTACCGACGGAAGCGCGTCGTATTCGGCGCAGATCGAGAGATGTAGTGGTCCGCTCCCTGCCCGGGCCACAAACGCGGTGTCGAGGTCGCAAACACCGAAGTCGACCGCGATACCGGCATCGCTGAGCGCGCTCGCGGTCCAGCGGCTTGATTCGAATTCTTCATACTTCAATTCGGGGTGCGCGTGAATTCGGTGCGAGAGCGCGACGAGCGACGTTTCGGCTCGGTCGAGAATGCTGGTGACGTGCTTTGAAAAGGTGCTCACGCTTGCAGACTAGGTCTGGTCCCTAACATCGCCAACGTGGCTCGAGCTGTCGTATGTCCTGACAAATTCCGCGACTCGCTCACTGCGAGCGTGGCGGCAGCCGCGATCGGCCGCGGGCTGCGCCGCGCAGGCTTCGCGAATGTCGTTGAGATGCCGTTGGCCGATGGGGGTGAAGGAACCCTTGACGCACTGTCCTTTGGTCTGGGCGGCTCGCTGCGCAATGAGACAGTCACGGGGCCTTCTGGTCAGCAAGTCGTGGCGCAATGGGCGATGTTGCAACGGGGCGGGGCAGTTATTGAGATGGCTCGCGCAAGCGGGCATGCACTGATCGTTGGATCTCGAGACGCGCTCCGTGCGACCACGAGAGGTACTGGCGAACTCATTGACGCGGCGATCCGATCGGGTTGCACGAACATCATCGTTGGAGTCGGCGGTAGTGCCACGACTGACGGTGGGTTGCCCGCGCTCGACGCATTGCGTTGGTCGTTGCGGGGCGCTCAGGTGACCGTTGCGTGCGATGTTTCAGTTTGCTTTGTTGATGCGGCGGCGCAGTTCGGACCACAAAAAGGTGCGACTCCCGCTCAGGTTTCATTGTTGACGCGCCGGCTGGAAACTCTCGTCGACGTGTATCGCGAACGAACCGGGATTGATGTCAGCGCGCTGGCTGGCTCGGGTGCGGCCGGTGGCCTAGCCGGTGGATTGGCCGCGATTGGGGCTCGACTTGAACCGGGTTTCGACGTGGTTGCGGGCGCGCTCGGGTTGGATGGCCTGCTTGCCAATGGATGCGATCTGTTGGTGACCGGGGAAGGCAAGTTGGATGCTTCGAGTTTGCAAGGCAAAGTGGTCGGGGGTGCGCTGAATGCCGCGGCTGAGTATGGCGTGTCGAGGCGAGTGGTGATCTGTGGCGTTGCCGAGCCTGCGGCACGGGCTGCACTTGTTGCACAAGGCGTGACCGTGTGTTCGCTCGCCGATCGAGCGTTGGATCTCGACGACTCGTTTGCTCGTGCCGAGTTGCTCTGCGAAGAAGCGGCGCTGGAGTGCGGTACTGACTAGCGATCCGACGACGAGATCGTCGAGATGCCTAACGCTCAGGACGCTGTGGTGCGGAACGGGCCCGAAACTTCGTAGGTAATTCCGAGGCCGGCCCCGCGTTGCGATGAGAAATACATTCGTGTACCGGCGCCGGTAAATGCGACACCCGCAATTTCTGAGCCGGCGTGACCGGCGATTCTCGCGAACGGGCTGACGGTGCCGTCGGGTTCGATCAATACGAGTTCCATTGATGGCACGTTGCCCGGGTCTTCGCACACGAACAGGTCGCCACTCTTGGCTGCGACGAGATTGTCGGGGCCGCTGATAGTGCGGCTTGGGTCGGTGGCGTTGTCGTAGCGGGTACAGATTTGCTCGGTGGCGGGGTTGTATTCCCACACCTTGTGATCGCCTTAGGTCGTAAAGAAGAGCTTTCCCGCAAAACTTGTAATGCCTTCACCGCCGTTGAAAATCGTGCTGGATGCCACTTGGCGTCGTACCGACGTTTGCGTGCTGGTCGGGTTTGGATTGGGGATTGGAAGCCAAGTCACAGAATTGCCGTTCACCACCATCACCTCAAGCAGCCCAACGGCCAAGCTCGGCCACGTGGTAGGCGTGAAGCGGTAGAAGCGGCCGTCGGGCTGATCTTCGGTGAGATATACACGTGGATTCAGCGATAGCGCGGCTTCATGGGCGAAGCTGCCGAGCGGTAGGCGCTTGATCGGTGCCGCTACTCCCTTCGGGTCACACTCCCACACGACTCCACGTGAGACCTCCTCGCACGACAGCCATTTGCCGACGTGCTTACCGCCTGCGCAATTGCGTTGTGATCCGCTGAGAATCGAATACGCGCGCACGATCGCGCCAGATGACGAGAATTCAATCGCTTGTGCACCGCCGCCGGGGTTCGAGACTTCGTTGTTGCAGACGTAGTACCAACCACCTGTGGCTGTGTTTGGGAAACATGCCCCACCGTCGGGAAAATTGCGCCACGTGTAGCCAGTCGTACCGACGAGCTGACCGCTACGAGCGAGTACCCGACTGGTGAAGCCGGCTGGCAGTGACAAGCCGTCAGCGTTGGGCGCGAGCAGTGGTCCGTAGGGACTCGGGCCAGTGACTGCCAAAGGGCCGCATGCGGCTGCGACGGCAGATCGCATCTCCGCGTGGAACCCGAACGCGGAAAATCCACCGAGAAGACCGGCGGCCTGTAGGAACGCACGTCGTTGCATCACTCAACGATAACCCTCGCGCTGTGTGGTGTCACTAGGTATCGGGTCTTTTACGCCGTGAGTTCTTTGTTGAATTTTGCGCGGTAGGCCGCAATGGAGATCATCGGTGGCCGCTCTGTTGTGGCCACTGAAATTTGTTCGATTTCCGCAGCATCGTTGAATCGGATCAGTTGTGCGGCCTCGGCCCCAAACGGATCGAGTCCTGCTCGTCGCAGCGCGGTCACCAAGATGGCCATCGCTGGTGCTCCCAATTCGTTGATCGGACGATTTCTGTGGACACGGACCCCGAGGTCTGCTTGGGCGATGCTGCCGCGACCAAATTGTTCGCAAATATCTACGAGTAGGCCAAACTCAACGCCCCAACCCTGCACGAACGGCAGTTTCTCCAGCGCGTCTCGTCGACCCGCATACTCGCCCGACAGCGGCTGGATGATGTCGCTGAGGGCTGGGAACAACTGCGATAACAAGGGCCGTGCCATCAGCTCAGTCACTCGGCCACCGCCCGTAGGTTCGCCGTGGAGCGGCCGTCGGTAAAATGCTTTTGAATACATTGTGTTGTGGTCGGCGAGTAACGGTTCAACCAGTCGGGTCACGAAGTGCGAGCCAAAATTGCGAATGTCTGCGTCGACCCAGCAGATGATGTCGCCTTGACACGCGTAGAGCGACTTCCACAGCGCATTGCCCTTTCCGCGCCCCGAACCTTGCGAAGTGAGTATCGATGCCTCACTGATCACGGTCGCACCTTCGTCTTTGGCGGCCGCAGCGGTTGCGTCGGTGGAGGCGTCGTCGATCACTACAACTTCAGTGATGAGTGGCATGGCCTCGATAAGTTCTCGCCGGATCGTACCGACAATATGGCCGATCGTCGCTTCTTCGTTGCGGGCGGGGAGGCATACCGAGATCGACAGTCCGCTACGGAGCCGGGCCTCAAGCAGGTCGATCATGCGGCCGACGATAACCGCTTCGGCACGGGTTTATTCCTTTTGGTAGCCTGCGCCGCAATAACAACAGCACAACGCGCTCATCCAGAGCGGCTGAGGGACAGGCCCTTTGACGCCGCGGCAACCAGCTTCTGCCCGATGGAACGGCTCCGACCAGCCCATCGATATAGGGAAGAAGCCAGGTGCCAATGCCTGATCGATGAGAGAGCCAACAGCGGTGTTCCGCTTGCGGCGCTCTACGGAGAGCGCAACGAGACGAGAGGACTACAACTGTTATGGCACACGTAACCGGTTTGCGATGTCGCGAATGCGGCCACGAATACGAGATTGCTCCGATCTACACCTGTGAATGGTGTTTCGGTCCAGTCGAAGTGGTGTACGACTACGAAGCGATTAAGGCATCGATCTCGCGAGAAAAAATCGCTGCCGGACCCGACAACATTTGGCGCTACGCCGACTTGCTCCCCGTGGAAAGTGACGCGGCGATCAACCTTGGTGCCGGATATACGCCGCTTGTGCGGTGCGATCGGCTGGCCGAAGCGCTTGGGCTTGGCGAGGTTTGGATCAAGAACGACACATTGAACCCAACGAACTCATTCAAAGATCGCGTCGTTGCGGTGGCGTTGAGCAAAGCACTTGAATTCGGATTCAAGACGGTCGCCTGTGCATCCACGGGTAATCTTGCGAATTCGGTTGCTGCCCATGCGGCGCGCGCAGGCTTGAAGAGCTACGTGTTTGTGCCGAGCGATCTCGAAGCCGGCAAGATCGTTACAACGTCGGTGTACGGCGGCAATGTCGTTGCCGTGAATGGCAACTACGACGACGTGAATCGGCTCTGTGCAGAACTGGCAGGCACATATCCGTGGGCGTTTGTGAACGTGAATGTGCGGCCGTTCTATGCCGAAGGTTCAAAGACGCTTGCCTTTGAAACCGCGGAGCAACTTGGCTGGCAAACTCCCGATCACGTAGTTGTGCCGATAGCGAGTGGCTCGTTGTTGACCAAGATCGATAAAGGTTTCGCCGAATTGTTCAAGGTGGGTCTGCTCGACGAAGAGCCAAAGGTAAGGGTGAGCGGCGCGCAGGCGCTGGGGTGTTCGCCGGTGGCCGAGGCGTATCTCACCAACAGTGACACGATTAAACCAGTGAAGCCGAAAACAATTGCCAAATCGTTGGCGATTGGCAATCCTGCAGATGGTTATTTTGCGCTGGATGTGGTCCGCCGGACGGGTGGTTCAATGTGCGCGGTAACCGACGACGAAATTGTTGATGGCATCCGGCTCCTCGCTCGCACCGAGGGCATTTTCGCAGAGACTGCAGGCGGAGTAACCATTGCGACGTTGGCCAAGCTCGCTCAAAGTGGAGTTGTGCGCCCCGATGAACGCGTCGTGGCCTACATCACGGGGCACGGTTTGAAAACCCTCGACGCAGTCGAAGGCGTCGTTGGGCCGACCGCAACGATCGCACCGAATCTTGAAGCTTTCCAAGCCGCGTTCACTATTGAGGAGCAGTAATGGCAGTCACCGTTCGAATTCCCACGCAACTTCGCAACCTCTCGGGTAGCGCTTCAGAAGTGCAGCTTGAAGGAGCGACCGTTCTTGAAGTGCTCCAAAACCTGAACGTGGCACATCCTGGCTTCGGCGAGCGACTGTTCGACGATGCCGGCGGGCTGCGCCGATTCGTGAACGTCTTTTTGGCTGAGGAAGACATTCGGTTTATGGAGGGTGTCGACACCCAAGTTACCGCTGGCCAGGTGCTCAGTATTGTGCCGGCCGTTGCTGGTGGATGCTGACCCTGCTCACGGCGTCCAGGTCGACGGACCCAGGCCGAATCTGCTGCCTTGAAAATAGTTGGCGCGCGCCGATGAATGATGGTGCGCCCTACCGAAAACCAGACGCTTGCCGAGCAACTCCTGGCTGACGCGTTCGCACACCAATACCGGTATCCACCTAATCACCCTGGGTTCAGCGCCTCGTGTCGTGTGCGCGATGAATTTGGCGAGGTGGACGCACTCGTCGCATTGACCAGTGTGTGCGACACGGAAGCGATGACCGAAGTTGCGATTTCGACGCCGCGGTTCGAATGGATCATGCAGGACTTGCGGTCCCTCGCTCGCACGCTGTGGGGCCACCCATATTTGCCCAATGAGGGTCGTTTCCCAAAGCGTATCGACGAAGCGCCTCATCCACTTGGCCCGCTGATTACGTTGCACGACGATCCTCATCAGGCGACGTTTCGTGTGCGTAAACATCGCATCACGCTGGCGACGCGCAAAGAGGGCACATTGCGACACACTGTTCGCATGGATCGATGGCATATGCGGCCCGACGGCCGTTGGCTACCGGCACAATGGCTCACCGAGGTGTGGGACGAAGTGAATTCAGTTCGGCTGATGAGCGATCGATATTGGGACTTGTTTTGGCCCATTGGAGGAGAACTCGTGCCGCAGCTGCGGCGCGTTGACTCCACCGATGACCTTGGGGTGACAACGGGCAGGAGCTTGAACCTCGGAGCGTGGCAACGGGGCGATTGAATCCGGCTCTTCGCTTCAATTCAGCGCCGATAGTCGAACGCAATCCCCATGCCAGCTTGAAAGTGATATGCGTTGTGACAGTGGAACATCCACTGGCCAGGGTTGTCGCACAAGACGTCGAAGATGAATTGTGCGCCGGGCTTCACGATCACCGTGTCTTTGCGAGGGCTATCGGCCTCGGTTCCGAGACGGAAGGTGTGACCGTGGAGATGCATCGGATGCCATAGTGATGTTGCGTTGGTGACTATCAACCGCAGTTTTTCGCCTTCGTGAACCGTCACGGCCTTGTTGTCTTCCATGACCTCACCATTGATACCCCAATGGAAATCGGCATTCCCGCCGGTGAGGAAGACCTCCTCGGTTCGGCTTGGATTGTTAAAGGCAAGCGCGGCTTTCGGCGTTGCGAGGAGATCCGAATATTGCAGCAGACGACCAGAGTTCAGTGCTCTGGTCGGATTCGCGGGCGTTGCGGTCGGCGACAGGCTGCTGTCTCGCGTGCGCAGAATCGCTTCGGCACGCCCGGGCTTGCCGGCAGGAACCGCGATTAAGGCCCATGCTCCGCTGGTGACGGTAACGGTGACGTCGTAGCGTTCTCCAGGGCCAATCAACACGACGTCAACTTCCACGGGTTGAACCTCATAGCCGTCAGCATGGGTGACTGTCATCTTCAAGTCGCCAGCTGCGAATCGGTATGCGGTTTCAGCTGCCGCATTAATTATTCGCAGTCGGACGGTGCTGCCCGTCTGCACCGAAAATGTGGGGCGGTCAGACTTTGAACGTCCGTTGATGAGATGTTGCGGATAGCGAATACTGCCGGCATCACCGCCTAGATCTTCGGAACGGAATTTACCGGTCCATTTCGATGATTGCTGTCGAGCCTTGGGTTGGTGGAGCATGTCGAATATTGCTTCGGGCGTCGATCCGTAGCCATCGATCCAATCATCAAGCATCAAGATGTGTTCGGAGTCGTAGCGCCCGATATCGTCGCGATCCTCAACGATGAGTGGCCCGTACAAGCCGTGGTCGGCTTGAAGCCCAACGTGCGAGTGATACCAGTAGGTACCGGGCGCATCGAGGATAAATGAATAAGGAAACGTGGTGCCGGTGCGGATCGCGTGTTCGCTGCGATGGTGGATGCCGTCCATGTCGTTGCGCAACGTGAGTCCATGCCAATGCACGGTTGTGTCGTCTGCGAGTTCGTTGGTTACTCGCACGGCGAGTGTGTCGCCAACCTCGGCGCGCAACACTGGTCCAGGGAGTTGGTCGTTGTAAGCCCACGTTCGGACTTGTCGGCCTCCCACTTCGATGACGGTCGGTGCGACTCGTAGTGAACTGTTCTGGACCCCAGCGCGAGGTACGGCTCGTTTGAGCTCACGGGACAGGACCTCGGGATCGCGTGGCCGAATGAAGCGTGGATCAGTAGCGCGAGCACCCGAAGATGAGGAAGCATCCGGGCCAGAGTCGTTGCAACCTGACAGTGCCGCGGCGCCCATGATGGTTGCTGATCGAAGGAAGCCTCGCCGATTCATTGCGTCACGAAGCACAATGCCAGCGTATCGACCGAGGTCTCGGCGGTAGGCGTCGTGTTCGGCTCAGTTCGACGTTGGGTTCCGACCAACAAGCCGTGGGGCCCTTGGCGGTATTGCGGTTTATGAAGCTGCGCTGAGTTGGCCCACTGCAACGTAGAGATGCTTCGCGATTTCGCGTGAGATGCTGTGGCGACCCGATGAGGTCGAGACGGTGGTTGCGGTATCGCTGTGCGCAGTGATCCTTGCCGTCATCCCCGGCGTGAGTTGAGCTTCAGCGATCAGCCTCATGTGGTCGTCGTTAATTTCGAGGCGTTCGCTCACTCGGGTGACGACGACGTCGCCGATGGTCGCTTCCGACAGTGCGACCGTGAGGCGTTGATCACCTGCACGCAGAGTCCCGGGAATCGGGTTGCCGTGCGGGCAGGTGGCAGGGTCGCCGAGGAGCGCGATCAGTTTTTCTTCGACGTCGTCGGAAATGACGTGTTCCCACCGATCGGCCTCGCGGTGCACCTTTTCCCATTCAAGGCCGATGACGTCGACGAGCAATCGCTCGGCGAGTCGATGTCTGCGCACAACTTTGGTGGCGAGTTCACGGCCCATCGTTGTGAGCGACACGGTGCGATCGGCTTCGAGCTCTACGTAGCCCTGGTCGACCAATTTGCCGATGGCTTCCGAAACGGTGGGTGCTGAATATCCGAATCGTTCGACGAGCCGTGCGCGAATCACTCGGGTGCCTTCCTCTTCAAGTTCGAGGATGTTTTCGAGGTATTCCTCAGTCGAGTCGTGCATGTCCGCCATTGTCACTGAGCCTAGCGGTACCCAACTAAGGGCGCCCTAAATTTGATGATTGGTGAATCAGCCCGGAAAACCCAGGCAAATTCACCAATGAAAGCGAATCGGATTGGTTGGTCTCGGGAGCAGTCCAGGAGCGAGGGACGAGCGAGATGGGTGCAGGGCTACTCGCAGGGCCGGACGGAGTAGGCCCAATAGATAGGCCCAGATAATTAGCAGTCTCGGGGTGCGAGTGCCAGAACTGGTTAGCACTCTGCTATGGTGAGTGCTAACCAGTTTGTCGTCGGTCCCTCGGAGCGACGGTCGCTGGGGTCCTTCCAAATTGTCCCGACGAGTTGCAGCAGAGTGGCTGCACAGGGGGTTTTCCCGATATGCCTAAGCAGATTGCCTACAGCGAGAACGCACGGCGTTCGCTCGAAGCTGGTATGAACAAGTTGGCCGATGCCGTCCGAGTTACCCTCGGGCCCAAAGGCCGCAACGTTGTTCTTGAAAAGAAGTGGGGCGCGCCCACGATCACCAATGATGGTGTATCAATCGCAAAAGAAATTGATCTCGAAGACCCGTTTGAAAAGATCGGTGCCGAGCTCGTCAAAGAGGTCGCGAAGAAGACCGATGATGTTGCTGGTGACGGCACGACCACAGCCACGGTATTGGCCTGGGCGATGGTGCGTGAAGGTCTGCGCAACGTGGCCGCTGGCGCTAACCCAATGACCTTGAAAAAAGGTATCGAGTCTGCGGTCATCGTCGCGGTCGAGTCGATCAAGTCCAACTCGAAGAAGGTCGACACCGACCCGACAGCAATCGCCAATGTGGCTGCGATTTCGGCTGCCGACAAGAGCATTGGTGAGATGATCGCCGAGTCGCTTGAAAAGGTCGGAAAAGACGGCGTAATCACCGTTGAAGAGAGCCAAACCTTCGGGATGGAACTCGACCTCGTTGAAGGTATGCGTTTCGACAAG
>SXHN01000080.1 GCA_005773635.1 Actinomycetota bacterium
CGGGCCGCCTTCGCCGGCGAACATGCGCGTTGGGTCTTCGTTTTCTCGCTTGAACGGAAACACGCCGCCCACGAATGGAAACGCGCCAGGGAGATTCTCGCTGCGAAGCCAGCGCACAAGTTCACCGTCATCGACAAATCTCGGAAGGGCGACCTTTGGCACCTTCGTGCCGCTGAGCGACTCGCGAGTCAGCACTGTGGTGATTTCACGATCACGCACTCTCGTGACGTGCTCGTCGCCTTGGTACGCAGCTTGGCGTGCGGGCCACTCAGCCAACAAGTTACGAGTCTCGGCATCGAGTGCACGATCTGCGTGATCGATGAGCGAGTCGATATCGACGGTGTCGTTACCCGCGCTTTGGAGTGCGCGGCGAGCTCCCCGCAATTGCGCAACGTGTCGTGCCGCCGTCGCTTGCGTTTGCGTTGCCCGGTGATACGAGCGCACCGTGTGAGAGATGTCGGCGAGATACCGACCCCGCGCCGGAGGAATCAACGCCGTCGCCGCCGTCGACGACGCTCGGACCGATACCGTCTCGAGCACACCGTCACTGAGCTGCAAATCGGTGCGCGAGGCCAGCTCGCTGCGAAGATATTGATAGAGCGCCGTCACTCCGTCGTCGTTGAAGCGTGAAGCGATCGTGCCGAACACAGGCAGGTCATCGTTCGCACCGAACCGCTCGAGATTGCGGGCCATTTGGCGCCGCACGTCGCGCAAGGCGTCTTCGCCGCCACGCCGTTCGAACTTGTTGATCGCGACCGCGGCGGCGAAGTCGAGCATGTCGATCTTTTCGAGTTGCGACGCAGCACCAAACTCTGGGGTCATCACGTACACCGGCACATCGACATGGTCCACGACGCCCGCGTCGCCCTGACCTATTCCTGGCGTCTCCACGATCACGAGGTCAAAGCCCGCTGCTTTGCACGCGGCAATCATGTCGTCGATTGTGGCGGGCACTTCGCCGGTGCCGCCACGAGTGGCAAACGACCGGTAGTACACGTTGTCGCCTTCGATCGCGTTCATACGTATGCGGTCGCCTAGCAGCGCGCCGCCACCGCGCCGTCGGGTTGGGTCGATCGCAAGCACAGCGATTTGCAGTTTGTCTTGTTGATCAATGCGGAAGCGGCGCACGATTTCGTCGGTGAGCGACGACTTTCCGCTGCCACCGGTGCCCGTCATACCGAGCACCGCCGTTGGTCGGGCCCCTGCCGCGCTTCGAATCGCGGCGAGCACCTCGTTCCCGGTTCGAAGTTCTTCGATGCAAGTGAGGATACGGGCGAGCGCCCGGTGATTGCCGTTGAACACGTCGTAGAGGTCGACGGACTCCGCGGCAAGGTCGTCGTCGCACGCCTCGATCATCGTGTTGACCATCGCGGCAAGCCCGAGCTGTTGGCCGTCGTCGGGCGAAAAAATCTTCGTCACGCCATAGGCCTGCAGCTCCGCGATCTCGTCGGGAACGATTACTCCGCCACCACCACCAAACACTTTGATATGAGCGGAGCCGAGCCGACGAAGTTCGTCGATAAGAAACTTAAAATATTCGAGGTGGCCGCCCTGATACGACGACACCGCGATCCCGTGCACATCTTCTTGAATCGCGGCCGAGACCACTTCGGCAACACTGCGATTGTGCCCGAGATGGATAACTTCTGCACCTTGACTCTGCAAGATGCGGCGCATGATGTTGATAGCAGCGTCGTGGCCATCGAAGAGCGTCGCCGCGGTGATGAACCGCACCGGACGAGATGGCAGATACAAGTCAGTCACCAGCCAAGCCTACGACCCACCCGAGCGTCGGCGCGAAAGTCGACCGCCGACGGTACACAAACGCGCCAACCCTGATTCGGTTCGGGCCATCCGCCACGCGACGGGGTGGGCAGACGCCGTTGTCTGCCCACCCGTCGGTCATCCCGCACGAAATGCGAGGCGGTATGCCCCGGCTCGTAGCTACGCGGCTTTGATCATCCGATGTTCGCCAAGGGTTTCGTCGCTGGCAGCCTTGTCGTGGGTGAGATACCCAAACATTGCTCGCCAAGGAACCGTCATACCCGCAACGATGAGGCCCGTCATCCAAAGACCCGTGTTGTGATTGCGAACCGCGACACCGAAGCTGTCGAACAGTGAGTAGTCGAGGAGCAAGACGGAGCCGATGCCAAGCACGAATGTGAGCAACGACTTCATGGACTTAATCGACGGCACTGCATCGGTAAGAAAGTCGACAAGCTTGACGGTTGCCAATGCAAGCAGGGCGACGATGGCAAATGCGTACATGAGACCCACCTCCTGGTGGACATTCAACCCAGCGTGACTTGCGCTGGTAGCCAAATACGACACAACGAATCACGAACAGTTACAAGGGTATTCATGTAACTATTAGGGAGTGACGAGTGTCGCTTCGCTACCAGTCGGTGAATTCCACGGCCACTCCCCACTAAGCCGCGAGCACCACGAAATGCCTAGCGGCGCATCTGTGGAAATGTGAAGACTTCATTGCGGCCAGTCCGCTTCAACGATTGGTAGTTGCGGCGAGCGAACCACCAGCGGCCGTCGACTCGCATGTACTCGTCTTGATATAGCCCAAAGGCCTGCGAATCGGCACCCGTCGCAACCTCTTGACGAAGCTCACACATGAACACCCGAGCCCACGCTCGATCAAGATCGCCTTCAATCCCAATCACCGTATGCGCATTGAGAATCACGAATTCGAAAAACTCAAACATCTCGATCGCGCCACTGATGAAATCACCCAATGCCGCGGGGCCGTTGAACTCAAACGCGGGGCGGGTCACGGTATCGACGGTGATGTGCGCAGCCGGCAGAAACAACTCAGTTAATTCAGACCATGCTCGACGGTTCACTACATCGGCATACGCCGATTGCAAGCGAGACACCGCGATGTAATCAATGGTGTCCTGCGCGATTGCGAACTCACTCACCGAACGGACCCTTGCCCATCTGATCGCGCACCGTAATGACCGGCGGGTTGGTGAGTAAGCGGCGTTGCCAGTTGGCGCCGTCGACCACGAGGGTGTGGCCTGATATGAATCGAGCGTAGGGCGAAGCCAAGAACGTGGCCGCCCATCCGAGTTCCCGCAACCTCCCGACCCGCAACGCAGGCTGGCAAACATCTTTGTCGTTCGTTCGCGCCAGGTTGCCCTGAATATCCGCGGTCATGTCGTCGTGCGGGAACAGCCCCGGCACTAGACCGTTGACTTGGATGCCGTAGGGCCCCCATTCCACCGCCAATGTTTCCACCATGTTTTTCACACCAGCCTTTGCCGCCGCCGAATGCGCGAAACCCGGGCCGCCGGTCCAGGCATAGGACGCACCAACGTTGATAATCGACCCCGGCGTGCCGGCCGCGAGATGGCGTCGCCCAAACTCACGGGCGCAGAAGTATGTGCCGTTCAGCGTGATATCCACAACGGTGCGCCACGCATTGGGCGACATGTCTTCCGCTGGCACGGGGAAATTGGCAGCCGCGTTATTGACCAACACGCTCGGTAACCCAAACGCGCCGACCGCGGCGTCGAATGCGGCCGCGATCGAATCGGGCTCGCGAATATCACAGGCGACAGTCAATACGTTCGCGCCGACTTCACGCATCGACGATTCACCCTGTTCAAGATGTTCGGGCTTGCGACTCGCAATCACGATCGAAGCACCCAGCCGCGCAAACTCGGTGGCGATCGCGCGGCCGAGCCCGGTGCCGCCACCGGTGACGAAGACACACTCACCGTTGTAGGTACCCGCAGGCAGCGCACTCGCGCCTAACGGCGCCGGTTCGCCAAGCCCAATCAGTTCAGTCATTGCGTTCAACTTCCCTTGTAGTTCGGTGCCCGATCTTCAGCGCGCGCGGCACGAAACTCAGCGTAGTCATCCGACTTATTGACAAAGGTTTGATAGATCAATTCAGCACTCATCGACGAGACAACTTCAGGTTCGGCCAGATGGCGAATCACCCTCCGCGCCATCTTCACCGTCACTTTTGGAGACGCGGCAATCTTTTCCGCCATCTCGCGTGCGACCGCATCGAGTTGTTCGGCAGGCACAACGCGCGAAACGATGCCGTAAGCAAGTGCCTCGTGCGCATCGAGAAGCCGACCGGTGAGCACCATGTCGCTCACCAATCCATGGCCACACATTTGAAACAGCCGGCCAACTCCCCCGGTGTCGGGAATCACTCCGTGGCCGACCTCGGGGAGCATGAATCGAGCGCCCTCTGCAGCGATGCGAATATCGCACAGCAGAGCACGTTGGAACGACCCGCCGATCGCCCAGCCTTGGATCGGCACAATGATCGGCGCGTCAATCTCAAACATCCGCTGGATGCCTCGATGGCCCCGAGTCATGAGTTCGTGATGGGTCAGGGCTTGATCACCATTGCCAATAGAACCCACGTCGCGACCCGACGACCAGCTCTTGCCTTCACCGCGCCAGATGATGGCCCGCACTTCCGGTCGATGTTGGAGTTCCCCGAGAATCTCAAACAACGCAAGATCCATCGGATCATCAAACGCGTTGTGTTTTTCTACGTTGTTGTTCGTAATGACAGCAATTGCACCGTCGATTTCGAGGGTCACTCTTGGGTCAGCCATGATCGCAGACCTTAGAACGCTCGCCAATAGATGCAACTGAATCCGCGACAAGATTCCTGTTCCCCGCTCTCGGTCGCACCACGAGCGACGACGGCGTGTTTCTATACCGCGGACGGTCGCCACCGAGCCCTTAACGTGCACGTCATGTTTGATCTCAGTGGCAAAGTGGCGTTGGTGACTGGTGCTGGGCAAGGCATCGGTGCTGGTATCGCTCGCGCACTGGCCGCCCAAGGCGCAGTCGTCGCGGTGAACGACGTAGTTGCGAATCGTGCACAAACGACAGTCGAATCCATCGTGGCCGCTGGCGCGCAGGCCATCGCTTGCGGCTTCGATGTCACCGATTACAACAATGTCGACACCGCGATCGCAGCGATCACCGACACATTCGGGGCAATCGACATCCTCGTCAACAACGCTGGCATCCCCTTCGGAATGGGGCTCAAGAAGTTTCGAGAAACCGAACCTAGCGAGTGGCGCAAATACATCGACATCAACCTCTATGGCGTGATGAATTGCTCACGGATAGTCATCGAAAACATGTGCGACCGCGGCTTTGGGCGGGTGATCACGATTGCGAGCGGCGCGGGTACGCATGGTCTGGAGCTCGGGGTTTCGGGATACGGCGCAGGCAAGGGCGGCGGCATCGCGTTCATGCGTCACCTGGCCCTCGAACACGCAAAGTTCGGCGTTACTGCAAACTCGATCGCCCTTGGGCTGATGGCTGGAGGTCCGGAACCCGATGTCACCGAGAGCATCGCCCGGAGCATTCCTGCTCGTCGCCTCGGAACGCCTGAAGACGTCGGGGCATTGTGCGTGTATCTCGCAAGCAATGAAGCCGGCTGGATAACGGGTCAGACCATGCATCTCAACGGCGGCAGTCAAACCTCATAGCTCAGCGCCTCACGCGGCGATCAGTACGTGATCGGCACCGATGCTGGGCCCCGAACCGTATTGGTGGCCACATATTCAACTGCGTCGCGATCGACGCGCCACGTTGGAAACCGCAGCAGAGTCTCTTCAAGCGCAACCCGACCTTCCAGCCGAGCGAGCGCCGCACCGAGACAGAAATGCGCGCCGTAACCGAGGCTCAAATGCCGCGTCGAATCGCGTTGCACGATGAATCGATCCGCGTCGGCGTACTGGCGTTCGTCACGTCCAGCCGACCCAGTGAGCATCGCCAGAGTCGATCCAGCAGGAATTACCGTGCCATGCATCTCAACATCGCATGTCACGTAGCGGCTCTGAATCGGGGAAGGTGCTTCGTATCGCAGCAGTTCTTCGATGGCCGCGGGTATAAGCGCCGGATTCGAAACCAATAGCTCGCGCTGATCGGCGAAGTCGCACAGCACCACGCTCGCCCAACCCAGCATGCGTGCCACGGTCTCGTTCCCCGCATTGCTAATTAATCCGATCATGCCGAGCACTTCCATGTCGTCGAGCTTTCGCACTGTTCCATCAAGATCCGTGAGCTCAGCATCGCAGAGCGCCGATATGAAATCATCTTGAGGATTCGCGCGCCGTTGCTGCATTACCTCGTAGTAGTACGTATGCATTTTCGTCAAGACCTCGAGCGCGTCTTTCGCGATCCCTTCGTGACCTTCCTCTCGATGGAGCATGAGGTCACTCCACTCGCGGAGTTGGTCGTGATCTTCCTCCGGGAATCCAAGCAACGTTGAGATGACCATCACCGGAAGGCGCGCGCCAAAATCGGTGACGTAGTCGAAGCCACCAGCACCAATCAGTGGGTCGAGATACGCACTACACAACTCGCGAATGCGCGCTTCCATCGCACCAACGCGTCGAGGCGTGTACACACGATTCACGACCTTGCGCATCACATCGTGCTTGGGCGGGTCCATCATGATCATCATGGGAATCGTCGGCTCTTGTGGGATCGAATCCAATGTGATGCCGTGCGCCGAGCTAAAGGTCTCGGTATCCATCGAAGCCGCGAGCACGTCGTCGAAGCGACTCAAAGCGTAGAAGTTGTATCGCTCATTGCGGTACACAGGAGCTTCGTCACGCAAACGCCGCCATGCCTCATAGGGCGAGGCTTGAAAAGCAGCGGCATAGGGATCCCAATAGGGCGAATCAGCCATGACGGCACTCTACGCAACGCATGCGCGCGCCGAAATCTGGCATCATGCAAGCTCAAGAAAACGGACGCATCACGCAAGGAGTTCCGCTATGACAATGCTTTCGGTGGCCGCAGCCGCGGCCGCTATTCGTAATCGCACGATCACGGCCCGAGACCTTGTCGAGCAATGTCTCGAGGCGATCGACCGACACAATCCGTCGCTCAACGCGTTTGTTCATCTTGACACCGTCGGCGCGCGATCTCGCGCCGACGCCACCGATGCGGCGTTGCAGCGCGGCGACGATCTCGGGCCGCTTGCCGGCGTGCCGTTCGGAGTAAAAGACCTTGAAGATTGCGCGGGTATGCCCACGACACAAGGCTCGCGTTGGTATCAAGGGCAACCACCTGCGAGCAACGACGACATTCACGTCGCTCGCTTGCGGGCTGCGGGCGCGAACCCAATCGGCAAAACCGCGACACCGGAGTTCGGCACGTGGGCATACACCACAAGCCCGGCATTGGGTGTCACTCGCAATCCATGGAACGCGTCGTGCACGCCGGGTGGATCGAGTGGCGGATCGAGCGCGGCCGTCAGTGCGGGCTTGGTGCCGTTTTGCACGGCCAGCGACGGCGGCGGTTCCATTCGCACGCCCGCTGGATTCACAGGCCTTGTGGGTCTCAAAACCACCTACGGTCGGATCCCCGGCCTCAATCGGACAGTCACCGCGCAAAACTCCGTGGTCGGTTCGCTCACCACCACTGTCGAAGACACTGCCCTGCTCCTCGACATCATGGCTGGCCCCGATGCCCGCGATCGGGTTTGTCTGCCCCATCCGACGATCCGATACGCGGATGCGCTACACGACCTTGATGTGCGCGGGCTACGAGCAACATTTACGCCCGATTTCGGATTCGCCATAGTCGATGCCGAAGTGGTTGCGATCGCTCGGGCGGCCGCACGCGCGATCGCCGTGGCTTCCGGTTTGCAATGGGTGGATGTCGACATCCAGTTCGACGATTGGGTGCCGACGTACGCTCGAATGGAGGGCATCGACATGTTCATGGGCCGCGACCGAGCGCTGTGGGAAACGCGGCTCGACGAGCTAGATCCACTAGTCGCTCCCGGGTGGGCCAGCGCGCAACGGATTACGCTTCCGAAACTCGCCGCCGTATACGACCGCCGTTTCGCCTACGAACAACAAGTCGCCACGCTCTGCAATGACGTCGACATTGTGTTTTCTCCCACTTCAGCGATCACAGCATTTGCGGCTGAGGGACCAATGCCAACGACCGTTTGTGGGGTTGAGACCCACGCTGGGATGGCCGTCCCTCACGCAATGCTCGCCAACTTGGTCAATTTGCCCGCGATCTCGATTCCGGCCGGTAGCCATAGCAACGGAATGCCCGTAGGGCTCCATGCGATGGCACCCCGTTATCGGGAAGAAATCTGTTTGCGCCTCGCGAAGATCGCCGAATCCACCAATCCTTGGCCGCGGTTCGCTCCAATGTCGAGCTAGCGCTCACCGTGTAGCAGCCGCACCGTGTCACACTTCGCGTTGCTACATCGTCTGAGGTGTGACAGCAAACGAAAGGCTGAATCATGACACGAAGAATCATTGTGATTGGCGGCGGCTGGGCCGGGCTCGCGGCGGCCGCAACCGCAGCGTCCAACGGTGCCGAAGTGGTGCTCCTTGAAGCCCGCCGCGAATTGGGCGGCCGGGCGCGCACTGAAGCAGTTGATGGCTTCATGTTCAATCAGGGGGCGCACGCGTTGTATGCGGGCTTCGAAGGGATGCGCGTGCTGCGGGGATTAGGCATCGAGCCGAAGGGCAACAAACCCCCGCTCAAAGGCTACGGGCGTTTACGGGGCAAGGTCGGCTTGATGCCTGGAACTCCACTGGATTCGATTCGTTCGCCGATGATCGGGCTCGGCGCGAAGGTTCAGCTTGGCAAACTGCTCGCAAACCCAAAGAAAGTTCTGCGCACCGAGATGATAGGTCGCTCCATGCAGCAATGGATCGAAGAACAAGTATCGAACGCCGACGCCCGCCTCATTCTCGCAATGGTCGCGCGAACCGCGACCTATCAAGACGACTTGAACTCAGTCGCGGCATGTGTTGGCGTGCCACAAACCATTGGGGCGTTGACCGATGGAGTCCTGTACCTCGACGGAGGGTGGCAGCAAATCGTCAATGCACTTCGCAATATCGCGACCGAAGCGGGAGTTAAAATCGATACCGATGCGAAGGTCGAATCACTCAACGACATCGACGACTGCGACGCAGTCATCATCGCTAGTGGCGGGCCGTCCCATGCCGCAAAGTTGCTTGGCAATCGTTCGACACTCGTGGGCGAGTGGGCTGCCGCAGCGCAACCGGTCTACGCGTCAAGCCTCGATCTTGGACTGCGATCGCTGCCGGTGCCGCAGCGGCGATTCTGTTTGGGCGTCGATAGCCCGCTGTATTTCTCCACCCACACGCCTTCTGCAAAACTGGCTCCTGACGGATGTGAACTCGTGCATGTGTTGCGCTATGGCGACGCGCCTGGCGACCCGCGTGCCGAGATGGACGAACTGCTCGACGACGCACAACCGGGCTGGCAAGAGCAGGTGCTGGCCGAACGGTACGGTAAACGTTGGCTCGTTGCGCACGACCGTCCAACGCCCGAGCAAGGCCCGCTGACCAACCGTCCTGGGCCGGCGATACCCGATTGCGACAATGTGTTCGTGGCCGGCGACTGGGTTGGGGCGCACGGTCTGCTCGGCGACGCGGCACTAGCGAGTGGCCGCGATGCTGCACTTGCCGCATTGACGTTGATGTAGCTACATGGATTCCTTGGCGGCCTTCGAAGCACATCGCGATCGTCTGTTCGGAGTCGCGTATCGCATGACCGGATCGGTGGCCGACGCTCACGACATCTGCCAAGACGCTTGGTTGAAATGGCAGGCCGTTGACACCGAAACAGTCGACAACGCTGAAGCATTTCTGGTGCGCGCAGTGACGCGACTCGCGATCGATCGCGCGCGTTCAGCTCAGGTGCGGCGCGAGACTTACGTGGGGCCGTTCCTACCCGAGCCGCTTGTGAACACTTCAGCAACCGATCCGCAGGCCAACGCTGAGCTAGCCGATTCATTGACCTTCGCATTCCTAGTTGTACTCGATGAGTTGTCGCCGGTGGAACGGGCGGTATTCCTGCTGCATGATGTCTTCGCCTATTCGTTTGACGAAATCTCAGCGGCGGTCGATCGCAGCACCGCTGCATGCCGCCAAATCGCGAGTAGGACACGGCACCGCATTGCGGATCACAAACCCGATGTACGCCGCATCGACAACGGAGCGGAGCGCGCACTCATCGAGCATCTGATTGCGCTCACGATCGCAGGCGACATCGAGGGTCTCATGGCGAAATGCGCACCCGATGTCGTCGAACTTGCCGATGCGGGGTCAATGCGGCGAGCCGCGCGATACCCCGTCGTCGGACCAGCTCGAGTCGCTCGCCTCATGGTCAACTTGGCGAAGCGCATCATGCCCGCGATGACTATGGAATTTGTTCGAGTGAACGAAGGCGTTGGTGTTCTATTTCGCGATCAGGGTGAGCCCGACATGGTCATGGTCTTCGGCTTCACTCCAGATGGGCAGCTCCGACGCGTATTCGTGCAACGCAACCTCGAGAAGCTCCGCCACATCGCGAGACCAAGTAGCCCTATTTGATAGCTGTTGGAGCGACGGGGCCGCCGACTGCGTGGGTGAAAGGAATCGGTGTGGCGGTTAACAAGAAGTCGTATTGCCCGTCGGCGAGACAGTCGGCGGCAAGTTCGTCAAGCGCCCAATTCTGGCCCTGAGCGAGGCCAATGTCGCGCAGGTGGATCATGTGTACGGCCAAGTTCGCGGCCGGATCCTCTGCCGGATAGTTCTCGAACACCAATGTGTCGGTAGCCACACCGGCAACATCATGATCACGAAACCACTCAATCGATTTCGGCGATGGACCAGGAGTGGGAAATGAGTAGTGCAACTTCTCGTTGACGCGCAACCAATGCATCCACCCAGTACGTATGCAAATAATGTCTCCTGGAGCGACGGTCACACCGGCATGTCGTGCTGCGATATCGAGATCGTCACCGGTAATTGCATACCCGTCGGGCAACATCTCAGCCCCGAGCGCACGAGCGACGTCAAGCAGCACACCCCGCGTCGCGATCGCTCCGTAATTGTCAATCCCGAGGTCCGCGCTTCCCGCGTCGGTGATCGAGGCACTCGGCACTCCGTTGTAGAGCAAACCGTTATAACTCACGTGCGCGAGCGCGTCCCAGTGCGTCGCTGACTGCACGCCCATCTCTACTGCGTCGTCACTCGTTGTGAAATCAGACTTGTCGCCGGTTAGCGACTCGTCAATTTGAATCATGGTGCGTTTCGGATTGATACGCCCAGGGATAAAGCCGAGCTGAGGACCCTCCTCGTTGAACGGCATCGCGAGCGAAAACACCTTGCCCTGGCGCGCCGAAGCCAGCCCTCGATTCACCGCGACAGCATCGATGAGGTTGAGCGTGCCTCGGCGATCATCGGCGCCCCAACGTCCCCAGTTGGAGACCTTTTGACCAAGTTCGATCAGTTCCCGTGGCAGCGCCATCTTTGCCCTTTCGCCGGTTTCGATGTCGAGGGCAAGGTACACGAACGCCCCTGTGCAATAGTCAAGTGCACGCCGATGGAGGAAGAACGATGGCATCGAACGAGTCGATAACCGACCGCGCTCACCTCATTGACTTCGCCTACGCAACGCCGGATCGTTTACGCAAACGAATACGGCTATACGACTTTCAAGTCGATCCGATCGACTTGCCCGCGTGGGTGCTCGATCACATCCCGAGTGCGGCGACTGCACACTTCCTCGACGTTGGCTGCGGGCCAGGCCGCTATCTCGAAGCGATCCGCAGCTCGCATCCAGTCGCGACCGCCTTCGGATGTGATCTCTCGTTCGGCATGGCGAGGGAAGCCGCTCTGCACTCTCCGTCGCTTGCTGGTGATTCAACATTTCTCCCATTTAGCGACGACTCATTCGATTGTGTGATCGCTGCGCACATGCTCTATCACGTACCGGATATCGACGCGACGCTGCGCGAGATCTTCCGCGTCACCCGCTCGGGAGGAAACGTAGCAGTCGTCCTCAACGGCGTAGCTCACCTTCGAGAACTCTTCACGGTGCTTCGGGACGCGGTTATTGCGGTTGGCGGCAAGAATGCCCCTCGTCCCGAGTCACCAGACCGCATCAAACTCCGGGCCGCCGAACCATTGATCGCCCGATACTTTGCGTCGCTCGAAACGTTCGCCGAGCGGCGCGCCATTGTCACTACCGATTCGACGGTCATCGCCGACTACGTCGAAAGTATGGAGGCAACTTTTGCTTCTGCGATAGACGTTCAGTGGTCGGATGTCGTCGAAGCCACACGAACCATCGTCTCCGACCACATTGCGAACCATGGTGCGTGGCACACTTCAAGCAATCTCGGCATGATCCTGGCTCGCAAGCCACGAACCTGATCGCTCAAGCACCCAAATAGTTCGCGGCGCTGCAGCCGTTGTTGATAAGGGCAGCTGCCCCCGTAACCTGACCGCATGGAAGAGCCCGAAATTGATAGCGCAACGTCGGGCTTTGCCAGCCTCGGTTTAATCGATGAGCTGGTGAAATCGCTGAACGAACTTGGATACGAAGAACCCACACCGATCCAATCGGAGTCGATCAGGCACCTACTCGATGGCCGTGATCTTCTCGGCCAAGCGGCCACTGGTACTGGCAAAACCGCCGCATTCGCATTGCCGATGTTGCAACGCCTTGCCACGACGAGCGACGGCAGCGATCGCGTAGCTCCCGCGGGCCTCATCCTCGTGCCAACTCGTGAGCTCGCAATGCAGGTGTCAGAAGCGGTCCACCGCTATGGCCGCCACCTCGGCACTCGGGTCCTGCCAGTCTTTGGTGGTCAACCCATCGCCCGCCAGCTCCACGCACTTCGACGAGGTGTCGACGTTGTGGTCGCAACGCCTGGTCGTGCAATCGATCACATCAACCGCGGCACGTTGGTACTCGACGAGATCACCATGGTGGTACTCGACGAAGCCGACGAAATGTTCGATATGGGTTTCGCCGAGGACATCGAAACGATTCTCGAAGGCATTCCGAGCACCCGCCAAACAGTGCTGTTTTCGGCCACCATGCCATCGAGGATCAACGGCGTCGCGCGCCGCCACCTCGACAAACCGGTCAAGATCGAAATCGAGCGAAAGACGAGCGACGAAGCGGGTGCACCACTCGTACAACAACGCGCCTACATCGTGCCTCGCTCCCACAAACCTGCAGCGCTTGTGCGCATCCTCGACATCGAGTCACCCGCGGCAACCTTGGTGTTTTGTCGCACGCGCATCGAAGTCGACGAACTCACCCAAACGCTCAATGGACGCGGTTATCGCGCCGAGGCCCTGCATGGCGGTATGAACCAAGACCAACGCGATCGCGTGATGGGGAGATTACGCAACGCAACTGCTGAGCTGCTCGTCGCTACCGACGTTGCCGCACGCGGGCTCGATGTCGATCAACTCACGCACGTCATCAACTACGACGTGCCTTCCGCCCCCGAGTCGTACGTGCACCGCATTGGTCGCGTCGGCCGAGCGGGGCGCGAAGGAGTAGCGATCACACTCGCTGAACCCCGCGAACACCGGATGTTGAAAAACATCGAACGACTCACGAAACAGCGCATTGCGTTCGAGAAGGTGCCCACCGTTGCCGATCTGCGCACGATGCGCATGGCGATGACACAGGCCAGCTTGCGTGAAACAATCGTGGAAGGCGAACTCGATCGGTTCCGAGCCATCGTCGAGGCGCTCTCTGACGAGTTCGACGTGATGGAAGTTGCCCTCGCTGCGGTCAAGATTGCGCACGAATCGGATGGCGCCGAAGCCGACCAGGACGACATTCCCGAATTCGACCCGCGTGACGATCGCGATCGTAAGTCCAATAACAAAAGTAAATCAAAGAGCAAGTCAAGCAGTAGCGACTGGCGCGACAACACCAGCGAAGCAGGCACGCCGCGAAAGGCCCGCAGCTCGGACAAGAAACCGTTCAGTGACCGCGACGACCGAAACCATCGTGGCAGCGACCGCGGTGATCGCGGAGGTAACGATCGTGGCAGTGACCGCGGTGATCGCGGAGGTAACGATCGTGGCCGCGGCAATGATCGTGGCGATCGAGGACGCGATGATCGCGGTGGCGAACGCCGCCCCCGACCGTCGTCCGAAGGCATGGTGCGGTTGTTCGTCGGCGCCGGTCGACTTGCGGGAGTGCGCCCCAAAGATCTCGTCGGCGCGATCGCCAACGAATCTGGGCTGAGCGGTCGCGACATTGGCGCCATCGAAATTGCCGACCGATTTTCGTTGGTGGAGATTCCTGAAGCCTCGGCCAACGATGTGGTCGCCGCACTCAAAAAGACCCGCATCAAAGGCGACCGAGCGACGGTCAGGCTCGAACGCGACCGCACGTAAGTAGCGAACTACAAATTTCGCACTGGGTCGGAGCCGTCCCAATCGTGCGCGGCCTGGCGCACATGATTCATCATCCAGCCGGTCATGTCGTTGAGTTCCATAACCTCGATGCACGTGCTGGAGCTGCGGGTGTTATCGAAGTAGCAAAACCGCGCGACTCCTCCACTGTCGCCGCCGTACACGCTGGTCCATCCGGCTACGTCTGCGGCTGCGAGAAACGCGTCGTAGTCGCTGGCCCACCACGCCAAGTGATGAAAACCTTCGTGGCCCGCATCGAGAAACTCGCGATAGATACTCGGGCCGGCGTCGAGTTGCTGAATGAGTTCGATTTGAAGTTCACCGCTGTTCGCAAACGCAATCTCAAGCTCGGGATGAATGGTGCTGCCTCGATATTCAATTGGGTATGCCGCGGCGGAGAGCTTGATCCACGGGCCCACGCCGATCGCGAGCCACTCGTCGATTGCCGCGGCAAGATCGCGGACCACGTAGCCATTCTGGCGAATAGCTCCGGGCAGCGGTGACCAGTCCACCAACTCATCCTCCCGAACCGAACCCGCGCCAAGCGTCGGGCCAAATCAACCCTCGGGAATCTACCTGCACCCCCACCCACGAGGGTTTTGCGCGCGTGGGAGGTCCCCAATGGGCGTCTCCAGAGGATCAGAACCGAGAAATTGTTCAGAATATATTGACATCTGTCGATGTATGGGTAGGATGAACACATCGAAGATGATCGATACGATCCTGAGACCACAAGGAGCACCACCATGTCCCGAGTACAGCTTGCCCTCAACGTCGCCAATCTCGATGAAGCGATCGAGTTCTACAGCAAAATGTTCGCCACCCAACCGGCCAAGATCAAGCCCGGGTACGCAAACTTCGCAATCGCAGACCCGCCACTCAAGCTGGTGTTGTTCGAAGGCCAAGGCGAACCAGGTTCGCTGAACCACCTAGGCGTTGAAACTGAAACTGCAGCCGAGGTAACCGCGGCCGAATTGCGCCTGAGCGCGGACGGCCTAGATACCACCGGCGTGGCTGACACACTGTGTTGCTTCGCGGAAAAGACCGAGACTTGGGTACACGGCCCCGATACCAAGTGGGAGTGGTACGTCAAAACTGGTGATAGCGATCAGCTGAGCAATGTCGTGGTTGGCGAACACGGCAGCGTCTGCTGCGGCTAACCCTCGAGATGTGTGTTCGGGACTCTCGCACATCGCTCATGAAATGAAATTCCGTTCGGCGGTGTTCGCGTTTCGGTAATACTGGAGCGTGAGTGCCGCCGAACCTGTTGTTGCCTTGCGTTCGGTTTCGAAGCGATTCCGCGACAAGCCGGCCGTCGATAGTCTCGATCTGATCGTCGGACGAGGCGACCGCGTTGCGCTGCTAGGCCCGAACGGAGCGGGCAAGACCACGACGTTGTTGATGTTGCTAGGCGCTATTACCCCCGACTCCGGCACAATCGAGTTGGTCGGCTATCGGCTCCCACACCATCGCACGAAGGCGCTGAGCCATGTCGGCTTCGTCGCTGGCTATCTACCGCTTCCCGAAAACCTGAAGGTGCGCGAAGCGCTCAACATCTTTGCGGGTTTCTACGGATTGAGAAAACCCAAACCTGTGATCGATGCCGCTATTGATCGATTTGGAATCGCGCATCTCGCTGATCAGCAAAGCCGAGAACTCTCATCAGGACAACGCACCCTCGTATCGATCGTGAAATCGACATTGCATCAACCGAAGTTGCTCATACTCGATGAACCAACAGCATCGCTCGACCCCGACGTCGCCCGACGAGTGCGCACTGCGCTGCTCGATATTCATCATGAGTTCGGCACCACACTGCTCGTGACAAGCCACAACATGCGCGAAGTCGAAACCCTTTGCGAACGCGTAGTCATCATCGCCCACGGAACGGTTGCTGCCGATGGCACACCAAATGAAATCGCAACAACGTTCAATACCGACGATCTAGAAGACGCATTCTTGGAAATCGCAGCCCAATCACGCGCTCGCGGCGGTGCCGATGACAGCGAAGGGGCGCGGCCATGAGTCTTGTTCGAATACGAGCCGTAATGTTGCGCCACTGGATTGTGCTGCGCCGCGCGCCTCACCGTTGGTTCGAAATTTCATTTTGGCCGGTAATGGATGTGCTGCTCTGGGGCTCCGTTGGCGCATACGTCAAACAACAAACTCCAGGTTCACAAGCTGGAACTGTCTACCTACTTGCTGGCATCGTGATGTTTTGGACCTTCACCCAAGCACAATTTTCCATCGCGCTCGGAGTGAACGAAGAGACGTGGACCAGAAACATCCTCAACGTCATGACAACACCTGTGAAAGAAGTGGAGTACATCGTCGGCATAGCGTTGTTTGGCCTGCTCAAACTCGCTCTATGTTTGTTAACACTCACCGCCTCTACGATCGTCTTCTTCGGTTTCGACCTCTCCGATGTGGGTTGGAGCGTGATTCCTATCGTTGCCCTGCTACTCATCAACGGCTGGGCGCTAGCACTGATGGTCGTTGGGCTCGTCTTGCGATTTGGACAGAGCGCGGAAATTCTGATTTGGGGCTTCAACTACGTGATCATGGCCTTTTCAGGGGTGATGGTTCCGTCGTCATCGCTGCCTTCGGGGCTGCGAATCGTGGCGCAGCAGTTGCCCACAACTCGGGCGTTCGCTGCGCTACGCGCCGTACTCGATGGCAAACCACTCCCGTGGGGAATGCTCGGACTTTCGCTCATTGGCTCGCTGGTGTTTCTCGCCGGAGCAATCGCGTTTTCGAGTTGGCTGCTCGCAGTTTTTCGCAAGCGTGGGTTCGTCACTCGCTATTCGTGATCTAATCAACCCATGCCACAGTTCGTTGACACGCTGCGCTCGGTCTTGCAATTTCAACCGCGAGAGAGCGACGCGGATCTTCGACGGTTGCGCAAAGCCGCGAATGTCGAAGACCTCCGCACCATGGCTCGACGCCGCCTACCACGAGGGGTGTTCGACTACATCGATGGTGGCGCCGATGCCGAAGTCAGTTTGCATCGCAATTCGCAGGCGTTTCGAGACCTCGAGTTCAAACCAAGAGTGCTCTGCGATGTGGCATCCATCGAAATCAGCTCCCAACTACTCGGCCGACCTGTCGCCGCTCCGTTCGCGCTCGCGCCGACCGGCTTTACTCGCATCGCCGACCCTCAAGGCGAGCTCGCAGTGGCTCGTGCGGCGCGCCGAGCACAACTCCCCTACACGCTCTCGACATTGAGCACTCGCTCTATCGAGGAGGTCGCGGCTGCAAACAGTGGGAGCAAGTGGTTTCAGGTCTATATGTGGCGCGATCGAACGGTCGTGAAATCGATGCTCGACCGCGCCGCTGCGTGCGGGTACGAAGCCGCGATGCTCACAGTCGACACCGCCGTCTTCGGAAAACGCGATCGCGATGCGAGGCGCGGATTCGCATTGCCTCCGAAGATTGGGCCGTCCACGCTGATCGACGGCGCGCTGCACCCTCGCTGGACACTCGACTTATTGCGCAACGAACCAATTCTGTTTTCCAACCTGATTGGCGCCGATGTCAGCGACGGCACCGAAGCCGTTCAACTCGCAGATATCAGCGCGCAGTTCGATCAAAGTGTCACTTGGGACGACATTGGGTGGCTGCGCGACAACTGGCAGGGCTCAATCATTCTCAAAGGTATCCAGACCGTCGCCGACGCCGAATTAGCGGCTAGCCACAACGTCGATGCCATTGCGCTGTCCAACCACGGCGGACGCCAACTCGACGGCTCCCCAGCGCCAATCACACTCGTCCAACCGGTTGCCGAAGCTGTGGGCGGCAACATCGACATCATCTGCGACGGTGGAATCCGTCGAGGAAGCGACATCGTCAAGGCAATCGCCCTTGGTGCGACTGCATGCACGATTGGGCGTGCCTACCTCTACGGGCTCGCGGCAGCAGGCGAACGCGGCGTCGACCACGTCCTCGAAATGCTGCGCACCGACATGCTCCGCACGATGGCACTTATCGGCGCCCGAACCCTCAACGACCTCACCCCTGGCCTCATTGCTCAACACCACCCATAGAGCACGAACGAGACGCGCCCAGCAGCACCGTTTTGACCCACTCCGGTACAAGTGTCACAGTTTGGGACTTGAGCAAGTGGTCAGCGAGAGAAAGGCACCAATGTGAGATTTCGGAATCCGCTCCGCATGCGGCGTGGCGATGCTCACGACTACTCGGTATCAGCACCGGAGACGCCAATCGATATCGCGCCCAACCAACCGTTCCGTGGCGACATCCAGGGACTACGCGCGATCGCGGTTTTGGTTGTAGCACTCAATCACGCGGGTGTGACGCAGTTAAGCGGCGGCTATGTCGGTGTCGATGTCTTCTTCGTTATTTCCGGTTTCCTTATTACGGGGCTACTGCTTCGTCGCAGCGCGCGTGACCGCAAGGTTGGATTTGGCGAATTTTACGCGGCGCGAGCGCGGCGCATCCTGCCGATCGCCACATTCACGTTGATCGCCACCACGGTCGCGTCGTGGTATTTCCTCAACTTTATTCGCGCCCAGTCTGCATTCCGCGATTCGATTTGGGCAACCTTCTTCGCCGCAAACGTTCGATTCTCGCGCATCGGCACCGACTACTTCGCAAGCGCTGAACCGAAGTCTCCGATTCAGCATTTCTGGTCGCTCGCCGTCGAAGAGCAGTTCTACTTGCTATTTCCTCTCATTGTCATGGCATCGTTGTTTGTGTTCCGAAAGGATGCGCTGTTCCACTACGACGACAACGGCCATCGACGCCGCGGACGTTTCGCTCGCCAAGACGTCGACCGGGCTGCGATTCGTCGGCTCACCCTGGCCTTGACAATCTTGGTCATCACCTCTTTGGCATGGTCAGTGTACGAAACGTCACAGAATCCCGCGGCTGCGTACTTCTCTGCACTTACACGAGGTTGGGAGTTGGGCGTCGGTGCACTCGTCGCAGTCGGAGCCACGCTGCTCGCACGCATTCCTGCAGTTGCGCGAGCGATGCTCAGTTGGCTCGGGCTCGCGATCATTTTTGCGAGTGTCGTTGTCATGAATGAGTCAACCGCGTTTCCTGGATATCTTGCTGCAATTCCCGTGGCAGGTGCGGCACTAGTAATTATTGGTGGACTGGGCGAAGGCCACCCGTTGGGTGCCAAATTGATCCTTTCGGCGCAACCCCTACGATTCATTGGCGACGTGTCGTATTCCTTTTACATGTGGCACTGGCCGATCCTGATCATCGCTACGCAGCGAGCTGGCGAGCGTCTGTCGGTCACCGACGGGTTGCGACTTTTGACCTTGGCATTCGCCATCAGCGTGGTGACCTACTTCGTGATCGAACAACCGCTGCATCGAGGAAAATTGCTCAGCGGCACGCGGCGGGGTTTAACAGTATGGCCAATAGCGATCTCCACCGTGCTCGTTGCAGCGATCGTGGGGTTACAAGCCGTGCAGCGAGAAATAGATCGTCGCACTGTCCCGGTCGCGATCGCATCAACGACCACGACTCGCGGAAATACTTCGGGGACCACCGTGCCCGCCGACACGACTAACACCCCATCGACGCTGCCCGTTACTGGCCCAACATCCCCGTATGAACAGGCAGTCGAAGCCAGTACAACCTCTGAGCGTCTTGGTACTCCGATTCCGTTGAAGCTCAACCCACCGGTCCAGTCGCTCGCGGATGGGTTGTACGACCCGAAGTCATGCAGCCCCGGATTCGGGGCGACAACATCGAGCGACATCTGTCATCTCGGAGACCCCGATGCCACGAGAAAGCTAGTGCTGTTCGGTGATTCGCACGCTCGCATGTGGGTGACACCTATCGCCGACTATGCCAAGACCAACAACTGGGATCTCATCCCACTGTTCAAAGAGGGGTGCGTCGCTTCCAACATCGGCAGTGGTGACGACAAGAACCGACCTGCATGTGAGGCGTGGCAACGGTGGGCATTCGATCAGGTCGAGCAGCTCCAACCGGATGCTGTGGTCATCGCGCACAGCTACTCTGAATCCGCGAGATTTGGCGACGAAATTCAAGCAGGTTCAGTGGCCACGGTTCAACGTGAAGTCGCCGCTATATCCAAGCACGCTGAGCGCGTTGTAATCCTGGGCGACATTCCGTTTTTAGACCGCAATCCCATCGACTGTCTCCTCGCGAACAACGCGAAGTTCGGCGACTGCGTGACCGAAATCAGCAGCTCACTCGACTACCTCGAAAACGCGATGCAACAGACCGCCACCGACAATAGCGCTCGGTTCGTTTCGACCCGACCGTGGTTCTGTGCTGGCACAAGTTGTCCGACAGTAATCGGCGACGTCATTGCATACCGAGATAAAAGTCACGTCTCGCCGGTATATGCCGCGCTACTTACGCCGGCACTCACCGATGTGTTCAATTCGGTGCTGCAATAGATCAGGCGCGTATCTACGCGCTTTCAGGCTTCGAGCGCGGCTTTCATGCGTTCTAGGGTTTTCTGCATGCCCTTCGTCATTGCCGCAGGGCGACGCAACACCGTTTCGTATAGAAACTTCTGCATGCCCGGCTCGGACGCATAGCTGTACGACTCCGTGACTTTCGTGGCAGTACCGTTCGCCTCTAGTTCGTAACGCCACGTCGTATAACCCTCCGCAGCAAATTCGAAAACTTTGCCGGGTTCGCACGCAGTGATCTCTGAAGTCGTCGTCCACCTCTTGGCAGTGATCGGACCAATGCTGGCGGAGTTGTCTCCTTCGAATTTCACGCCCACGGCTGGCCCAGTTGCGCCACCCACCCAACGGCACGCATGACACTCCGGACTCCATTCACCCGTCCGTGTGACGTCGGCTATCAGTGCAAATACTTCGTCGGGCGCCCGATTGATAACAACACTTGCAGACCCTTGAGGCATGTCGACCTACCTTTATTCATCGAGGACTCACCAGGTCGGACCCTAACCTCACCGCACCATGTTAGGGAGTGCTGGATTCCATAAAGTCCGTTCCGGCCCCGCAACAGCCACCCTCCGCCGAATTTTTCAATCACTCGACACCCGCAATTATCGGCTGTACTTTGCCGGAGACTTGGTCTCGCATGTGGGCGGATGGATGCAAACTATGGCTGAGGCTTGGTTGGTACTCACCCTCACCAACAATGGCGCAGCCGTCGGCGCAACGTTCGCATTCCGGTTCTTACCAGTCGCGCTGTTCGGCCTCTGGGGCGGCGCCATTGCAGATCGGTTCGATCGCCGCAATCTCCTGATCGTCACCCAAATGATCGCTGCACTCCTCGCCATCGCCTTGTGGCTCATCGTTTGGCAAGGCCGAGTAGCGGTCTGGATGGTCTACGCACTCGGCGTCAGTTTGGGTTTCGTGATTGTGATCGATGAACCGGCACGCCACGCATTCGTCGAAGAAATGGTTGGCCCCGAGCGTGTCGCCAACGCCGTGGCGCTCACCAGCGCCGTTGGAAATTCCGCGCGGATAACTGGGCCTGCGCTGGCAGGCCTGCTCATAGGGCAGGTTGGAGTTGAGTGGGTGTTTTTCCTCAACGGAATTTCATTTCTGGCCGTCGTCATTGCATTGTTCGCGATGGACACAAGATCGCTTCACAAACCGCTGCGGAGAGCGCAACGCCCTTCGGTACGCGAAGGCATTCGCTATGCATGGCGCATTCACGCGATCCGCCCCACAATCATCCTTGTCGCCGTCGTCGGGACACTGGTCTACAACTTTCCAACGTTTCTGTCACTGATCGCACAGGACACCTTTGGCGGCGGCGCAAGCCTCGCGGGGCTACTCATGGCCATTCTCGGGATCGGGACGGTAATCGGTGCCTTGTTCGCCGCCCAACGAAAACCTCCGACGACACGCACCACGATTGCAAGTGCGGCCATGCTGGGCACCGCGTTGCTCATCGCAGTAAGCCTGCCTGGGCGATTGCCCTTCGAGTTGATGCTGATACCGGTAGGCGTACTTGCGGTGTTCTTCGGGTCGTCGGCGAACGCGCATCTCCAATCACATTCGTCTCAGGAGTATCGAGGGCGAGTGATGGCGATCTACACGTCGCTCACCCTCGGCACCACGGTGATTGGTGGGCCATTTGTCGGCTGGATCTGTCAAACCTGGACCCCTCGCGCCGGTATCGCAACGGCAGGCGCAGTGAGCTTGGCCGCCGCCACGGCTCTCCACCTTCACACCAGATCTCGCCACCTGCCCGCGACTGCGCCCGTTGATTAGTTCAGCTTTGCTGCGCAACGACCGAGTACACTGACTGTGATGCGTTTTTGTCCAACCACCCTCCTGCTTATGTAAGGCGAACGCCCACCCGGTGTTCGCCTGAAGCTCCTGCGCCTGTCGGCCAGGAGCTTTTTGATTTCTACGAACGTTTCTGTCCCACGCCTTACGAATCCACACCAACAAGCGAGCCGACATGCCACCACAACCAGCACAACCAAAAAAGATGCCGTTCGAGAAATATCAGGCATTCGTACCGCTTGAACTCCCCGACCGCCAGTGGCCGAACCGCAAACTCGTAAAAGCCCCGAGGTGGTGCGCAGTCGATCTTCGCGATGGCAATCAGGCATTGATCGACCCGATGGACCCAGTCCGCAAACTGAGGATGTTCCAAACGCTCGTCGCGATGGGGTTCAAAGAAATCGAAGTTGGATTTCCCTCGGCAAGCCAGACCGATTTCGATTTCGTGCGCCAATTGGTGGAACAGGACCTCATTCCCGACGACGTCACAATCCAAGTGCTTACCCAGTGTCGGCAAGAACTCATCGAACGTACTTACGAATCACTCGTCGGCGCGCCGCGTGGCATCGTGCACTTCTACAATTCAACGTCGATTCTTCAGCGCGATGTCGTTTTCGGATTGGATCGCGCTGGCATCACTGAGATCGCTGTGAACGCAGCAAAACACTGCCTCAAACTCGAAGACACGCTGCCGGGTACGGAGCTGCGATACGAATATTCTCCGGAGAGTTACACAGGAACCGAAATCGAATATGCAGTTGAAATTTGTGACGCCGTAGCCGAGGTCATCGAGCCAACCGTTGATCGACCGCTGATCATGAACCTGCCTGCGACAGTCGAGATGTATTCACCCAACATTTATGCAGACACCATCGAATGGTTCTTACGCACGGTCCGAAATCGCGAGGCCGTCGTATTGTCGCTACATCCACACAACGACCGTGGATGTGCAGTCGCCGCCGCCGAACTCGGAGTATTGGCAGGAGCCGACCGAGTCGAAGGGTGTCTCTTTGGTAACGGTGAACGCACTGGCAACGTAGATGTCGTCACGCTCGCGATGAACCTGTTCAGCCAAGGCATCGACCCCGAACTCGATATTTCCGATATCGATGCCTTGCGCCGCACTGCCGAATATTGCAACCGCCTGCCGGTACATGAACGCCACCCATACGTTGGTGATCTCGTGTACACCGCGTTTTCGGGGTCGCACCAAGACGCCATCAAAAAAGGCTTCGCGGCGTTGTATGCCGAAGCTGACGCTGCAGGTAACGGCAAGAATTACGCTACGTGGGGTGTGCCGTACCTCCCGATCGATCCCGCTCACGTTGGACGGTCGTACGAGGCAGTGATCCGCGTAAATAGCCAATCCGGCAAGGGTGGCGTGGCTTACATCATGGAGACAGAACACGGTTTCTCGCTCCCCCGCCGGCTACAGATCGAATTTTCAAAAACAATCCAGGTCGTTGCCGAAGACACCGGAACGGAGATCACTCCCACCGCGATGTGGGACGAATTTCAAAGCGTCTACCTGTCCGAAACGCCACGGATCCAGATGCGCACGCACGAACTGGTCACCCGTGACGACGAGCGCACCAGAATCACCGCACAGCTCATCATCGATGGACACCCAACCACGGTCAGTGGAAACGGCAATGGGCCGATTGCAGCAATGGTCTCGGCTATTCGTCCGATCGTCGGAGATGGATTTGACGTTGTCGACTATCACGAGCATTCGATCGGCCGCGGTTCCGACGCAACTGCAGTCGCCTATGTCGAAACTGTCGCCGCCGATACCTCAACCAGATGGGGTCTCGGAGTCGACCCCAACATCATCACAGCATCGCTGCGGGCGGTGCTGAGCGCAGCAGGTCGTGTCCTCGACGCCAAGTAGTCCAGACCAAGGGAGCGACACCATGAGAGTTGGAGTTCCTCGCGAAACCAAACTCGACGAGCATCGTGTGGCGATCACCCCTGACGGCGTACACGAACTCGTGCGCCACGGTGTCGAGGTTGTTGTCGAATCCGGCGCCGGCGAGGGAAGCTCGATCGACGACGATGCGTTTCGCTGTGCTGGCGCGACCATGGTGACGACTGCAGTCGCCGCATGGGAATCCGACTTGGTGTTGAAGGTCAAAGAACCGCAACCGAGCGAATTCGCGTTCCTGCGCTCCGACCTGACGTTGTTTACGTACCTTCACCTCGCCGCGTATCCCGAGGTCGCCGACGCTCTGATTCAAGCCAAAACGACTGGCATTGCATTCGAGACCGTGCAACTCCCCGATGGTTCGCTGCCCCTCCTCGCACCCATGAGCGAGGTCGCGGGCCGAATGGCGACCCAAGTTGGCGCCCATTTTCTCGAACGGCGTCACGGTGGCCGAGGCATACTGCTTGGTGGGGCGCCCGGCGTGCGCCCGGCACGAGTGGTTGTCATCGGAGCCGGCAACGTCGGGTGGAATGCGGCGTGGATTGCACAAGGTATGCAGGCCGAGGTGATACTCCTTGACCGCAACCTCGATCGTTTGCGGTGGGTCGACCAAATTCATCAAGGGCGCATTGTCACGCTCGCGTCGAACACTGCCGCGGTCGCCCGAGCCGTTGCCGATGCCGATCTCGTCATTGGTGCCGTCCTTATTCCTGGCGGCCGTGCGCCGAAAGTGGTCACCGACGTAATGATTCAGGGGATGAAACCGCGCGCGGTAATCGTGGACGTCGCTATCGACCAAGGCGGATGCGTCGAAGGTATCCACGAGACCACCCATCGAGATCCAACGTTTGAACACCATGGCGTGCTGCATTACGCCGTTGGCAACATG
This sequence comes from Actinomycetota bacterium, assembly GCA_005773635.1. Classification (GTDB taxonomy): domain Bacteria; phylum Actinomycetota; class Acidimicrobiia; order IMCC26256; family PALSA-610; genus F1-120-MAGs023. The sequence goes on from SXHN01000080.1 coordinate 25,261, forward strand.
CCAGGAGCGGTTCCGCATACCTCCACGTACGCATTGACAAATGCGACGCTTCCCTACGCCTTGGAGCTTGCAACTGAACGACTGCCTGCGGTACTCCGCCGCCACCCAGAACTCGCGCTTGGTATCAACACCATGCAGGGCCATGTCACTAACAAAGTGGTTGCTGATTCACTCGGCAAGCCCAACGCCGAACTTGCGAACTTCCTACAGTGACCTGCCACAATACAGACGTGACTTCCAATCCACTCGACGGCACTGCCGGTCTACCGTACGAGCTTTTTGCCGAGCTGCGCGCGACGTGCCCAGTGTCGACGACTCAAAGTGGCACGACATTTCTTGCTCGCCATGCCGACGTATTGAATGCGACCAAGAACATCGAGTCGTTTCAGGCCAGTTTTCGCGAGCCGGGCGTGGTGGTACCGCCAGAAGAACAACTGATAAGCGAAATTCCCGAACCCCGGCACGGCAAAATCCGCAAAATTATCAACTCCGCGATCGCACAACATCGCATCGGACGGGTTGAGCCCTTTGTCTACGAACTTTGCAACCGCCTACTCGACGACATCTTGCAACGAGGCGCCGCGGACTTGATCGCCGACTACGTCACACCGATCCCCGCAATGGTGATCGCGCACCTCCTCGGCGCCGAACCGAATGACCACGCCCTGTTCGCGCAGTGGTCCGATGCAGTAGTGCAATCCACCTACGCAACCAAAAATAGGCGTATCGATGGCGAAGAAGGTGAAGGACTCCAAGGAGTCGCGCCCGAATTTACGGCGTACCTCGACGCCATGATCGCAGAGCGACGCAGTGCAACAGAGCCACCCGACGATTTCGTGACCCGACTACTCAATACGGAGATCGATGGCGCTCGGCTGACCGACATGGAAATGCGGACCCAACTCGCCTTCCTGCTGATGTCCGGCAATGAAACCACTCGCCATCTCATTGGCAATATGTTGGAAACGATCTGCTGCGACACCGAACTGTTCCAAACGCTGCGCAACGATGGATCGTTGATCACGAGCTTGGTCGAGGAGTCGTTGCGACACGACCCGCCGATCCATGTTCTTATGCGCGACTGCATCAAGGAGACAACGATCAACGGCATCACGATCCCCGTCGGAGACAAGGTCGCGTTCGGGCTCGCATCAGCAAATCGCGACGAGTTGGTATATCCAGAACCCGAACGGTTTCGACTCGACCGCGACCACGCGCGCGACCACTTGGCGTTTGGTGGCGGGCCACATATTTGCCCAGGAGCCTCCCTGGCCCGCCTCGAGGGCCGCATCACGATCGAGGTATTCGTCCGTCGCGTCGCGACCGCGGAGGTTTCGGGGGGCTACAAGCGAGTCCCGGTGCCGGTTTTTTGGGCCAACGGACCCAAGCACCTCCCAGTATCACTCTCCTAGGGTGAAACCGGCTGGGCCTCACAAGAAAGATGCTTCAGCAGGTTCCCCCGTCAGCCGATTCCCTTGTGGTGGACGAAGATTCCGAACGCCGCGCCGCGGCACAAGGCCACGCGGGCGTACTCTCTGCCGCGGCGCTGTCCTATGTTGTGGGTCCGCTCGCGCTCGCGTTTCTCCTCGGATTTCGATACTTTGGTCTCGTCGCCAACGTTCCCGCATGGACATACGCGGTGGCTATCGGTGGCTCGATGGGTTCAAGTCGGGTTGTCGAACGATGGCCGGCTTGCCCGCGGGGTTCGTGGCGTCTCCACGTGCGCGTCGTCGTGCACGTGGCTGGCGTCGTCGCAGTCATCTATCTCTGCGGTTGGGGTCCGGCGCTAGGCATGGCATTCGCATTCTCGGCGTTGGCTGATCTGCAAATGTCGGGCGCCTCAGCCTGGCGGGCAGCGCTCGGGTGGTCGATTGTCGGTTGCATTGTCGGCCAAGCCCTAATACTCGTCGGCTGGGCACCATCGTTTCTGACGCAGACGCAAGCTCAAACCATTGGCGTGCTCGGCGCATTTGTGTTCGGCATCGCGATCCGAATGGCTGGTGCCGTAGGCGAAGCCAAGGAACAAGCCGATGCACGCCTCCTTGCTGGAATGCACGAAGCAAATCTCGCGCGCGACGAAACTGACCTCGCCCGTGCCGAAGCACTGCTGCTGCACGCGAATTACCAGGCAATCGTGCAGAGCGCGGCAATCGGCATCATGACCTACGACAGACAGGGATTCATCGTCTCGTTCAATTCTGCCGCGGAAACGATCTTCGAATGGCCCGCATCGGATGTGATTGGGGCATCGCTGACGAAGATAATGCCAGAAGATCTTCACGCATCATTCCGAGAGTTCCTTGCGAACCTGTCTCAAATTCAGAAAATCGCGAAGTACATTGAACCAATCGAGCTCGTCGGTTGCCGCCGCGATGGCACACCATTTCCTATGTTGGTCTCGACAAGCCCCGTCATCGTCGACGGGTCAGTGTCGAGCCTCGCGATCGTGGTTCGAGATCTCTCCGAGCAAAAGCGGGCCGAGGCACAGCTTGTGCATCATGGACTCCATGACGCGCTCACGGGCTTGGCAAATCGTGTGATGTTCACCGACCGCCTCGAACAAGCTGTCGCACGCCGAAACCGCAACGGGTCGACCTTTGCGGTGCTCTTTATCGATCTTGACCGATTCAAAACGGTCAACGACACACTGGGCCACACTGCAGGAGATCAGCTGCTCATGCAGGCCGCAGCCCGCATGCAACTCGAGCTCCGCGAATTGGACACGGTCGCGAGGCTTGGTGGGGATGAATTCGTCGTCTTGTGTGAAGACATCGAGGGCGTCCACCACGCAACCGATATTGCTCAGCGAATCGCCGACGCGCTGCGCGATCCCTTCGCGCTGGGCAACGACACTGTGCAGGTTGGCGCGAGTATCGGCGTTGTACTCTCAAACGATGATCTCACAACGGCCGACTCAATCTTGTCGAACGCTGATATCGCGATGTACCGAGCGAAGGACAACGGTCGCAACCGCATCGAGCTCTTCGACACCACAATGCAGGAATGGGTTACGAACCAAAATGCACTCGAAGCTGATCTTCGTCTAGCACTGCCCGGCGACGAGCTGCGAGTCTTCTATCAGCCGACCGTTACGGCTGAAAGCGGTGAAATTTGTGGCTTCGAGGCACTCTTACGTTGGGAACGTCCTGGCTTCGGACTGGTTGCGCCCGACGATTTCATTCCAATCGCCGAAGAGTCGGGGTTGATCGTAGGTATCGGCCAATGGGTCCTCGAACAGGCCTGCCGAAATGCAGCGAACTGGGCGTTGCGGTGGCCGCACAAGCGAATCGGCGTGGCCGTCAACGTTTCCAGCCGCCAACTCAAAGAGGGCAACTTCCGTGAAGTCGTGGCCAATGTACTTGCCTACACGCGACTCGATCCTGATCTCCTGACTCTGGAACTCACCGAAAGCACCATCATCGAAGACACCATTGACACAGCTGCGCTCTTAGCCGAACTCCGCGACCTCGGCGTTCACATCGCGCTCGATGACTTTGGCACCGGCTACTCGTCGCTGACGTACTTGCGATCATTTCCGTTCGATGTCTTGAAGATCGACCGATCATTTGTGCAATCGATCGGCACTGATCGAGATGACACTGCGATCGTTGCTGCAGTTCTCGCGCTCGCGAGAAACCTCAACTTGACCGTGGTCGCCGAAGGTGTTGAAGACCACCAGCAACTCGCAGTGCTGCTACAGCTTCAGTGTGCTCGTCTTCAGGGTTACCTATTTTCGAGGCCGAGACCGCTCAACGAAGTCGAAGGCCTGATTGACGGCCCAATTCTCGGGTTGGTCACAAGCGACGAAATCTGAATAAACAGCTCACGCAGCCCGACGAATCTCCAACTGACTGGCCAACATTTTCGCAAAGTCTCCGCTGGGCACAGCCTTGCCATATCGGTAGCCCTGCGCGAAATCGGAGCCAAGCTCGAGCAATGCACGATGCTGCGCGAACGTCTCGATACCCTCGGCGACCACTTTCATACCTACCGCATGCGCCAGCGCAATCACCGCCGTCACGATTCCGCGATCAGCATCTGATTCCGCCATTCCTGATACGAACGATCGATCGATTTTCAGAATATGGGCCGGCAGTTCCCGCACGTGCACCAGGCTCGAGTACCCCGTACCAAAATCGTCAATAGCAACCTGCACGCCACTACCGACGAGCAACCCCAACGCGGATACGGCCGTCAACGCGTTGCCACGCGCAGCTCGTTCAAGCAATGCAGTCTCGGTAACTTCGAGACACAACTGTTCGCTCGCAAGCCCATGCCGCGACAGAATCGCGCCAACGTGATGCACAAGGTCGGGATCAGCGAGGTGCGCCGCGGCAAGATTCACTGCTACAGAAATATCGTTCCTTCCCCATGCCGCACACTCTCGCACGGCGGAGTCGATCACCCAGGCCCCAAGTGCTACATCAAGTGCTGCTTCCTCGGCGATCGGCAAGAAATCGGCCGGATTCAAATGGCCAAGCCGCGGGTGGTTCCAGCGAATGAGAGCTTCAGCACCGACGATCGAGGTATCCACCAAACGCACCACCGGCTGGAAGTGCATTTCAAGACCGGCCGCATCGGGATCGTGGCCGAGTGCTCGTTCAAGTTCCTCAGCAAGCTCACGCCGTTGCGAAACCCGTAGGAAGTTTGAAGGCTCAAGCCCTCCACGTCGACGCGTTTTGACGCGATACATCGCCGCATCAGCTTCGGCCAGCAGCGCTTCCGCGCTAGTGGCCTCAACGGCATCAGTCCAGCCGACGCTCGCAAACACTTGCACGGCCGTGGAGCGCAACGCAATCGGGCTCGCGACACGTTCCTCGATACGTTGTGCAATCTCGGCCGCTTCGGCATCATCAGCTACCCCGCCGCACACCACCACAAACTCGTCGCCTCCAAGGCGAGCAACAATGTCGTCGGAGCGAGCAATGCCGGTCAACCGTTTCGCGAGCATCGACAGCACGTGATCGCCAGACTCGTGACCATACAGGTCGTTGATGGGCTTGAAACGATCAAGGTCCACAAAGAACACGTACATCCTCGACCTTGCGTCGATCGGCAGCGTCAATCTGTGGCCCAACGCGGCGACCAACGCGGATCGGTTGGCAAGCCCGGTCAATGAATCAGTGTTTGCCATTCGCGTCAAACGCGTTTCCAACACCCGTCGCACTGAGATGTCACTGGCAGACACGATGAGGCCGCCGACAACCGGATCGTCGATGAGGTTCGCGACCGAGAACTGATACGGAACGTGCAGAAGTCCTGCAGTCACGAAGGTAGCCTCAAACACTGAGGTCTGGGGTTGTTCAGTGGCTCGTTGCAGGTCGGAGGTGAATTGACGGCGGTCTTCTTCGGAGATCCAGTCCGCCAAACGAGATCCGATGACATTCGAAAGGTCGTGCCCTAATTGCCGGTTGAACGTCCCAGTAGCGGCTGTCACAATGCCGTCGGCATCAAGCAACAGCATCAGCACCGACGCGTGCTCAACAACGGTGCGGAATAATTCAGTGTCGCTCGAGGCAAGTTCCCACTTTCGACGCTCAGTCAGGTCACGCATCGATACAACCACGATGTGTCCATCGTCGGTCGAATGCGTCGCTCCAATTGCTTCGACGAGGCGGTAACCAGACGCACACCGAATGCGGATTTCGATGGGGCTGCCAAATACCTTGTCCGACACTTCAGTGAACGACGACAGCACGATCGGGAGATCGTCGGGATGCACAAGTTCAAGGGGCATTTCGCCGATCCAACGTTGCATCGATTCGCCGACGAGCACTTCGCTTGCGTGATTCGCCGCGACGATCCGCAGATCCTGGTCCACAGCGAACGCCGGGTCAGCCACAAGCTCCAAACCCGACTGCAGGCCCTGCAGACTTGCTAAGTCCATTGCCAAGGTATCGGCCCGACCCGCTCCGGAGAATAGGCCCAATCTGGTGCGGAATTAGACCGATTCGGCTTCCTCACGCAGCCTTGGAGGCGTTGCGTTTTTGGGTTTTACGCCGCGCTTGCCCTTGTAGAACTCACGAACGATATCCATGTCCGCACCGATGTCGTCGCTCGGTTTGAATTCCGGACCAAAACCACCAGTTCGCGTTGGGCCATCCAAGTAGGTCAACACAATCGGAATCCCCGCGTCAATCGCGATGCGACGAAAACCTGATTTCCAAAATTCACCAAGTGATCTCGTGCCTTCGGCCGGAACCACAATTGCACTCACGCCACCGACCCGGGCACGTTCAGCGAGCTGCTGCACCAGCGCGCCGGGATTCTCGCGATCTACTTCAATACCGCCAACGGCGCGAGACAGCGGACCGAACGGCCAACGAAAGAGTTCCTTTTTCCCGAGCCACACTGGATCGAGCCCACTTTGCCACGCCATCGCGAGCATCAGCGGGAAATCCCAGTTCGAGGTGTGAGGGGCAGCCACTAACACACACGCTGGGGTGGTGGGTGGTGTGCCAACAATTCGATAACGAGCTACCGCGAGGATGATTCGAGCAAGAATTTTGCGCACGCACAGACCATAGGGCAACTACCGGCTTCGGCTTGATCGCGCACCCGAATTGGCAATCATCGACGATATCGGTGGTGCTCGTGCGTCGCATCGCTGAGCTTCACGAACTAGTCACGATCCCTAGTTGGGGCCTGCCATCAACCATCCGCGCTTCGAAGAGCTCTATTTGATTCACACCATCACGCATCGCATCGGGCAATAGTCGGCCCCACCACTTTGCGCTGTTCGAGTTTGGGGCGTTTGGGCTCACGGGAACCACCGCACTCACAATTCCATTCACGACGATTGCGAGATAAGAGTTCGCAGTCACCCCGGAGGTCACACCCGCAATATCCGCCCACGGCACGCTGCCGGTGTTGAGCACAATGCGGCTGTATTGCGAAGAATCTTTGATCGTTGCAGTAAACGAAGCCGGAGGCCCCGAGGCGAGATCTGCATACCTCAAGCCAACAATTTCACTTCTCGGCACCATACGAAACAGTCGGAGGGGGTCGCCGATCTCGCCGTTCGGAGCACCATCGAGCACCTCCGCGAAACGAGCCGGGTCAAGTTCGATGTATTTCTTGCCCGATACGGGATGCCATTTGTTGAGTTTGAAATCCCACAGTCGCCTTGGGGCATCAGCCGCGGGTGCTCCGAGTAGTGATCGTCCATCCATGTCCCACGGCAACTCGACGCCTAGCGACTCTGCCATCGTTGGCAGCACATCAATCGATTGTGCTGGCCGGTCGTCGACAACTCCAGCATCTCCGTTCGGATATTTGATGAACAACGGCGTCCAGGCGATATTCGCCGCATTTTTTTTCGAAATACCTCGATTGGGTTCGCCGTTATCAAATCCAACTCCGTGATCTCCGGTCACCACAATCAACGAATCATCAAAAGCCTCCACCGCGCGAAGTCGGTCGATCAATTGCCCGAGCAGCATGTCGGTCGCCTGAAGTTGCATGAGATGGCGTTGGTACCCAGATAGCCCGGCCCACTCGCTCCTCCACACTCCCTCCCACCCAGGGCTTCGGCCGGATGCATTCGTCGCTGAGCCGTCCTTGAGATATTGCCATGGCGCGTGAGGCAAGAGCACGTGCAGAAAATCAAGGCGCGGTGTCGAAGACGGTTCAATGGACTCAATGAATCTTCGAACCGATTCAATCGGGCGGTCTTTCGCCTTGTCTACCAACGCCGTGAAATCGACTTCGGAGGACTCACGTTGCGGCTTGGCAAACGACCACCACAGTTCAACGCTTTCGCGGAGCGCACCCCCAACCCGTCTCACCGACGAACCACGATTTTTTGTAGTTGCGCTCCGCTCACATTGAGGCAATACGCATACGACCGTCACGGCCTCATGCACGTTGAGCGAATAGGTATTCCCCAATGCGGTGAAGAGGTTGTTGGGGTGATTCGCGACCGTCGGGGGAGTTTGCGAAGCCTCGGGATATTCGCCCGAAAGCATCGCGGGCACTGCATCACTGGTGAGCGGCGACACCGTAGTGTGATTGCGATACCAATGCGATGTGGACGCGAGCGCGGAAAAATTCGGGAACAGATCATCGTCGATCAAACCCGAGCCGTCGCTGCGCAACAACGACGCGGTCGGGAACTCATCCAGTACCAACATCACGACCCGACGAGGACGTTCGATGGTGGTACGGATTGCCGAGACATCACCGCTAAATACGACGTTGGTCAGCGGAGAAAACCCGAGCGCCAAAACAACAAACAGGATCTGGGCAAACGCCAAGAACCTCATACCGCTGCGAAGGGATTCCAGGCGAGCCGCGAGCAGGGCCCCGACAACGGCAATAGGCATAGCCACACAAAAAAACACCCACGGTGCCATCGTCGTGTTGTGCTTCAACAATTGCATGAGCAGCAATGCCAACAACGCAGCGACCAATACCGAGTGCATCACCTCGGCGAGCCGCGAGGAAGCAAGGCCACAAACGAATTCCAACCCGATCGCAGCCGCTGCGGGAACGATCACAATTGCCAGGCACACCAGCAACATCTCGAACGGCTCGAAGCCACGAGATGACACAACCGATGTATTGCGAGTCAACAAATCCAGAAGCGGCTGAGTGATCGCTAGCCCACATAACCCCAGTAGTTCCCAGAACCGCTGCCGTGTCAACGACGACTTCACGTGCGGAGCAATTCGACTCATCAATTTCGATCGTATCTGGGGTAAATATGAAACTCGGTATATCGACTCAGTATGGTCACCCTCGCGTTGAGACATGTCAACAACAAGCTGCACAGGCACGGAGGACAAACCATGGATATCGCAATCTGCAAAGCCATCATCGTGGGCGGAGCGTCTGGGATGGCCAGAGCAACGGCCGCGCGCATCGCGCAGGCAGGCGGACGCGTCGCCATCCTCGACCGCGGCATGAGCGCGGGTGCCGAGGTCGCTGCAGAACTTGGCGCATCGTTCCACGAGTGCGACGTGACCGACTTCGACGGCACCGAAACCGCTATCAACGCAGCTGCCGAAGCGATGGGTGGCATAGATGTGAGTGTGAACACCGCTGGCGGCGGGATAGCTAAACGGACCATGGGCAAAGATGGCCCGCACCGACTCGACGACTTTCGTTTCGTGGTCGATCTCAACCTCATCTCGTCGTTCAACGTTGCCCGTCTCGCAGCCGCACACATGACCAACAACACGCCGAACGACGATGATGAACGCGGCGTGATCATCAGCACCGCTTCGATCGCCGCGTTCGAAGGCCAGATTGGCCAAGTCGCCTACGCCGCGGCCAAAGCAGGCATAGTCGGTATGACCTTTACGATGGCACGGGATTTGGGTTCGCTGGGTATTCGAGTAAACGCAATCGCACCCAGCTTGTTTTCGACTGGAATCACTGCAGGAATCCCTGACGAATTTTCGAAAGCCTTAACCAAAGACGCAGCATTTCCGAAACGCATGGGCTATCCCGAAGAGTACGCGCGGTTGGCAACCTCCATCATTGAGAATCCGATGCTCAACGCGGGGACAATCCGACTCGACGCAGGCCAGCGTTTCGCCCCGAAGTAGCGCCGTCGATGAATGCCGTCCGTGCGGTGGTTTTCGATATGGGTGGAGTGTTGGTCGACTTACAAACGATTACACACCTATTCGGTGACGACAGTGAAACCGAAGGGACAATGTGGGCGCGATGGCTCGCCAGTCCATCGGTGCGAAGCTACGAAATGGGTGAATGCGACCTGGCAACATTCGCGACTCACTTCGTCGAAGAAGCACGACTGAAATGCAATGCAACCACCTTCATCGAACGATTTAGAAAATGGCCCAACGGTTTGTTCGCTGGTGCCGCACAGCTCGTCAACACCCTAAATCCTGGGCTTACTACTGCCATTTTGAGCAACACCAACGCATTGCATTGGCGAGAACAACGCGATGCCATCGCCATCACGGAGCTCTTCGATCGCAAATATTTAAGCTTCGAACTCGGGCTCGCAAAGCCAGACGCCGCGATGTTTGAACATGTCATCGCGGATCTCGCATGCGACCCCAGCCAAATCGTGTTTCTCGATGACAACCAAATCAACGTAGATGCCGCGCAACGCTCAGGCATTCAGGCGTTTACGGTCAAGGGCGTCGCCGAGACACGAACCGTCTTGACAAAGCTCAATCTCGTCTGCACCTAACCTGAAATTGGGCGACACGAGTAGCCGGCTCAACCGTCGTAAAAATACGGTGAGTGAAGCCCGACCAGCGTGCGATCGCGCGGTGATACAGCACGCGCAATCGCCTCCTGTGACAAATGATTGACGTCTTGGGTGGTCACGATGCGTTGCGCGATATCGCGTCGGCCGTAGTGGCACTGTAGGAAGAGCCGACCTTTCCCTCCCGGTTGTGCAGCCATGCCGCGATGCCACAGGTCAGAAACGAAACAAATCACATCACCCGCATTCGCAGTTACAGCCACGGCGCCGCGACCCTCATACCCGAAGTCGGGATCGTTCACCCTGTCGTAGTCGGGTACCCGGCCGCTTCGGTGTGACCCAGGGATCACCTGGGTAGGGCCATCAACCTCCGCGCAATCACGAAGCATGATGTGCGTGCCGATAGCGAAGATGGGGTAAGGAATACGGTAATCCCATGGCACGCCACGCGGTCTCGGAACGTGCGGCCCCGCGTCGCAATGCCACGCGCCTCCGCCAAACTCGGGCGGGTTGCGCCACGCGGTGTTCGCGATTACGTGACAATCCTCGCCGAGCAGTGGCTCAATGACTTCCAGGATACGGGGGTGACCGATAGCTCGTTGCGCAGGGGCGGAGTAGTTCAGCATTTGATACCGAAACTCATCAGCATCGGATCGTCCACGCTCGACCGGGCGATCGACAAAGACCTGATCGATCGAATCCGTGAGCTGCGCAATTTCTCCCGCAGTCAACACTGAGGGCAACACTGCGTATCCGTCGCGCTCAAGCTGGTGTGTATGCGGATTCGGCTGTTCAACGGCAAGCCTGAGGTTGCCTCCGATACGCGTAATCATGGCGCCGATTCTCGCGCGAGGCACGAATTGGTTCAACTCTCGGATTATCACCAGATGTAATTGTCTCTGCGGTCCGCTGGCACCGAGCTGCTCGCACACGACCACACAACGCCGTAGCGGGTTCGATCGGTGCGATCACACTAGGCGTCGTAGCAGTGATTCCAGTTGCCGCTGCTGTGTCGAGCTCAACTGCGAGAAGAGCCTTTTCTGATTGTCGAGGTAAGCGACGAGAGCTCCGTCGACGAGGCGGCGCCCGGACTTCGTGAGAGCGATCGGCTCTGATCGTCGATCACTGGGATCGCGACGTCGTTCGACGAAGCCATGTTCCTCGAGCTTGTCGATGCGACTCGTGATTCCCGCCCGCGTAACCATCACTCGGTCAGCGAGCTGTGAGGGCCGGAGCATGAACGGCTCGCCACTCCGTCGCAATGCGGACAAGACATCGAACTCCCCCACCGAGAGGCCGCGGTCCGCGAGCGTGCTCTCGAGTTGGCGCATCGACAAAATGACGAATCGGTTACAACGTGCGAACAGCGCCATCGGCTGAAACTCGAGGTCGGGTCGCGCCGATTGCCAGCCGCTGAGCATTTCGTCAATGAGGTCTTCGTTATCCATTCGTGCAAATATAGTCAGTCAATATATAGTTAGCTTACTAACCATCTGGAGGCGAACAATGTACGACGACCAAATCCCTCTTTCGAGGAATGAGAACCCGATCAGACAGGAGGCCGCTCGATGCACGCGCTTCGCTTCGTCTCCGCGGTGACCCTTGGTCTGCTGGCCGGTTCGCTGATGCTCGAAGGCTTGGTCCTTGTCCCGTTTTGGCGATCGTTGCATCCTGGCGCCTTCACCGATTTGCAGGCGGCGTTCGGACCGCGCCTCTATCGGTACTTCGCTCCCCTGACCGCGACCGCGGCTTCGCTGTCGCTCGCTTCAGGGATCGCGGTCGTTTGGAGCAAGGATCGAGGGTTGACCGATTGGTGCACGGTTGGCGCTGCGGCCTTGACCGCGTCGCTCCTCGCCTTCTACCAGCTGTACTTCCATGCGGCGAACGAACGCTTGCCGGTATTGGCGGCGGCGGGGGCAGACGCCGCGCTTTCCGCAGAGCTGCAACGATGGCACAGAATCCACCTCGTCCGTACTGTCGTCAGCGTTGCCGCGTTCATATTGGCGATGCTCGGAGTCGCCAGCTGACGGCTCATCGGTGGCACTATCGCATTGCTGTCAGCCGATTCGGGCGGTGCGGCTCTCCCAGGTTTTCTCCAACTCCGCCTTTCGTCGCACCTTAAGAAATCGTCACGGATCACGCAGCTCCACTCGCGAACGTGACCGAAGAACTCTTGCCGGGCTCGCTTCACAACACCAAGAGGTAGTACCGGACCAGGTAGCGTCACCGACTGGCTACCACCGGCGAGACTCGAGGATGGACCGATGGCGAGTGTGAACAGCGGACGGTGGACAGCTCAGATCGAGGGAGATTTCGTGGTCTTCATCATCGGAGCGCGAGTGAACTCCAAACGCCAACTGTTCCGCTCGATCGCCGACCTCGGCGGACGCCGAAGCATGAACTACATGCTCAAGTATTTGTCGGCGCACCCCGAAAAGGGCCTGCTCGGATACGAACAGGCCGGGTTCACGACCATCCAGTACTGGCGCTCATTCGAACACCTCGAAGCATTCGCCAAGGATCCCGACCCACACATGGACGTGTGGCGAAACTTCGTCAAGCGGGTCGGCAAGGGCGACCGCTCGGGCATCTGGCACGAGACATTCCTTGTTCGCGATGGTGAGTACGAGGCGATCTACACCAACGTGCCACCCCGGGGGCTCGGCAAAGCCAGCGAGCTCGTCCCAGTCGCCGAAGCCGTCGGCGCCCGCCAACGCCTCAAGAAAGCGGCAGCCCAGAGTCCCGACGAATAACGGCAACCCCGGTCGCGGCGCTTCAAACGCGAACTCCGGCATGTTTCTTTCGATGGGCAACATCGGCGTCAACCCCAACGTCGGGATGTTGTTCATCGATTTTGAGCGCGGAAGGTGCTCGCGGTTTGCGAGCGCACACACACAATTTCTAATGACCTTTTCCCAATGACCTTGGGGCGATGCGACGGCGGTGTCCTCGCAGGGTGACGGTCACCAATGTGTGCCGATAGTCTGCGTCGCGAACCGCGTGCATGAGAAACAGGGAGGTTCTGGTGGCTGGCTCGGGGCTGATCACAATTTTGTTCACGGACCTCGTCGGTTCGACTGAACTGGCCTCCGACCTTGGTGACGTGGCGGCGGATCAGCTGAGGCGAGAGCACTTCGCGTCGTTGCGTGAAGCGGTCGCATCGTCGGGCGGGACGGAAGTGAAGTCGATCGGCGACGCACTCATGGTGTCGTACCCCGGAGCCGCCGACGCGCTCGCCGGTGCGGCTGCAATGCAAGGCGCCGTGGAGCGACACAATCGCCGCCTCGACGGATTCAAGATTGCAATGCGCGTCGGCATTAGCGCAGGGGACGCAAGTTTTGAAGGCGGCGACTGGTTCGGTTCCCCGGTCGTCGAGTCGGCACGGCTCTGCGCTGCGGCGACGGGCGGTCAGATCCTCGCGAGCGAGATAGTGCGGATGCTCGCTGGCTCGCGGACCTCCATCGAACTCCGCGCGTTGGGTTCAATGGAATTGAAAGGGCTGTCTGCGCCGCTCGCTGTGTGCGAAGTGGTCTGGCAAGTCACAGCAAACGATGCGCTGCTTCCGCTCCCGACATTTGTCGAGACCGACCCCGCGTTCCCGTTTGCCGGAAGGGTCGATCAGCTCGAGACGCTCCTCATAGCGTGGAAGGAGTCTGCGGAAGGCGCTCGCCGTGCGGTGCTTGTGTCTGGCGAGCCCGGCATCGGTAAAACCCGCCTTGTAACCGAGGCAGTACGCTCCGCCCACGACCGAGGAGCGATCGTGCTCTGGGGACGTTGCGACGAAGATCTCGGCGCCCCGTATGAGCCGTTCGTCGAGGCCATTCGCCATTATGTCGCGGTGGTTTCACCCGATCAGCTCCGAGCTGAACTCGGCGCGCTCGGCGGTGAGCTCGTCCGGATCGTCCCGGAGATCTCCGCACGCGTCCCGAGTCTCGCGGAACCGATGCGCGCCGATGCCGATACCGAACGGCACCGGCTTTTCGACAGCGTCGTCGACCTCCTGGCTGAGATCTCGGCCGCGCACCCCGTGGTGTTGGTGCTCGACGACCTGCATTGGGCCGATAAGCCGACGCTGGTCCTGTTACGTCATCTGTTGCGCTCTGCCGCACCGATGCGGCTCTTGGTTGTTGCGACCTATCGCGATACTGATCTCGACCGTCGCCACCCGCTGTCAGATGTGCTCGCGGACCTTCGGCGTCAACCTGGCGTCGACCGCCTCGACCTTCAAGGGCTCGACGAGGATGAGATCAACGGGCTCATGACCAAGACTGCGGGCCACGACCTCGATGCGGCCGGTAGCGACCTCGCTCGAATGTTGCACACCGAGACCGAGGGCAACCCGTTCTTCGTTGGTGAAGTCTTGCGTCATCTCACCGAGACCGGAGCGATAGTGCAGGTCGACGGCCGATGGACCACGGATGCGAGCTTGGCTGATGTGGGGATCCCAGAAGGGGTGCGCGAGGTCGTCGGCCGTCGGCTGTCTCGCCTATCTGAGGCACTGAATTCGGCGCTCGCGATAGCCGCGGTCGTCGGACCGGTGTTCGATCTCGCGACGATCGAGGGTGCGGGCGGCCCGACCGGCGACGAGTTATTCGACGCGCTCGACGAGGGCGCGCAGTTCGGCCTCATCCGCGAGGTCCCTGGCACCGTGGGCCGTTACACGTTTGCCCATGCACTCGTCAGGTCGTCGCTCTATGAGGAACTGACCACTAACCGCCGGGTGCGCATGCACTGGCGGATCGCCGAAGTGCTTGAGTCGCGTTACGCGGCGAGCATCGATGATCACCTGGACGAACTCGCATTTCACGCCGGTGAAGGTGCTCTCGCAGGTGATCCGCTCAAGGCGGTCGGTTTTGCTCGCCGCGCTGGTATCCGGGCGATGGACGATCTGGCGTTTGAGGCTGCGGCGACGCACTTCGAACGTGCACTCGGTTCGTTGGAACTCATCGACGGCTCAGCCGCGTCAGACCGCTGCGATCTTCTTCTCGAGTGGGCTACGGCATTGCATCTCAGTAGCGACGAACGCCACCGGACCGTCGTTTTTGACGCGGCAGCCGCAGCTCGGGCGATACATGACCCGGATCGTTTGGCTGCCGCGGCGCTCGTGATCGTCAAGACGTCGTCAGGGAGTACCCGTTCTGGAATGGTCGATGATGAGCTCGTCGCGCTGCTCGAGGAGGCGCTCGATGCGGTACCGCCCGAACCATCACCGCTGCGGGCTCGATTACTCGCATCGCTTGCGGTAGAGCTGCAGTGGGCGCCGGTCGCCGCACGGCGGGTTGCGCTCGCGCAGGAAGCGGTTGAGGCCGCGCGTCTCATTGGCGATCCCGACGTGCTCGCCTACGTCCTCAGCCGTGCATGGGTGTCGCTCGACTTCACAAGCCCTTGGCACACGGTCTATGCACCTTTGGTTTCCGAAGCAGAAGCCGCGGCCATTCGTTCGGCCGACACCGCCGCGCTCATTCCCGTGCAACAGTTTTCGATGTGGATGGCGGCCATGCGCGGTGACCGGGTCGCGTTCGCAAGCCACTTCGCTAGCTACGTTCGGCTCGTCGACCAGGTGCGCCGCCCCAACCTGAACGTGTTCCGAATCTGGAACGAGGCCGCGGCGGCGGAGTACGACGGACACAGTGCGGATGCCGAGCGGCTCACCATCGAGGGGATGCAATTGGCTCAGCAGGTGGATTTCCCGGCCGACGTGAGCAGCGCGTTCGTTGGTGCGCTGTTCTACGCGATTCGAATGAGCCAGGGTCGTATCGACGAATTGGTCGACACGATCGCGGGCCTCGTCGAGTCACAGCCAGGGGCGCCGGTCTGGCGGGTGGCATTGTGCGGCGCGCTGGTGGAGAGCGACCGGGTAGAAGCGGCGCGGGAGCATTTCATGTGGCTGGCAGCCGACGACTGCTCCCGGATCCCGAATGACCCCCAGTACCCGGTGACGTTGAATGGTCTGGCCCGCGTGTCGTTCCGGCTACAACCGCCCGAAGCCATGCTGCAAGTGATCTACGAACGACTGCTTCCGTTTGCTGGGTTTTTCAACTGGAGTGGTCCGACCGTGAACGAAGCGAACGACCTTGGCCTTGCGAATGCCGCGGCCAGACTCGACCGGCCTGAGGACGCCGACCGCCACTTCGCGAGTGCGATCGCCTTGTGCGAAAGCGCCGGCACGCGCGGGTATCTCGCCCGGAGCCATCACGACTGGAGCCGTGCACTCGCCGAACGTGGCGATGGGGCTAAGGCGCGCGAACACGCAGAACGTGCGTTGATCCTCGGTGAAGAACTAGGAATGACTGGACCATTCGGCGTTGTGCCCCGAGCACGGACGTTGCTCGCCTCACTCTGAACGGCCCCAGCAGATCATCGCCGTTGGGGACTGTCGGATTAAGCGGATCATGCGCCGATCGAACCCAACAGTGCGGCCTTAGCTGGACGGCTGAACACCGAAGCCAGCTAGCCATTGCTGCACTGACGCGATGTCGACCCGCTGATATCCACCAAGGTACCGACAGTTGCTGGTGTAACCGTAGGAAGTGTCAGCGACGAGGTAGCCGTTGAGAAAAACGGGCCCTCCCGAATCACCGAAGCACGTTCCGCCGCCACCACGGATGTCGTTGGGATTGCCGTTGAGTTGCAGAATCTGTTGCGTGAGCTTTTGTCCCGGTGACGTGGTCTGGCGACGGTTCAGCGGGAAGCTCAACGGTACCGGCTTTTGCGGTCCGGTCGAGGCCGCCGGCCCAACGTCGGTGCCGTATCCAACGACTGAAAAGACTGTTTTGTTCAACGTCGGCTGCGCGAACTTCGCGAGATAGTTCGGTGGAGCAAGGGGTGATGGCGTTATGCCTGAGATCGGAGTATCGAGAACGACAACACCGGTGTCGTTCCAATTCTTCACGTCGGTGAAGTCTGAATACGCAGGGTGCGTGTAGCTCGTTCCGAGCACGACACCCGAGCCGAGGGCCTCGCCGTTCCCGTACCCAACTTGGCTCACGCCGTCACCAAGATCATCGATCGCTCTCGGCAAATTGGACGGCGGCGCGGCAGCGATGTACGACTGAAACGTAACAACCGTCTTGCCAATGGTCCCCTGCGTGCAATGGGCTGCCGTCACCAACACAGTGGGAGTTACCAGGGTGGCCGAGCATCGGAATCGGCCGTCTGGCGCATAGAACACGATGAGCGCGACATTGGGATGAGCTTCCCCGTCGTCCTGTCCGCCGACAATTGCATGAGCGCCTGGGGCAATCGTCGTTAACAGCAGCGTCGCCGCACCGACAACCCGAATAACACGATTACGAACCTGCATCTCTGCTCCTACGTCTCATCGTTGACCCTTCAAAGCATAGCTATCGGGCGTTAGCCGCATCGCGGTGGCGGTCACTCAGACCGTTCCGCACAATTTTCGTTAAGCCCAATGCGCGGCCTGCAAATGAAACGCACCGCGAATGTCGTCATACGCGGCCATGCGTTCATCCAAAACCTGCGCCGCAGCCAATACGAACTCGACGTCGATACGAAGAACCATCATCTACGAATCGCAGCCGCATTCAACGAACTTGCAGACAAGATCTAACCCGAAAGGCAACTACACGAACTTCACGCGCCGATCGCGATCACTCAATGCAACAGTGCCCCCGAAAGGCAAACTGCGCGAATTCCACGCGCCAACAGCGATCACTCAACGCAACAGTGCCAGCCGACGGCCGGTACCATGCTGACCATGAGCGAGACCCGCAGCCCTCGCGCCCGGATCCGTGCCTGGGCGACGGCACTCGTAGTCGTCCTGACGGCCGTGTCGCTCCTCGGGGCGA
>SXHN01000081.1 GCA_005773635.1 Actinomycetota bacterium
AATGGCTACGGCGAACGCACCGGAAACTGCAACCTCACCACAATTATCCCGAACCTCACTCTGAAGATGGGTATCGCGACGATCCCTGCGGAGCGCCTTGATCGCTTGACCCCAGTCGCACATCATGTGGCTGAGTTGGTGAATATGCCGTTGAATCCGCAAGCTGCGTACGTTGGTCACTCTGCATTTGCCCACAAAGCGGGCTTGCACACATCCGCGATCGCGAAACGGCCTGACGCATACGAGCACACACCACCTGACGCAGTCGGTAACGGGACGCGTTTCGTGGTTTCGGAGCTCGCCGGCAAAGCGACCTTGTTACTGAAGGCCAAAGAACTGGGCATTGATCTCGATGGCCCGCAACTCAATGACGTGGTCGACACGCTGAAACGTCTTGAACATGAGGGGTATCACTTTGAGGTCGCTGATGGTTCGCTCGAATTGTTGATGCGCCGGGCGACCGGGTGGGAACCGAACTGGTTCACGCTCGAAACCTGGCGTGTCGAAACTCGAGAAGGTCGGGCACCGTGGGCGGATGCTCGGCCCGATGATCCGCACGCAATTGAAGTGTTTACCGAGGCGACGATCAAAGCGCATATTCGCGGTGAGCGAGTGATCGCGACCGCGGAGGGCAATGGGCCAGTGAATGCGCTTGACGCAGCGCTGCGCAAGATCATGAGCAAGTCGTTTCCTGCACTCGACCATTTACGACTGACTGATTACAAGGTACGCATTCTTGATTCCGGTCGAGGCACCGGGGCCGTGACCCGCGTGCTTATCGATTCGGCCGATGAAGATGGTTCGTGGACAACAATTGGCGTGAACGAGAACATCATCGAAGCGTCGTGGCTAGCGCTGTTGGATTCAATTCACTTTGCGTTGTTGCGGGCCGAACTTCGGGCCAAGTAGAGCGACGAACCAGAACTAGATTCATTGGCATGCCTACGGACCCGTTTGTTCCTACCTCCATAAGTGAAGCGCCGCGCCATAAACAAAGCATGCCCGTTGGTATCGCAGTGCCCCCGTCTCGATCATGGCGCGGTGGGCGTCCGGGTGAGGTCGGTACCGATATTCCGGTCGGGCGCCTTGCTGGCAATCCTTCGCCGAATGGCGGTTTCGCGATTTCGTTAGCGCACCGTCAGCGCGATGCGTGGACCTTGGGTCCGCACGAATACATCGGCGATGCGACGGCGGTGGTCGCGGAAATTGCGATGAAGCGCGCATCGCAATTCGGTCGTGCGCCGATGAAGGGTGACGTTGATGTTGCGGTCGCGTTAATGGGCTACGACGGAAGCGCCGACACGGCCTTCATTGCTCTTCGCGCTTCAATGGTCCATGACGCTGATCACCACTACGAACTTCGTCGTCGTGTCGTTGACCTAGTGCCTGCGGAACTACTGCGCAACCCTGACGCTCGGATCGCGGAGCACGTTGCGGCTTGGCGTTCCAACATCGTCGCGATCTAGGCGGTTCCTTGTGGCGAGTTTTTCACTCGACGCCGAACACGATGCATTCCGTGCATCGGTTCGAGCACTGGCCGAAACGCATATTGCGCCTCATGCCGCGCTGGCCGACGAAACCGAAAAATTCCCTGAGCGCTCGTGGCGCGCCTGGTGTGCAGCAGGATTCGCCGGCCTGGCGTTTCCCGAGGCGCTTGGCGGTCAAGGCGCAGGGGCATTGGTGCATGCAATCGCAGTCGAGGAGGTTGCACGGGTATGTGCGAGCTCGAGTTTGTTCGTGTTCATCCCGAAAATGAGCTGCGGCCTGCTCTTATCGCACGGCTCGCAGGAACTCATCGAGCGGGTTGTACCGCGAGTGGTGACCGGCGAATGTCTGGCGAGTTACTGCTTGTCGGAGGCGAATGCTGGCAGTGATGTATCTGCGATGCGTACTACCGCAGTGCGTGATGGTGATACCTACGTGTTGAATGGAGCGAAGAGTTGGATCACCGGAGCCGGTGAATCGCACTTCTATACCGTGTTTTGCAAGACCGATCCGGAAGCCGGGCACCGTGGGATTTCGGCGTTCGTAATTGAGGCCGATGCCGCGGGCTTCAGCGTTGGGAAAATGGAACGCAAAATGGGGATGCGGGGCTCACCGACTGGGGAGATCATCTTCAACGACTGTGTGGTGCCGGCAGCGAACCTGATAGGTGAACTTGGGCGCGGCTTTTACTACGCGATGGGAGCCCTCGACGGCAGCCGACCTTTGGTTGGTGCCCAAGCGCTCGGGATCGCTCAAGGTGCACTCGATACTGCAGTCGCGTATGTGCAAGAACGCGAACAGTTCGGATCGAAGATCGCAGAGTTTCAGGGCGTTCGGTTCATGCTGGCTGATATGGCGGCGCAGATCGAAGCGGCTCGGTTGTTGGTGTATCGCGCGTGCTCGTTGCTCGACGAAGGTGGCACCGGAACTGCGATGGCGAGTGCGTCCGCGAAATTGTTTGCGTCGGATACGGCGATGAACGTGACTACGGATGTGGTGCAACTCCTCGGCGGTGTTGGCTATACGCGAGAGATGCCGGCAGAGCGAATGATGCGCGATGCGAAAGTCACGCAGATATACGAAGGTACCAACCAAATTCAGCGTATCGTGATCGCCAAGGAACTACTCGGCTGAGTCTTGTTGAATTGGTCGGTCGACTCGGCTTGCTCCGCGCCGCCCTTCGGGACGCTCCCTCCTTGTTGTCACCCGCGGTAGCAGCCGAGGAGCGAGGGACGAGAGAAATGCGGCGTGTGCCGCTCGCTGCGCCGGACGAAGTAGGCGCGATAGAGGAGTGTCGCGGTAGCAAAGCGAGCGCAGGAGCGAGGGACGAGAGAAATGCGGCGTGTGCTGCTCGCTGCGCCGGACGAAGTAGGCGCAATAGAGGAGTGTCGCGGTAGCGGTAGCAGCTGAGGAGCGAGGGACGAGAGAAATGCGGCGTGTGCTACTCGCTGCACCGGACGAAGTAGGCGCGATAGAGGAGTGTCGCGGTAGCAAAGCGAGCGCAGGAGCGAGGGACGAGAGAAATGCGGCGTGTGCTACTCGCTGCGCCGGACGAAGTAGGCGCGATAGAGGAGTGTCGCGGTAGCAAAGCGAGCGCAGGAGCGAGGGACGAGAGAAATGCGGCGTGTGCTACTCGCTGCGCCGGACGAAGTAGGCGCAATAGAGGAGTGTCGGTGTCGGAGGGGAGAGCGTAGTGGGGGAACGCTCTGAATCCCCAGCGCGGTGGGGTCGCACTTGTCCCGACACCGACAGTTTGATGATACATCGCGCTCAGCGGACGCCAAAAGCCGACCCAGATGTTGCTTCTCAGGGGCGTTTCAGAATTCCTTTGGCTGTCGGTGCGGCTATCGCCAGCGCCGAAACCGGTGGGCGAAAATCACCCAGATATGGGCCGGATTGCGCCAATCGCCGCGAATCGGTGACCGCTGCGGTATCCCTAATTGTCATCGTCCACGATCGTGACGGTCCCGGTGTCGCGATGGAGTTGGATCTGGCCGCCGGTGACGCTTACGACGTAGATCGTGAAGGTTTCATCGGCTTCGGCAATGGTGTCGCGGTAGATCGTGAACGCCACGAACTTGCTCGATTGTCCGGCGCGGAATTTCACCTTTTTTGGTACTCCGTATAAGCCCGTCAGATTCTTGTAGTCGTCGCCAACAGACGCGGAACCGTCTGCTGATGCGAGCTCAACGGTTACGTCGGCGGCCGCGGGGTCGGCGAGCGTCAGTGCGATTCGCCCGACGATCGGTTTTGTTCCCGAATCGCCGTTGACGATCGAGATGTCGCCGACTGCGAGGCGGTTACCGATGAGACCAGTGTCGTCGTCGTCGAGAATGGTGACCGTGCCTTGGCTGTCATCGAGCGATGCCCCCGCAGTGGGGTTCGACAAGTTGACGACGAACGATTCGTCACCTTCGATGGTCGTGTCAGCCAAGATCTTCAAAGCGATGAACTGCGTGGTGAATCCGGCTTTGAATTTGAGTGTCCCTGACTTGATTCCGTAGTCGCTTGTGCTCGCCGTACCGACAGCGGTGGTGTAGTCGACTGTCGTGAGCACGGGTTGTGCGGCGTCCAACACGACGGCGAGCGACAACGTTCGAAACACACCGCCGTCGCCTTCGGCGATCGATGCGTCACTGATGGCGAAGCCGAACGGGGCCGATGCGATCGCGGGTTGTGGCGTAGCCGCTGCGAATGAACCGAGGGTGACAAGCGACGCGACGGCGAGGCGACGGAAGCGGTTGGGCAACATAGAACGATCCTGTCGTTGAAATTCTGGTGACTATCCGTACGAAATGGGACTTTTGGAACGCTACCAAGCGCAGGGGTGGTCGCGCCAGGCCCGTCAAAGCTGGTGCTGGTGGTGAGTTGGCCGATACGCCGGATATTGCGGTGGGCGATTCTCTGACCAGGCCAAATGCCATTCAGGTGGGGTTTGACCAGGACTTTTGTTGATGGCTGTTGATGGCAGTTCGGTGTCGGTTATGGACGTTCAGCGGACTGTGAGCGGACTGCTGAC
>SXHN01000001.1 GCA_005773635.1 Actinomycetota bacterium
CGCGAGGTATTCAGCCTCGGGGCACCGGCACAACTAATCTGGCGGCTTCCTTGACCAGCTATGACGTGTACCGGAGCAGTTCAGATGACCAAATGGGTCTACGCCTTTGAAGAAGGCAATCGCGACCAGAAGTTCCTCCTCGGCGGTAAGGGTGCAAACCTTGCCGAAATGACCAATCTTGGTCTTCCGGTGCCCGGAGGGTTCACCATCACCACTGAGGCATGCAACGAATACATGCGCCTCGACAACGCCATGCCCGCCGACCTCATGGACCAGGTTTCGGCTGAGCGCACAGCTCTCGAAGCCAAGACTGGCAAGAAACTTGGCGACGGCACCGACCCGTTGCTGGTCTCAGTGCGTAGTGGAGCCGCGTTTTCGATGCCCGGCATGATGGACACGGTCCTCAACCTCGGGCTCAACGATTCGTCGGTGCAAGGCCTCGCCAAGCAAACGAACAACGAACGATTCGCATACGACAGCTACCGCCGCTTCGTGCAGATGTTCGCCAAGATCGTGCTCGACGTTCGCGGCGATGTGTTCGAAGAAGCGATGCACGACCTTGTTGAGAGCGAAGGTGTCGAAAACGAAACCAAGCTCACACCAGCAGCGCTCGTTTCACTTGTAGCGACCTTCAAATCGATCGCGAAGAAGGAATCAGGGATCGACTTTCCCGACGACCCGCTCGAACAGTTGCGCTTCGCCGTGGAGGCTGTGTTTAAGAGTTGGAATGGGCGGCGCGCCAAGGATTACCGGCGCATGGAGAACATCTCCGACGATCTCGGTACGGCAGTGAACGTGCAAGCAATGGTGTTCGGAAACAAAGGTGACGACTCCGGAACCGGTGTTGCGTTCACTCGAAATCCAAGCAACGGCGAGAGCGCGCCCTACGGCGATTTCCTTGTCAACGCGCAGGGCGAAGATGTCGTCGCGGGTATCCGGCTGACGGAACCCCTCGACTCGATGGGCAACACCTTTCCGCAGTGTCACGTCGAACTGCTCGGCGTGATGAAGCAACTCGAAAATCACTATCGCGACATGTGTGATATCGAGTTCACCATCGAACAGGGCAAGCTATTTATTCTGCAAACGCGCGTCGGCAAGCGCACCGCAGCCGCAGCGTTGCGTATGGCTGTCGAAATGCACAATGAAGGCATGATCGATGAGCGCGAAGGCGTCAAGCGAGTCACTCCTGCCCAACTCGACCAACTCCTGCACCCGCAGTTTGATCCCGCCGCGCAATACACCGTGTTGGCTAAGGGGCTCAACGCATCTCCCGGCGCCGCAGTTGGCAAGGTGTATTTCACCGCCGATGCGGCTGAGGCTGCGCGTGAAGCCGGCGAGCGCGTCATTCTTGTGCGTCCTGAGACCTCACCCGACGACCTGCACGGCATGATCGCGGCTGAGGGCATCCTCACAAGTCGCGGTGGTCTGGTCAGCCACGCCGCGGTCGTGGCACGAGGAATGGGGACTCCCGCAATTTGTGGCGCGGACGCCTTGAAGATTGACGTCGCGGGCAAGACCTTTCATGTCGAGGGCGTGGTGGTGAATGAAGGCGACATCATTTCGATCAGCGGAACCACCGGCGAAGTTGTGATCGGTGAAGTTGCCGTCGTAACGCCTGAGCCGACTGGCGACTTTGGTGTCGTGTTGGGTTGGGCTGACAAGCTGCGCACGATGAAGGTGCGCACGAACGCGGATCTTCCCGAAGACGCGATCAAGGCTCGCGAGTTTGGTGCAGAAGGCATTGGCCTGTGTCGCACTGAGCACATGTTCTTGGGTGATCGCTTGCCGCTCGTGCAAAAGATGATTCTGGCGAGCACCGAAGCTGAAGAATTCGAAGCGCTCGAAGCGTTGCGTTTGCAGCAGCTTGAAGACTTCGTAGGCATCCTTGAGGCGATGGACGGCCTTCCGGTCACGGTGCGGTTGCTCGACCCACCGCTTCATGAGTTCCTTCCCAACATTGAAGAACTCGTTGCCAAAGAAGCCAAAGGCATTCTCACCGCCGACGAGAAGGTGCTGTTCGCAGCGGCTCGAGTGTGGGAGGAGTTCAACCCCATGCTCGGCACCCGCGGTTGTCGCCTTGGAATTCTCAAGCCGGGTCTCTACAAGATGCAGGTGCGCGCACTCATGCAGGCCGCGTGCCAACGCAAACTTGCGGGCGGCAATCCAATCGTTGAGATCATGATCCCATTGATTGTCAACCGCGCCGAACTCGACTTGCTCGAAGGTTGGACTCGCGAAGAAGCGACGAAGGTCTGCAACGAGGCTGGCGTCGAGGTCGATTACATGGTAGGCACGATGATCGAAACGCCGCGGGCAGCATTGACCGCTGGTGATATTGCAGGCACCGCTGAGTTCTTCAGCTTCGGTACGAACGACCTGACGCAGATGACCTTCGGATTCTCGCGTGACGATGTTGAGAGTCGCATGATGCCCGTGTACCTCGAGCGCGGGTTGCTGCCGGTTTCGCCGTTCGAAGAGATTGATCGTGGCGGTGTCGGTCGTTTGGTTGAGATTGCGGTCGCCGAAGGTCGGGCAGCTCGTCCGGGAATCAAACTCGGTATTTGTGGAGAACACGGAGGTAATCCTGCCTCGGTGCATTTCTGTCACGAAGTTGGTTTGGATTATGTGAGCTGTTCGCCGTATCGCGTTCCGATCGCTCGTCTCGCCGCGGCGCATGCCGCGATGGATTCGACTGGGCCGGGTGCCAGCGCGTAAATCGTTTTCACAATCCCCACGATCAAAGGCGGACGATGATGACCTTCGTCAACAACGGTGGATATGACATCTACTACGAGACACAAGGCGACTTGTCGGTGTCGCCGCTGCTGTTGATCAACGGTTTCACGACGCAATGCGTTGGGTGGCCACCAGGATTTGTCGCGGCGCTGATGGACGCCGGATTTTCGATTATTCGCTACGACAATCGCGATGTTGGGCTTTCCACTAAGAGTGCCCAGGGTCGGAATTATTCTTTATCCGACATGGCCAGCGACGCAGTCGCCGTACTCGACGCGTGCAAGGTCGACAAAGCGTTTGTGTGGGGGCAATCGATGGGTGGGATGATCGCGCAGACATTCGCGTACACACACCCCACTCGAATCGCCGCACTGTGCAGTGTGATGTCGACGACGGGAGAACAGGGCGTCGGCGGGGCCTCCGATGCAGCGATCGAAGCGTTGATGACGCCCAACCCAGCTGATCGTGAGGGCCACATCGCGGGCTTTGTGCGTTCGGGGCGAGTGTTCGCGGGTCCGTCTCCCGACGACGAGTGGGAAGCCGCAAAAGGCGCAATGCAGTGGGACCGTTGCTATTGGCCTGCAGGCGCCGCGCATCAGATGAGCGCCATCATGAGCAGCGGTTCGCGGGAGCGACACCTCGCGACCATCACGTGCCCGACCACGGTGATCCATGGCGCCGGCGACCCGCTCATTCAGTTGTCAGGTGGCGAGGCGACGGCTGCTGCGATCCCTGGGGCGAAGCTTGTGGTGTTGGAGCTCATGGGGCACACACTGCCACCGATGTATTGGCCGACGTACGCCGTCGAGATGATTGAACTTCGCGAACGGGCTCAATCGCACTAAATCGCTGCGAGAATTCAGTTTTCGGCGTGGGCTGCCGAGTCAAGGTGAGTGAAGAATCGCATCGTTGTGCAACATGTCGGTGCTGGTCTCGTGATCGGCGCATTGCTGCTGGCATCGGGCTGCGGCGATGACGCAAAACCCAAGGCAGCACTTTCGACCTCAGCGGCGACCACAACGACCGAGGAAGCTGCCACTACAACCGCAGCACCGCCCAAGAAGGCACCTCGGCTCGTATCGCCGACGTACGCAACCACAGCACCTGGCGGTTCGGGCGGAACGCCGACACCTGAAACCACTGCCGCTGCACCGATTGCCTCTCCCGACACCATTCCGGACAATGCAGTTGTCACGAAAACGTGTTCATCAGATGACACGGCGTTGGCTGCCGCCGTTATCACCTATGCCAAGGCAAGTCAGCCCACGGTGCCGGTGACGGTCAGCGCAATTACGCACGCGAGCAGCGATGTGGCGTGGGCCCGTGCGGATGTCACCTCTGGTAACCCGCAGGTTGAGGGATTTGTCGCGATTGTGCAGTGTGTGGGTTCGCAATGGAACGTGGTGGACGCTGGTACGAGCGGTGTCGGTTGCGGTGCCAACGTGCCCGTAGCGGTGAAAGCCCAAATCTCGCTCGAATGTTCCCCCTAACCGCGAACCCCTCGCGGTTTTCCACGCGCTTGGGTCAAGCGAACTGAGTGTCACAGGGGCTTGGTACGGTGCTGCGCATGGTGGACACCGCGCACACCGCGCACACGACAACGTTTGTTTCTGCCCATCCCGGTGACCACGCATTTGTAGGCGGGCATGTGCAGTTGCGCGAAGAGCGCGAAGCCGCGATGCACGAGCTACTGGCCCCCGGCGCCACTCGTCCGATCGGAGCCGGTAATCGCGCCCATGAGGAAGCCCCTGATTTGTATCGCTTGTGTTTTGAGCGCGACCTCGATCGCGTAAAACACAGCGCTCCGTGGCGGCGTCTCGCCGGGAAGTGCCAAGTTTTCGTTGCGCCCGAAGATGACCATTTGCGTACGCGCCTCACGCATTGCATCGAAGTTGCCCAAGTTGCCACGAGCATTGCTCGACCAGTCGGTCTCTGCTTACCGCTCACTGAAGCGATCGCGCTCGCGCACGACTGTGGGCATGGCCCTGCCGGCCACGCCAGCGAGGAGGCCCTATCGCCGTATCTGCCGGGCGGTTACGACCACGCGGTCTACGGCGCAGACGTCACTCTCGCGCCGCTCAACCTCTGTATGGAAACGCTCGACGGCGTACGAAACCATTCTTGGCGGCGGCCCGCGCCGCGCACGCCCGAAGGTGAAGTCGTGGCGTGGGCCGACCGCATCGCCTATGTCTGTCATGATTTCGAAGATGCGGTGCGCGCGGGAATTCTGCGGCCCGATGAGCTGCCGTCGGCCGTCGGTGATGTTGTCGGGCGAAGAAGGTCCGAGCAGATCGACGCGTTTGTTCGCGCGGTGCTCGACACCATCAGCAGTTCGGGACGGGTGGGCATGACTCCAAGCGCGGCCGAAGCGTTGGCCGCATTTCGAGCCTTCAATTTTGAACGGATCTACCTGAGGCCTGCTTCGGTGCGCCAAGCCGAGCGAGTTATTGCGCTGTTGCGCGGCTTGGTGGACTATTTCGTCGATGCCCCCGCTCGCATCCCAAATCTTGCCACCGGGTGGACCCCCGATCTCACTTCGGGGTCTGCTGCCACTGCCGAAATTGCGGTTCGGTATGTTTCAGGTATGACCGATCGGTATGCGCTTGGTCTCGGGGTTGAGCTACTTGGTTGGAAGCCTGAGGCCTTGCCACGCGGGGTTTGATCGACGCCTCAGCATCTCGCGCCCTACGGGCCTAGCCTGACCAGCGATGGGCATCCTCGACGAAGACGTACGCCGAGTTCGCGAGGCAACCGACCTCGTCGAATTGGCGCGCGAACACGTGGCGTTGCGAAAAGTCGGTCGACGCTGGAGTGGTCTCTGCCCGTTTCACAACGAAAAATCGCCGAGTTTCACCATTAATCCAGAGATGGGTGCGTATTACTGCTTTGGGTGTCAGGCACGCGGCGACGCCATCAGTTTTATTCGCGAGGTAGAGCATCTCGATTTTGTTGGTGCCGTTGAGCGCCTCGCCGCGAACGCTGGCATCCAGTTGCGATACGACGATGCGAACTTCTCAAAGGAGCGCCAACGGCGTCAGCGTCTTCATGAAGCCGTCGCTGCGGCGATTGCGTTCTACCACGAGCGATTGCTGACCGGTGACGATGGGGGATTGGCCCGCCGCTACCTACGCAGCCGAGGTTTCGATGGCGACGCCGCTCGTCAGTTTCAACTCGGCTATTCACCTGATGGTTGGGATGTAGTGGCGCGGCACCTGCAAGCTCAGAAGTTCAGTCGTGAAGATTTGAGCGATGCGAACCTTGCATTCACCAACCGCGCGAACAAAATGCAGGATGTATTTCGCGGCCGTCTGATGTTTCCTATTTGGGATGCGCGCGGCGATGCAGTTGGGTTTGGTGCCCGCACTCTGTCGGGCGAAGACGGTCCGAAGTATAAAAACACTGCCGAAACACCGATCTATCGCAAGAGCAGTTTGTTGTATGGCCTGAACTGGGCCAAAGGTGAGATCGTGGCGCGCGGCAACGTCGTGATCTGTGAGGGTTACACCGACGTCATGGCGTTTCATCTTGCGGGCGTTCCCCAAGCTGTCGCAACGTGCGGGACTGCCTTGGCAGATGATCACTTTGTGTTGTTGAAAAACCTTGCGCGCAACATCACACTTGCCTACGACGCCGATGCCGCGGGGCAGGCCGCAGCAGAGCGGTGTTACACGTGGGAACAACGTTTCGAGGTGCAGTTCCAGGTTGCGGACCTTCCGACTGGACGCGATCCGGGTGAGTTGTGGCCCGCTGAGCGTGACCTGATTTCGAAATCTGTCGAGGCCGTCACGCCGTTTTTGCAGTTCCGGCTTGATCGGTTACTGGCATCGAGCGACACGACCACAATCGAAGCGCGCGCCCGTGCTGCGAATGCGGCCGTTGAGATGATCGCTGCGCACCCGAGCGATTTCGTGCGCGATGAATATGTGATGCGCGCCGCAAGTGCGTTGCGCCTCGAAAATGTACAGCGGTTGCGTGACGAAGTCGACAAGGTTCGCAAGGGTGGTTCAGCCTCGTTGGGCGCGCGCCGGACTGCCAACCCGAACCATGCTGGCGAAGAACAGCAACGCCCCTACGACCGCCGGGAGATTGACGCATTGCGATGGGTCGTCCAGGCACCTCACCTTGTCGGTCAACATGTTGACCTTTCGGTGTTTAGCGATCCTCGTCTGCGCGAAGCGTTCGAATTGTTGTTCACCTCCGATTCATTCGATGATGCTGTCGCACGCGGCGACGATCGAACGGTCGCGTTGCTGCAACGCCTCGCGGTCGAAGACACGTCAGTTGGCTCAGACAAGGCGGAGGAGGTCGCAAAACGGGTCATCGTGAACGCAATCGAGGCATCAAGTTTACGTCTGCTTCAGTCGATGTTGCGAGCAAGCGATATTCGAAGCGTCGAGGTGAAGCAACTTCTCGACGCGCTCGTTCGCGAACGCGATCTGAGTAATTGGGATCTGGCCGTCCCGCTTGCTGACGAGTTGGTAGCGTGGCTGGCATCTAGTGAGACGGGCGTTGAACCTAGTGATGGACCTAGCGGTGGAACCGAGTGACGAAACAACTCAACCAAGTGCAACCTCGCCAGATGGCGAGTTGACTTCGTTGGCTGCTGGCCAGTTAGCTTCTCCGGCACCTTCGCCAGCATCACCGACGGCTACTGATCGTGCCATTGCAGAATTGGTAGCCAGGGGCCGCGAACACGGTGGTGAAGTCACCTCTGGCGAAGTGTTCGCTGCGCTGCGCGAGCTCACACCCGACACTGGAGAGCTCGCCGCGATTTACTCGGCCATCGAAGCCGCGGGCGTTTCAGTACAGGACGAAATCCGCGACGAGCTTGAATACGAAGATCGCCAACGGGCTGAAGAAGAGTCGGCACGACGGCGCGGTGTTGAGCATCGCCGACCTACTCCGGGTGTGCCAGCGGCTCGCCCTGGCGACACTTCCCGTACTCGTCAACCCTTCGATGCAGAATTCACGCCGGCCACCGGACGTACCCATGGCGAGGGCGGCAGCTTCGATTCGGTGCGGATGTACCTCAAAGAAATTGGGCGCGTCCCACTCCTCACGGGCGATCAAGAAGTGCGGCTCGCTCGCCGCTTGGAAGCGGGCGTGCTCGCGCAAACGAGCATCGACGCGACGCAGCACATGCCTGCGATTCTGCTCGCAACTCACAGCCGGTGCGGCTTGCCGTTCGTTGCTCCTGCGGTCGAGGCGTATCCGCTCGACGAAGCCTGGCGCACTGATCACTTTGCCATCGTTCGCGATGGCGAGCTCGCGAAGCGTCAGCTCACTGAAGCAAACTTGCGGCTTGTGGTTTCGATTGCGAAGCGATACGTCGGGCGAGGGATGGCACTGCTCGATTTGATCCAAGAGGGCAACCTCGGTTTGATTCGAGCGGTCGAAAAATTCGATTACACCAAAGGCTTCAAGTTTTCTACGTACGCAACCTGGTGGATTCGACAGGCCATCACCCGGGCTATCGCGGATCAAGCCCGCACGATTCGCATTCCTGTGCACATGGTGGAGACCATGAATAAGGTGCTGCGAATTCAGCGTTCGATGGTGCAAGAGCTTGGTCGTGAACCAACGATTGAAGAACTCGCGATCAAAGCCGAACTCACGCCCGACAAGGTGCGTGAGATTCAACGTATTGGTTTGGAACCAGTCTCGCTTGAGACGCCGGTTGGCGAAGAAGACGACAGCTCGCTCGGTGATTTTGTCGAAGACCCCAACTCGATTGCGCCGGCCGCAGCCGCGGATCTCAAGATGTTGCGCGCCGACATCGAAGAAGCGCTGCTCGAACTCAACGAACGTGAGCGTGCAGTGGTGCGTATGCGATTCGGCCTCGACGACGGCCAGATCCGTACGCTCGAAGAGGTTGGTAAAGCATTCGGTGTTACTCGCGAACGGATTCGCCAAATCGAATCAAAGACGCTTGCAAAATTGCGGCACCCAACTCGTTCGCAACGGCTCAAAGAGCACCTCGACGGGTCGTAGCCGAGCAGTTTGCGCATGCTCACTCGCGCTATGCGACAGGTAGCCCGACCAATCCAAGCCACTGGCGCAGGGTCGCGGCATCCACGAAGTGGTGTGTGCGTATTCCGATTTCTGTCGCGCCGGTGAGTTTGAATTCGCTGTCGTCGGTGAAGGAACATTGCTCGGGTTGCAGCGACAGTGCCGCAACCGCGTGTTCGAACACTCGACGATCAGGTTTCGCATAACCGATGCGTGCGCTATTGAAGAAGCGATCGAAATGCTCAGGAATCCCGAGACGTTCGCATTCGGATTCGACTCGGGTTGTGCCGTTTGTAAGCACTGCGGTGACGATGCCATTGCGGCGGAGCGTGTTGCTGAGTTCCAATATCTCTGCGTCGACAGTTGCAGGGAGCCCGCCATATTCAGCGGCGGCACCGCTTGCCCGTGCTCCGTGGCGTGCGACCAGCCGCTGCTCAATACGCTCGATCCAACTGCCATGGGTGATTGCTCCGGTAGTAGCCGGAATCAACAGATCGGTTTCGAACGCGGTGGCTTCAACGGCGCCAGTCGGCAATCCGTGCGCTTCGTCGATGTGTGTGCTGGGCGCGAAATGACGGATTACGCCATCGAGGTCGAACAGGACGGCGCGTATCGAATCAAACATCGGGCGAAACTCTACGTTGCGCGCGAAAGTGGCCGAAGAGTGGGGGCCAGAACCGCAATAGGTTTGATGCTCGAGCCGGGACCGCTGCTAATCTGCGCCCCGGCCGATGGGCTTCAACAAGGCTCTAGGGCCGTCTATCCGGGGTAGCTCAATTGGCAGAGCAAGCGGCTGTTAACCGCTAGGTTGAGAGTTCGAGTCTCTCCCCCGGAGCTTGGTTTGTATTGCCGCGCACCGGTCGACTCGGCAACTACGTGCTCAGGCCGTCCATGAGTAGCGTTGTGAGTTGCGATTGGATGTGGTAAGCGTCGGAACCGTGGGTGCGTCGAAGGTGTATGTACGTCCAGCCGACGAGATTAAAGACCAATTCTGCTGTCGCCGCGGGATCAGACGTGCGCAGTGATCCGTCGTTGACGCCATCAACAAGTAGCCGTTTGATCGGTTCGGTGAAATCGAGGCGCGTCAGCAATGTGGCGGTGTCGTCGCCACTAGGGAGATGGAAGAGCGCCGTAGGAAGATCGTAGAGGCTCGCGAGTAGACCCAGGTGTTGTTCGGCGACTTCGCAGAGCGCAGCTAGGAGGAGTTCGAGTCTCGCTCGGCCGCTGCCGCCGTGCGATAGGGCCGGTAGTAGCGCCGCGGCGTATTCGTCGGCGGCGTTGCTGATCGCGGCCGCGGCAAGGATTTCGACGTTGAGACCCTTGCGATACAGAGTGACGCGATTCAAGCCAGCTTCGGCGGCGATGAGCTCCAACGTCGATCCCGCAATGCCGTAGGTGTCGACGACGCGCTCGGCGGCAGCTGTGAGATCTGGATCGGCTGCATTCATCTCTCGATCACCTTCATCGACGGGTGGTTCCAATGTAACAGTACTGTTGCAATTTTGTACATTCTATGTTTCAATCGGAACATATGACTGCACCTGCGCCTGCGAAGAGATTTACGCGTGTCGACCGCCATGCGGCGGTGCGTGGACTGTATCTGCCGTTCGTGTTGCTTGGGCTGGGGAGCGTCGTGGTTGCACTTTCGGCTACTGGTCGCCACCACCTTGGGGTGCTGAGCGTTGTAGCTGTTGCGATTGCTCTGTCGTTTTTCGCGGAATGGTTCGTGCCATATTCGAGGATGTGGAATCGGTCGTCGGGTGATCGCGAGCGCGACGTGTGGCATGCAGTCGTGAACGAAGGTTTGCAGTTACTCTCTTTTCTGTCATTGCCTTTCGTTGTCGAAGTGTTGGGGTTTGATGGGGTGTGGCCGACGCGTCTGCCGTTTGCAATTCAGGTTGTCGGCGCGGTGTTGGTTGCTGATTTTGGGATCACTGTCGGCCACCTCTTGAGTCACCGGGTTGCGAGGCTGTGGAGGTTCCACGCGGTTCACCACAGCGTCACGCGCATGTACGGCTTGAATGGATTGTTGAAGCATCCGTTACACCAATTGTTTGAGACGGTGCTCGCCACGACTCCACTTATCCTGCTGGGGCTTCCTTCGCGTGTCGCGCTTGCTGTCGCGGCGCTTACGACGATCCAGCTTCTGCTGCAACATTCCAACGCCGACTATGCAGTCGGCCCGTTCACGCCCTGGCTGGCCACCAACCGCACACACCGATTTCATCATCTCAAATGGGCAGGCAGCGGTGACGTGAACTTCGGTCTCTTCACGAACGTCTGGGACCACGCCTTTGGTACCTACAGCTACGACCCACGTCAGCTCTTTGACTCATCGGTCCTCGGCGTTGAAGCCGAACCAGACTTCCCGGTTGACTATTCACACCAGCTGTTGTACCCGTTTGCGAAACGAAGTAGATCGTAAGCGGGTCCCGGTTACGGTCGGTAGCCCGATTACCTGCATTGTGCGACTATCGAGCGCACTGCACGTTCGCGAATTCAGATGCCGTGAGTGTGGTCGCGATGATCGTGGTTGTGGCGATTGGCGCAAATACGCGATCGTGACGATTTGCGTTCGCTACCCATCGCTCGCCCTCGCTTGCGTTCCAAGCCTCTTGGTGCGTGCTGCGTGCTGTTTGCATTGGCGATCATGAGGGGTCTTCGCGCTGAGCGATGATGTTTTGGAACGCGGAGCCGAGGTCGTGTTCAGCGGTGACGCCGATATTGCGGGCGATGTCGTGGATGGTGATTCGACCGACGCC
>SXHN01000082.1 GCA_005773635.1 Actinomycetota bacterium
GAAGTAAATGAGCTTCGACTTCTCGTGATACCAAATACCTTCGCCGCCCAGGAACGCTGTGGTCTCAGCGAGCTGCTGTCGTGTCGGGGTCTGCGCTGCTAAAGGGTCGGGAACATCCAGCCAAGACACGGTCCCGTCGCTTGCAACTTTTGCCGCCTGCAGCACGCCGCCATCGGGTACGCGGTAGAAACGACCATCGGGGCGATCTTCGGTGAGGTAGACGATGTTGTTGACAGGATCGACGGCCGCGGCCTCGTGAGGAAACCGGCCATATTCAGGGCGTTCTATCGCCTTCTTGGACGCGTCGGGGAAGCATTCGAAGACGCGACCCCCTTCAGTTTCTTCGCACGACAACCAGGTGCCCTGCGGCGTGTGAGCGCCACCGCAATTCAAGTCAGTGCCATCAAGGATCGAGTAGGCATCGACAATCTCGCCATCGGCATCGAAGCGCAACGCTCCCGCGCCGCCCTTACCCACGGCTGGCACCTCGCTGTTCGACACATAGATCCAGCCTCCGTCGTCTTGAGCGAATACCGCTCCGCCGTCGGGGAACCAATGCCACTTGTACTCGCTGTTCCCAACGAGTTCATCAGATGTAGCTAGAAGCTTCGACGAAAACCCCTTCGGCAGCGCGAACCCATTCGAGTCGGGTTCAAGCAATGGACCGTAGGGGTTGTCGCCGACCGTCAATTGCGTGACTCCGAAAGCAGCCGGAGCTTGGAGCGCATCGAACAACACTGCGCCGCTGGCACCCGTGACCGCAGACAGTTGAATAAAACGACGACGACTGAGTTCCATGATTGAGCCTTTCGAGGATCGAAACCAAAACCTTACGGCCGGTGTACCACGAATCGTAGGAATCCTACGCGCCTGTCACCATTGGTGGGCTGCCCTGCGGAATGCACACGTCGTACGATTCTTGCATGCAACGGCACGAGTATTCGATCGTGGTTTCGGCACCACCGGCTGAGGTGTGGGAAGTCTTTTGGTACCGAGCGGCGGATCGACCCCAACCACCACCGCCTCGACCCGGCGAAAAGGTGCAAACCCAGATTCACATTCTGCATCCAGGTGATGAGATTGGCGAAGGGCTAGTTCGACACTGCACATTTCCCGTGCCGAAATGGCTTCTCTCAGGCGGCGTCGGCAAATCGTGGGAGTGGCTCACGCAAGTCAAGCCATTCGAGTCGTGGGTGTACGACGCCATCGGCAAACCGTTGTGGTCGAAAGCCCACGGCGAAACTCGGCTCGAAGATCTCGGCGACGGCACGACCCGCATCCATTTCAGCGAAACCTATACCGCGATGAATCCGGTCATGGCGAGGCTGTTCGAACGGCGGGTGCACCAAAGCATCAGTCGAGACAACGACGCAATTCTGGCGGCAATTGAGGGCGGGATCCGTTGGCACCGCAAGCGGAGAGCCCGGCCCAAAGAACAGTTCTGATCGCGTGGGAGTGCCCATTTGGGCACTCCCACGCGATCAGAACGGTCGCCGGGTCGGATATCCCCCATTTGTTTCGACTCCGGGTGCATGCTGTTATGCATGGACCGCATCGCATTCGCCGTTGGCGTGTGGATAGTGACATCGGTTCCTCTCGCGTTGGTAGCGGGAGCCGCCATCAACGCCGCTCGCAGCGACCAACATGCGCGTCGACGGCCTCCCAACATCATTGACCTCACCCACGTCGCCAATGATGCGGTAACCCCTGCGAGCGCCCCGTATCGTGACACTCCATGTCCGACTACTCCTTCGCTCAAGCCTGGAACACTGTCGCCGAACTCGCAGGCGACCGGATCGCGATCGCCTGTGGTACACGACGTCTGACGTACTGCGAATTTCGCGACCGGGCGCACGCGGTCGCAAGCATTCTTGATGACGCTGGCCTCAACGCTGGCGACAAGGTCGCCATCGAGTTGGTCAACACGCCCGAATACCTTGAGGTTTTTTACGGCGCGTTGTTGTTGGGCTGTGTGCCGGTGAACGTCAACTATCGGTACGTCGGCCAGGAACTGGCATACCTCCTCGACAACTCTGACGCAAAGGCGCTGATCTTCCACGACGACTTCGCGGCAACAGTGCGTGACGCATTGCAATTACTTGCACCCGAGTCGCAACCGGCCGTCGTCGCGATGGTCGATCACGTCGGCACCGAGACCCTCGTGTCGGGTGCAGTCAATTACGAGAAACTCATCGCAAACGCGAACACGAGTTTTACCCCATCGCACTCGCCGTCCGGCGACGACTTGATGTTTCTCTACACCGGCGGCACCACCGGCTACCCGAAAGCGGTGATGTGGCGCTGCGACGATCTCTACCGCGCGCTTTGGCAGATGTCGCGTCCCGGTACGGAACCACCGCAAGTGCAAGACACGCTCCGCAAGGGTCGTGCGGCGGCCACCGCACTACCTGCGTGTCCCCTGATGCACGGGACCGGCTTATTCATTGCACTTTCGACACTCTCTGGCGGTGGAAAAGTAGTGCTCATCGATTCGCAGCGGCTCGATGCGCAACGCACCTGGGATGAAGTCGAACGCGAGGAAGTCGCGGCACTCACAATCGTTGGTGATGCATTTGCGCGGCCACTCATCGAAGCCCTCGACGCGCATCCGCATAGATGGAATCTTGCGACACTCCGAGCCATCACGTCATCGGGAGTGACGTGGAGTCCCGAATGCAAACGAGCTTTGATGGCGCACCTTCCAGGGGTCGTAATGATCGATTCACTTGGCGCGTCAGAAGGGGTCATGACGCGTAACGAATCACGATCTGGCGACGATATTCAGGCTGCGAGCTTCAAGTTGTCGGAGAAGATCGCAGTCATAGCCGACGATGAAACTCTGATTACACCAGGCGACACGCGCGTCGGCATGGTCGGTGTCGGCGGCCCTATTCCATTGGGGTATTACAAAGACCCAGACAAGACCGCGAAGACCTTTCGAACCGTGCAGGGCACTCGCTATTCGATTCCAGGCGACTATGCAACGGTTGGACAAGACGGCACACTGACATTGCTAGGACGTGGCTCGGCGTGTATCAACTCAGGGGGAGAAAAGCTGTACCCCGAGGAAATCGAACTCGCGATTCGTAGCCACGTACAGGTCACCGACTGTGTCGTCGTTGGAGTTCCCGACGACCGCTGGGGCGAAAAGGCGGTTGCAGTTGTGGTGGTAGCTGGCGAGATATCCAGCGCAATTCTACGGTCGTATTGCCGGTCGATCCTGGCGGGATACAAAGTTCCGAAACACTTCGTCATGGTCGACACAATGCAACGCTCGCCGTCGGGAAAGGCCGACTACGCACTCCTGCGCACAGTCGTTACTCAATCACTGGAAGGGGTCTTGTGACAATCCAAGAAATCACTGCGAGCGATGCAGCCGCCGCCATCGCGGCGGGAGCATTCCTCGTCGATGTACGCAATGACGATGAATGGAACGCCGGTCATGCGCCGAGTGCCTTGTACATCACGCTGTCGGAAGTTCCGACCCGATATTCGGAGATTCCTCGAGATAGAGACATCATCGTCGTGTGCCGAGCCGGTGCGCGATCGCTGAAA
>SXHN01000083.1 GCA_005773635.1 Actinomycetota bacterium
GCCAAAGACTCGATCGGGTGATGGGATAGTGGCCGGCGCTTGGGATTCGCCGGGCAACAACAAACACACTCCTCCGGGGGAGTGGCCTGGTGTATGCAGAACTGTCATTGTTGCTCCGGCGACCGCGACCGAAGCTCTGTCACGTAGTTCATGGTCGGGCTGCTTCGTTGGATACACGAGACTCCACAGCATCGAATCGGCAGCGTGCAACCAAATTGGTGCGTTGTTGCAACGCTGCTTGAGATCGACCGCGGCGTTGATGTGATCGTTGTGGCCATGTGTGCACAAGATTCCCGCGAGGCGACGGTCGCCGATCGCGTCGGCGATGGGGCTCGCGTCGTGTGCCGCGTCGATCACGATAACTTCGTAGTCGTCGCCGATGAGCCAAATATTGTTGTCGACTTGAAAATCTTCGCCATCGATTGAAAACAAGCCTGAGGTGACAACTTGTTCAATGCGCAGCGTTCTATCCGGCATTACAACACCACAACGCTGCGCAGTACTTCGCCGCGTTCCATCTTGTGAAATGCCGATTCGACGTCGTCGAGCGTGATGGTTTCGCTGACGAATTTGTCGAGCGGAAAGCGACCTTGCAAGAAAAGATCAATAAGCATAGGGAAATCGCGACTCGGCAAGCAGTCGCCATACCAACTCGATTTCAACGCGCCGCCGCGGCCAAAGAAATCGATCATCGGGATCGCCGGAAACGCCATGTCCGGTGTGGGGACTCCAACTTGCACCACGGTTCCTGCAAGATCGCGAGAGTAAAAGGCTTGCTGTAGCACGTGAGTATTCCCTACGGCCTCGATGCATACGTCCGCACCGTTGCCGTTGGTTAACGCTTGAATTCGTTCAACGGTGTTTTCTCGTGATCCATCGATGGTGTGCGTCGCGCCGAACTCTTTGGCCCATGCAAGTTTGCGAGGGTCGAGGTCAATCGCAATGATGATTGCAGCACCTGCAAGCTTTGCGGCGGCGATCGCCGCGTTTCCAACACCACCGCAGCCGAAGACGGCAATGCTGTCTCCGCGCGAGATGCCGCCGGTATAGGTGGCAGCTCCGAATCCAGCCATCACTCCGCATCCGAGCAAACCCGCTGCTGCCGGGTCTGCGTCCGCGTCGACCTTCGTGCACTGCCCAGCCGCAACGAGCGTCTTTTCGGCAAAAGCCCCAATGCCGAGGGCTGGCGATAATGGCTTGCCATCAGCAAGGGTCATCTTCTGCGTCGCGTTGTGGGTAGAGAAGCAGTACCAAGGTTTGCCTTTGCGACACGACCGACAACTGCCGCAGACAGCTCGCCAATTGAGCACCACAAAGTCGCCCGGCGCCAGCGAAGTAACACCGGCGCCGATCGACTCGACGATTCCTGCGGCTTCGTGTCCGAGTAGGAACGGAAAATCGTCGTTGATTCCGCCTTCGCGATAGTGCAGGTCGGTATGGCAGACACCGCACGCTTGCACCTGGACTACAGCTTCACCAGGCCCGACGTCAGGGATGTGGATTGTTTCAACCGTGACGGGTGCGCCTTTGGCGGTAGCGACAACGCCGCGTACATCTTGCGTCATACTGATTCCCTTCGAGGTGACGTGTTGTGCAGTGCCGATCCTACGCGGGGGCATTCATGCCGCGGCTCGAAGTTGCACCGTTATCCGAAGTATTCGCCCCCGTTGACATCGAGTGTTTGTCCCGTAATCACACGACTCCAGGGTGATGCGAAAAACACCACTGAATTCGCGATGTCGTCTTGTGGCGGGATTTCACGCAGCGGAATTTCGGCATGGCGTTCCTCAACAATGACGCTGATGTCGACTCCGCGCTCTTGGGCCATCCATCCCAAGTACACCTCGACTGAGGGCCCACCAATCCATCCTGGCGCGACTGCGTTGACGCGAACCTTCGAAGGTCCGAGCTCCAACGCGAGGCCTTGCACTGCTGTGCGTAACGCGCCTTTCGATGATGCGTAGTCGATCTCATCGAGACGGATCTTGGATTGGCTCATTGACAGAATGAACACCACCGACGCATCACCATGCGTCGCCGCAGCAGCTTTCAACCCGCTCAGACACGCTTGGGTCAATTCAAGCGAACCCCAGACATTGACTTCGTGAATCTTTTTCCACTTCTCAAGGTTTGCGTCTTCGAAGCTGGTGAATCCGCCCGCGCGAAACGCGTTGTTGACCAAGATGTCGATGCGGCCGAACTCGTCGAGTGCTCGTTGTGCGAGTGCATTGCATTGTGATCGGTCAGTGATATTTGTCGGAACGCTGATTGCTGCACCGCCCGCGGCTTTGATTTCCGCCTCAATGCTTGCGAGGTACTCAGCTGAGCGGGCCGCAAGCAGCACCGTCGCACCTTCTCGTGCGAGAGCTTTCGCATTGGCTTGGCCGAGCCCAGGCCCTATACCAGAAATGATGGCAACTTTGTCGCGCAGGAGAGTCATGGGGTGAGAGTGTGCACACTCTCACCCCACAACGCCAAATCGTGGCAAGCCGAGACGGCGTCTCGACTGGCCATGTCGTCGACTATGAGCAGGGTTGTTTCGCCGCAGGTGCGATCGGGAGCCATCCTCGACGCAATGCTTGAATCGACTGACTTGAAGCAAAGGTGTTGAGTCCGAAGATGTCGTTGGGGCTCGCGATGTGGCCATCGGGTTGTTGCTGCGAGCGCAGCCATCCTGAAGGCGAAGGGTACGGCTGGCCGGTAAGTGCTGGCGCGACCGAGTTGCGCCAGCACGACGCTTCGGGATTGAAACCCGCCGCAGTAATTGCGAGCATTGCGGCTGCTGTGGAATTCGGATCGTCGGAACCGAATGACTGCCACGCGCCGCTCCCGCTTTGGTATTGGGCAGCCAAGAAGGCGAGGCCCTGGCGCACGTCAGCGTCCGTAGGCGGGACTCGTGACGCGATCATGGCTTGGATCGCCAGCGCAGTGGTGTCGACGTCGGCGTATGCGCCGGAGTTGTCTCCCGCATAGTTCCAGCCGCCACCAGATTCCTGCGCTGCGCGCATGTATGCGACAGTGTCGGGCCCGACCACTACCGACGTTTTACGAAGCGCGATCATCGCATACAACGTTGCGTTGAACGTTCCGTACGAGCCGTCGGGTTGCTTTCCGCTGGTCACTAGTGTCTTGAGATTCTTGGTACCTCCATCGCCATCAGGATCGAAATTGATGGCACTCAAACCGAGTGGCTTGGCGACCAGCACGATGATTTTTGCCGCCTGTCCGGCACTAATCCCACCATCGACGAGGTCGTCGATCGCGTGGAGCGGGTTGTATCCGTTGTTGGTGGTCGCCATGACAGCCGCCAGTGCCTGGCTCGGCTTCCAAGCCGTTTGTAGTTGCGCGTTCTCGGCGATTGCCATGATTGCATCCGGCGTTTCGAATCCAGGAAAACCCGCGAGCTCGAAACTGCCGTCACTTTGTTGTTGAGCCTTGAGCCAGGTTGTTGCGTTGTTGGCAGTGGTCTTGCCCGCGGTGTCGGGGAAGCCGGAGAAACGGTAACCACTGGTACCGAGGGCTACCGCCGCCAGTGTTGCGACAGTCAGCGTGCGACGCGTGAATTTTTTCATCGAAGAATCGTCCTTCGTGGGTACGAGAGGTTTGAACAGGGCTTGTATCGTGGGTTAGGCCACGGAGCGGTTGCGTTGAATCCGCGTGAACACAACCGCCGCAATGAGCAGTGCGATGGCCGTGAGCGCAATAACCAGAGGAACTATTGCGACGCCGTCGGATCGAGTCGATGCGACTGACGGTGGTCCGGCCGCTCGGGGCTCACCAGATTCTGCGTCGCGTTGGCTCGCTGACGTGGAGTCAACTGCGTCAGCGTCGAGGCCTGGTATGGATAGGCGCGGATCGCCTTGAGCTGGATCATGGGTTGTCGGCACGGATCCGACGCCAGAATTTGCGGCCGTCGTGGTGTTCGGTGATCCACCGGTAGATGTTGGCGAGTCGCCGGCGGGTGGGATCGTGGACTGCGTCCCGGTTGAAGACTGCGTTGTACCGCGTGACGACGAAGTTGTCGCGGATTTCGTGCCTCGGGTCGTGGTGGGCGCTCGTGCGGTCGTGGTTGTCGGTGCGGCAGTTGTG
Source organism: Actinomycetota bacterium (assembly GCA_005773635.1). Classification (GTDB taxonomy): domain Bacteria; phylum Actinomycetota; class Acidimicrobiia; order IMCC26256; family PALSA-610; genus F1-120-MAGs023. The sequence continues at coordinate 4,090 of SXHN01000083.1, forward strand.
GTCGTGGCTGGAAACAGGGTTTCGATCGAAACGTAGGGCGGCGGTGTGCTGCCGCTCTGCCAACGCCACCCGTCTATGTCGCCGTCGCGCATCGTGGTGGCGCCCGCACCACCACGAGACATCGAGAAGCCAGTGGAACCTGCAGGTGCCCGGAAATACACCCAATACTTGGGTTCCGCGCAGATGAGACAACTGGTGTCGGTCGGGCAGCCGAGTTGCGTACCTCCGACATTCAACGCACACACCGCTCCGCCCAACCCCCCAAAGCTGCGCACAGTCGGGGCGAACCCGCCGAGTTGGAGCGCCTCGATCCCAGTAATTGAGCCGCCGAACGTGATCGCGACCGTCTTGACAGTGCCGTTGCCCAAATCGACAACAATTCCACCTCGATTCGGTCCTGCGGCATCCGATCGCGATGCGGGTATCACCGTTACGACGATGCCGACAAGGACCGCGACGAATATTGCGAGTGTCGAGCGTGCCGCCGGTTGGATACGGACCTGGCTCATGACTGTGACCTCCGTCGACCCCTTGCCTCGAGGGTCGTCCCGCTGCCGTAGCAACTGTGAACTTGCGGTTCAACGACCGGATGGTCGTCGGGAGGGGTGGGCATTCTGGCTGGTGATGCTGCGAACAGCGGTCACATCACAGTTGCGGGTCAGCGTCGGACTTGCACCGACTTCCCCCGCCACTCCGATGAAAACCATACACAACCGCGCGAACAAAGTCACGAATCCAACCCACTTCGATTCTTTCGACGCGTCCGGCGCCGTTGCAGAGAGTGTCTGGCCCTGCGCGAACCGCGACGGCCAGCTACATGCGATCGGCGATAATTCGCGCCAATTCTTTGGGTTGATCACCTTGAACGCTGTGGCCGGCTCCAGCAACCACCATGATTTCCGCATTCGGATTACGGCGTTGTAGCTCGGCGACATCCTCATCGGTGACCACGGGAGAGCTGGCACCGCGCGCGAGCAGTAACGGCCCTGCATGTTCAGCCGCAGCTACCCACAGCGATTCGAGGCCGGGCATGATTCGGCCATCGTTGCCTTCGCCAGACCCCGTTCGGGGCAGGTCGTACCGCCAGCGCCATGATCCGTCGTCGTATTCACGCGCGTTGTGCAGCACACCGCGTCGCAGTGATGCCTCCGACCGGGTTGGGTTGAATTGAATCGTGCGTTGCAAGATTTCGTCGAAGCTGGTGAAAAGTTCGGGGCCATTGACGAACTGCACAATGGCAGAGGCCTTTTCACCGTCGACTCCGGGCGTGACGTCCACGAGAAGTAGCGACGGCACCAGGTCGGGTGCGGTTGCCGACAACGCAAGAGCAGAGAGCCCCCCTAATGACATTCCAACAACGAGCTTGGGCGCAACCTGTAGCGATCGCAACGCGAATGCAATCGCATTGGCGTTTTCATGCGGCCAGTACGCATGGTCATCTCGATGGTCGGAGTGGCCATGTCCAGGGAGGTCGAGCGCAAGCAGCGGCCTGTCCAACAGCAACGCTACGGAATCCCACGTGTGTGCGTTCTGGGCGCCGCCATGGATGAGGACAATGTCGGGGTTTGCGCTCGCGGCTCCCCAACGCAAGCCGCTGATGCGTTGCCCGCCGCCTACGTCGACCGATATTCGTGCAACAGTGGGCTGCTTGTACGAAATGCCAAGGTCTGCGGCATTGTCGACAAACAAGCTGAACTCGTCGTAGATCTCGGTCATACCCACAGTCTCGCCGAGACGCAGGTTGCGGCGTCAAACGCGCCAGCATGCCGCATCGGACAGATTCAACACCTGAACCGTCGGTGCCGCCTTCGGCAATGTCTGTCGATAGTTTCGAGACATGCAACGGCCAGTCGTGTCTCGTGAAAAATATCGGAAGTTCACCATGCTCGCCCTCGTGCTGTTGTCGATGATCATCGTTACGGGAGCCTCGGTGCGGTTGTCGGGTTCGGGCCTTGGATGCAGCGACTGGCCGAACTGTGAGGCTGGCGAGTTGATTCAGGTATCGAACCGAAATCAAGCAATCGAACAAATCAATCGCCTGTTCACCGGGTTAGTGGCGTTGGGAGTGATCGTTGCGATATTGGGATCAATTTGGCGCGTGCCTCGCCGCAAGGATTTGACGCAGATCTCGCTCGCTCTCGTAGCGGGCGTGTTGTTACAAGGCGTGATTGGCGGTATCACGGTTCTTCTCGAATTACAGTGGCAGTCGGTGGCGGTTCATTTTCTCGCCTCGATTGTGTTGGTTTCCGCAGGTCTCGTGTTGCATCGCCGCGCGGGTGAAACGCCAGGGCCGTTCGAGCAGCTCGTTTCAAAACCCACGCTGTTCGCCGCGCGTACGCTGCTCGGCCTCGCGGCATGGGTGCTTGTCGCCGGCACCCTTGTCACCGCATCTGGGCCGCATGGGGGCGACAGAGTCGCGACGCGTCTTTCTTGGTCGATACCGACCACCGCCCAGCTACACAGCGTGTCGGTTTGGATACTAATCGCGTTGGTGCTTGTCGTGTTCGTGATGTTGCGACGCGAGGGCGCCCCACGCGAATCGTTGCGTTGTATTGAAGCATTGTTGCTCATTGGCGTTGCCCAGGCCGCGCTCGGCTACTACCAATACTTCAATGGCATCCCTGCGCTTGCGGTGGGCTTCCATGTCGCAGGCGCGGTGGCGGTGTTCGCTGCGGCGCAGTGGTTGCAGTTCACCTTGCGTCGGCCAACCGGTTCCGAAACAATGGCCGAATGATCGTTCACCTCGTCGACGGCACGTACGAACTCTTCCGACAGTTTTATGGTTCGCTAGGCAAACACGAGGAAGGTACGCGCCCATTTGAGGCCGCGCGTGGTGTGGTTGATGATGTGTTGCGCCTGCTGGAGTCCGGAGCGACCCACGTCGGAGTCGCAACTGATCATGTGATTGAATCCTTTCGCAATGATCTGTGGCCCGGCTACAAACGTGGCGATGGAATTGACCCTGATCTGCGGGCGCAGTTTGGCCCGCTCGAAGACGCGCTGCGAGCGATGGGGGTGACGGTGTGGGCGATGGTCGAGTTTGAAGCCGACGACGCACTGGCGGCAGCGGCGACTCTTGCGGCGGCCGATGAGCGTGTCGAACAAGTCATTATTCGCACCGTCGACAAAGATCTTGGGCAGTGCGTTGGCGGCAAGGTCGTGCAGTACGACCGCAAGAACGATCGCACGATGGATGCTGCTGCAATCATTGAGAAATTTGGTGTTCCGCCTGAGGCGATTGCTGATTACCTTGCATTGGTTGGCGATAGCGCCGACGGCTTCCCGGGTCTACCGGGATGGGGCGCGAAGTCCGCGGGTGCGGTGCTTCGTCGATTCGGGACCATCGAAGCGATTCCCGACGATGTGGCGCTGTGGGACATCGAAGGTTTGCGGGGCGCGGCAAAATTGGCCGCAACGCTTGCCGCCGGTCGCGAAGTCGTCGCGGTGTTCAAGACGCTTGCGATTCTTCGTACCGATGCTCCTGTTGGCGAGGTAGACGACTGGCGTTGGACATCGCCGCAGACTGTCGCACTCAACGATTGGTGTGAACAATTTCGATCGCCGCGCATCGCCGAGCGAGCCTTCGCACTTGCTACCCAAAGGAGTTGACAGAGATGGGAGTCGTCGACATCAGCCGACCTCGCGATCACGTCGCGGTCGTCACTATGAACCGACCCGAGGCCCGCAACGCAATGAACGCTGATCTCATCGCCGGGCTTTGGTCGGCGTTCGACGAAATCGATGGCGACCGCAATTGTCGAGTCATCATATTGACTGGGGCAGGGGCAGGGTTTTGCGGAGGTCTTGACCTCAAAGAAGGTGCCACGCCTCCGAATCCCCATGGAGTCGGGCGGGTGCAGCTTTCGCTCATGGTGCAGAAGTCGATCGCTGACCTCGTGCCGCGCATGCGTTCGCTGCGACAACCGATCATTGCGGCGGTGAACGGTCCTGCTGCTGGTGGTGGTTTGGCGCTTGCTTTGGCGAGCGATATCCGCATCGCAGCGAGGTCGGCGAAGTTCAATGTGGCGTTCGTGAAGGTCGGAGTGTCAGGCTGTGACATTGGCGTCTCGTGGCTTCTGCCGCGGCTCATCGGTGCATCGCGCGCCTACGAAATGATGCTTACCGGTCGATTCGTAAGCCCTGACGAGGCACTCGCTATGGGGCTTGTCGTGCAGGTCGTCGATGACGTCGCGTTGATGGATGCGGCGATGACTGAAGCTGCGGTGATCCTCGGCAATAGCCCGTTCGGAGTGCAGATGACGAAAGAAGTCATGTGGAGCCAACTCGAAATCGGCAGTTTGCAAGCAGGTATTGATCTCGAGAATCGCACGCAGCTGTTGGCATCACAAACTCATGACTTAGCCGAGGCGATGCGTGCGTTCGCTGAGAAACGTCCACCCAACTTCCAAAACAAATAAGGGATAGTGATGAATACATCGATGAGTCGGGTCGCGATTGTCAGCGGCGCGGGCCGAGGTATAGGCCGCGCGATCGCCCTGGGGCTCGCCGCCGATGGCGCCGACGTCGCAGTGAATTACCGGCGCGACGAAGTTGCCGCACAAGAAACGGTTGCGGAAATTCTTGAAATGGGGCGACGCGCCGTCGCGTACTGCGCGGACGTGACTGATTATTTTGCCTGTGAAGCGATGGTGAACGCTGCCGAAGACGACCTCGGTCCTATCAGCATTTTGGTCAACAACGCTGGTGTCGCGAGCCGGGGCGCATCGGTCAAAAACACTGAGCCCGATGAAGTGCTTCGTCTCTTCAACACGCACGCGTACGCCGCATGGAGTTTGTCAAAATTGGTGTTGCCCTCGATGCGCACGCAGGGTCGCGGCGACATCGTGATGATTTCGAGTGCCGCAGTCATGTTCATGGCCCCAAACAGCGCGCCGTACAACATGGCTAAGGCTGCACTCGAGGCCTTGGCCTGGACTCTGGCCAAGGAGGAGCGTCGCAACGGGATCCATGTGAACGTGGTAGCGCCGGGCTTGGTCGACACCGACATGGGGCGCCGCCTGGTGAAGGGGGCCATGGGTGTTGAGGACATTCGTTCGATGGATGCCAACGCGAGTTTCGGACATGTCTGCACGCCAGAAGAAGTGGCTGACGCGGTGCGATGGGTGGTCTCAGAAAGCGCCAGCTACGTGACGGGACAGCGGATCGGTGTGGATGGCGGCGCGTTCTGAAATTCGCCAGGGCGTCCAACGGTTGGTGCGGAGGGAACAATGGCTTGAGCAATTAGGTTGGCGCGTGCATGTTCTTGTTCTTTGTTGCGCTGTTCATTTTGGTGCCGATTGTTGAAATCACCGTTCTCTTGCAGGTCAGCGACCTCATAGGTGGCTGGAATGCGATTGGCCTGATCGTTGCGATTTCATTCTTCGGCGCGTGGCTGATGCGCCACGAAGGCTTCATCGTGATGCGCAAGATCCGTGAGCAAACCGAACAGGGCAATGTGCCGAGCAATGAGCTCATCGATGGATTCTTGGTATTGGTTGGTGGTCTCATGATGTTGACACCAGGCTTCGTCACCGATGGTCTCGGATTGCTGCTGGTGTTCCCGCTATCGCGTATCGCCATTCGAACGCTCGTCCGTAGGCGCTTCGTGCACCGTTTCGATTTCGTGACCCGCATCCCATACGGCCAAGACCTCGGCCGCAGCGGTCCCGGGCGAAATGCGTCGCGGCGCAGAAACTCAGGGAACGATGACGACATCATCGACCTGTAGTGATGCCATTGCCGTTGGAGCCAGGTTTAGAACGGCCGCAATAGTTCTGGAGCTATTGGGCAGTCGAGGCGGCTCGCAAGGTCGGCGGGCACATCCACGGCGCGGCTGCTGATCACCTTTGACACTCGTGGGTAATCGATCACCGTCACTGCTTCGTCGCTTTGGGTTGCGCAACCAATAGCTTCGAATATTCGAGGTGCCACGAGGCGACCGACACTCATGATCACCCACACGTCCGCCGACGGTGCTTCGATGATCGCCTCTTGCGCATCGCGTGAAACCAACAGCTGCGTTGGGGTCGCGGCGA
>SXHN01000084.1 GCA_005773635.1 Actinomycetota bacterium
CCCACCCACCACGGCAGCGAAGACCGCATCCACCTGCCGCGCTAGCCGTACAAACGAAAGAAGGTCGTCGCGGCCCAGTTTCGGTTCGGAACCGAATGCCGCTATGGCTTGTTGTAGCAGCTCAATCCCACTCGAACTCATTCCAACATTATACCGAACGTATGTTCGTATCACAAGCGAAATGAGAGAAAAGATCAATATCTTCCGGTTGTTTCGAGGCCGACTGCGTATTCGTCGTCGTTGGAATGTTCACTGACGAGGCGTCGCGCGTTTGTTTGATGTACCTACTATGTGGGCGTGTCTTTGCCATCCGCTGCCGATCTACTCAAGGTGCAACTTCGCCACGCCTGGCACTATTCGCGTCGTGTGTTGCAAGACCTCGACGACCAAGAGTATTTCTGGGAGCCCACAGCGACGAGTTGGTCAATTCGGCGACGCGCGCCATCGGTGCGTGGTTGGGGATCCGGCGAGTTCGTGTGCGAAGACGCTTGGCCAGCTCCTGTGCCCTTGCCGACAACAACGATCGGCTGGCGCGTAATTCATCTCGCGGCATGGACGGATATCTATAGGCAATATGGTTTCGAAGGTAAACGGCCGGATCTCAACGATTTCGATATACCTGGTGATGCGAACGCTGGGCTCGCATGGCTGTTTCGGGCGCAGGACGATTTCATCGGTGCAGTCAACCAGGTCACCGATGCAGTGGCGTTCGAATTGCGGCCTGCACACTGGGGCGAGTCGCTACCAGTCGTGCAACTAGTCACATCGATGCTCGCTGAACACGTCCATCACATCGCAGAAATTGGTGCTGTGCGCGACATCCGCCGTGGCCATGCCCGCACCTACATCCCACCCGTTTCGATGCCGATACCGCCATCGTGGTTCACGACCTAGATCTTCCTCCCACCTCTGTCAAGGCGTCGAAGATGCGACTGAGGTCCTTGTGGCGAGGGACTTCCGGCTCTGTTGCAGAGAGACCCCGGGGTCGAGAGTTGCGCTATGACAAAATCATTGAACGTGTTGGTTCTCGAATCCTCGCCGGGAGCTGCCGACGATGCCATCGCGTCTCTGGAAGACCACGGGCATTCCGTACACCGATGTCATGAAGCGGGCGCAGCTGCGTTTCCGTGTCGGTCCCTCGCCCACGATGGTTGTCCGTTAGATAGTGGAACGATCGATGTTGCCCTTACGATGCGATCGGGCGATTCGTCGAAGGTGACTGGCTTCGAAGACGGTGTGAGTTGCGCATTGCAGCAACGGATCCCGTTGGTTGTCGGCGGTGATGTCCGGGAACACCCGTACGAACTGTTTGCATCCAAGGTTGTCACCAACCCAGCAGACCTCGCAAACGCGGTACAGACAGCAGCATCGGACGCACTGTCTCACCATGGAGTGCTCGGGGCGAACGCTGCTCGTGAAGTGCTCACCCGACGAGGTGTCGCGTCGCCGGAAGTCGCCGTTGACGTACGCCGTTGCGGCGGGGATCTGAAAGTCGTTGTCACGGTGGCGACCGACGTCGACCGCACGACGCGCGAAATGATTGCCGTACGTGTTCAAGCTGTTCTGAGTAAGTATGACCGCCATGCCCGCTCGATCGATGTCGGCGTACCGATCTAAACGCGATTATCCACCTGCCGCAAGTTCGATCCCGCCGGCGACGCTTTGCAGAAACGTAGGGTCTCGCCAAGTTGCGCGGGAATGCCCCATCGAGTTGTAGACCGAGCGTCCCCCATCGAAATGTCGCCACCACACGATTGGATGATCCGCACCCATCGCTCCGAGACCGGGATCGTAGGTGGATTCGTCGACCGTCGCCACGACGTTCACGAGGCCGCGCGGATTGCGATCGAAGCCGTACCACTCGTCGCTTCGCATCGAGGAGCTCGCCAAACCTTTGGCGGCCAAGCAGTCGACAGCTTCAACAGTGACGCGTGCCTCTTGCCACGACACGACCGCGATCTCGGTGGAAATCACTTCCGCATCAATGGGTGCGTCACGACGACGTCCGCCGTACCGCGCGGTTGCACTTGCTTCGAACTGATCCGGGCCATAGACGATTGCAGCCGTGTGGCCCTTGAACGATGCTCCGACCAATTCTCTGTACCAGGGCCATTCGCTCGCGTACTCACCCATCGACGCCGCCGCATGGATTCCGAAGTAGCCACCACCCTCGCGAATGTATGACTCCAACGCCGAGCGCTGATCGAGTTTTGGAAGCACATTGCCGCTCGTTTGCAGGAACACCGCTGCATCGAATTCGTTGAGTGTTGCCGCGGAAAATGCATCCGGATCCTCGGTACTCGTGCACGCGTAGCCGTGGTGAGTTGCCAGAGATTCGATTGCGGCTACCGCGTCGGGAATCGATTGGTGTACGAAACCCGCAGCGCGGTGAAATAGAAGGAACTTCAACTCTTGGTTACCTTGTCGCGTTGTGCTCGTTTCGCCGCAGTGAGGTGGACTCGGTCGGGATGATCTTTGTAGAAAGGATCAAGCGGAAAACAGCCAGATACCAACCCGTTGCGGGGCGCAGTAGTGCAGTCGCTGAACGTACGACACACAAGATGCCGATCGAGGGCAGTTCCCGCGAGGACATCGCGCGCGAGATGTGGGTACGACAGCGCCATGCGACCGAGACCGACCATCGCAGCACCCCCGGATTCGACGACGGCGTGCGCGACTTCGGGCACAAAGTCTTGGAGGTAGGAATATGCGGAACCGATGACCGAGATCGAGCGATGAGCTTCAGCAAGTTCGCGACACACTGCGAGGTGGCGTGCCACGCCCACTAACGGGTCTTCGGGCGGTTGATATCCGTCTGATGGAGGAAAGTATGCGGGGCGCTGCACGTGGGGGTTGTAGTACGGGCTCCCCGCAGTAACACTCACCAAACCAATGCCCAGCGATGTGAATACCTCGAAGAGTTGATGGGTTTCAGACAAGTCGAAGGTAGTTCCGTCGGCAGCGCTGCCGAAGGCGTGTGGGTATTTGTCGCTCTGGGCGGGTACTCCAAAGCCGTTGGGCCCAGCTATATACGGGCGAACGTCAAAGGCCGACAAACGTACAGCAATTGCTAACTGCGGCACCCGACTGCGAATGCCTGCAACGACGCTGCGCAGAAAGTTGGTGCGGCCTGCGAGGTCGCCGCCGTAGCGGCCGGGGCGTGAGTAGGCAGAGAGCAATTCGTGCAGCAAGTAGCCGTGGCAATGCTTGATGTCCACAAAGTCAAAGCCCGCCTCCGCGGTCGCGATCGCAGCTTCGATATATCGTTCCACAAGGTCATCAAGCGCGGTGTCGCTCAGCACGCTGGCATCGTGGGCACCGACTCGGTCATCAAGTTCGGGATGGCGGTATGCGATCTTTGGTTCGGGCCGAGCGCCGGGCTTGGCCCAACGTCCGGAGTGCGTGAGTTGTAACCCAACGATCTGATCAGAATGCAGCTCACTGCGCAACGCGCGAAAGTCGTCGACTCTGGTGGAATCGATCATCAGTTGACGCGGGTTTGCGCGCCCATCAGGATGCACGGCCGTCGCTTCGGCCCAGACGACCCCGCAGCCGCTCTGGCCAAAGTTCCGCCAGCGGCGTCTCACAAGATCAGTTGGGCGTCCGTCCTCGGTCGCATCCCAACCTTCCATCGGCAGAATCGCGAATCGGTTGGCGCTTACGAAATGGCCCGCGCTTCCATCCTCAAATGTCGTTGATGTAGTAAGGACACCGGGGATCACATCGGACTCGGAGATCGGGATCGAAATGTCCAGTTCCGAGCAACGCCCCCGAAACGCCTCGACCGATCGAATGTTCTTGATTTGCGGATACCTCACAACCATTGCTGCAAACTTTCCAAGATGGTGGTCAGCACTTCGCGATCCGAATCAGGACGACGCGGAATACCCTGCGGAACTTCGCTCGACGCAGCCCAACCACGAAGTTCCAGAAACATTGCCGCATTGTGGCGGTACGCGGGCACGGGATTACGAAACGCAAAGGCTCCGAGGTACTGCAGTAAGTCGTTCAGTTCGTAGAAATCACGAGATTGATTTGCCCACAAGCTGTCTCGCTTCGCGAACAGGTCTGGAGCAAACGTCGAGAGACCGAGCAGATAATCCGAGCCGTACATCACCATGTCGATCGCGAGGTCATTGCCGGTGAAGACTTTGAAGTCGGGGCGCTGCGTGTCGCGCAACGCGATGCGATCCCATTCCAAACCGCGCTGCAATGACGAGTGCTTCGCGCCAATACAAGAGCTGATTTCCATCAACGAGCTGTACGCGTCAAGCGAAACAATGCGACCATAGGGAACGAACATAGCGCCGAGCTCAAAGCCAATGAATCGATCGACGTTGCGCCCAATTGTTGCAAGCGCCGAAACCCAACCGTCGTCGCCAGACTCGTTCAATCCGTGGGATGGAAAGATCACCGGAGTGCCACCCCGTTGCTCGATCGCATCGCAACTATGCAGGTATGCGCCGACGGCGAATTTGTCACCGGGACTATCGGCTACGAATGCACCAGCAATAAACGAATGATTGGTGATGTCGGCGGCGGCATCGAGGATACGCACTTGGGTCGCGACATCAAGCAATTGCACATAGCCGGTGTCCATGTTGACGGCGGGTGCGATGCCCACTGCGTGGGTTCGCGCGATGTGAGCTTCGAAGGCGCTCCAATCGATCTCACCTGCACTGTCGAATGGCACGAGCACAGCAGACATTCCCGTGATTGGTCGTCCCAATTGGAGGTTGGGGGCGTGTGCCATGAACGTCGTGAGATGATCTCTCAGCGACGGCCGCGGACGAGTCGCCCCGGGCGCGCCCCGGTATCGACTCCATCGCGACGAGTCACTTCGCCGGCAACAATGGTCGCAACGTACCCGTGCGCATCTTGCAACAAACGACTTCCACCCGCAGGGAGATCGGCTATGGAATACGGCGGCTCGATGCCCACGGTCTCGAGGTCGATGATGTTGAGATCAGCACGTTTACCGACCTCGAGTGTGCCGCGGTCACTGAGACCAAACAAATCCGCTCCGTCTTTTGTTTGCATTCGTATCGCAGCTTCAAGCTCGATGCGCGGCCCACGTGAGCGGTCGCGAACCCAATGCGAAAGCATGTAGGTCGGCATCGATGCATCACAGATCATTGCGCAATGCGCACCACCATCACCGAGTCCGATAACCGTCGCGGGATGCTGCATCATCTCGTAGAGGGCATCATGGTTGCCATCCACGTAATTGAAGAACGGCAACATCATCAAGTTGCCAGCATCCTTTTCACACATCATGTCGTACAAATAGTCGAACGGATCGACGCCAGCCGTGCGAGCCAAAGCTTCGATGCTCATGTCCGCGGTTGGCTCATAGTCGCAATCGTCGTTGAGAGGAAAAAGCTGTCCGAGCATCGCTTGGATAATTGGGGCAAGACCGTCGAAGTGCGTACCGCTGTCTGCAGTATCTGTTTCGCTCAGGATTGCTGTTTTGACTTCGGGTTTGCGAAGCTCGGCGGCAAGTGCTGCACCGTGCAACCCTTGTTGTGCGAGGGCAACGTACGTTGGTCGCTTCTGAAATGCGTGATAGCTCGGAAACCCGATCAGCATGCCGAAGGGTCGGTTGGCGACCTGGGCCGTGAGGTCTGCGCCTTCGGCCCGTGCGGCATTGGTGCGCGACAGCATCTCGCGCCATTGATCAGGCGTTGACGCGAACTGCAGTAGCAAGTACGTAATCTTCGTACCGAATTCCAACGACACTCGACGCATCCAGTCGAGCTCTTTCAGCATGCCCTCGGCGTCTTCGCCCGCCGCACCGAGCTCGGCAATTTCAAACAATCCGGTTTTCGATGCCGTGCTCATGGCCGCGGCAATGCCAAAGAGTTCGTCTTCGGAAGCGAATGTGCCCGGCACCGGCACGCCATCTCGTGTCGTGTGGCCCAGTGTGCGCGATGTGGAAAAGCCCAACGCACCAGCTTCCACAGCTTCAGCAACAAGCTGGCCCATCGTCGCGATGTCTGCGTCAGTTGATGCCTCGTTGCGGGCACCGCGATCCCCCATCACGTAGACACGAAGCGCACTGTGGGCGATCATCGCCGCAACATCGATAGACCAGACCCTGCGGTCGAGTGCGTCGAGATATTCGGGGAAGGTTTCCCAATCCCAAGTGAGTCCTTCGGTCAGCGCTGAGCCCGGGATGTCCTCAACTGCTTCCATGAGCTCGATGAGCTGCCGATGCTCTGAAGGTCGAGCTGGCGCGAAGCCCACACCGCAGTTGCCTGCGACGATTGTGGTCACGCCATGCATTGACGAAGGCTCGAGCAATTCATCCCACGTGGCCTGGCCGTCATAGTGGGTGTGGTGATCCACGAAGCCTGGCGTGACGATGAGACCAGTCGCGTCAATGACCTGTGTCGCGTCGCCTTCGACGCTTCCGCCGACTTGGGTGATCCGGCCCGCGGTGATCGCGATGTCGCCCACCTTGCGGGGCTCTCCCGTGCCGTCGACGATCGTTCCGTTGCGGATGATGAGGTCGAACATGAGCGCTCCCGGATGACTAGGGCGAAACGACGGGGTCATGATGGTTCCTGGCGCCAGATCTTGCATTCGCGCGAAACCCTTGACTCAAACAATACTAAGTCTGATGCACACCGTGCCAGATAGACCAGGCCCCACATCAATGTCTCAGAGACCGTGGCGTCTATTTGCTTTGGTCGGAGGCGCGACCCTGCTGACGTCAATCAACTTCTCGTTGATCTTCATTGCATTCAAAGCCATAGCCACCACAATGGGCGGCTCGGCGTCGACGGTGCAATGGGCACTCACCGGATTCTCAATCACTGCCGCGTCTCTTTGGGTGCCAGCTGGCTGGATGACTGACCGATTCGGACGAGAGCGAGTGTTCCTCTGGGGATTGATCTTGTTTACTGTGGGATCAGCAATCGTTGCATGGTCGCCGAATGTGGGCTTTCTTATTGGTGGCCGAGTCGTGCAAGCAATGGGGTTGGCGTTCGAATCAAGCGCCGCGTTGCCGATCCTGCTCAGCGTGTTTCCTGTCGAACGCCGCGCCACCATCGTTGGCAGCCTCGGAGCAACTGGAGGCGTGGCAGCCGCAATCGGCCCTGTGATTGGCGGCGCGCTCGTCGACAACATTGGGTGGCGGGCAACCTTTGCGTTGAACGTGCCGATTGGCCTGTTGCTGTGCGCATTTGTGCTGTGGAAACTGCCGCTTTCCGCGCCGCTCGCCACGGGATCTGCACCTGACGCCATCGGCGTGGTGAGTTTGGCTGCCGGCATGGGAACGTTGGTTCTCGCAATCACGCAGATGCATGCATGGGGCTTCAACAACGTACGAACTGCACTGTCACTCGGTACTTCGGTCCTGTTGCTGAGCGCTGTCGTGGCGCGTTCAGTTCGCCACCCTGATCCGGTGTTGTACCTGCCGCTATTTCGTGAAGCCTCGTTTCGGCTCGGCGTGATTTTGAACTTTCTGATCGCAGGTACATTCGCAGGCACCTTCTTCGCGTTCATTCGACTGCTCACGGTCGGCTGGGGGCTCTCGACTTACCGGGCGGGCCTTGCCGTCGCGGTGATCCCGCTATTCGGCGGGCCACTTTCATTTCTCGCCGGAAGAATTGCTGACCGTCACGGTCCACGATGGGTGATCGTGCCTGGGGCAGTGCTGATTTCCGCAGCCGGGTTGTGGTTTTCGCTCGCGGTGACGCAGCATCGCGACATCGCAGGGCTGTGGCTTCCGGTCGCGGCCATATACGGCATCGGCGTTGGGTTTGCACATGCTGCCTGTCAAGGCGCGGCACTTCGCAACGTTGCTCCCGAACGTCTGGGTATCGGCGGCTCAATGTCGAGGCTCGGTATGGACATTGGTGGCATCATCACGGTGGCGGTCGCGGTGGCGCTCGTCACGAGTGTCGACGATGCGATTACGGGCGTACGGCGTTTTACCTTGCTGGTGAGTGTCGTCGCAGCGGTCGGTGCAATCTATGCACTTCGGCTGAGTAAGGGTGATCCAGTAACTCATCGGGTCTGAATGGGCGGTAGCCTTGGGGCACCGGCCGGTATTCATGTGGCCATTCTGAGCAACTAAGGCGACCTCCGTGACTGCCCCCGAACGCGAAATTCTTGCCGAGGCGCGCCGCCGCCGTACGTTCGCCATCATTAGTCACCCAGACGCGGGCAAGACGACACTCACAGAGAAGTTTCTGCTGTATGCCGGTGCAGTCGCCGAAGCTGGCGCGGTGAAGGCACGAGCAGGACGACGCAAGGCGACATCCGACTGGATGTCGATGGAACAAGAACGTGGTATCTCGATTACGTCGACCGTGCTCCAATTCGGGTATCGCGCCCACACCATCAATCTGCTTGACACCCCAGGTCACCGCGATTTCTCCGAAGATACGTTCCGGGTCTTGTCGGCCGCCGACGCCGCGATCATGGTGCTCGACGCTGCCAAAGGCATCGAACCGCAAACGTTGAAACTGTTCGAAGTGTGCCGATCACGTTCGATGCCCATCATCACCTTCATCAATAAATACGACCGCCCGGGCCTAGAGCCACTTGAACTCCTCGACGAGATCGAGCGACGGATCCAGTTGCGGCCTACGCCGGCAACGTGGCCAGTCGGCGTGGCAGGCGACTTCCGGGGTGTCATCGAACAAACCAGCGGCGAGTTCGTTGCTTACTCACGCACCGCTCGTGGCGCGAGCATCGCACCGGAAGACCGTCACTCCCCCGCTGACGCTGCGCAACAGCACGGTGCATCGTGGGACCGTGCAGTCGAGGAGATTTCGCTGACCGAGGAAGTTTCGGGTGGTGTCGACTCCAAGTCGTTTCTGGCTGGGGAATCCACTCCGGTGTTCTTCGGTTCTGCTCTCACCAACTTCGGTGTCCGGCATCTTCTCGACGCGGTGATCGATCTTGCTCCAGCACCTTCACCTCGAGCGAGCGATCACGGCAATCCACGTCCGCTCGAAGCTCCCTTTTCAGCCTTCGCCTTCAAAGTGCAAGCAAACATGGACCCCGCGCACCGTGATCGCGTTGCGTTCGTTCGCGTCTGTTCTGGCCACTTCGAACGGGGCATGACAGTGACGCATGAACCCAGTGGCCGACCGTTTGCTACGAAATATGCGGCGTCGGTTTTCGGCGCAGATCGCGACACCATCGACAACGCCTATCCAGGCGACGTAATTGCATTGGTCAACGCCAACGACGTACGAATTGGCGACACTCTCTTCGTTGACGCATCCGTGCGTTTTCCGCCGATCGAATCGTTTGCTCCTGAACTCTTCGCTGAGGCTCGACCCAAAGATGTATCGCGGGCCAAGCAGTTTCGCAAAGGGCTCGAGCAACTTGCGCAGGAAGGCGTGGTGCAAGTACTCAGCCGTGTCGACGGTGACCGAACCCCTGTGCTCGCGGCAGTAGGGCAAATGCAGTTCGAGGTGTTCTCGCATCGGCTCCAATACGAATTCGGTGCGGAGATTCGCCTTGGCCCAATTCGCCAGCGAATTGCCCGTCGCACCGATGCAACTACCGTCACAGCAATGGCGACCACGTCGGGTGTCGAGATCTTGGAGCGTGGAGACTCGACGCTCTTGGCACTATTCGAAAGCCCTTATTGGCTTGATCGCCTCGTCGCGGAACACCCCGACTGGTTGCTCGACCCGATACTGACCGGTGCCATCACGCAGAACTAGATCATCACGAGGAGTGCTCGGACTGGTCTCTTCTGATCGCTACCATTCGGACACAAAGTAATCGAGAGGGCTTTACGCATGGCAGCACAGGTCAAAGTCACCTTCCTCGGTGGGTTAGGTGAAATCGGTCGCAACTGTGCAGCCGTGGAAATCGATGAACGCATCATGCTTATCGACTGTGGTCTCATGTTCCCCGATGCGGACATGTTGGGCGTCGATCTGGTACTCCCCGATTTCTCGTACCTGCACGAACGCGCCGACAACATTGAAGGCTGCATCGTCACTCATGGTCATGAAGACCACATGGGCGGGCTGTCGTTTTTGCTTCGTGACGTTTCGTTTCCGATTATCGGTTCGGCGCTAACACTTGCGCTTGCACGCAACCGCATCGATGAAGCCGGACTTTTGGACAAAACAGAGTTCATAGCGGTCGCCGACAATGAACGTCGCAAGTTCGGGCCCTTCGACTGCGAATTCATTCCAGTTACCCACTCGGTGCCCCACGGTTTCGCGACGGCCTTTCATACTCCGCAAGGCACCATTATGCATTCGGGCGATTTCAAGCTCGACCTCGATCCGGTTGATGGGCGCCGTACCGACCTCGCGACGATGGGTGCAATCGCTCGCACCGAAGGCATCCGTTTGCTCCTATCGGACTCGACGAACGCATGTGAACATGGGCATTCGCGGTCCGAAACAACGGTCGGCAAGGTGTTGTTTGACTTGTTCCATGCCAATGCAGGCCGGCGCATTATCACTGCATGCTTTGCGAGCCACATTCATCGAGTACAGCAAATCGCTGATGCTGCGGTCTCGTTCGATCGCATCATCGCAACTCTTGGTCGTTCGATGCAGAACAACGTACGAATCGCTCGTGAAATGGGACTGCTCAACATCCCCGATTCACATCTGCGCGACATTAAAGACGTGGCCGACTTACCACCCGAAAAGGTCTGCATCATCTCTACTGGTTCGCAAGGCGAAGCAATGTCCGCGTTGAGCTTGATGGCAGCCGGAGAAAGTCGCTGGCTCAAATTGTCCGAAGATGACACTGTCATTTTGAGTTCGCACCCGATCCCCGGCAACGAAACCAATGTCACCAAGGTGCTAGACGGCTTGGCGCGGCTCGGAGTTGAAGTTGTGCACTCCGGTATCGAGGACGTGCATGCGACCGGTCATGCGAAGGCAGAGGAACTCAAGACCTTGCTCACAGTCACCGAACCCGCATGGTTCACCCCCGTACACGGTGAGTATCGACATTTGCTGGCGCACGCGAAGCTCGCACGCAACATGGGCGTTGCTGAGAAGCAGGTGATCATTTGCGAAGACGGCGATCAGCTGATCATCGACGATCGAGGTATCCGCAAGGGCGCATCGGTACCAGCGGGCTACCTCTACGTGGATGGCTCGGTCGTTGGCGATGTCGGGCACGGGGTGTTGCGCGATCGCAAAGTGCTCGCCGAAGAAGGAATGGTGGTCGTGTTAGTGACGATTGATATCGGTAACCGCACGGTTGTCGGTGCTCCTGAGGTGGTGACCAGGGGTTGGATTCAAGACTCGCTCGCCAACGATCTCATCGAGGGGTGCATTGCAGCAGTGCATCTCGATGTCACGGCGGCACTCGAGCGATCTGCCCATTCCGACATTGAATCAATGCAGAAAGTGGTGCGCAGCGCTGCGGGTCGTTTCGTCAAGAAACAGACGCAACGGCGGCCAATGATTATTCCGATCGTGATCGAAACGTAGGTCGACTACTCGGGCCCTTGACGGCCCGCGGGCTCGCTCTGTTGAGGTTTCCGCGCCTTTCTTCCAAGCGCAACCACTGTCGCGGGGAGAAAGAACACGCGTGCCGGAAGTGAAAGTTGGCTCACCGGAAGTTTGTTCAGCGGTGACCGCCACACTGACATCCGGTATACAAAGAACGCTCCAATCAATGCGTGAATTGCAACCAGAGACCAATAGAAACCTGCGGCCCCGAACGCGATCATCATTCCCGCAGCAACCAACGGTCCGACTACGGCTCCGATGCCGTAGAGCGCGACAAGCTGTGACGCGGCCGCGCTGACATGCTCCGGTTCAATCCAGTCGTTGGTGTAGGCCGCAGCAATCGAGTACAGCGGGAAGGTGAAACCTCCAAGCACAGTGATGAGCACAAGTGGAATGGCGCCGTGATCGGGGCTGACCAACAACAGTGCAGCGAACGCCGTCGCAAGGAGCGCGATGACCAAACCGACCGCCCGTCGGTCAAGTTCATCCGCGGCTGCAGAAATCGGCCACTGGAAGATCATGCCGCCAAGGTTCGGGGCTGCGACAAAAATGCCGGTCACGGCGGGCGACAGTCCAATGCGGATCGCATAAATCGCGGCCATGCCGATGAGTGCGCCGTGCGCGATCCCAATTAGCACACATGATCCAACGCCAGTAGGAACGGTTGTAGCGAGTTGACGCAGGGAGATCGGCGCCGCGCGTTGCACTACTGGAGCGACGGCGGCTTCTGACAATGCGACCGGAGCAACGGCAAGCGAAGCGACAATGCTCGCGACTGCGAATCCGGTTATCAGGCGCGCATCCAAGGCAAACAACATGACTTGGCCGATACCGAAGGCACCGGTGGTCACCAATGAGTAGATGGCCAGCAGTCGTCCTCGAGTGGCATTGGTTGCCAAATCATTCAGCCAGCTTTCCGCAACTACATACTGACCGGCGAGACAAAGCCCCGTGACGAAGCGCAAAGCAATCCACGCTGGCGACGAGTCGGTGAGCCCAACGGCGATCATCGAAGCCGACAGCAGTGACGCCAACGCGGAATACACGCGAATATGGCCTACACGTCCTAAGGCATTGAGTGCCACGCGGGCGCCAACAAGAAAACCGGCATAGTACGCGGCGCTGATAACTCCGCTCACCGCGGTGGGGAGCTTGACCAACTCCGAGCGGACACCAAGCACAGTGCCGAAGAGACCGGCAGCAAACAGCAACAGTGCCAGGCCCACGAAAAGGCCCCACGTGGCGAGAGCCACATCGCGCTTGCGAGGCTGGCTCCTACCTCGTTCCATCGGTTGAGCGTACGTCGCCCATGGACAGTCTGCGTGCGTTTGTCAATTACGGTATACACACTTATGCCAATTCATGTACTTACGTTGTCGTGCCCCGATCGGCCCGGGATCGTTGCCACAGTGGCACAGCATCTCTTCCAGCTCGACGCCAACATTTTGGATAATGCGCAGTTCAGTGACCCCGCTAGCCGCCACTTCTGTATGCGCACTCGCTTTGAGGCGCCGAACGATGCTGCGACCATTGCCGCAGGATTGGGCCCAGCAGTCGCAGACTTGCGGGCCAATTTTCGCGTGCGTCGCGAGGACGCAAGGCCGAAAGTTCTCGTGATGGTCTCCAAGTTCGATCATTGCCTCGTTGACCTATTGCAACGTTGGCAGGCTGATGAGTTGCCGGTCGCGATCGACATGATTGTGTCAAACCATCCAGACCTTGAAGATGTCGCAGCCGCGGCACACGTGCCGTTTCGACACATTCCGGTTACCGCAGCAACGAAACCCGCAGCTGAGCGTGAGTTGCGGCATCTCCTCGTCGAGCGATCGATAGATCTTGTAGTGCTCGCCCGCTATATGCAAATCCTCTCGCCAGAGTTAACCGATGAACTCGCAGGGAAGGCGATAAATATCCATCATTCATTTCTCCCGGGCTTCAAAGGTGCTCGTCCATATCACCAAGCTTGGGCTCGAGGCGTGAAGCTCATTGGAGCAACTGCGCATTTTGTCACCAGCGATCTCGATGAAGGTCCGATCATTGACCAAGATATTGCGCGGGTTTCGCATGCAGTGTCGGCTGAACAAATGGTCGTATTAGGTAAAGACGTTGAGCGCATCACACTGTCGCGAGCAGTAAAGGCGTGGGCCGAAGGCCGCGTTTTTCTTGTCGGAAATCGCGTTGTGGTATTTCCATGAACAAGCGTTAGGGCGAAGTTGGTTAGGCCTGTGGGCCGCCAAGTGCATCGGCGCCCATCTGCAGGTGAAGCTCATTGCCGGTATAGGCATTCGCGAGTGCGACGGCTTCGTTGAGTTCCACGCCGAGGCCGGGTTCTGTCGGCGGGATCACATAGCCATTTTCCCATTGAATTGGTTTGACCAACAACTGGGAGTGGAACCCACTCCAGTCTTGAATGGATTCGAGCATCAAGAAGTTGGGTGTGCAAGTGCTCAGTTGAATATTTGCGGCCGCAACAATTGGCCCGCAATAGAGATGCGGAGCGATCTGCGCATGGTGAGTTTCGGCTATCGCCGCGATCTTCTTGCCCTCGAGAATTCCGCCGCAGCGACCAAGATTGAGTTGCAGGATCGAGGCCGCGCCTGCCACAAGTACCTTGGCGAACTCATATTTAGTTGTGAGTCGCTCTCCGGTTGCAATTGGGATCGTTGTCGACCGTGCGACCTTGGCCATTTCTTCAACGTTGTCGGGAGGAATCGGCTCTTCGAACCACAGCGGATCGAACGCCTCAAGTTGGCGGGCAAGCCGAATAGCTCCCGATGCCGTGAATTGTCCGTGGGTCCCGAACAGAAGATCAACCTTCGTGCCGACTGATTCGCGGATCCGTTCGACCATGCGCCGAGACCGCTCCAGCGCATCGAGATCAGGCTGGCGACCATCGAATGCGGTGTACGGGCCCGCAGGGTCGAGCTTGACTGCGGTGAAGCCGCGTTCCATTTCGGCAACCGCTTTCTCCGCCGCCGCGTCAGGGTCGGAATACACCGGGTGATCCTGGTAAACATCCACATCGTTTGGGGGGTAGAGATACGTATACGAACGCAGCGATTCGTGGACACGCCCGCCGAGCAAGTCGTACACGGGGCGACCGAGTTCTTTGCCCATGATGTCCCAGCAGGCCATCTCCAAACCGCTCATGACTCCCCCCAACGTGATGTCGGGGCGAAGCGCGAACCCACTGCCGTACATGCGACGCCACATAGTTTCGATGCGAAACGGATCTTGTCCAAGCACAAAACGTTGCGCGACATCTTCGATCATTTGCGCGACAAGATGCGGTGCGAATGTGGCTACGTACACCTCGCCATACCCGATCACCCCCGAATCGGTTGTGAGCTTGAGGAAGATGAAATACCGACCGCCGAATCGTGGAGGAGGATTGCCAACTACAAAGGTACGAACGTCAACAACTTTCATGGGAACACGATCACATTCCGCAGCGCCTCGCCTCGGCGGACTCCGTCCATCGCTTCATTGATGTCGGCGAGTGCAAACTTTCCGCTGATGAGTTCATCGAGTTTGATTTTGCCCTGCTGATACAGCGAAACCAGCCGCTGAATATCGACCGCGATATTTGCTGCACCCATCTTGGATCCGAGCAGTCGTTGGCTGTTGTTCGCAAGTTCTCCTGGATCGAAAGATGTCAATGCACCATTGGCTGGCATTCCTACCAACACCACGGCGCCGCCTTTGGCGAGCATTGCGTAGGACTGGTCGAACGCAGATTTGGCTCCGACCGTCACGAACACAAAATCGACGCCGCGACCACAGGTGAGGTCACGCACGGCCTCGACTGGCTCAGTGGTCATCGCGTTGATTGCGTGTGTGGCGCCAAAGCTGATTGCCGCATCGCCTTTCGCGGCTGAAGTATCAATGGCGATGACCTGCTCGGCACCTTCCAAACTTGCGGCTTGCACTGCGTTGAGTCCGACTCCCCCGCATCCGACCACTGCGACTGTGCTTCCCCTCGGCATGTGCGCTGTGCGGGTAACTGCGCCAAACCCCGTGATCACTCCGCACGCCAACAACGCCGCCGAGTCGAACGGTACTCCTGGCGGTAACCCAACAATCTGGGATTCATGCACCACAACCGCTTCGGCAAACGCACCGGTGCGCATCCCTTGGAGGAGTGCGTTCCCGTGCGCATCGCGCAGCGGAGTTTGTGCATCAAGCGCAAAGGAAGCCTCACAACTCACCGATAGCTGTCGTGCACAGTTGGCGCATGTACCGCATGAGCGAACAAGTGTGACGACAACCGGCGCACCGGCAACAACCCTCGTGACGCCGGCACCAACCTCGGTCACGATTCCGGCTGCTTCATGTCCGTAGACGGCAGGAATCTGTCCGCCCCATCCGCCGTCGGCGTAGGTGATGTCGCTGTGACAAACAGCGCTCGCTCGCAACGAAATCTGCACCTCGCCGGGCCCGGGGTTTGCCAACTCGACGTCTTCGATCACCAGGGGTGCTGCGAACTCGCGACATACTGCTGCTTTCACCGAAACACCATATGTCGATAGATGCCTCGCTCGCATTGCGAATCGTGCGAGGTCGTTGCCACTGCGGACGTCATTGCAATCGCTCAGGAAATCCAGGTGCTCGTAGTTCAGTTCCCACCGAGTCTTCAAGCAATTTGACTACTTTCGATGACCAAGCCTTTCCTCCGTATTGCAATCTCGATCGGAGAAAGATGTTCTGTACATGGGTTCCGAGTTCAAGCGGTACGCCAAACTGTTCACCAAGCTGGGTCGCGAAACCGAGGTCTTTGCAAGCCAAATCCATCGTGAATCCAATGTCGTAGCTGCCGTTGAGTATCACTTGGCTTTCGGTCTCGTGCACGAAGCTGTTACCAGAACTGTGCTTGATTGCCTCGAATGCTTTACCAAGGTCTAAGCCACCTTGTTTCGCGAGCATCAGCGCTTCGCCTGCGGCTACCAAGTGAATGAACGCGAGCATGTTCGTGATCACTTTGATAATGGCGGCGTTGCCCAACTCACCCATATAGAGAATGGGGCTGCCCATCGCTTGCAAAAGATGACGATGTTGTTCGAATGCCGCTTCGTCGCCGCCCACTAAGACTGTGATGTCGCCTTCGGCAGCCTTGTGCACTCCTCCGGTCACAGGACACTCCAGCATCCGCACCCCGTGTTCGGCACAAAGTTCCGCGAGGCGCAGAGTCTCTTCTCGGTCGTTGGTGCTCATGTCGATCCATGTGCTGCCAGGTGAACATCCTGCGAGCAGTCCGTTGGGACCGACCACGACCGTATTGATCACTGTCGGTGACGGCAGACAAGTAATGATGGTCGTACATTCTCTGGCCACCGAAGCCGGGTCGCTACCGCGCTGAGCCCCGAGGGCGATCAGAGCGTCGACTGCGGCCTCGTCGGGATCGCACACGACCAGTGAAACCTGAGCACGCAACAAACTTGAGGCGAGGTGCATGCCAAGATGCCCAAGGCCGATGAAACCGATTGGATCATTCACCCTGCAAGCTTCCGCTATCGCGTCATGGAGCACCGAATTCGACCGTGAATCTCAGCGCTGTCGCTGCGAAGTGATGGAATCGCCCCATGACGAATCATGATGCACCGCAACCTGCTACGAACTATGTCGACGGCAAGACGGTTGTCGTCACCGGCGCGGGTGGTGGCTTCGGATCTCTGATCTGTCGCATGTGCGCTGCACTTGGTGCCAACGTCGTGGCCGCGGATGTGAACGGGCCGGCGATCGAAACCCTCTCCGGAGAGATCATCTCTGGGGGCGGCCAAGCCACAGCGCACATCGCGGACGTCACGGATCGTACGAGCATGGCAGCTCTGGTGGATACCACGGTTGAACGCTACGGGCAGCTTGACGTGATGGTGAACAACGCAGGTGTAATGCCACTCGCGTTCTATTCGGATCATGCCATTGCGGCAGACGCCTGGGATCGTTGTATCGATATCAATTTGAAGGGTGTCCTGAACGGAATCACCGCAAGCTACGACCAGATGATCGCTCAGGGCCGCGGCCAAGTGATCAATATCTCATCGATTTACGGCAACTTCCCGAACGCAGGCGCTGCGGTCTACAGCGCTACGAAAGCAGCCGTGAACGTGTTGTCAGAAGCATTGCGTGTGGAATCTCAAGGCAAGATCAAAGTAACCATTATTAAGCCAACTGGCGTACCCGCGACGAACCTTGGTGCATCGGTTGTCAACGGCGAAGCGATTATCGGCATCTTGGGTGATCGCATTGGTCAGTTCGGCGAACACATCATGCAGTCGCTCAGCGGCTCGTTGCCTGCTGAGTTGTCAGACCCCAACAACATCAAGTACTGGTCAATCATCCCAGAACAAATCGCCGAGACCGTGGTACACGTGATCAATCAACCGTGGGGTGTCTCAATCAGCGATATCACTGTGCGGGCGTCCGGTGAGGAATACCTGCTGTGAATCCGCCAAAGCCTTGATGGCGTATCGACAAGACCAGGTAGTAGGACGGCTCGTCGGAATACGAGCGGGGTCAACAAGCGCAACGATGCGCACGAAGGTCGTTCTGCGCTCGTTCGATAGGCTTGCATAATGCGCTCCAGCGGACGATCGGCGCTCAGGAGAGCGTCGCAACATCACTGCGGGCGAAGCCTGAACGAGCTGCTTCGTCTGGGACCATTGCGCGTCAGGTGCGCTGTCCGATGCGCATCACAGCGAGGTAGCGACGGCACACACGATCGTCTAAGTGCGTCCGGACTCGTGCAGCGACTGCGTCGAGAAGCGGCTCGCGAACGCTGGAGTCGAGACATCGGTACATCGAATTGGTGCGAAGGAAGTCGGCCAATCCGGTGCCGTCGAACCACTGCTCAGTCGGATACCAAGAGACAATCGTTTCTCCGAATAACCCCAACGGATCGGTGTTTGGTCCCCAGCCCGCATTAGTGCCGCGCACTTCGGCTTCGAGCGGAGGGTGGCACCAGTTCGGATTGCCCGGCGCAAACTGTTCGTGAAGGTCCTCAGTCATGGCGTACATCTCGGGCTCGCCTTCCTGGCGTACAACCACGTGCCCGATGAGTGCCATCCAGCCACCAGGGCGAACGACTCTGTGCGCTTTCGGCCAGCCAACGACCTGATCGACCCAATGCCATGAAGCCGCGGCCACGAGCGCGTCGAAGCAACGATTCGCGTCGTCCCACTCCTCGAAGGTCGCCTGCTCGAGCTGTACCGAGGCAAAGCTCGACAAGCGTTGTCGAGCCATGTTGAACATTGCCGGACCGGGTTCGATGGCCAGCACTGAACAGCCCAGCGCGGCGAGCGCGCCGGTTGCTTGCCCGGTTCCACAGCCGACCTCAACGATCGAAGAACGCTGGCCAATCTCAGCGGTAGCGGCGAAGTCAGCGAGAAGTTCGGCTGGGTAGGTCGGTCGCATCCGGTCGTACAGCTCGGGCACTTGGTTGAATACGGCCCCGAGGTCACGATGATGCCCTTCTGCCATGCAACCGATTCTGACATGTTTGAGCACCAAGCGCCGTCGGCGTGACCCTCGGCAATCCCCTGCATTCGTCAATTATCCGCGGAAGTCCAGTCCTTCGAACTTGCCGTTGGTGCGCCACTCTTCGATGTAACGAAAGTATGCGACCGGACCCGCCGGGTAGCCACTTCCGTTGAAGCGTTCCTTGGGCCCTGCCGGTTTTCCTTCATTGTTGTAGTAGCCGGGAGTGCAATCTGCGTTTCCTAGAAACCCGCCGGTTTCGCCGTTGAATTGACTGATCCATGCCATTTCGGCATCCGCGGTCACCTCGACTTCTTCAGCGTCAACGCGCTGCGCGTGGGCGATGATCGCTGCGATGGTTGTGCCAGCCTCGACGAGATTGTGTGTCACGTTCGAAATGAGATTCGCCGCCTGCGTGAAGCCAACGATAAAGGCGTTCGGAAACCCATGCACATGAATACCGTGCAAGCTCCGCATGCCGTCGTTCCATGCGCTCGACAACGTGACGGCATCTCTACCTCTTGTCTCGAAACCAGAACGGCGGGCATAGTCGGTGCCGACTTCGAAACCCGACGCGAAGATGAGGCAATCCAACGCATAATGCTTTCCTCCAACCCACACTCCGGATTCGTCAATTCGTTCGACGCCTCGGCCGTCGGTGTCTATGAGGTGAACCGTTGGTGAGTTAAATGCATCGAGATACTCGTCGTGGAAACATGGTCGTTTACAGAGTTGGCGATACCAGGGCTTGAGTGCCGCCGCGGTTGTTGGATCCTCGACAACCGCATCCACGCGATCACGGATCTCGTTCATCTTGTCGTCGTCGCTATCTTCGAAGGCGCGCATTGCCACTTGGGGGGTGAACTCGGCACCTTGGCTCATCGCCGCAACGATGCGATCGCGAATCCGCAGGGCAATGTCGGTCCAGCCGTCTTTGACGAGATCCTTTTCCGCGTAACCACCCGTCTGTAACGTCGCAAAATTGGTCAACCACTCCTGTTGCCAGCCGGGTTCGAACGTTGCGAATTCGATCGGATCAATCTCGTGATTATTGCGAATATCGATCGATGACGGTGTTCGTTGAAATACGAAAAGCTCGCCAGAATCTCGGCCGAGCGCCGGTATGCATTGCACGGCCGTCGCGCCCGTACCGATAATCCCAACCCGTTTGTCATGGAGATTCGCAAGCGGTATCCCCGAAGGGTCTCCTCCGGTGTAGGTGTAATCCCATCGACTGGTGTGAAAACAATGGCCCCCGAAGGTCTCAATGCCGGGAATACCCGGAAGCTTCGGCCTGTGCAGTGGTCCGGTGCCCATGGTCACGAATTTGGCGCGGATTTCGTCGCCACGATCGGTTGTGATAATCCAACGGTGGAGATCGGGATTCCAGACCAGTGCCGTAACCTCGGTTGAGAACAACGCATTTTCGTAGAGACCAAATTGAGTTGCGATGCGACGAGCATGGCCGAAGATCTCGGGCGCATACGTGTATTTCAGAGTCGGCATATGTCCGGTCTCTTCGAGCAACGGCAGGTACACCATCGCAGCGGTGTCACACATTGCTCCTGGATAGCGATTCCAATACCAAGCGCCCCCGACATCTCCACCACCCTCGATAATGCGGATGTCGTCGATTCCGGCTTGCTTCAACCGTGCTCCGGTGACAAGCCCGCCGAAACCTCCACCGATGAGTGCAACGGTCACTTCGTCGAAGCGCGGCTCGCGTTCCTCACGTGCGATATACGGGTCATCGAGAAAGTGCGCGAACCGTCCGCGGGGCTCTAGGTACTGCTCGTTACCGTCAGGTCGAATCCTTTTGTCACGCTCCGCACGATATTTCGCTCGAAGTGCATCTCGGTCTCGAGGCGTGATGTCCATAGCCGTCATCAAACCAGAATATGCACTATGTGTGCAAGTTCTTTCTATCCGACACGATTCGCAGCAGCGGCGGCATCGCGCCGTTGCACATAGACGAGCCGCACCGCGCAGGCATGGCGCACGGCGTCGTCGGCGGTATCCGATATGCCTTCGCGCAGTGAAGGGTCGGTTGCTGACACGACAGAAAAATAGAAACCGGTAAACGTGCTCAAAAAGCCAACCACCCTGAGGTGCTCCCAACTCAAAATCCAAGTGCGGCCCGGAACTTTGAGAGAGACCAAAATTGTTGGGTCGTGCAGCGTCCAGGCTTTCACTACTTCAGCGTCAATTGCCAACGCTCCGAGCACTGTAAACACGGTGCCTACGGCCATCGCCACCACCACCGCAACAACCATTCGAGACAGCACCGCAATGAGTCGGAGATTGAACGTTTGCTGACTGCTCAACGGACACAACCCTTCGTACTCTTCGAGGCGCACTGACGAGTCGAAGGGCTGATCAACATCGGCAAGCACGTCGGCTACAGAATGGTCCAGGTCGAATCGCGCCAGCAACTGGAGATCGAGTTGGCGGCGACTCGCGAGAAATATCGCACCGAGTCCAACAAACGTCAACAAGATCAGCGCATATGACAAGCTGCGTGCCCGACCAACAGATTGCCAAACTTCGGCTGTGAAGAAAAAGAAGGTGACGACGCCGAGCAGCAGCGGCAATGTGCGCGCAAGCGCAGCAGTAGTCGCCGCGAGTGTCCCGATAAGTTCGCGCAGCAGCCAGCGCGCCAGCGTGAACAGAATGACCGGAGGCGACCTGCGCCACAACGACGGCTTACTGTGCTGATCGACGAGCATCATTGGCAAGCCGCGTCGAAGGAACCATCGGTCGACTCGTTGTTGCTCTGAAAGTAGCTTCGCCGTTCCTAATGGCACCGTGACATTCTGGCCGATGCTTCGTTACTAGCTGCGGATACCGATCCGTGGGTCGTATTTCATCCGATCGGATGAAATACATCTTTCGGACCTAGTGCCGAAGGTCACCCGATGCCCCAACAACACCGATTCAGGGTGCGCCGCAGTCAAGTTGGGCTTGATTTCGACCGACGAATCGAAAACGTTCAGCGCTGTTGCGCTCGACGTACACACCAAAGATCGGGCCAAAAAATGCTATCGCTACCGTCGAAGAAACTTTCCGGCGTTCTACTCGCCGCTGCCGTGGGTGCGGGCCTCGCTGGCGCTTCGGCAGCCACGCTCGGCGGAATAACCAGCCAAGGTCTGGGTGCTGACGATCAAGTCGTGAGCACCTGCGATAGTGACGGCATGACGAGCGCCTATACCACTGCGTACAGCGCGACCGCCCAGACCTACCAAGTCACTGTAGTGACCTTTTCTGGTGTCAACGCTGCCTGCAATGGAAAATCGGTTTCCCTGACGCTTCGCAATGGCACGACCAGCCTCGGAACGACGACCGCCGCGTCGATCACGGTCGCGGCTTCATCGTTTTCCATCACGCTGAGCTCGCCAATTGCGGCGACATCAATCAACGGCTTGTCACTGTTGATCACTGGATAGCGCAAAGTACGAATCTGATGGAGTGGAAATGCATCGGCGCTATAGGAGTAGCTGTGCTGCTGGGCGCGCCTACTGCGGCCGCTGCGACCAACCTCAACGGCATCACAACGCGCACGTTGCTGTCCCTCAACTCTGTGGTCGCGGTCGGTGCTCTCACGGTGATCGGCTGCGATAATTTCACCGGGACCAACGGCGCCTCGCTCGGCGGACGCGTTGGCACCACTGCGGTTGCTTGTTCCGCTATCAGTTGGTCGATCAACACCGGCGCCTGGACGTTGTCTGCAAATCGCGCCCGGTCCGGTACCGCCGTGTCTTCAGTGGTCACGGCTGGCACCAGCACCGCCAACTCCACCATCGGAGTGACACTCACGGGCGTGAATACTGGATTGAGGTTCGGTGGCCTTGTGAGTTCCCACAACGGCGTGGATACGTACTTGGCGGTCGTAGCCATCAACGGCACACCCGATCGAATCGAGTTGCGCCTCATCAAAGCTGGGGTTTCCTCGGTGATTGCCTCTGTGAACACCACGCTGGTGGGCACGAATACTGTGCGAATGACGCGACAGTCAGGGTCTGTCTCGATTGTGCTGAACTCGGTGACGGTGTTGAACGTGACGCTGTCGGCATTGCAGGTTGCTGATCTGGGTGTGGCGACGCGTGCCGGTCTCTTTGGGGGAAGTACGAGCGTCATGTTCGACAACTTCTTTGCGAGTAACCCATGAAACGAGACATCTCGAATTGGAGATCAGCGAAGTACGTGCGGTTCATCGTGCGGACTGCCTTCGCTCTGGTTGTGCTCGCGGTGGTGGGTCTCGTTTGGCCAGCCCGGCTTGGTGGCTCGAGCACGTTCGTGATGGTTCATGGCAATTCAATGGCACCCGCGTACCGAGACGGTGATCTTGTTATCGCCCGAACCCAGGACCGGTATGCGCCAGGCGACGTTGTGCTATTGCGGGTTCGTGCTGTTGCGCCGTCGCCGACCAATCCGCTCGTCGTGCATCGCATCCGCGACATTGACTCCGATGGCAACCTCGTCACGCAAGGTGACAATCGCAGCACTGCCGACAACTTCAACGCAACGGTCGACGATGTGTTCGGTGTCACCACGCAACGGATTCCACACGTTGGGAATCTGATCTGGTGGATGTCGCGCTGGTGGGTGCTGGCTGCGATCGTCGGCGTGTGCTGCGCTCGCTCCGCATCCGATAGGTACGACCGCCAGAACATTCGGAAAGCAGCAATGAGCACTTGACTTCAAGTGCACTTGAATGTTTATGGTTCGAACATGGACCTGAAATACCTCGACTATGAACGCTCGCGCCGCGTTCCCAACATCGTGGTCGATGGCTCGGCGAATGCGTCGACAGTAGTGACCTTGAGCCATTGGCCGGGGGCCAACGCTCCGGATGGTTTGGCCCGCGACCTCTCGGCTGAAATGGCTTTTGCCTACCTCGACAACCCAAGTGCCCACGAAGACGCTGGAGTCGTGACGAACAACCACTTCGATCAGGATGGCTTGGTTTCGATATTCACTCTGTGCCAGCCAGAGATCGCCATGGCCCACAGGGAGGTCCTCATCGACGTCGCCAGCGCAGGTGATTTTGGCAAGTACAACGAGCGGCGTGCGGCGCACGCCTCCGTGGTGATCGCACATTGGAGCGACCTTGGATTGGGTTACGAAGAGGCACTACCGCGGCTCATGGATCTTGTGACCGACCCAACGCCATATCGCCATATTTGGGAACGCGAAGATGCCAATTTGACCGCTAGCGAAGCCGCAATAGTTCGTGGGTCCATCGTGATCACCGAAATGCCCGAAATTGATCTTGCCATTGTCGAGATCAGCGACGACGAGCCACTTACTGGAGGTCATCGCTTTGCGCACGAGACGTTCTGCGGATTGCATCCGATGGCATTGCACAATGCGACCGACCGGTTTCGCATTCTTGTGATCGCGGGCAATCACTACACCTATACGGACAGATATGAAACGTGGGTCCAATTCCAATCACGCCCAACCCTTGCTCGGCGCAACATGGCAGCGCTGGCCCAACGACTGAACCAACTCGAATCCGGGGAGTGGACGGCGGGCAGTCCCGATGAGCTCGTGCCGACCATGACCCACACTCGCGAATCGCAACTGCAACGGCAACAAGTCGTCGATGAACTTGTTGCCTACCTGCAGTCCTGAAACTGACTACCCTTCAAGCGCTTCCTGATCGTGGGCTGTTGCGACGGATGATGAATTCACAACAACGCGGCTCCGCTTGTGCGCGATGCTGTGGACATGCTCACGGCGCAGCAACGCATCGACTTTGAGAGAGATGGGATCGTACGGATTTCAGGTGCGTTTTCTGGCGTAGCAGCCGAACGAATGCAGGCAGTGGTATGGAGGGAGCTCGCGCGGCGCTACGCAGTGGACCGTGACATTCCAACAACATGGCCGCGATCTGCGGCGACCGGCCTAAAATCGTCGAAGAAGCATCGCGAGTTTGACGCGATTTTGTCGCAGAAGCTAAGTGAATCGTTGGATGTTCTCTTCGGAAGTGGCGAGTGGACACGCCCGAAGGCTTGGGGGAACGTATTGGTCACGTTTCGCGACGCCGACGTATGGACGGTTCCGCACCGAGTGTGGCATTCAGACTTTCCCCCGACGTTGTGCGCTGAGAAACTCGACGTCGTGAAAGTTTGGTCGCTTATTTCGCACATAGAGCCGAGCGGCGGCGGGACACCGCACATTGCGGGTTCTCATCGGCTCTTCGCTCGCTGGCTTGCGAATAATCCTGAGCGCGACTACAAACGCGCGAAGTTCGGATTCCTCAAATCCCATCCATGGCTACGTGAGCTCAGTAGCGACTCCCCGTCGCACGAACGCACTACTCGCTTGATGAGGGAAAGTGATATCGATGGGCTGCCGGCACGGGTGGTCGAAACGATTGGGCAACCTGGAGATGTCTGGATTACGCATCCTTGGGTGTTTCACTCGATCGCATGCAACGCGCGCGACGAGCCTCGGATGCAGCGAAGCACTGCAGTCTGGCGTCGATCAGCGCGCAGTGCTGATCCTGGCGGCATTGAAGGTGGGGACTAGGTGCGCCCTTCAGCCATTAAACGATACGTTGGACGGGTGACAGCCACGCCGCCGGATCTCGAAAGTTTCGTCGCTGCCTTCGCTCAAGGTTGGGCGCTCGACCGCGGCCCCGAGGCGTTCATTGAGTTCTTCGAAGCGCGTTGGATCGATCCTGAGGTCGTACTACGACAGCCGCTGCTTCCCACAGAGACTGGTCATGACGGGTTTCGGCGATTCGCACGGCAAGCATTTGCCCTCCTGCCAGACTTACATATTGAAGTCACTGAGTGGCATCCGCACGCCGACGGAGTCAGCATTTCGCTCGCATACACGGCGACGCTGGGCACGACGCCGATCTCTACGAGCGGCACCGACGTGATTCGGCTTCGTAATAATCGGATCGTGCGACGCGACGCGACCTTGCGCTTGGCCCCATTATTCCGTGCCGCAGCCCGCGACCGCACTGCCGCGCTACACCTTGCGAAATGGTTGCTCAATATCGGGCGCGGCCACGTCCGTGTCGCACGTCAGTGGGCAGCACGAGGCTAACTCCCGGATCAGCGACTCCACGCAGAATGCGGCGGGACAGATCCACCACCGACTCAATCTTGATCGCAACGGCTCAGGAACCGGTACGCGCGAACGCGCTGCAACCAGTGATTTGCAAATCTGTAATACGTTGCGAGTCTGGCCATGTGGGTCCCCCGACATATCACAAGGAGTGCAATGAAGTGCCCCATCGACAGCGCGCAGTTACAGATGAGCGAGCGCCAAGGAATCGAAATCGACTTCACGATGACGACCGCGGCTACGGGTTCGGGAGTTCATCAAAGAAGAAGAAAAGGGGCGGTTTTCTCGGCGAGTTATTCGAGTTTGGCGACTGATCTGATGCTGCTCCGAACCGGCGAGACTTGCCCCTGAGCTTCGTGAATGATCGCGACGTGGCAGTGGCTCGCTCTAGTGTTTGCCGATGCCAGTCAGTCGCAGTCGTACGGCACGAAGTGCTCGCAAACGCAAGCGGCGGATGGATCGCGTCGAACATGACTTGAGCGACGAGCAATGGAGTTCGCTCCAACGAGCTTGGGGCGGGTGCGCATACTGCGGAGCCTCGACGGTCCCGCTACAACGCGACTGTGTGCAAGCGATTTCTCGTGGCGGCCGTTACACCCTCGACAACATTGCACCGGCATGCCGGTCGTGCAATGCCAGTAAGTGCAACGACGAGGTCACCAGTTGGATGCGCCGTAAGCGTTTCGATGAGCGAGCCTTCCTGCTGCGTCATCTCGAGATCCAAGGCGCAATGGCAGCGCAATTTCCTGGCGCCACTCATGCGCCTGACGGTGAATGAGAGCGACGGGCGCACCAGTCGACACGGATCAAGGAACAATCGCCTCAGATTCGCTCGGCTGGCGCGACTGGGTACCCGCACGACTACGGTCAGAGCATGACTCTTGCCATTTCCGAAGACCATCGAGCGCTTGCCGACACAGTTGGCAGCCTGATGGAACGCCATAACGCACTTGGTGCATCCCGAGAGCTCCTGAACGGAGCCGAGGCGGCACTGCCGTCGTTTTGGAAGGAAGCCGCCGAGCTGGGATGGATGGGCTTACACCTCCCAGAAGCCCATGGCGGCTCGGGTTATGGCCTTGCCGAAACGGCAATCGTATTGGAGGGCATGGGGCGAGTGGTCGCTCCCGGCCCCCTGCTTCCAACGGTTGTCGTGAGTGCCGTGGTTGCTCGGTGTGGCACCGATGAGCAACGCGCTCGCCTGCTCCCCGGACTCGCCGACGGATCAACCGTCGCCACGTTCACGCTCGGCGGCTCGATGTCGGTGAGCGACGGCGCGGCATCTGGTGATGTTGGCCCATTATTGAACGCGAGCCTGGCCCAGATCGCACTCATGCGAATCGGCGACGATGTTGCCATCGTGCATCTTGACGCTGAGGGCGTGACGATTACTGATGCCCGCAACATCGATCTCTCCCGTCCGGCTTCCACCGTCGTGCTGCAAGAGGCTCAGGCCGAGCTATTGGTCGGCGCGGGCACCGAATTGCGAGATGTAGCTCGCGCACTTGCCGCGGCCGAGGCAATCGGAGTTGCTGGCGCGTGCACCGAACTGGCAGCCGAATACGCCAAGGAACGTAAACAATTTGGGCGCGTCATCGCAGCATTCCAAGCGGTCAAACACCATTGCGCCAACATGTTGGTAGCAACTGAACTTGCAACCGCAGAGGTGTGGGATGCCTGTCGCGCTTCGGATGCCGGAGGTGCTGCGTGGTCTATCGGCGCGGCGATGTCTGCGAGCCTCGCGCTGCCCGCCGCCGACTTTTGTGCGCAACACAGCATCCAAGTGCACGGTGGGATCGGTTTCACATGGGAACATGACGCGCATCTCTACCTCCGACGTGCAACTGCACTCGGTGCCATTGTGGACGCCGAAGCCTCGGCCCGCGACGTCGCTGATCTCGCCCGCGATGGTGCTCGCGGCAAACGTTCAATTGAGTTGCCGCCCGAGGCTGAACCCTTTCGCATCGAGGCGCGTGCATTCGCGGAACGCATCAAGGGCCTCGACGCTTCGGCGCAACGCACTGCGATGATCGACGATGGTTACGCCGTGCCGCATTGGCCGAAGCCGTGGGGCCGCGAGGCGAAAGCTGTCGAGCAACTCGTGATCGAAGAAGAGTTTGCACTCGCAGGGCTGAAGCGTCCGGCGTATGCCATCACTGGTTGGGTAATCCTTACGCTGGTGCAACATGCAACTGCCGATCAGGTGGCGCGTTGGGTGCGGCCTGCACTCGATCAGGAAGTCACATGGTGTCAGTTGTTTAGCGAACCCGATGCAGGCTCAGATGCTGCGGCGGTGAAGGCCAAGGCAGTTCGAGTCGACGGTGGCTGGAAGGTAACCGGACAAAAGGTATGGACTTCGGGTGCCCATGTAGCGCGGTACGGATTCGCGACCGTACGAACCAACTTTGATGTCGCGAAACATGCTGGCGTGACGACGATGGTGATCGACATGCACGCGCCCGGCGTCGAAGTACGTCCGTTACGCCAGATCACAGGAGACTCAGATTTCAACGAAGTTTTCTTCGATGAGGTCTTCGTGTCCGACGACGACGTTGTTGGTCCAATCGATGGCGGCTGGGCGGTGGCTCGGGCCACACTTGGCAACGAGAGCGTGAGCATCGGTGGCGGAGACGGAGGCATGGCGCTTCCACCGGAGTCGATCGTTGCCGCGTTTGACACCCACCCAGAGCGTCTGGCTGGTGGTGCCGGTCGTGTCGGGCGCTATGTAAGCCGAGCCGATTCGATCCAGCTCCTGAATCTCCGCAGCGCGTATCGCGCGGTTGCTGGCGAAGGCCCCGGCCCCGAAGGTGCGGTCACGAAGCTTGTGTTGAGTGAAAACCTCCAAGAGGCCGCGGAGATTCTGACCGGTGTGCATGGCCCCGATGCGCTGTATTTGGAGGGTCCAGGGATGATGGCTGGCTACATGATGCTCGTGCATCGCGCAATGTCAATCGCCGGTGGCACGTCCGAGATCAAACGCAACCAGATCGGCGAACGGATCCTTGGTCTCCCCCGCGATCCACTCGTGAGCTAACGGTCGCCACGAAATACTCACTCATCTAGCGGTTACCGCTTTCCTTTGCCGCCAGCACCGACTCTCGTGTAGGGACGCGCCAAAGTATGTATGCCGTTCCAATCAGTCCCGCGGCAACGACAATGGCTGCGACGGTCACGCGCTCCCGCATGAAAACGACGCTGACTCCAATGGCAACCCACATCATCGTTATCGCCACGAGCTTCGCTTGTTTTGCCATACCGAGACCGGCGCGGTGATCGGCAACCAATGGACCGATGCGAGGTAGATCGAGCACCCATTGTTCGAAACGCGGACTGGATCGGCTGAAGCACCACGCGGCGATGATGAAAAACACGGTGGTCGGCAACCCCGGAACGATGATGCCGATCGCGCCGAAACCTACCGACGCAAAGCCGACCACGAGCCACCACACGCGCACCATTTTGTTGCGGGCCACCTCGGCCGACACCGCGGTTTCGCGTGCCGTCGTGTTCGTCACGTCACGTCACGTCAGAAGATGAACGATGTCTTGAACGAGGAGCACTGCGAGCAACACGATTACTCCTGATGCAACTGCTCCAAAACGCCAGCGCCACCGATGGTCTACGGCGAAGAATCGCCGCACCGAAAATACGTCGCACACCATCGCAACGATTCCGATGACGATTCCTATTGCTGGCCCAAGGCCGTTGCCGAAGCTGAGCGCGGGCAGTACGAACGGGAAGATCACGTAGGTGAGCGTGCACCGCGTTGCGGAGATCAACATCGACCGTTGGAAGGAACTGTACGCATCTTGACTGGTTGTCTGGACTGGGGCGTCGCTGATCCGTAGTAGGCGGCGAACGAACAGGTCTCCCGCAGTCCGTTGCGGTGCGGCGCTGTTCCCCGCGTGCATCGGACATCCCGATATAACGGGCTCAACTGCAGCAACCGCTGTTTGTCCGGCGTGCATCGGGCAACCAGGAGCGATTGTGGCCGTTGAGTTAGGTGCCGTCGTCTCAGAGCCAGACATTCGCTGCATCATGCGCATTCTGTGGAGTGTACGCCTTGTCGAGCGAACGATAGGAGTACTGAAAGTTGTGGCCCGCAACCATCCGTGCGGCTGCTATTGCCCAACTCATAGGCTGCACCGCGAATCCAAATCTGAAGGGTTGATGATGGGCAACGGCGTATTGCAGGACAGCTGGGATTTCCTGCGGCATCACCTCGGCACTTTCCTCGAATCGCCGGGCTTCTTGTTGACCGCAGTCGTGCTTGGCATCTATGTCCCCGGCATCATGTTTTCAGCGATCGATGTTTTGGTAACGAAGCGGATGACCTGGAGACAATGTTGCGCCGTGTACTGGCGGGCTATGAAATGGTACGGAACGTTGTACATCGTTGCGGTGCCGTTGATGTTGTTGGTTTCGCTACCCGTTTCGTTGGATGTGCCAGCTACAGCCCCCACTTCAGTGGAGTTCGTCCGCGACCTGCTGTTGTATTTTCTCGTCGGCGACTTCTTTTCGTACTGGTGGCATCGCCTCGAACATGAAAACTCCTGGTACGCCACGCGGGTGCATCGCGTTCACCACGCAGATCATCCGCCGCTCAGCATTTGGACCGCGATGGTGGTGCACCCCGTAGAAGGCTTCTCAGTGTTTATCTTCTTTCACTTGTACGGCATCGTGTTCCCAATCCATACGTTGACGTTTGCCGTAGCGGCCTTTGCCATGACTGCCGTCACGATGGTCACCCACTGCGGCTATCGCCTTCCTGTGTACGACTCGATCTTCGCCCACGCCGCGGCGCATGATCTGCACCACACGAACCGCAAACCGACGAATATCTCTGTGGTGCTGACGTTGTGTGATTGGCTGTTTGGCACGCATCAGCAGGCGAAGTACCCGCGAGAGCCACGCCGTGAGCACATCGGCTCGACCGGCGCCTTGGACACGACCTCGCCATGAGCGGCGGTCTCGCAGGCCTGCTCGACGACATCGCGGCGCTTGCCAAGCTCGCGGCGGCGTCGATTGATGACGTCGGGGCGGCGGCGGGGCGAGCCAGTATGAAGGCAGCTGGCGTGGTCGTGGATGACGCAGCGGTAACGCCAGCGTATGTGCAGAACTTGGCGGCCGAACGCGAGCTGCCAATTATCAAACGGATCGCTCGGGGTTCCCTTCGTAACAAGGTGTTGTTCATTCTCCCTGCTGCGTTACTGTTGAGTGAACTCCTACCCAAACTTGTGGAGGTGATCTTGATGTGCGGCGGGGCATACCTCTGTTTCGAGGGTGCAGAAAAAATCCACCACAAGATCAGTCATCGCAATCACCACGCCCCGGAGCCCGTGCCTGCAGTGGTAGCAGGGCCAGAGCACGAAGAGACGACGATCGCCGGCGCGATCCGCACCGACTTCATCTTGTCGGGCGAGATCATGGTGATTTCGCTCAAAGAAGTCATCGACGAGAGCTTTGTGTCGCGAGCCGTGATACTGGTGGTGGTCGCCGTAGCGATCACCGCGGTCGTGTACGGCGTTGTGGCACTGATCGTCAAAATGGACGATGTTGGTTTGCGTTTGGCCCAAACCGACCGGCCTTCAGCGCAGCGTTTCGGCCGGGGCCTGGTGCACGCCATGCCGAAGGTGTTGACCGTACTGTCGGTTGTTGGCACCGCAGCAATGGTCTGGGTCGGCGGCCACATCTTGCTTGCGGGGTCCGACGAGCTTGGCTGGCACTGGCCGTATCAGCAGGTTCATGAGCTCGAACATCACGCGCACGATGTCGAGGGAGTTGGTGGTGTGCTCGGATGGGTTGTCAACACCTCCCTGTCTGCAGTCGTCGGGCTGATCGTCGGATTCCTCATCGTGGCTGTGGTCGCCCGCGTCCCGCGCCGAGCGGGATCGACGTCACTTCGCTGAGCACGTCGACGTAATCTTTATGACCTGCGTTCGCGCGTTGCGTAGCGCCGGTCTACCTCGCCAGCGACTCAACTGGAGTGCCCCATGACCCTCAGTTCCACGCACAGGTACCGGGTGGCCGTCATCGGCGCCGGGCCCGGGGGCATCAATACCGCTGTGCGTTTGCGCCAAGCGGGTATCGAAGATTTTGCGGTGCTGGAGCGAGCTGATGGCGTCGGCGGAACGTGGCGCCGAAATCGATACCTTGGTCTCGCATGCGATATTGCTTCGCATTTCTATTCCTTTTCATTCGCTCCGAAACCTGATTGGTCACGGCCCTTCGCGGGTCAGGCCGAGATTCTGGCGTACCTCGAAGAGGTCGTTTCATCGTTCGACATTCGCAGGCACTTCCACTTCGGAATCAGTGTTGACGCGGCGCGGTGGGATCACGATGAAGCCGTCTGGCATCTGACAACCAGTGATGGCACCACGGTCACAGCAGACACTGTGGTCGCAAGCCCCGGAATGTTTGGCGAGCTCCGCTATCCCGACATAGAAGGCATTGGCAATTTCACCGGCACGGCATTTCACACTGGCGAATGGCCGAGAGGTCACGCGCTGTCGGGCGAGCGCGTCGCCATTATCGGTAGCGCTGCGAGCGCGGTGCAGCTATTGCCCGAGGCAGCCAAGGTGGCTCGGCAAGTCCATCTCTTTCAACGCAGCCCAAACTGGATCTTG
Organism: Actinomycetota bacterium; assembly: GCA_005773635.1. Lineage (GTDB taxonomy): Bacteria > Actinomycetota > Acidimicrobiia > IMCC26256 > PALSA-610 > F1-120-MAGs023. The sequence goes on from SXHN01000084.1 coordinate 32,636, forward strand.
CCCAAGGAAGACGTACCGTTCACGGCCGCGCAACTTGAACAATTCCGACAAGCTCCGGCCTCCGTCGCCGAAATGCGTGCAGGATGGCATGAGCGATACGCGGCGAACCCACCCTTCGTCAACGCCGATCTCAACGCCGAGATGCAGCGAATGGCGTCGTCTTGTATCGAAGCCGTGGAAGATCCCGCAGTGCGTGCACAACTCACTCCGACTACACCGTGGGGATGCCATCGACCACTGTTTTCCAACGACTACTACGCATCGTTCAACCTGCCCCACATCGAGTTGGTGGCCGAGCCGATTCAGCGCATCACCTCGTCGGGGTTGATCATGGCCAATGGGTACGCACTGGAAGTGGACACGATCATCTATGCCACCGGATACGAAACCACGAAGTTCGCGTCGGTGATCGATTTCGTAGGTCGTGATGGGGTGCACCTCGGCGACGCCTGGGCCGACGGGGCGCAGGCGTATCTTGGCATTACTACTTGCGGGTTTCCGAACCTGTTCATGCTCTACGGACCTAACACCAACGCGGGTTCGATCATGTTCATGATCGAGGGTCAAGTCGACTATTTCATCCGGTCGCTACTGCACATGGAGCAGGAGGGTCTTGCCTGGATCGACGTACGGCCCGATGTGATGCACTCCTACAACCAGCAGTTGCAGCGCGATATCGAAAACGTTGAAGTATGGCAGGGTGGTTGTTCCAGCTACTACCGCGTGCCTTCGGGGCGAATCGTCACGCAATGGCCGCATTCGATGGACCGATACCGAGAGTTGACCGACAATCTGACTCCACTCGAAAGCTACGAGACCCAAACGCGCAGCCAGAGACTTCGGCCTTGAGGTGATGTAACCGCGATCACGTAGTGCCGCGTCAGCTCCGATGCCCTCACGCTGTAGCTCGACGTGCACAATGTCTGCATGACGCGCATTACACCGACTCAATCGATGAATCCTGCCGCACTTGCACGCGACTTCCTTGAATTGCTCCAAGCCGAGGAACTGGATCGGGCCCTGGCGTTGCTCGATGAGAATGTGGTCTATACGAATGTTTCGCTTCCAACGGTCCGCGGCCGTTCGGCAGTCGGGCGGCTCTTTCGACCGATGCTCGGCCGCGCGGGGTTTCGGGTGCATTTCCACGCAATTGGAGCGGACGAGACCGAACCCGCGGTCGTACTGACCGAGCGTACCGACGCGTTGGTGTTTGGCCCCGTTGTCATTCAGTTCTGGGTGTACGGACGCTTTGAGATCCGTGATGGGCTCATCACCCTGTGGCGCGATTCGTTCGATTGGCGCGATGTAATCGCGGGCATGGTCCGAGGAGTAGTCGGTGTTGTGCTCCCGCAGGTACGACGGAGCTGGCCGACGAGCGGCACGCCATGAAGTGCGAACTCAGCTGGCAGTTGCCTCAGCAACAGTCCGTCGCAAGGCGTACGCAACGAAGCGTCGATGTAAGGGGCGTACGAGTGAGAAGTAGAACCGTCCGGTGCGGGGCCATAAATATTGGACTGCGGTCGCAGCTTCAATGTGTTGCGCGTCGACGCGACGGAACGAGAACCGGTACTCCATGAAACCCATGTCGTCTCCAAACACGATTTCGTCGACACTTCGATCGACGACCTCCCAAGAGCCGACTGAGTCGCCGACCGCGTAACTACTGCCGATCGAATTGGCGATGTGTCGCTTCCGCAACGTATTTGTACTTAGAAGTCTGAGCCAGCCGGGTTGGTGGCGGAACCATTGATCGACCACTGCATCGACGTTGACAAACGCATTGGACGCGACCGTGGCTACGAAACGATCGCGGTAGTCGGGGGCCTCGTAGGCCGAATTGACGAGTGAATCCGACTCTGGTGAAGCGGAGACCACGGACATACGCGTGTCACTGTAGATGTGCAGTGAATGATCGCGTGAACTGCGTGTCGGAGGGCCGTCGACGCAAGAGTGCGACTGGCGTCTGGCGTCTTGGAGCGGTGTCTGATCCGTCGGGGATGGGGCTGTCGGACGGGATAAAGGTGCGCCGTGTGGAACCTTTGGGCCTTGTGGGGCGACTGAAGACATACCAGTCGGTTTCTGAGTTAGGGAGCGGTTTTATGCAGGTTCGTAGATTCGGCGCGGCGGCGATCGTCGCGGGCATCGTGGGCATGGGAGTAGGGCTTGCGGGAGGCCCGGTCGCGGCGCATGTGACCGTAAATCCGCGTGAGGCGGAACAGGGCGGCTTCGCGAAGTTGACGTTCCGCGCCCCGACCGAGCGTGCGGTGCCGACGACGAAGATTGAGGTGAAGTTTCCCGAGACGCAGCCGCTTGCTTTTGTGAATGTGCAGCCAGTGACGGGTTGGACCTATGCGGTGAAGAAGCGGACGTTGGCGGAGCCAATCGACGTGTTCGGTGAGAAGGTCTCGGAGGTCGTGGACACGGTCACCTGGAGCGGCGGCAAAATTCTTGCCGGAGAGTTCCAGGAGTTCAGTGTGTCGGTTGGACCGCTGCCGACCGCTGCGTCGATGACGTTCCTAGCGAATCAGACGTATGAGGACGGGGAGATCGTGCGTTGGATCGAGCCCACTCCTTCGGACGGTGAGGAACCCGAGCATCCTGCGCCGGTGCTGACGTTGACACCCGCTAGTCAGGGCGAAGGTGCGACGACCACGACCGCGGGTTCTACGACGACCTCTACGACGGCGTCGACATCCGGCGCGAAATCGGAGGACGGCGCAAGTCAGGACGATGTCGATTCAGCGAAGACCATGTCGATCGTCGCGCTGGTCGCGGGCATCACCGGGCTAGTGCTCGGTGGGGGCGCGATAGCGGTGTCGCGTCGTCGTACGTCTTGACCTGGCACCGTCCGGCTGATGCGACGGACTTCGTCATGTAGCGCGCGTTGGCGCTGGATCAAATACGCGATCGTCGCCGTGACATTCGCTGCACTCGTAATTCCCAGCGTCCCGCAGCGTGCTGACGCGCACGCAGAACTCGAACGATCGGACCCGCTCGCAGGCGCGCAGTATCCGGCGCAAGAGCCACCGTCCGCGATCGTGCTCACGTTCGGCGAAGCCGTTCGTGCCGCTGACGACGCGATCGTGGTCTACGACAGCGCGGGTCGAGCAGTCGGAGGGGTGTCACGCCCGACGAAACCGGACGACCGAACGGTACGTGTCAAGCTCCCGGGTCTTCCCGACGGCGGTTACGTCGCTGCATGGAAGGTCGTGTCGGCCGACTCGCATCCGATTCAAGGCTCGATTGTGTTCACCGTGGGGCGAGCTGTGCCCGTGAGTGAGCGGGTGCTGGCCTCAGTCGACGCTGGCGCCGACAGCGCTGTCGAGATCGCATTCGGGTTGCTGCGCGCGCTGGCGTACGGCGGGGCGTTGCTGCTCGCTGGAATCGCGCTCATCGCAGGGTGGTTGTGGCCGGGCGGCGGGGTGCGGACGCGCGCCCCGTTACTCGTTGCCGCCGCGGTTGTGATGGTGTGCGCGTTGCTGGTGATCCCGTTGCAGGCTGCGTACTCGGCAGGTGGGTTCAGCGACGCCTGGTCGTCGTCCGCAATTTCTGATGTGTTGCGCGCTCGCTTCGGGCAGATGGCGCTCACTCGCGCTCTGCTCGCGCTCGGTTGTGTCGGCGCGTTGTGGGGGGCGCGGCGCTCAGGTGACGCGCGATCCACAGGGGTATTAGTGGCGCTGTTCGCATCGGGCGCTCTCGCCACATTCACGTTCGCGGGGCACGCCGAAACCGGCCGCTGGCCTTTGGTCGCCATCGGCGTGGATCTCGTGCACCTGTTTGCGGCGGCAGTGTGGCTGTCCGGCGTCGTGCTGCTCGTCCTGGCATTCCGCCAAAGCGTCCCGAACAGCACTCTGCTCGGCGGCGCGCAGCGGTTCTCGGGTCGTATCGCTGCTCCTGCGATCTCGGTTGTCGTGTTGAGCGGCACTGTGCAGGCGCTACGCCAGTCGGGCGCGCTCGACGACTTCGTTGACACGACGTATGGCCGACTGGTCTTAGCCAAGGTCTTGCTCGTCGGTGCAACACTCGTCGTCGCCGCGTTTGCGCGCCGCGCCCTACAGAAACCGGCAGCCGATCCCGAACCGCGGGTGCTGTACCGCGTCGTACGACTTGAAGTCGTCCACGCGATCGCGATCCTTGCCGTGACCGCCGTGCTAGTCAACACCGTGCCCGCCAGAGAAACGAGCGAGCACGCCAACCACCGCCCCACAACGCGCAACTCGTTCGAAACCCAAGTCAAGGAACAGGGCTACACCTTCGCGATCACGGTCGACCCGAACACCGCAGGAACCCAAAGCCTGACCGTGCGCATCACCGGCCCCGACGGACAACCGTTCACACCAATTGAGACCCGCGCAACCGTCGCCGACATCACCCGCGACCTCCCGCCAGCGTCAGTCCCACTCGAACCCAAGGCCGACCTACTTCGCGGCGACCTCGCCCTCGTCTACGCCGACACATGGCGACTCACCATTACCGCAGTCGTTGATGAGTTCGCCCAAGCGAAGATCTCCGTCGACATCCCGATCCACTGATGTTCATTCCGTCCCACAGCTACTCGGACACCAACATCCGACACGTCGAAGGAACCCGACCGTCAGCCGACCGCGAACCTTCGAGCAACGCACGCTCAACCTCAGCGGCGAAACCATCTGGCCGCTACAAATCACCGGCACCGAACGCCGGATCTAGGTCGGATGCCCCGATCTCGCACAAGACGCTCGCCGCGTATCCGGACCATCTCGAAGTGGTCGTAGACGGCGTTTCAACGATAAACGTCCTGCTCAGCGAGGTCGGGCTGAAAGAGTCGCAGAATGTTCGTGTCGGAGGGCCGAAGAAGCCGATATCCACTGGCGGTTACGGCCGTGGGCAGAGGCGTCGTAGATCGCCTCGATCGACAGGCCGTTGTCTCGAAACTCCGACTGGCAGGTGAAGACCTGGGCCGACACGCCGCAGGTCACGGTTGCAGGGATTCTGGCCTTTGGGTCCTTGCATAACACACACAGAGCGGGCAATCGGAGCGGTTTCGAGATTGTGTACGCCGCCATACGCGAGTGCGGCCTCGACGCCTTGGGGGCACGTTGGTGTTAGCGATACCAGCTGAGTTGTTCACTGGTCGCTAGCAGCGCGCCTGACCGACTCGAAATGCGCGCCTACTGGTACCTGGTCGTACCATTCCACGCGCTCGTGTTCCCGGGACTGATTAAAGGAATCGCTCGCGACGCAACGTATCGCTGAGACAAACTCGACGACCCGATCGCGATCACTCAACGCAACAGTGCCGCTACGCGGCGGTTGCGACGTCTGGCGCGTGGTATCCGAGAACAGGACCTTCCAGCAGCGACGCGACTGCATCGGCTGGGACTGGTCGAGACAGCAGATAGCCTTGGAGATAGTCGCAGCGCAACATAATGAGTGTGGCTAGCTGCTCGTGAGTTTCGACGCCTTCAGCCACTACCCGGACGTTGAGATTTCGAGCTAGCGCAATGACGCCAGCGACGATCGCCGTGTCGTCGTGATCACTCCCCAATGTTCGCACAAACGATTGATCGACTTTGATGATGTTGATAGGAAATGTGCGTAGATACGTGAGTGACGAATAACCAGTACCGAAGTCATCGAGTGCCAAGTTGACACCTACTTCCCGCAATGCGCGCAGGAAGATCGCGGCATTTATCGCATCGTCGATCAGAGAACTCTCTGTGATTTCAAGTGTCAGCAATGTAGCGTCAAGACCCGAGGTCGCGAGCGCATCCATGACAACATCAACAATCGCACCTCCGAGAATCTGTCGACTTGAGACGTTGACTGCCAGGCCGAGACGACGGTCGGGCCACTGTTGAGCCCACGATGCTGCTTGGACACATGCTTCGCGCAGAACCCAAGCACCGATCTCTGGCATCAAGCCAATCTCTTCGGCAATGGGTAGGAAACAGTTCGGAGGCACCAGGCCATGACCTGGCCGATCCCAGCGGATGAGCGCTTCAAAGCTCTCAATATCACCCGAGTCTGTGTCCACGACTGGTTGGTAGTGCAACACAAATTCCTTGCAATGGAGGGCTTGACGCAGGGCTTGTTCCGTAGAGAGTCGGTCGGTTACCCAGTGCTGCATCGCTTCGTCGAAGAGTTCGAAGCATCCGGACCCCGACTCTTTTGCGCGATACATAGCCGTATCGGCATTGCGCATGATCTCATCGACGCTTTGCGAGCCATCCCACGTGACTGCGATCCCGATGCTTGCGCTGACGGAGGCGTCTTTGTCTCCAAGGTTGAATGGTGTACTGATGCTTTCGACGATGCGCTGCGCTACGTCAGTGGCGTCACGTAGATGCTCGCCGTTTTCCAGCAAGACCACGAACTCGTCGCCGCCAATGCGGGCCACAGTGTCAATCTCGCGGACCACGCCCCCGATGCGAGTAGCGGCTTCGATAAGCAGTCGATCGCCGGCTATGTGGCCAAGGCCGTCGTTGACGGCCTTGAAACGGTTAAGGTCAACGAACAGAACACTCAGCATTTGTTGAGTGCGTCGTACCCTAGCGAGCGCTTGCTCGAGGCACTCGTTGAACAACACTCGGTTTGGAAGACCCGTCAGCGAATCATGCGATGCCTGAAACGACAATTCCTCCTCGAATCGCTTCTGATCGGATAAGTCACGCACGTGCGCCGAGATCAATGGAACAGAACCCTCAACATCAATCACACTGGTGGAGATCAACACCGGGAAGCGAGTGCCGTCGCGGCGCATTACTTCAACTTCCAAACCCTTTCGTAGCACTGCGTTCTCGCCCTCGAGGGCATAGGATTTGAACCAATCTCCGACCCCATCGCGAAGTTCGGGAACCATCAGGACCGCAATGGACTCACCCACCATTTCTTCACTGGTGGTGCAGAACATTTTCTCGGCTGCCGCATTGAATGCCACAACGATTGCATTCATGTTCATCGTAACAATGCCATCGGCCGCGTTCTCTACGACTGCCCGATGTTGTGCTTCACTCAACTCCAGGGCATCTCGCGCAACGCGTTCTTCAACTGCACGGACTTCGAGCACTTCCTGTGTTTGGCCTGCCTTGACAATCGCAATACCAAATACCACGGCACCGAGGAAACCTACGGTTTGTGCGTGGGATTGCGCCAAAATACTCGGCGCTACTTCCAGAAAGATCAAGAGTTGACCGACTGTGCACCCAAAAAACGACCACCCAGCAAGGGGTCGCCATGCCGCCGAACCAATCTGATCGATATCTATCTGCGCAGAAAACACGTAGGCCATTCCCAGCGCAGGCCCCCAACCGCTGAGATAGATAGTCGCGGTAACCGACAACATGTTGCAAAATGAGCGGACGTGCAACCGCCACGATCCCGTCTCGGCGTCGCTCCACCGTTCAAGAAGTTTGCTGACAACGGGTGCCGAAAGCAGCACCAGGGCATAAGCCCATACAGGTGCTTGAGCGACAAGTTGAAAATGCCGCATGATCAACAGCAGCGCGAGCGAGGCCGGGCCAACCGCGTACAACCACCCGTGCAGCTTGGAACCACCTGCGGCGATTTCGCCAGTACGAGGCGCGGGTGCGGGGCGCATTTCAACAGTATCGACCCAACGGGTCAGCCGCTAAAGGAACAACCTTGCCCCGAGTGCCCGACACGAAACGCACTGAGGGGCCGCTTTTCGACTACAAATCCCATTTGAAGTGCCGAGATAGCTGATGAATGTCTGATTCTGCTATGTCTTCCCAGGAACGGGCTAACTGCTTTGCGGCTTCCCTGGAGTATTGGGACGAGTTGTACGGCTCGGACGTCACAGGCGTTGACCGTCGTGTGGTTCATCGGACAAGCCTCGAAGCGGTTGAAGAAGACCGGGCGTACACCGCGACTCAGGACCCCTACTCCCGTTGGAAGCACCTCACCATGCCGGCGATGGGCCTGTTCGAGGCGACCGTCGAACTGTTGAGGTGCATTGGTGCTGCCGGGAGAGCCAGACAGGCAATGCCAGCCATGGCCGGGTCGTTTCGCGACCATCGAGACGGACCTCGACAGGTCAGCGGACGCCGTGCGCGAGCACTCTGGCGAGAGCTTCTCGGGTGGCCGACTGCTCGTCCTCAGTGCGGGCGAAGATCGCGACTCGAAGGTCCGTCACGCCAGCATCGACGTAGGTGGCGAAGCCATCAAAGATATCGTCGATCGTGCCGGCAAGCATGAGGTCCGCACCTCCCGCGACGCTTTCGAGATCGAGCACTCTGCGGTAGCTCGGGAACGCGTCGTACATCTGGCTCATGCGCCGAGAGTGGTCTCTCGCTCCGTCCGGATCCGACGTGACACATACTCCAACGAGTGCGACAACCCGCGGAGGGGTTCGGCCGTGTCGTTCGGCTGACGCCGTGATGACCGGAACGATGTCACGAGCGATCGTGCGCGGTCCGCAGGAGCCGACCGAAGTGCCGGCCGTGACGCGACCGGCGAGATCGAGCATGCGTGGGCCGAGGGCTGCGAGCAACACCGGGCACGGAGCCGCGTCGATCTTCAGCCAACCCTTTGCGAAGACCTGGTCGCCATCGACATTTGCCGGCTTACCCTCGAGGAGCGGCATCAGCGCATCGAGGAACTCGACGGTTCGCGAGAACGCATGCTGATAGGACTCGCCGAAGAACCCCTCGGTGACGATCTGATGGGACGCGCCGATGCCGAGGGTGAAACGGCCGTCGAGCGCGTTCTGCGCCGTCAGTGCCTGCGCCGCGAGGGCGAGCGGATGTCGACCAGTGAGCGGCACGACCGAAGTCCCCAGCTCCCGAAACTCGGGAACGTCAGCACCGACGGCCGCAAGCGCGACGATCGGATCGATACCGAAAACCTGCGACACCCAGAAGCTCTCGAATCCCGTGGCCGCGGCCCAGTGGGCTTCCTCTCGGAGATCGGCGACGCTGCGAACCTCGGTCCCCGCGCTGTAGCCCATTCGTACGCCCATCAGGTTGACCGTACTAAGGAACTCCCTCGTGGCTCTGCACGACACTCCCGTCGCTCGGCATCGCCGGGTCGGCGGTACGGCCAAACACCGAATCCTTGACGCACAATAATCGCGCGACGCGTGCACTCCGATCTGCCGATATGGGCGGTCCGTTTCGGTGGGTGCTCCGTAGCGAACAACGGAAGCTGCTCCAGTTGCACTATGCAGGCGAGATCAGTAGCGCGCTGTTCGCGGACGAAGAACGTCGGCTCGCAGCACAGATCGAAGTCCTCGTTGAAGCTGACTCCGCGCAAGCAATCGAGGAACAACAGGCCCTGGACCTCGCGACCGAATTTGATCAGGTCGTGGACTACCTCGAAACCGTCGATATCGAGACGCTTTGGGGGTCAGCGTCAGAGACAGAACGCCGAACTCTGCTCAATGAGTTACTTGATCAAATCGAAGTCCACGAAGATCAGCTCGTGGTCAAAGTGCACGGAGCGCCACCGCTCAACATGACTTTTGAGGAAACCGGCCTGGTCAGAGCCGGTGAATTTCCTTCGTGTCGGAGGGCCGAAGAAACCGATATCCACTGGCGGTTACGGCCGTGGGCAGCCGCGTCGTAGAGCGTCAAAGTCAGCGGGCCGTTGTCGCGAGATTGCGACTGGCGGCTGGCGGCTTGGAGCAGCGGCTGATCCGCCGGTGCCGCAGGTTGCCTCTCAATACTGCGACATTCGAAACCTGTCGATGCGGTGTCCAGTAGGACTTGCATAACACGCACAGAGCGGGCAATCGGAGCGGGTGAATCAGAATGCTAACGGCCTTGTTCGTCGAGGCGAAGATCTGCCAAGCGAGCAGGCTCTTGGCGATTAGGGACACCTTTTCCATGCTGATGCGAACCGTCGAGGGTCCGAGCGCGACACTTACCCAGAGCGGGCGAAGTGGCCCAGCAGATCCGAGGAGATTTCATGCTGTCGTCCACGCTGCGCAGTCGGGCTCTCGCCCTCGTTTCGCCCTTCGTGCTCCTCCTCGCTGCGTGCGGCGGCAGCGACAATCCCACCGGTGGATCCACAACGAGCTCCTCCCGAGCCGGCGAAGCCAAGTCGACGGGGACCGTGGCGTTCGGCGCGCCGGCCAACGGTGCCGCCGTCGCCGGCGGGGTTGGCGTCAGCATGACCGCGCAGGGGATCAATATTGAGAAGGCCGGCTCGGTCCGCGACGGCGCCGGCCACTTCCACGTCATCGCCGGCACCCAATGCGTAACGCCGGGTACAGCGATTGTCAGCGACGCGGATCACATTCATGTCGACGACGGTCAATCGAACGCGACGATCTACCTCGAGCCGGGCGCCCACCGTTTGTGCCTCCAGGTGGGCGATGGTGCCCATTTTGCCCTCGACGCTACCGACACTGTCACGATCGACGTGGGCATCGTCGACCACGCTCAATGGTGCGAAGTCTCCGACGAAGTCAACGAGCTCTTTGACGGCAACGACGACGTGATCGAGTTTGCCAAACGCCAGGTCGGCTACGAAAACGCGCGACGTCTCCTCGCGCAGCTGTCCGACGCTCTCGACCAGGTGGACGCGGATGTTCGCAGCGAGGTGGCCAACGCGATCGATTTCGGCCGCATCTTTGCGACGGCGTATATCGAGTCCGATGACGACCAGGGCGCCTTCGCTGCGATCGAGAAAGCGTTCGCTCGGGAGGGCGCCCCGCGCGACCCAGGTCCCGGCTCGGCGACTTCGATCCTCGCCAAATGCGGCGCCGTCAACTGAAACTCAAGTCCCGGAGACAAATGGGATCCGTGCCCGAACCACGACACCGAGAACGAACCCGCCGAACAAGTCCGCAAGTCACGATCCGTATTCGCAAGTATCCACCAGGTTCACCCGCATGATGCTTTTGCTCGGTTTATGCATTCCAACGCAAAGACGCAGCAGCAACGTTTCCAAGAGTCAGTAGAACAGCGTTTTCGCGACGAACGACAAACTTGAATCACGCATTTCATCGTCGATAGCCGAACGGACACTTCGTGCACTCAGAACTGCCGATCTGCTCGTCCACGTTTGTGGGTGCGCTGTTGTAACACAGCACCCGCAAATTGCATACTGGCATAGATTCGCGCTGAGCTGCGAGGATGTGTCACGAGTCATTCGATCTTGTTTGGGGGATGTATGGAACGTGACACGAAGTTTGCGCTGTGTGCGGCACCGGCGATTTGCGGGTGGGGAGCTGGCGCGATCAGTACGTTGGTTCGCAAGATTCAGTTTGATCGTGACGTTCGTGCTGTCCGACTAGGCACGCTTGACGCAGTGGCCGGGGCGTCGGATTCCTTGGTCGGTCATGCTCTGGTTGCGTTGCTGTTTGGCTTTCTTGCCACGGTGCCGCTGTTGGTTCTCGGAGTGCATTCTCTCGTTTACCGGGACGCGTCGCCACTGACTCGTTGATTCTGGCGGCAACGTCGCTCGGTCGTCGGTCAAGGTCGGCGCAGCCGAGCGCAGCGTGCCTTGAGGGACGACCGACGGCGCACATGATTGGGCGAGGTCGGGTGCTTGTGCTCCCGACCTTGTTCGCGTTCCGAGCTTGTCCGTATTGACATGCGTGTAATTCGCGTGTAGAAAGGTGTCGCGCACGGTGCCTGGGCCCGAGTGCCGAGAGTGGATCTCGCAAACGCAGTATGTTGCCGCGGCGCCCAGGGCATAGCGCGCCGTTAATTGGACGACGATCCGGGAGGACACAGCCCGGCGTGTGGAGGTGTGCTCGACCTCGAATCCACAGCCCTTTCATTAGTGCTGTTCAAAGGACTTCGAGATGCCCGATCACCCGCGCCGCCGCCCTTCTTCACTTGAAGAAGCAACGAAACTCGTCACCCCAGATATTCGATCCGGATGGGTCCTGGGTCTTTACCCTGACGCTGGCGAAGCCAGCGGCACATTCCACTATCGCCGTCAACCTCGCCCTTGCGCGACTCCCGGCCCTGCGCTCGACCCAGAACGTGCAGCGTCGGAGGCTGCACGCCGTGCTCGAACGAAAGTGCGGCGCTACGCGGCCGCCAATCGCTTGGATCGTCTCGGAACGTTGACGTATCGCGGCGATGGGTTGCACGATGAACGCGCTGTACGTCGCCATATCGCTCACTACTTCAAGCGTCTTCGCTACGAGGTGATCGGCGAGCCGTTCCCTTATTTGTGGGTGCCAGAGTGGCACAACACCGACCACGGGCTACACGTGCATTTCGCAATCGATCGCTACGTCAAGCAGCGGCAGCTCGCCGATGTTTGGGGTCGGGGTTTCGTGCATATCAAGCGGCTCGGGAGTGCTCGTTCCGCTGGCACTTTGGAGTCCGCGCGCCACGCTGCCGGGTATCTCTCGAAGTACGTCGCGAAGTCGTTCGATGAGAGTCCGAGGTGTGCACGATTACATCGTTACGAAATCGCGCAGGGCTTCGCACCGAAAGTTGAGCGGGTGTGGGCACCAACTCGCGAGCTTGCAATTGATGCCGTTTCCGAAATCATGGGACGCGACCCCCGCACGGTGTGGACCTCGGATCAGACCGTGGGATGGAAGGCACCGCCAGCGGTTTGGATGTCGTGGGATGACTGAGCATCAGTCGAGTCCGAATTATCGACGAGTAGCGTCCGCGCTCGTTGCGATCGCGTTGCGTGGCATTGAAGCTGCGCGGGATGGAGTGCACGATGTTGACGGTTGCGTATTGCCGTGTCTCGACGGAGGAACAGGCGGCGGAGGGGTTCTCGATCGAGGGCCAAGCCGAGCGACTGCAAGCGTACGCGGAGTTCCACGAACTCGGAGCGGTCACGATCGTTTGCGATCCAGGGTTGTCGGGCAAGAACCTTGAACGCCCTGGACTCCAACAAGTTATGTCGATGGTCGCCGACGGCCACGTGGATCATGTGCTCGTGTGGCGACTCGATCGGCTGTCTCGCGACCTCGGTGATCTGTTGCTCCTCGCGGACACGTTCGGCAAGGCCAACGTTGCGTTGCATTCATTCAGCGAAAAGATCGACCTTTCGTCTGCGACAGGGCGCATGTTCTACTCAGTGCTGGGTGCGTTCGCGCAGTTCTATCGTGAGCAGCTCGCCGAGAACGTGCGCATGGGTATGGCGCAAGCTGTGCGCGAGGGTAAGTGGATCAATCGACCGAAGACGGGTTACGACCTCAGCGATGGCAATCTCGTTCCCAATGGCATGGCACCCATAGTGCGCGAGGTGTTCCGGCTCCGAGCAAACGGTGCAAGCCTCGGCGATATTGAACGGGCGACAGGTATTGGCTTTTCCACTGTCCGTTCGATTCTCCATTCGCGTATCTACCTCGGCGAAGTTCTTTACAACGGCGAGTGGTCGGCAGGCCGCCACGAACCGATCGTCAGCGCGGAGGAATTCGCAGCAGCGCATCGAGGTCGTACCCCTGGCAGGCGACAGGGTCGCGATCTTTTGTCGGGTCGCGTTCGTTGCGGTCAGTGTGGGCGCGCGATGTCGGTCGAAGACAACGGCTCAGGGCATATCCATTTTCGTTGTCGTCATCGCGGCAAGGGTTGCGCGCTCCCCCGTCGCTCAACGCGTGGACTGACCCGCGCCGCTGTGCTCGGTCTTCGACTGATCGGCCAGGACTCCGACATCAAGGATGCGATCCGCTGTCAGTTGGCGGAGGCGAACGGGACGCGCCAGCGGCCCGCCGCCACGGCCAACCCAGCCGACGCCTTGAACCGACTTCGCACCGAACAACGGAAGCTGCTCCAGCTGCACTATGCAGGCGAGATCAGTAGCGCGCTGTTCGCTGACGAAGAACGCCGGCTCGCAGCTCAGATTGAAATCCTCGATCAAGCCGACTCCGTGCAAGCAATCGAGGATCAACAAAATACCGACCTCGCGAACGAATTTGATCAGGTCGTCGCCTACCTCGAAACCGTTGACATCGAAACGCTTTGGGAAGCGGCGACCGAGACGGAGCGCCGAACCCTGCTCAACGAACTACTCGATCAAATCGAGGTGCACGGAGATCACGTCGTCGTCAAAGTTCATGGAGCACCACCGCTCAACATGACATTCGAGGAAACAGGCCTGGTCAGGGCCGGTGAATTTCCTGCGTGTCGGAGGGGGGACTTGAACCCCCACGCCCCTAAGGGCACTAGGTCCTTAGCCTAGCGCGTCTGCCATTCCGCCACTCCGACGTGGAGTGACGAATATAGCGCGCGCTGCGCTCAATATCCGGACCTAAGTGAGGG